>JAUYNL010000054.1 GCA_030696085.1 Luteolibacter sp.
TCGAACGTGCAGCTCAGCTATTGGGTGCGCGGATCAGTGGGTGGGGGCGGCTACCAACGCCTGTCTTACTCCACCGATGGCGGCAGCACCTGGCCGGAAATCACCGCCGTCAGGCACAACGCCGGCTTCAACAGCAACGGCGCTTGGGAGCGCAGCCAGGCCAGCCTCTACGATGTCAGCAAGACCGCCGCCCAGACCGTGCGGCTGCGCTTCGCGGTCACCTGCAACTACGAGGCTCCGGCCACCGACATCTCCATCGACAAGCTCACCCTCGCGGAAATGCCCGAAGCGGTGGCGATGCTTCCGGTCAGCGATGTGGATGTCACTGAAATCACCGTCAACTGGACACCCACCGCGCTGCCGACATTCCTGCGCTATGAGGTTTTCCGCTCCACCGCGGCCACCGTTTCCAACGCGTCCGATCTGGTTGCGACGATCACCGATCCGGCGGTTTCCTCCTACACCGACACCGACCTCGACGCGCGGATCCAATATTACTACCGCGTTTATGTAGTCGATACGCGGGATGCCTACAGCCCGTCGGAAATCGTCTCCGCCACCACGCTCGGCATTCCACTTCCTCTAACCGACGACTTCGAGGAAGTCGTTCCGGGTTGGACCTTCAGCGGCCAGTGGCAGCTTCAGAATGGTGTGGGCCGCGATGGCGGCGCGGCGCTTGTCGATTCTCCCGGCGATTATCCCGCCAGCACGGACAACCATGCCGCATTCGCCATCAATCTGGCGACCACCAACTGGCCGGTCCTTCGTTACTGGGACCGCCACGACTTCGCCGGCAATTCGTGGGGCCGTGTCGAAGTCTCCATCAACAACAGCACATGGACGATCGTGGGAGGTGTTACCGAAACCCGCGACACCTGGCGGATGCAGGAAATCGACCTCTCTCCGTGGAAAGGCCAGACCCGCGTCTTCATCCGCTTCCGCCGCGGCACCGATGGCCAGACCGCAGATGGCTGGACGATTGACGACCTCAGCGTTTCCGACCGCACGGTCGAGTCCGTCTATCCGATTTCCGACGGCTTCGAAGCCGGCACCGGCAATTGGCTGGCATGCGCATGGAGCGGCGTCCCGGATTCTCCCTACGCGGGAGCCACCGCCGCGCAGGACACCCCGGACCGCCGCAACCCTCCCGACACGCCGAACCATCTCGTGCTGGCCCGCGAGCTCGATCTAAGCACATCCGATGCTCCCACGCTCACCTACTTCATCCGCGGCACTTTGCCGAGTTATGCGTGGTTCCGCGTCCAGGTTTCCATCAACGGCGGATCGACATGGGCCGACATCGCCGCCTTGAGCCGGAATGCCGGTTTCAACTCCGCCACGTGGATCAAGGAACAAGCCTCGCTCGCCACCTGGAAAGGCCAGAAAATCCGCATCCGCTTCGCCACGGGCAGCAGCAGCGGTGCGCAGCCCGCCTGCGACATTTTCCTCGATAACATAGGCATCGGCGAAGCTGCTCCCGGCGCGCCCACCCTGCTATCTCCGTTTGTAAACGAAACCGTGGAGATCGTCCGGCCCACACTCACGGTGGTCAACGCGATCGACTATCAGAGCGACGCCCTCACCCACCAGTTCGAGGTCTATGCCGATGCCGCGCTCACCGGGTTGGTGGCGCAGGTTCCGGCGGTGGCCTCCGGCGTCACGACCACCTCGTGGCAGGTGGATGTCGATCTGCCTGACCACGCGCCGTATTGGTGGCGTGCCCGCGCTTCCGACGGGACAAACACCGGCCCATGGAGCGACGCGGTCGTTTTCAACATCAACGAGTTCAACAACGCGCCGCTGGCCGTGCTCATCGCCGGCCCCTCCAACGACTCCCTGCTCATCGATGGAAACGGCTTGCTGGTCTGGTTCCAGTCGTTGGATCCCGACCTCGGAGACCAAGTTCTCGACTATCAGATCCAGATCGACGACGACCACACCTTCGGATCTCCGGAGGTCGATACCAGCGGCATCACCGTGGCGTCATCAACCTACGGACCGGGTTTCCTCGCCTCCGTCCAGCTCGATAAGCTGCCCGGCACCGCGACGCTTCCATCCGGTCGCTGGTTCTGGCGGATCCGCGCGCGCGACACCCGCTTTGCCAGCGGCGCATGGTCGGATGGCTACGCCTACTTCCGCCTGCCGACGCTCTATCAACGTTACCTGCGTTCGCTCTATCCGGACCCTGACTGGTTCCTTTACGATGTCAGCAATCCCGGCGCGGACCCCGATGGCAACGGCGTGGGCGTGCTGATGGAATTCGCCTGCGGCATCGCACCCGGCGAAGCACCCGGTGATCGCCTGCCGCGCTCCATCGAGCTCCAAATCGACGGACAGAAACACCAGGGCTTTGAGTGGACGCGCCGCAAGATCAGCGAACTGGGTTTCCTGCTGGAGGTTTCAAGCAACCTGAGCCACTGGCAAACCGACACCCGCGGGCTGGTGGAAATCCTTCATTCGGTGGATGAAACCAGCGAGCGGGTCCGCATCGTCGATCCCGATCCGGTGGGCAGTCACGGCACGCGCTTCATCCGCATGAGGGTGAAGGAATGAATCCAGGCTCCAGATCTCTCCGGCACTGGCACAATGAAAAAGCCGCCGGAAGAGATCCGGCGACTTTTTGAATTTCTGATATCGAAGGCGGATGAAAAATCAGGCGAGCGTGCCTTCTTCTTCCTTCTCCTTGTCGCAGTCGCCGCCTTTCTTGCACTTGCCGGCGAGCAGGGCACCCTCTTCCTTCTCCTTGTCCTTGTCCTTGTCGCCGTCCTTGCATTTGCCGCAATCGGCGAGTTCGCTCTTTTCCTTGGGTTTCTCGCACTTGTCGCACTCGGCGCATTTGTCGTCCTTGCACTTTTCACAGTCGCACTTGCTGCATGCGGCGAGGATGGTGCCTTCTTCTTTCTCCTTGTCGCATTTACCCTTCTCACAGCCTTCGGCGAAGGAGAGCGGGGCGATCATGAACGAGGCGCACAGGGCGCTGAGGAATAGTTTCATTGTGGTTGGTATGTTTGGTTGGTGTTGATGCAACGGTTGGGGAGATTACCCGCCCGTCTGAGATTCGCCAGCGGAAATTTATTCGAAAATATTTCCATGGACCCGGACAAAAACGCCGCCATTTTGGGAAAGTTTCTGTAAAATCTCCAGATTTCTTCCAGAAGTGCGACCGCGTTTTGGCTTGGCCGGTGGAAATTTCCGGCCTATGCCGCAGGCCGCTTCCGTGACTTTTTCCGTTCTCGCCACCGATCCCTCGACTTCCGCCCGCCGCGGCCGCCTGGTTTTACCCCACGGCACGGTGGAAACTCCGATTTTCATGCCGGTAGGCACCCAGGGTTCCGTCAAGACCCTCCATCCGGCCGAGCTCGAGGAACTCGGGGCCCAGATCATCCTCGGCAATACCTACCACCTCTGGCTGCGCCCGGGCCACGAGCTGATCCGCGATCTCGGCGGCCTGCATGGTTTCACCACCTGGCAGAAGCCTTTCCTCACTGATTCCGGGGGCTTCCAGGTCTGGTCGCTCGCCAAGCTGCGCAAAATCACCGAGGAGGGTGTGAAGTTCCAAAACCACCTCGACGGCTCGAAAATGCTGCTCACCCCGGAGCTGAGCATGGAGATCCAGGCCGCGCTCGGCTCGGACATCGCCATGCTCTTCGATGAGTGCCCGCCCTACCCCTGCGATGAGGCTTACGCCGCCAAATCCCTCGCACTGACCACCCGCTGGGCGAGGCGTTGCAAAGACTGGGTCACCGCAAACGAACCGCGCTCCGGAAATGGCCGCCAACTCCATTTCGGCATCGTCCAGGGCTCGGTGTATGCCGGACTGCGCGAACAATCTGCCCGCGAATTGGTCGATCTGGGCTTCGACGGCTACGCGATCGGCGGAGTTTCGGTCGGAGAACCCGAACATGAAATGTTCCGCGCCATCGAGAACGCGGTGCCGTTTCTGCCGCAGGACAAGCCGCGCTACGCCATGGGCCTGGGCACGCCGCCGCAGATTCTCGAAATGATCGCCCGCGGCGTGGACCTGTTCGATTGCGTGATGCCCACCCGCGTCGCCCGCCACGGCGTGGCCTTCACGCTCGATGGACCGCTGCACATCAAGAACCTGATCCACTCCAAAGATCCGCGACCAATCTGCGAGACGGCCCACCCGCATGTGGCCGGATTCTCGCGCGCCTACCTCCGCCACCTGTTCCGCGCCGGGGAAATCCTCGCTTTGCGGTTGCTTTCCTTCCACAATTTGCATTTCTACCTGCGCCTCGTCGCCGGTGCGCGGGAGTCCATCGCAGGGGGAAATTTTTCCGAATACAAGGATTCCTTCATCCGGCGCTATACCCAGAATCAAAATTCATGACCACCATTCACTCCCTGCTCTCCACCATCCCGCTCGCTGAAACCGCTCCGTCACCCGGCGGCCTGCTCGGCAGCCCCTTCGTGATGATGGGCCTGATGGTCGTGATGTTCTACTTCCTGCTCATCCGCCCGCAGCAGCGCCAGCGCAAGGAACAAGCCGCCCGCATTGCCGCCCTGCAAGCCGGCGACAAGGTCGTCACCAGCGCCGGAATCCACGGCATCGTCCATAACGTCAAGGAATCCACCGTGGTCGTCAAAGTCGCCGAGGGCACCATGATTGAATTCGACAAGATGGCCATCGCCAACGTCCACAAAAAGGAAACCGCCGCGAAGTAACGCGCTTCCCCGCATTGATCCCGTCAGTTCCGCTCCGATCTCATGATCCGCTTTCCCAGATGCTCCATGGCTTTCGTCCACCAACGGAAGTGCATTGCCCTAAGCATGCTGGGCCTCGTTTCCGTCTCCTCCACGGCGCTCGCGAATCCGCCGTCATCGGAAACTTCGTTTTTCGCGCGGATCGTCGGCCTTGAAGACGAGTCGGGAACCAAGATGCCAATCAGGGAGCTCCCGGTTTCCACCAATAAAGACGCCAAATAGCTTTCATCTGTTTTCCCCACCTATTCCACTCCCACACCCGCCATGCTCTCCATCACCTCGTTTCTCGAAGATCCGCTCACCGTATTCGTGACCGGACTGATCCTGATGATCCTGTTCTTCTGGTACTTCGCGACCGAGATCGAGCGGCGGAAACGCAATGTCGGCACCGTGCTGCTTTTCGGCGTCTGCGCCCTTTGCATCCTCGCCGCCACGCCCCTCAGGGAGCGTCTCAAAGGCGGCATCGACATCATCGGCGGATCTTCGTTTTCGCTGCGCATCCAGGAGCGCGAGGGCGATGACGGCGTCAAGATGCCCATCACCAAGGAACAGGTCGAACAAGCGATCCTCGTGATCGAAAAGCGCCTCAACAGCATGGGCACCAGCGATCCGCTGATCGCCCGCCAAGGCAACGATGGCATTCTCGTGCAAATGCCCGGGGTCGAACCCGAGGAATCCGCCAACGTCCGCTCAACCTTGGAAAAAGTGGCGAAGCTGGAGCTTCGTGAAGTCAGCCCGCGCAACGACGAATCCTCACCCGATGGCAAGTCGCTGGCCCAGCGCGTGCAGGATGGTGATGAAATCGTTCCCGGCTACCGTGCTTACACGCTGAAAGGCAAGGACGAGGACGGCAATGAATACAAACGCCCGATCCTTCTCAATCGCCGCATGGCGCTCGGTGGTTCGGACATCGCCAATGCCGTGCCCTCCCCGCAGCAGGCGGACGCCGTGTCGATCACCCTCAACGGTGACGGCACCGACAAAATGATCGCCCTCACCAAGAACATGCGCCCGCAGCAGGACCGCATCGCCATCGTGCTGGACGGCGAGGTCATCAGCGCCCCGGTGGTCAACCAGGTGCCGCTGGGCAAACAATTCATCATCGAAGGCCTGCGTGAACCGGGCGAAGTCCAGAGCCTCGCGAACTCCCTGATGAACCCGCTGGAAAACCCGCTGGTCGTCGATGAGGAACGCACCGTTTCGCCCACCCTCGGTGCCGCCGTCGTCCAGCAAGGCATCTGGGCCGGCATCATCGGCCTGTCCATCACCTGCGTGTTCGTCCTGTTCTACTATCGTTTGGCCGGGATCGTGGCGCTTTTCGGACTCGCCGTGAACGGCATCATCCTGTTCGGCGTGATGGCGATGTTCGGCTTCACCTTCTCGCTCCCCGGCATCGCCGGCATGATCCTGACCATCGGCATGGCGGTGGATGCCAACGTGCTGATCTATGAGCGCCTCCGCGAGGAAATGGCGGGCGGAAAATCCCTCAAGAACGCCATCGCAGCCTCCTACGAAAAAGCATTCAGCGCGATTTTCGACTCGAACATCACCTCGCTCATCACCGCCATCATCCTGTTCTGGATGGGCAGCGGCACCATCAAGGGCTTCGCCGTCACCCTCACCATCGGCATCGTGGCCTCGATGTTCTCCGCCCTCCTGGTGACCCGCGTTTTGTTCCGCTGGGGCATCGATTTGAACCTGCTCAAGAAACTTTCCTTTTTCAACCTGTTCAAGGCGACGAACTTCGATTTCCTTGGCAAACGCCGCGCCTGTGCCATCGCCTCGCTGTTGCTCGTGCTGCTCTCCTTCTCCGCCTTCGGCATCCGCAAGGAGAAGGCCTTCGGCATCGACTTCACCGGAGGCACACTCGTCCAGTTCCAGCTTGGCAAGGACGTGAAGGTTCCGCTTGAGGATGTGGAAAAGGCACTGAAAACACTCACCCTCTCGAAAGCCGCCTATCCTCAGGAACAAGGCAACCCGGTTTCAGGCACACTCCTCACCATCCGCTGTGACAGCCGTGACGCGGCGGCCATCACCACCAAACTCCGCGAAGCGGTTCCGGCCCTCGGCGAACTGGAAGCCACAAGCAACCAGGATGGCGGCCATGACTATGTGATCGATAGCAGCAAGGAGGAGGTCTCCGCCCTGATCGGTGGAACGTTCCTGCGGGACTCGCTCATCGCACTCGCCATGGGACTCATCGGCATCCTGATCTACATCACGGTGCGCTTCGAGTTCGCCTTCGCGCTCGGCGGGTTCATCGCCATTCTCCACGATGTGATCATCTCCATCGGCATCGTGGTGCTGCTGGGTGGCGAGTTATCACTCATTCATGTGGGTGCCATCCTGACCATCGCCGGTTACTCGATCAACGATACCATCGTCATTTTCGACCGCATCCGGGAATCCCTCCTGATCCGCACCGGATCCATCAAGGCCATCATGAACGAGGCCATCAACATCACCCTGTCGCGGACGGTGCTGACCTCCTCGACCACCATCATCACGGTGGCCATCCTCTCGCTCTTCGGTGGATCCTCCCTGCGCGATTTCTCGGTGATGATTCTCATCGGCCTGGTGGTGGGCACCTACTCCTCGATCTTCGTCGCCGCACCGGTCGTGCTGTGGTGGAGTCGCCGCAAAGGTGGAGACCTCCGCGAGGAGGTGCTGGCCACTGAAATCAAGGCGGAGACCGTCGCTGCGGCCCCTTGATTCATTCCGGAAGCTCCAGGCTCCGCAGAGCTTGGAGCCCCCCCATTCCGTGAAGCATCAACGATCGGGCTCAGGGGCGGACGGACGTCCTTCCTCCGGGCGCATCTCCCCTTTTTTGGGTCCCCGTTCCCTGATGGAAGGCGGGGCAGGCTCGTCGGGCGTCAGCTTCTGATCATGGTTATTGTTCATCCCCTCGAAGTGGTCTTCCCGCTCGTCCTCGGAAAGATCATCGACACGTGGGCCCACCCGGAATTCATCAAACGACAGGCAGCCATCGCCATTCTTATCGAGTTGCTGGAATATGCGTTTCGAATCGTTGTGCGGCCCTTGATGCTTGCCTCCGGGCTCCTTGGGCCGCCGGGGAGGTGGTGGCTTCCCGCCCTCATGCTTGAACGGCGGTTGCGGCTTGTCCTTTGGAGAAAGCATGCCGTCGCGATTCGTGTCCAGCTTTCGAAAAATATCCTCCTGCCGTTCTGGTGGCAGTTTTTGATAGAATTCGCCGGTCTTGAACTCGTCGAAACTCACGCCGCCGCTCTTGTCCAGATCCAGCTCCCATAGCCGTTGCATCGGCGGGCCTTGTCCGTCGTGAGGCAGGCCCATCCGGCTCAGTTCAACTCGCCCGAGTCTGCCGTCGTTGTTTTTATCCAGACGCTTGAAGACTCGCGGGCGCTTCTCCTCCGGCAAACTCGCGATGCGTGGCATGGCTTCAAACTCCTCCTTGGAAAGGAACCCGTCGCCATCCTTGTCGGCTTGCTTCCAAGCCTCCACGAAAGGCCGCTGCGGGTCCCGCTTGTTGGGACCATCCCGTTCCAGATGTGGCCTGGGCCCGTCGGGAGATTGGGCGGGAGCCACCATGGGGGCCATGAGGCCCGCGACAATTAGGCAAACTGGGGTTGTTTTCATTGGAGATTGCAGCTTGTTTAGCCCCGCTCCGCAGGACGGGCTTGAATAAAAACTCCGGAGCCGCGGGAAAGTTTCGATTTTCACCGCCGCCATAGCCCGATCATCACCACCACCCGCCATGCACATCCAGGACATTCTCAGCGGCTCCATGCCTTCGCTCTCGTTCGAGTTCTTCCCCCCGCGAGGTGTCTCGGCCTGGGAGGATCTCTATCAGACCATCCGCGAGCTTGAGGAGCTGCGGCCCTCCTTCGTCTCCGTCACTTACGGAGCGGGCGGAACCACCCGTGAAATGACCCACGATCTGGTAGTGCGCATCAAGCAGGCCACCACCATCCCTCCCGTGCCGCACCTCACTTGTGTGGGACACAGCGCCGCCGAGGTGCGCGGCATCCTGGAACGCTATGCCGCGGCCGGCGTCGCCAACATCCTCGCACTGCGCGGCGACCCGCCTCGCGATCAACCGGATTATGACTGGAGCCAGGGCGATTTCCGCCACGCTTCCGATCTGGTGCGCTTCATCCGCGAGTTCAATGAAACCGGTGCTCATCCCGACCCGCGCGGCTTCGGCATCGGCGTGGCGGGATTCCCCGAGGGCCACCCAGCGACACCCAACCGAGTGACCGAACTCGATTTTCTCAAGGCCAAGGTGGACGCAGGCGCGGATTACATTTGCACCCAGTTGTTTTTCGATAACCATGATTTCCTGGATTTTCGGGATCGCTGCCGGTTGGCAGGCATCGAGGTGCCGGTTCTCGCCGGCCTCATGCCCGTCACCTCGCTGCAGGGGATGAAGCGCATGGCAGAGCTGGCCGCCGGTGCCCGCTATCCCGCGAAGCTGGTCCGCGCCCTGAACCGCGCCCACTCCAGCCCGGAAGCCGTGGAACGCGTCGGCATTCACTACGCCGCCGAACAATGCGCCGGACTCCTCAACGAGGGCGTGGACGGCATCCACTTCTACACCCTCAACAAAAGTCACGCCACGCGCGAGATTTTCCACAGCCTGGGTCTCGACACCGTCGGCTGATCTTAGCGCTGTCCCTGCTGATAGACGTCCTCGGCCTGCCTGAGCGTGAGTTCGTAGAGATAGCCATTGATCGGAACCCTCATGCCAACCCTGCCACTGGCGGCATCCACCGGGTAGAGCTCCTGAAGCCTCGGCGCACGCTCGAAAGCATCTCCGGGAAGCGTGATCCGGACCTCCCCTTCGTAGCGCAGCATCCTCGACATGCGCTCCGACGCCTGGGTCTGCATGCGGCGCATTTCGATACTCATGCCAAGCCTGTCGAACAAAGACAAGGACTCAAGGGATTGGGCTCCCTCCTTGATGCGGCGCGCCTCCTGAGCAGCCCGTTTCAGTGTAAAATCCGAATCTTTGGATGGTATTTCCCCATTCTGAGCCGTCTCATCATCACTGGCAAACAAAGGCGAACTCTCCACACCCGCGCCTCTCGCCACCGCCGCGTCGATCTCCTGCTGGGTCGGCAGGCGGACACTGATCTCGCCCACCATCGTCAGCAAATCCTCCGCCTTCAGATTGATTTCGGAGAGATGCAGACCTCCCTGTTGCGTCCGCAACTGGAATGAACCCTCTCTAAAATCCACCCGGTGGTAGTTTCTCGAATAATCCACCACCGAGAGCGCCTTCAGCAGGTGTACCCGATCACGCAGCGTCAGCACATCCTCACCATCCATCACGACCTGTCCGTCAAATCCAATGCCGTCCGAGCTGTTGGTGGATCCAGCGACCTTGAAATCGCCTGAAATGCTTCCTTCCACAAAACTCCGCAGGGCCGGTGGAACGATTCCATCCACATCGACGCTGCGGATCTTGACGATTCCATCCACCTCCGGTCGCTCGCCGCCCGTCAGGCGCAGGCCCGGAAACTCAACCGTGCCCTTGCCCCGCCTCAACTCCGCCCGCTCGAATACCAAACCCCCGCTCTCGCACCGCACCACCAGATCCACGATCTCAAACTTGCGCAACCAGTTCTGCTCGAAAGTCCCGCCCTTGAAGCTCATCCGCCAGCCAGTCCCGGTGCGTTGCATCTTGAGCGTGCTCGATTCGATCGAACCCTGCGTCCGCTCGGTATACCCCCAACGCAATGAAATATCGGCCACCTCGAAGGAATTCGCCTCGATTCCCCGCGGTTTCCTGAACACCGCTTCCGCCAGCTTTGAGGCGGACTCGGCATCGTCGGTCCCGGCCCGCAATTCCGCCTCCAGACGCGCGATGTTGATGATACCCGGCTGCCACTTGCCCACCAAGCCATCTAACAAGCCCATCTTGCAGCAGATGTTCCTGGCCTCCAGCGCATCAAAAAACGTCTCGGTGCCGCCTTGCGCGGCCAGCCGTCCAATCTCAAGCTGACCCTGCATGTGTTGCAGCGCTTTGACTTCCAAATCCGAGGCCGATAGCGCCGACTGTAAGCCGGCCTGGAATTCCCGTGTGAAGCGCTCGGAATCCGAGCGTTTCATCAGATAAATCCAGCCAGCCACCGCCACCACCAACAGAAATACCAGCAAGCGGAAGGCCATCCGCAACAAATGGAACATCGCCCGCCCCTTCATCCCGCTGCCAGACATCGAATAGCGCACCTGAAACCAAAACCCCTGGTTCGACACCCATTGGCTCAGCCGCTCGTTGAAATTTTGAGATTGCTCGGATTCCATGATTCGGATCGCCTCGCGGCGGCGGAAGTAAAGCCAGCCCATCCCGACAATGGCGAGGCAAAATTGCCTCGCTCCCGCCGCCCCCATCCCCTAGGACCCAACCCGTGGAAGCCAACGACTACAAAGTCCGCCTCGAAATCTTCGAAGGCCCGCTCGATCTCCTGCTCTACCTCATCAAAAAGGACGAGGTGGATATCCATTCGATCTCCATCGAGCGCATCACCCGCCAGTATCTCGATTACATCAACACCTTCAAGTTGCTCAACATCGACCTCGCCTCCGAGTTCATCGTCATGGCCGCCAACCTGATGTATCTGAAAAGCCGCACCCTGCTCCCGCGCGTGGACCAACCGCCCGAAGAGGACGCGGAAGAGGACGATCCACGCTGGGAACTCATCCGCCAGCTCATCGAATACAAGAAATTCAAGGACGCCGCAGGATTCCTCTCCCTGCGCGAGCTCGAACAGGAGGGCCGCTTCGCCCACCAACCGGACGCCGCCGACGCGCCGGCCGCGGAAACCCCCGCGCTCGCCGAGATTTCCATCTTCGATCTCATCCGCGCCTTTCAGAACGTCTTGAAACGCTTCGAGGAATCTCACGATTTCGGCGATATCATCGACGACCGCTTCACCGTCTCGGACAAGATTGAACTGCTCATGCAGCAGTTCCAACCCGGCGAAGCCCGGCGTTTCGAACAACTCTTCCAATCCGCCACTACCAAGGCGGAAGTTATCGTCACCTTCCTCGCGCTGCTCGAATTGATGAAACTCAATCAATTCGTCGTGCGCCAGAGCGATCTGCTCGGGGAAATCGTCATCGAGCGGCGCAGCACCCAATCCGTCGCCGCCCTCGATGCCGCGGAAACCGGCGCGAACCTGGACTGACCCGCCGCACCTCAGCTCATCCGGAAAACAATCCGCGCCTTGGTCAGGTCATACGGAGACATCTCCATCTTGACCTTGTCACCCACCACCAGGCGGATGAAACGCTTGCGCATCTTGCCGGAAATGTGCGCCAGCACCTCGTGGCCGCTTTCAAGCCTCACCCGGAACATCGTGCCTGCCAGCACCGAGGAAATCTCACCATCCACCTCTACGGCCTTCTCCTCCTCATCCTTGGTCGAACGCTTGGGTGGACCGTATCGGTTGCGGTTGCGGCTGCTGGAAGGACGTCGGCCTTTATTCTGCGGGCGTGGAGGCATGATGGCTGGGGATGAGTCTCGCGGCGGAAAACACTCCGGCCGCGGCGTTTCGTTAGCGCATCGCCACTGCTCCATCAATCCCAAAAAGCGGGAGATGCGCAATCACCGCTTTTCCGCATCACCGACGCTTGCCAAGCCGCCACCCACGCTTCAAGTTTCCGCCCGTGACCGCCATCACCCGGCCAGCCCACAAAAATCCCACCAAGTTTCACAGTCATGCCTGAGATCACCGAACAAGAACTTCCCTCCAACCTCAAACCGCTCTGGCTCAAAGCCCTCACGGCCGTGCAGGCCTCCAATCTTGATTACGCCATCACGCTTCTCCAAGGAGTTCTGAAGGAAAGCCCGGGCTTTCTCGATGGTCGCAAACTACTCCGCAAATGCGAACTCCAGCTCAGCGGCAATACCAAAAAGAAAGGCGGACTTTTCGGCCTCCAAACCGGTGGCATGGGCGTGATGAAACTTCAAAACGCCGCAAAAAAGGATCCCGAAGGCACTCTGCCCCTCGTTGAAAAGGAACTCGAAAAAGACCCTCACAACGATCAGGCGAACGAGTTGCTCTTCGATCTGTGCCTGAAACTCGAACTCTTCGAAACTGCCGCCTTCGCCCTGGAAACCGTCCGCCAGGGCAACCCGGAGAACGCCAAACTGCTCCACAAACTCGCCACCTTCTACATCGCCCGCGAACAGCCCCTGCTCGCGTCCGAGGTTTATAACGATATCATCAAGCACCACCCCACCGACGGCATCGCGATCAAGGGTTCCAAGGACGCCTCCGCACGGGCCTCCATGCAAAAACAAAAGTGGGATGAAAACGCGGACATGCGCTCGCTGATGCGGGATTCCGCCCAAGTGGAAGAACTCGAAAAAGCCACACGCACCGGCCTCACCGCCGAGCAGCTTCTCGAACGTCGCGACAAAATCATCGAGAAATACAACGCCGATCCCAACCATCTCGCCACCGTCAAGGACCTCGCCGGCATCTACGAACAGCTTGAGGACTGGCACAATGCCGAAACCTTCTACACCTGGGCCCACACGCTGAGCGCCGGAGACGTCGCCCTCGCCACCAAGGCCTCCGTCATGAAGGATCGCGCCATCGCCGCGGACTTGAAGGAACTCGAAGCCGGTGTCGCCGCGGATCCAGGCAACGAGGAACTCAGGGCCGCCCTTGAAGCCCGCCGGGCGGACCGTCTTGCCGAGCAGGTTCTGGAAGCCCAACGCCGCGTCGATCAAAACCCGACCGACCCACAGTTGCGCTTCGAACTCGGCACCGCCCTTTATAATTCCGGCGATCACAGCGCCGCAATCCCCCATCTCCAGCAGGCCACCCGCAATCCCCACATCCGCACCAAGGTACTCCTCCTGCTGGGCCGCACTTTCAAGGCCAAGGGCATGTTCGACCTTTCCATCAAACAGCTCTCCGACGCCCTCTCCGATCTTCACGCCATGGACAACATCAAAAAGGAAGTCCTCTACGAAAAGGGCCTCATCCACGATGAAATCGGCGACAAGGCATCCGCACTCGATTGTTTCAAGCAGATCTACGAGGTCGATTACGGCTATCGCGATGTCGCGAAGCGCGTGGAATCCTCCTATTCCTGAGGCTGCTAGCGCGGCACCATCGTGATGCGCAGGCGATCATAGCGGTCATCCGGGCGGAACAACCAGCCCGGCTGCCGCTCGAGCAGATCGTAGCCGGTGAGCATGAACTCCGGCAGAAACTGGTTGCTGTTCGGATCATACGCCTCCTTGCCCGTGTAGTGGCCGCGGATGCGGTATTCGTAGTTGTTATCAAACCCGTAGCGCCCGCCTGCGGGGCCGTTCTCGGGCAGGCGGTCCGGCGTTTGTTTCCGATCCTCCCGCATGATCACCAGTTTCGCGCGGCTCCATGGCTGCCTCGGCTGCCGCAAATAACCCCAAAAACGGGTCTTTTCCACATAGTAGCGCCTGCCGTAGTAAAAATCACCGCTTGGCTCCGAAGCGATGCGCGCATTGCGAGCCTCCACCGTCGGCCCGCCCAGATTGCCAGATCCCAGCGAGGCGCTTCCACAATGCGACAAAACCACGCACACCGGCACCATCAACAGCACTCTCCAAGACAGACTCGTCATGGCGGAAACCTAAGGAAATCAATCACCATCCGGCAAGCCCGCAGAATACCGCCCTCATTCCACAACCCGATCAAACGGCTGTCCGGACAAGATCCAATCCTCTGCCAGAACCCGGATGATTTCAAACTGCCGGACTTCCGCCCCCTCAGGCCGCCGAACTTCCAGCGTCGCCCGGTTCAAACGCCGCCGCGTGTCTCCCTTCTCTTCGGATACGATCCGCTCCATCGCACGCGCCTGCGGAGACCCCTTCCGACAATAACCTAACAAAATCACCTCGGAATCCGGAGACACCATGCCATAACTCACCCATTCGGATTCGTCCTTGAACGGGCCGTTGTAATAACTGTCCTTCGCCACGATCACACGCACCAGTCCCGTGCCACCCCGCTCTTCCATCAACTCCTTCCACGAGGGCCGCACCGTCCGGGCGAATGCCTCGAAATCGATCTTCCACTCCCCCTTTTCATCCGGCGTCAGCAACGCCAGACGGTTGCGCGGTGAACCGTCCATCAGGGTGCTCACCAGCACACCGTCTATCAGCATCCCATTCGCATCCATGCTGCTGAGCCACTGGAAACCGGTTATTTTCCCATCCACCACTTCCATCTCCTTGATAAATCCGACCACCTCGTCGGGAGTCGCCGCTCCCATGCGGAAATAGCGCGCCACTTCGCCTGGCTCCCTGACCGCCGCCGCATGTTTCACCATGTCCAAGGCTTCCTGCTCGCCGGGAGACTCGTATTCCGAAACATTCCGGCTCTGTCCGATCTGCAAAGCACCCTCATCCGCCGCCAAGGGTTTATGGCTCATCCGCTGCTGCAGCCAGGACCACAAAAAAACACCCAGCACGGCCATCGCCGCCGCCATCAATAACAGCGACCAAGTCAGAATCATCTTCCTCCGGCCTTGTCCGCCTTGCATGGCCTCAGCGCCTGTTCTTTCGCCGCGCCTGCGCCTGCGCCGAATGTCTTTGGGGATGCCCGTGCCCGGCACGCGTGCGACCCGCCCGATGCTCGGGGCATCTCCGGCAGACCGATCAAAGCGCTGGGCCCGCACGGACCGATGAACACCACGGAATTTCACGTTAGGAATGCTTTTTATCCATCGTGAACCAAATCGCCAAGGAGATTTTCCGTCCTTGGAATTCGCCGCGCCAACCACGATCATACGCGCATGCCACGCATCGCAATCACTCTGGGAGACCCCGCCGGAATCGGCCCGGAGGTGGTGGATTTCGCGCTCGCCTCGGGAAAACTGCCACCCGGTTTCAAGTTCGAGATACTCGGCGACCGGAGCGCGGGAATCCCCGGAAAGCCGGATGCCCGATCGGCCGCCGCCGCACTTGCCGCCTTGGATTTGGCCGTCTCCGCCCTCAAGGAGGGCCGCGCGGATGCCGTCGTCACCGGCCCGGTTTCCAAAGACGCACTGCAGGCGCTGGGATTTCCGTTTCCCGGCCAAACCGAATACTTCGCCCACGCGTTCGGCGTTCAGGATTTCGGCATGCTGCTGACAGGTCACACCCTCACCGTCGGACTTGCGACCATCCACGAATCACTCGCCGCCGTTCCCTCACTGCTCAGCGTCGGTCGCATCACCCGCATCGGCATGCTCACCGCGGAATTTCTCAAGCGCCGTGGAATCGGCCATCCCCGCATCGCCGTCGCCGGACTCAATCCCCACGCAGGTGAAAACGGCGCTTTCGGAGACGAGGAAACCCGCATCATTCTGCCCGCCACACGCATCCTCAACGAATCCGGGACCGCCACCTTCACCGGTCCCGCCGTTCCAGATGCCATCTTCCGCGACGCCGCCCAGGGACATTTCCACGCCGTGATCGCCATGTATCACGATCAGGGTCTCATTCCTCTGAAACTGCTCGATTTCGACAATGCCGTCAATGTGACCCTCGGTTTGCCCAAACCCCGCACCAGTCCGGATCACGGCACGGCCTTCGCCATCGCCGGCAAAGGTCTCGCAGACCCCTCGTCGATGATCTCCGCCATCCGGCTGGCCTGCGAACTCGCGTGAAGCGCGAACACGCGCTGGTCATTTAATCATGCGAAAAATGCGCAGACTAACACATTTGACGGAGCGTGTGGCGCGATGATATCAGTCATGATTCATTCGCCGCGTGACCTCACATCACGCGATCGCGTGATTCCCCCTCAGCACGCCAGCACGCATCCTCTCATCTCCGTTTCGCTCCCCTCCCGCCCCCCACGACATGAATCTTGATTTTTCCGAAGCAAGAAACCTGAAACGATTCCCTGCCCTTGACGCGGCCAGGGGAATTGCCTGCATCGGAGTGGTGGCATGCCACTGCGACCTTGAGCGCCATACTGACAAGTCTTTAGGATAGACTACAAGTCAATACTCTGTCATTGTCTTCCGCATGCCGAAGATTGATGGGAGAAAACTGGATCATGGGACAAGCGAACACATTAGGATTTTGGCTGTTCGTCGTGTGAGAGAGGAT
>JAUYNL010000039.1 GCA_030696085.1 Luteolibacter sp.
TCACGGAGCGGCGGAACGTGTCCGCCGACGCCCATGGAAAGCCAATGTCCGGCGCATCCGCTCATCTCATTGCCAGCTCATGGACATCGGCGAACGCGTTTCGCCGCTCCTTGGCCCATCAACTTGACGCGCATGCCCGGAGTTTTCCGAATGGCATTTCCCGGTCGCAGGCGGGAAATCCGCCCGCCCGCGATCTCGGGCTGGACGTGCCGGCCGAGGCCTGCGGCGAGACGCCCGCAGCCGCTCTATCTGAAACCGCCCCACATCACCCCGGCGAAACGCCCTTGGCTGCTGCGAGCTTAGACCGCCGAAAGCACCTCACTCGGGCAGCGCTTCCTTTTCCCCGAGGTGCTTGGGGCGGGTATTGAGGAAATTCACGTCGAGCCACATTTTGACGCGCGCGCCGATCTCGCGGAACTTGGTTTTGAGACCGGCCTGGGTGTGCACGTCCCGGGCATCGAAACCGTAGGCCTGGATGCCGTGGGCCTTGGCGAGGTAGATGGCGCGCTCGTTCTGGAAGCGCTGGCTGATGAATACGATCGAATCCGCGCCGAAAATCTCCTTGGAACGCACCACCGAGTCGAGCGTGCGCAGACCGGCATAGTCGCAGACGATGCGGTCCGCGGGAATGCCGCGCTGCACGAGTGCCTGGCGCATTTTTTCGGGTTCGTTGTAGTAGCGGCTGCGGTTATCCCCGGAAACGATGAGGGTCTCGATTTTTCCGGCTTGCCATACTTTTACGGCGGCATCGATGCGGTAGCGGAAATAGAGGTTTTCGCGGCCGTTCACACGGTCGGTGGTCCCGAAAACGAGGCCCACCCGGGTGGCTGGAAGTTCCGAGACGTCGGAGAAAATCCGTCCGCGGGAGGCCCACACCGCGGTGACGTTGGCATAGGCGATGATCGCCAGAAAACCACACAGCGCCGTCAGGAGGGTGAGTGACAGCCATCTGAGCCAGCGCCGGACGGCGGATTTCGCGGCGGGTTTCACAGAGTGCGGGCGGATTGGAATTCTGGCTGCCGTCGCGGCCATTGCAGCAGGGACCGGAGGGAATCGGCGAAGCCACCGGCAAGCGGCCCATCCGGCACGATCACCCGCAGGCGGCTGGCGGTCTCCTTGAAGCGCACTTCCTTAAATCGGCCGAGCCATTCCCCGTCCACCTCCACCGGCACCTCGCGGTCGGCATGCACGGTGAAGGCCTCGGTTTGGAACGCACTGGTGGATTCCAACAGATCGATGCCACCCAGGGCGAGTCCTCGGAGCGAATCGAGCACCAGCCGATATCCAGCCTCCTTGTAAACGAGCACGTCGAGTTTCGAGTCGCGGTTGTCGGCATTGCGGAAAAACTTGAACTGCCCGCCGTAAAGCGAGCCATTTCCGGCCAACACGGCGAAGCCCACCTCGCGGCGTCCGTCGGCACAGACCACCTCCATCGTCGGTGGTTTCTCGCCGAGCACTTTCACTGCGGCGAGCAGATAGGCCAGAGGGCCCAGCATCTTCTTGGCCTCCCAGGTGGTCTCCTCGATCACCCGCGCGTCAAAGCCCACTCCGGCCATCTGCACGAAAGGCGCACCGTTGGCCTCGAACAAATCGATGTCGAGCATGTGCCCGGCCTCGATCACGACGAAGGCGCGCTCCAGCGAATCGAATGGAATGCCCATTTCACGGGCGAAAACATTCATCGTGCCGGCGGGCAGCACCCCCAGCACCGTGGCGCTTCCGGCGAGGCCGCTGACGACCTCGTTGAGCGTGCCATCCCCTCCGGCGGCGATCACCACCGGCTCCCCGCGCGCGGCGAAACCGGCCGCCAGATCACGCGCCTCGCCGGCGTGGTCCGTGGCATAGAGGGCAAAGCGGTTCGCGTGCTTCATCAGAAAGCGCAGCACTCTCCCGCCCTTCTGGCCGCGCGCCTTCGGGTTGAAGATGATGGGATAGCGTCGTGGCTGCGCCATGCCCGGAGTTTTCACCCATGGCTGCCCACTCCGCAACCCCGATTCCAAAGATCACCGCTCACGGAACACTTGCGCCCGGCGGGATGCGCGGCATCGTTCCGACCGGAAACATGATCAAATTGAGAGCTTTCATCCAACTTCCCCTGGCCCTGGCGGCGATTTTTCCTACCTGTGCGTTCGAGCTTCCCGCCGGCTCCACGCAGTGCCTGGTGGGCATTGCCGAAACGTGGAACAGCACTTCCGCGACGCTGCGGTATTACGAAAAATCCGAAGGTCGCTGGGCCCAGATCGGCGCAGCCTGGCAGTCTCGGCTGGGCAAAAGCGGACTCGTCTGGGGCTCCGGCCTCCACCCGCAGCCGCCCGGCGCGACCCTCAAGAAAGAGGGCGACTGGCGCTCACCGGCCGGCGTTTTCGCCATCGGCGGCGCATGGGGCTATCAGGCCACCATCCGCAAGCACCCGCGGCTTTTCTACCGCCAGGTCACGCCGCGCGATCTATGGGTCGAGGATCCCGCCTCCGAACATTACAACCGCAACCTGATCCTTGATCGCGATCCCTCATCGCCGTGGGAGAAAAAGCAGCAGATGAAGCAGACCGATCCGGCCCACGCGCTAAAACTCTTCATCGCCCACAACGCCCCGCCCAAGGTGGTTCCCGGCGATGGCTCATCGATCTTCTTCCACATCTGGCGCGGCGGCGGCAGCAAGCCCACCGCCGGCTGCACCACCATGGACGAGGCGAAACTCCGCGAACTGATCGCCCGCATCGACCCGGCGCGCCGCCCGCTTTACGTTCTGCTGCCCAAGGCCGAATACGAACGATTCCGCAGCTCCTGGAAACTGCCCTGAGCGCGCATCACGGCAGCAAGTCCCCATAAGTCCCCGGATCGCTGCCGGGGATTTCGAACGCGCCGCAGGCTTTGGTGTAAAATTCCGCCGGTCCCACCCCGCCGATGATCGCGTAGGCGTAGCCGCTTTCGCGCAAGGCCTCCAGGGCCTTCATCAGCAGGGCCTTGCCCAGCCCCAGCCCGCGGGCTTCCTCCAGCACTCCCGTCGGCCCGAAAAATCCCCGCTGGGTGGTATCGAAACACGCGAATCCGAGAATTTGCTTCTCCCGCGTGGCGATGAAACAAGTGATCGGCTGGCGGGTCAGCGCCACTTCCACCTCGCTCACCCACTTTTCGGAAAAATGTTCCCGCGCGAAAGCCGCCACCGTGTGTTTTTCAAAGGCCCGGGCGCGGCGCAGGGTCACCCCCTTCGCCGCGATCTCCCCATACAGCGCGGCGTTTTCCGGCAAATCATATAGGCGCACCAGCATGTCGATCATGCGGCGATTCAATCGCCTCGCCGCGGTGGCGGGAAGTCCGGATTTCCGGAATCGCCTGCCGCACCAATTCAGAAAACCCGCGCAGCATTTCGCATCACTCGCTTGTCAGTTGACCGGACAGCGCGAGTCCCCTAGCGTCCCGCGCTCCCTCAACAATCTTATGAAACCACCAATTACCGTCTCCGTCACCGGCGCGGCTGGCCAAATCGGCTATGCCCTTCTTTTCCGCATCGCCTCCGGCTTTGTCTTCGGCCCCGACCAACCGGTCAATCTCCGCCTGATCGAAATCGAACCCGGCATGGCCGCCCTCCAGGGCGTGATGATGGAGCTCGATGATTGCGCCTTCCCGTTGCTCAACGAAGTGGTAGGCACCGCCGATCTCAATGAAGGCTTCAAGGGCACCAACTGGGCCTTCCTCGTCGGCTCGGTGCCGCGCAAGGCAGGAATGGAACGCGGCGACCTGCTCGGCATCAACGGCAAGATCTTCACCGGCCAGGGCCAGGCCATCGCCCGCAACGCCGCCAAGGACGTGCGCGTGCTGGTCGTCGGAAACCCCTGCAACACCAACGCCCTCATCGCCATGAACAACGCCGCCGGCGTGCCGAAGGATCGTTTCTTCGCGATGACCCGCCTCGACGAGAACCGCGCGAAAAGCCAGCTCGCCGCCAAGGCCGGCGTGCATGTTTCCCAAATCACCAACCTCTGCATCTGGGGCAACCACTCCGCCACCCAGTATCCGGATTTCACCAACGCGAAAATCGACGGCAAGCCCGTGACCGACGTGATTTCGGATGTCGAGTGGCTCAAGGGCGAGTTCATCTCCACCGTCCAGCAACGCGGCGCCGCCATCATCAAGGCCCGCGGCGCATCCTCCGCCGCCTCCGCCGCGAATGCCGCCATGGACACCGTGCGCAGCCTCATCACCCCGACTCCCGCCGGTGACTGGACCTCCGTCGCCGTCTGCTCGGACGGCTCCTACGGCATCGAAAAAGGACTCATGGCCTCCATGCCCATCCGCGTGAGCGAAAACGGCAAGTGGGAAGTCGTGCAAGGCCTGCCCATCGACGCCTTCAGCCAGTCCAAGATCGACGCCACCATCGGCGAACTCAAGGAAGAGCGCGATGCCGTGAAGGACCTGCTCCCGGGTTGATGGAAGTTTGCGGTTGTTGTTTGTTAAATCCCCGTCACTTCCGAGTGGCGGGGATTTTTTCATATCAACATCACTTCACCGTCATCCCGCTTAGATCCGCCTGGAAGAGCGCCGGCGGCAGTTTCGCATTCAGACGCACCGAATGAAACACGGTGCGGATGCGGGACTTGTCCTTGAGCTCCAGCTCCATCGCCCGCAGTTCGTCTTTCGCCGGATCGATGTCGAGGAAGAGCCACGGCACCTGGCCGCGGGTTTTGCGCTCCTTGGGCCGCAGCGTGTATTGATGGATGCCGGATTCCACCCGGTGCGCGACGACGTCAAACATCGCGTGGAAACTTTCCGATGACTGGAAACCATCGCCGGTGAGCATGCTGAACCTCGCGGCCTGCGGCGCGTCCGCCGCAATCCGGCGTGCGGTTTTCGCGGCGACATCGATCATGGTGAGCGTGGCTCCATCGGAAAGCACGAGCGTCGCCGCCGGCTCACCGAGCTGCCAGCGAACCCGCCCGGGCTTGGAAAGCGCGAGTTTCCCGGGCGTGGTGACGGGTTGCTTCAAACTGGGAAGTTTGCGCTCCTGGGTGAAGCCGGCTTCCAGCGAGGTGATCGTCGCCTGGCGCTTGAGCCAGGCGTCCAGGGCCGCATTGTCCGCCCTAACAAACGTGCCGATCGTGAAAAGCAGGCAGAGGATTCGATGGTGCATGATGGTGATGTCGTGTTCGACGGTGAATGAGTGCTTGATTACCACACTTTTTTAAGGTAATCAATCACCCATGAAATCGAAAACAAAACAACTGGAGCGTCCCCCCGTCATGAAGGACGCATATTCGTATATCCGCTTTTCTTCCAAAAAGCAAGCTGAGGGTGCGTCGCTTGAGCGGCAGCTGACCGGCACCCGGAAATACTGTGAA
>JAUYNL010000040.1 GCA_030696085.1 Luteolibacter sp.
CGGTTGCGCAGGGTCCAGGGCGCGGAGGCGGGAGAAGAGGCTTTTGAGGAGTTGCTGGAATACGTCAGGGGCAAAAATCTGGCGGCGGCGGAGAATCTGGAAAACCGCAAGGACGGGATCCTGTCATTCCACCGGCTCAACGTTCCTGCGACGCTCAATGTGACGTTTCTGAGCACCAACCACATCGAGAACGTGATGCGCAATTCGCGCGGGATGATCGGCAAGGTTTGCCGATGGAACCCAAAGACCGACCAGTTGACCCGGTGGATGGGAGTGGTGTGGGCGGCGGCGTGAATTTCGGATGGAACGGGTGGTTTAAAAATCGGATGTTAGGGCGTGGGTTTTTGAGGTGTTAGGTGGGGGGGTTGGGGTGGAATCCATTGATTTGCAATGCTTTTCCTGGGGGATGGTGTGGATATCCGGTCTGGTTTGGTCTGGTTTTTTCGGGGATTTGATCTAGCGGATATCACAGGCAAGGGGATGGGAGTTTCGGGTTCGAGTGAGGTGGGGGCTCAGGTACCAGGAGCCGGGGCAGGTACGTCCCCCGGTTGCGGGGTTTCGCCTTGGGGGGCTTCGAAGGTGACGCCGTAGGAGCACATGATGTCGCGGACGTTGCCGGGCTCGATCTTGGGGGTGCTGCTGTTTTCCTGGCGGTCATTGAGGAAGCCGTCGACCATGGCGACGAGTGCGGCGGGCATGTAGCAGCGGTTTTTCGCGGCATCGCTGGCGGCGGTTTTTGTTGGAGGAGGAAAGGCAGGTGGGCTTGTCCGGCATCGGAACGGGGGTGTGCGAATGCTTGGTATGGTGGTGGGAAGTTGGAGATTTGTGATTTAAGATTGTGAGGATCGCCACATTGCGATGGAAAACTGTGTATCGGACGAGGCGGGTGCTTGCAAGGAGGGGAGGGTAAAATATGCGTAGGACGGCATTCGAGGAGTGAGGTGTGATAAAACGACTCGAAATGGACTTAAAACCACGTCCCGCAGGCGCCTTGGCGGAGGCCGGGCTACTTCGATTCATAGTCGCGCATCATGCGGCGCACGTTTTTGGCCTCGCCGAAAAGAACCAGGATGTCGTCCGCCTCGAAGCAGCGGTCTGGTTGTGGGATGCCGAGCACACGGTTGATGGCATGGCGGGTGGAGCTGAGCGCCGCCATGCCGCGGCCCTTGGCGATGGTCACCAGATTGAGATCGTATCGCGCCCGCAGTTCTGCTTCCTGCAGGGTCTTGCCCACCAAGGCTGCGGGGGCGGCGATTTGCGCGATTTCGTAACCACCCCCAAGTTCGAGACTGTTAATCACATCCGGAGTCTTGAGT
Organism: Luteolibacter sp.; assembly: GCA_030696085.1. Classification (GTDB taxonomy): domain Bacteria; phylum Verrucomicrobiota; class Verrucomicrobiia; order Verrucomicrobiales; family Akkermansiaceae; genus Luteolibacter. Next base: position 1,317 of record JAUYNL010000040.1, read on the forward strand.
GAACGTGCCAGCCATGCGGCGGCCATTGCTTCAGGAATCATCAGCTCATCGATTTTCAATAGCTTGAGCAGACGGCCATGGAGCGGGTTGATGATGCGGCTGATGATGCGTTTCGCTCCGAGTTGCTGGAGATTGGACGCGATGGAAAGCGAGGCTTCGAAATCCTCCCCGATTGCCAGAATCACCGCATCGCAGGCGTCCACCGGGATTTCATGAAACGCGTTGAGGTCCGTGCAGTCGGCCTGGATGAGATATTCGATCTCATCCTTGAGCGCGTTGATGTGGCCGGGGTCGTTGTCCACCGCCACGATTTCGTGCCCCTCGCGGCTGAGTTGCCGCGTGAGGTGGATGCCGAAGGTTCCTAGGCCGATGATGCAGAATCTCATGGGATGCGTGGTTCAGGTGAGGATGATGTTTTCCGAAGGCTTGCCGGAGGCGGCCCGGGAATCGGGGCGGATGAAGGTGGCCAGAACGGTCAGCAGGCCCACCCTGCCGACGAACATGTTCACAATCAACAGCATCCTGCCGCCCTCGCTGAGCGTGGGTGTGAGATCCATCGAGAGACCAACGGTGCCGAAGGCGCTGATGAGCTCGAACAACAAGGTGATTCCGTGAACCCCGCTACCGGCCTCGATCATTTGGAAGACGATGAAATTCGGAACCAGCCAGAGGGCGGCGAGCATGATCAGCCCGAGAGCCTCGGAGCCGGTTTCCCGTGGAATCGTGCGGTTGAAGGCCACGATGCCGCCTTTTCCCGTCCGCAACTGATTCCAGAGACAGGCCAATCCGACGGCGACCACCGTGGTGCGGAGGCCGCCGGCAGTGCCGCCGGGAGAGCCGCCGATGAGCATGAGCACCATTAGAATCTGCATCGTCAGGGCGCTGATTTGAGACATCGGGACGGTATTGAATCCTGCCGTCCGCGCGGTGACGGAGTGGAAGAACGCGGTGAGGATGCGGCCGCCGTTCCGTGGCCCATCCGATAGATGAAATTCGGTAGCCATGATCGCGGCCGCGCCGCCCAGAATCAGGAGAGCCGTGACGAAAAGCACCAGCCGGGTGTGTACTCTCAGCCGTGGAACCAACGGGTTTCCACCACTCCATCGCCTCACCTTCGCAAGGAACCAGTTGCTGAGATCCTCATTCACGAAGGCTCCCAGCCCGCCAATGACGATGAGCGCCATGATGACGACCTGCCACAGCCGGTTTCCGCCGACCGCCCCGTCGGCCAGGCCATCGGGCAGAGTCGAGAAGCCGGCATTGCAGAAGGCGGAGACCGAATGGAAAACCGAATGAAAAACGCGTGTCCGGAGATCCGGCATCCCATCCATCCCAAGAAACAGGATCACCGCCCCGATGCCTTCGCAGACGAAGGTCATGCCCACGATGAACGACAGGGTCTTGCCGATGCGGGCGAGGCGCTTGTCCTGCATCATTCTTCCTAACAACAGGCGGTCGTGCAGGGAGAGCCCCTCCATCAGGACTACGGCCGCGAAAAACGAGAGAGTCATGATGCCCAGCCCGCCGATCTGGATCAGAAGCAGGATCACCATCTGCCCGGTGTGGCTGAAGTAATGCGCCGTGTTGTGCACCACGAGGCCGGTCACGCACACGGCGCTGGTGCTGGTGAAGAATGCATCGAGCCACGAGCAGGTTTCTCCGGGAACCACGCAGCGCGGCATTTTGAGCAGCAGCCCGCCGATGATGATGATGGTGAGGAAAGACCCCATCAACAGGATGCCCGGATGGAAGGCGCGGGCGGTGTAGCGCGACTGGTGATGAATCATCGAGGTGATTCCGGAAACCAGCACGGCGGCGAGGATGAACGCATGCGCGGCCAGCGGCCATTCGCCCGCGCCCAGCAGCGGCAGTAGAAGCAGCACGGTGGAAACGATGAACACCGCGAGCGCCAGCCCGGAGTGAAGGGCCAGACGGAGACGTTCGCGCCCGCGCAGTTTCAATTTCCAGAACAACCAGCCCCGCTCCAGGGCGAAGAGGATGCCGATGAGCAGCGTCCCCCAATGCAGCGGACGGGTGATCCCGCCGGTCCAGCCGACAAGCACCAGAAGGCAAAACGCCGAGCACAGGATGAGCAGCGGACGCAGCACCAAACGGCAAAAGGAGACTTGCCTGGAAGGTTCCGTCATTGATGCGGGGTGCTCCATGTGCGGGCCGGGAGTCTCTGCCGTTACGGGCGGCTGGCAAGGTCAATTTCCACCGCACCAATGGTGCGACAGGGATCTTCGCAGGGCGATTGCCCGGAGGCTGCCAATCGTTGAAAAGCGTTCCCGCATCCGTCCTTCAGAAGTTAGCAGGCGGTCACCGCAATACTCCGCGGTGAACCATGGAATACGACTCGCAGAACACGCCGAAACCACTTCACCTCCGGCATTTTTCCAGCAGCCCGGCGAGAAACCAGGTGATGCGGGAGAGCGCGTCGGCATGCACGGAATCGCCCAGCGGCGCGAGATCCGCGCGGCTTTCGGCCAGCAGTTCGAGCGCGGTGTCCACGGCGCTTTCGATCGCGCCCTCGTATTCGGCGATGCCCAGCAGCACCGGAAGATCGAGCGGTTCCTGATCGAGAATGCGCTTGTTGAGCTTGATGCGCTGGGCCTCGGAGGCGGTTTCGAGCAGATTGAGGATCGGTAGGGTGAGCTTGCCCTTGATCAGATCGGTGCGCAGGGTTTTGCCCACGACCTCCTCGGAGCCGACGAGATCGAGGCAGTCGTCGTAGATCTGATAGGCGGTGCCGAGTTTCATGCCGTAGCCGTAAAGCAGCGCCTCGGTTTCCGCGTCGAGACCGGAGAGCTTGCCGGCCAGGCCGGTGGCGGCGGCGAAGAGCGCGCCGGTCTTCATGCCGATGACGCGGAAATACTCGGCCTTGGTGAAGGTGAGGTCGAAACGGCGCTGGGTCTGGATGATTTCTCCCTGGCAGACCTCACGCGCGGCATTGCCGACCTTGCGGCAGATATCGATGCTGTTGAAATCGGTGGCCAGGGTGAGGGCGTGTGAAAACAGCGCATCGCCGAGCAGCACGGATAGGGCGTTGCCCCACTTGGCGTTTGCGGTGGGGACCATGCGGCGGGTGTTGGCGCCATCGATGATGTCATCATGAACCAGCGTGGCCATGTGGATGAGTTCGAGAATGACGCCGAGTTTCACATGGTCGTCGGTGACACCGCCGGCGGCCCCGCCGATCAGGATCGCCAGCGCGGGACGGATGCGCTTGCCCGACGTGTTGCAGATGTAGGCGACGTAGGGCTCGATGGCGGGATCAAAGCCGCGGACCTGTTCGCGGATCGCGATTTCGACTCTTTCGAGCTCCGGGCGGACCAACTCGAAGGGAAACAGATCGCTGCGGAGGGGTGGTGTTGAAGTGGTGGGCATGAGGAGGAAGCGGTCACAAGAATCCACAATCCGGCGGCTCCCGCAACCCGGATATTCACGGTTCAATCCGCCGCTGCTTTGGCTGGAAGCCCGGGTTTCACATTTCGGTGGACCCAGACGCTCTGGACGAGTCCGAGCAAAACCATGCAGATGACCACGAATGTGCCGGAATAGCTGACCAGGGGCAGCGGAATCCCGGTGATCGGCATGATGAGCACGCACATCCCGATGCTTTCGAAAACGTGGGCGAAAAAGAGCGCCACGACCAGACTGGCCAGCACCCTCCCGGACACATCCCGGCTGTAAAACGCGATGAACAGGCCCAGAATCATCAACAAGGCGAAGGCCGTGAGGAGCAGCAGGCTGCCGCGAAAGCCCATCTCCTCGGCGATCACCGCGAAAATGTAGTCATTGTGGGCGGTTTCGCGGGGAATGAAGGCCTTTGCGTGCAGCGATCCCTGTTCCACGGAGGCTTTCCAACCCACGCCCTTCCATCCCGCCTTGCCGACGGCCATGGAGATGTTGTGCGGCGCATACCCTTCATCGGCGATGTTCACCTCCTGCCCCCGCAGCATGCGCAGCCAGGTGTCGATCCTCTCGGGACCACGCTCGGAAACCAGTGGCAGCACCACGAAATACAAGAGCGGCAGCAGTCCGGCCGCCACCAAAGCCATGAACGAGATATATCGGAAGGGTGCGCCGCCCACCAATAGCGCCACGATTGACACTGGAATCCAGACCAGGGCCGAGCCCATGTCTCCCATTTTCATCACCATCAGGAATGGCACGGCCGCGATCACCCCGATGATGCCGATCCGCACGAAGGGTGCGCCGAACCAGCGGTGGAGCTTCGGCAGGTCCTGAAGCAGCCAGGCAAGCAGCACGATTCCCGAGGAAATTCCCAATTGTGCGGGCTGGAACGTCAATCCAAACACCGTGAGGCGGTGCACTGCCTCGTCCTGATGCATGGCCATCGCCATCAGTCCGAGACTGGCGGCATAAAAGGGAATCCCCAGCCAGCGAAGCCAGCGATAGTCCACCAGGGCCACCGCAAAGTAGGCGACGCTGCCGAACAGGATCCACTTTTGTTGCATCGAGGCGTAATACGCACCCGCGCTGCCAAACTGGGTGAGCACGTCCTTGGGAACCGCAAGATGCCGCGCCGCGCTCTCGATCATGAACACGCCGAAAATCAGAAGCCCGTACATCACGAAAACGAGCACCCAGTTCATTCCCAGGATTTTTCTCAGAAATGGCGTCATGTTGAAAAGCCGGGACCATACGCCACCGGGTCCTCATGGCAAAGCCCAAAACACCTCAAGCGCCAAGGTTCGGATCATAGTCTTTCGGCGCACGGATGATTTTTTCGATGCCGTGCCTGGTGACGAGGTTGCCGCCGCTGGAGCGGCCCTTGATGCCGAACTCGGCGAAATGGAGCGGGCGGATGAGATTGCGCATGCGCAGGCCGGACTTGAGGTGGACTAACAACATCTGGGCGCTGCTTTCCTCGTTGGTCTTATGGACCGCGAAGTAAAGCACGCGGCTGCCCGGCGTGCCTTTGGTGAGATCGTATTCCTTATCGCGGGTGATGCCGCCGACGGTGAAGCGTTTCGCCAAAATGGCTCCATCGCGGCCGTCCCGATAGATCATGGAATAGATGAGATCCTCGTCCTTGCGGAAAATGCAAACACGCAGGGGGCGCTGGCCGACGAAGACTTTCTCGGCGACTTTCATGACGCGCATCTTTCCGTCCTGGGTGAACGAAATGATATCATCAATGGTGGAGCATTTCTCGACGGGCTCGCCGTCCTTCCTGAGGCCGTAGCCGGCAAAGCCGTTTTTCGCATCGAGATAGAGAGTCTCGGTGGCGGCGACGACCTGCATGCGGTCCACGCGGTCGAAGGAGGCGATCTCGGTGCGGCGTTCGCGGCCCTTGCCGTATTTCCTGCCGAGTTCCTCGAACCACTTGATGGTGAATTTGGTGAGATTGCGGAGGTTTTTATCGGTCTCGTCGATGGACTTTTCGAGACTGCGGATCTCCTCGTCGGCCTTGAAGGAGTCGAACTTGGAGATGCGTTTGATTTTGATTTCCGTAAGGCGGACGATGTCTTCCTCGGTGACTTCGCGCTTGAGGAGCTTTTTGAACGGCTTCAAGCCGTCGTCGATGGCCTTGATGACGGCTTCCCAGGTTTCGCACTCCTCAATGTCCCGATAGATGCGGTTTTCGATGAAGATTTTTTCGAGCGAGCTGAAGTGCCATTTTTCGGCGAGCTCGCCGAGTTTGATTTCGAGTTCCAGTTTGAGAAGATCCTTCGTCTGCCGGGTGTTGCGGCGGAGGATGTCCGAGACGCCGAGAAACTGCGGCTTGCCATCGACGATGACACAGGCATTGGGCGAGAGCGGCAGTTCGCAATCGGAGAAGGCGAAGAGCGCGTCGCGCGTCTGTTCGGGATCCGCACCGGCGGGAAGATGGACCAGGATGTCGGCGTTGGCGGCGGTGTTGTCCTCGATCCTGGCGATCTTGATTTTGCCTTTGTCGGCGGCGGCGACGATGGAATCCATCAGTGCGCCGGTGGTGGTGCCGAAGGGGATCTCGGTGATGCGCAGCATGCCTTTTTTCTCCACTGAAATGCGGGCGCGGACGCGCACCTTGCCGCCACGCAGGCCATCGCGGTAGTCAGAGGCATCCATGATTCCGCCGGTGGGGAAATCCGGCAACAGGGTGAACGGTTCGTTTCTCAACACGGCGATGGAAGCCTCGATGAGCTCCATGAAATTGTGCGGCAGCACCTTGCAGGCGAGGCCGACGGCGATACCCTCCACCCCCTGCGCGAGCAGAAGTGGAAACTTCACTGGCAGCGTGTCCGGTTCCTTGCGGCGGCCATCGTAACTGGGCAGCCATTTGGTGGTTTTCGGGTTGAAGACGACCTCGACGGCGAATTTCGTGAGGCGGGCCTCGATGTATCGCGGGGCGGCCGCGCCATCGCCGGTGAGCGTGTTCCCCCAGTTTCCCTGGGTGTCGATGAGCAGTTCCTTCTGACCGAGTCCCACGATGGCGGCGCCGATCGATTGATCGCCGTGCGGGTGGTAGTTCATCGTGTTGCCGACGATCCCCGCGACCTTGTTGTAGCGGCCGTCATCGAGCTCGTCCATGGCATGGAGAATCCGGCGCTGTACGGGTTTCAAGCCGTCGTAAAGGTGCGGTACCGCCCGTTCGAGGATCACGTAGGAGGCGTAATCGAGGAAATAGTCCGAATACATCGCGCCGAGCGAGGCATGCTGGTCGGGATCGTGCGTCATGGGTGGCGGATGCTTAAAGGGCGCGCCCGGCGGACGCAAGCCCGGGAGTGACCGGGCGTGAGCGCACGCGGTGCCATGAGGCGGAAAATCAAGGTCATCGGAAATTTCCCCGAAAAAGTGACGGCGGCGTGATCCGGCTCCATCCATCGGGCGGAAACAAACAGCCGCGAACCGAAGAATCGGCTCGCGGCTGATGAAATCATGCGGGATCCTCAGATCTCACTCGCCAAGAGGTGGCGGCGGGGCTCCCTCATCTTCCGGACCTTCCGGGCCGCGTGGACCTTCCGGGCCGCGTGGACCTCCCGGACCACCAGGTCTTCTGGGTGGTTTCGGCATGGCGGCCTTTTCCTCTTCACTGAGCTTGCCGTCGCCGTCCTTGTCGAATTTCTTGAGCATTTTGGCTTTGTGCTCCTCCCGCATCTTGGTTTTTTCCTCGGGGCTGAGTTTGCCGTCCTTATCGGCGTCATATTTCTCGAGTATTTTCTTGTGGCGTTCCTCCATCCGGGCGTGGTGCGCATCCCGCATGGCCTTGCGCTCGTCGTCGGACAGCTTGCCGTCACCGTCCTTGTCGAATTCCTTGAAGACTTCGGGCGGGGGGCCGCCGCGCGGGCGTTGCGGTTTGTCCTGGGCGGATGCGATCAGGCAGGTGCCGATCATCGCGCCGAGTGTGATCAATGATGTGGTTTTCATGGTTGATTTTGGTTTTGTGACGGGAGGCCGTCTAAGGCTCTCGTCCGGGCAATGAAACCGGAGGGTCCCAAAAAGGTTGCGTGGGAATCGATGGAATGAGTTGCCACGGCCGGGATGGCCGTCTTGGATTCCGCGTCCCATGGCCGATTCCACGCCGCCTCCCGCACCCAGCAAAACCATCGTCTTCGTCCGGCGGACCGCCAGCACGCTGTCGTTATGGGCCTTGGTGAGCGCCGTGTTTCTGAGCCACCGCTCGTGGGCCTTCCTTGGACTCATCGGCATTCTCACCATCGTCGCCACCATCGAATATTTCCGCATGCTGCGGGCGGCGGATGTGCGCGGTTTTCCGCGATTCGGCATGCTGCTGGCGGTGGCCTACAGCATGGCGCTGTATCTGCCGTTTCTAGCAGGAAATCAGCCGCCGCCCTATCTGGATGCGCTCGCCGTCTTCATCGCCCTGGCCGGAGCCTTCACCCTGCAACTCCGGCATGCGGTGCGCGGTGTGGAATCTCTGCTCGCCGTGGCGGCTACCGTGCTGGGCTTTGTGTATATCGCCTGGCTCTTCAATTTCAGCGCACGGCTGATCTTTGCCGTTCCTGGCGGGCTCGATCTTCCCGGTCGCGTCAGCGCATCGGGCGCGTTCCTGCTGCTGTGGCTGCTGGCGGTGACCAAGTTCACCGACATGGGGGCCTACATCACCGGCTCGGTGTTCGGCCGCCACAAGATGATCCCGCACATCAGCCCGGGCAAAACCTGGGAGGGCTTCGGAGGGGCGCTTTTCTTCTCCCAACTCGCAGGATGCGGACTCTATGCGGCGTTTCCCGCGGAGCTCGCGTTTTTCGGGACTTGGGCCCACGTCATCGCGCTCGGTTTCCTGCTCGCCATTCTCGCGGTCATCGGCGATCTCGCGGAAAGCGTCGTCAAGCGGGCGCTCGGAGCCAAGGACTCCGGCCGCATGCTGCCCGGCATCGGCGGTTCGCTCGATCTGATCGACAGTGTCTGCTTCACCGCTCCGGCGCTGTATTTCTATCTGAAATGGTTCCTGCTACCCGAAGCATGAAGGTTCCCCGAAAACGCCGCGTTGTCCTGTTAGGCTCCACCGGATCCATCGGCTCCTCCACCCTCAAGGTCGCGCGGGAACTGCCGCAGCGCATCGAAATCGTAGGCCTCGCCGCCAATGGCAACATCGTGAAACTCGCCGCCCAGGCACGCGAAACCGGAGTCCGCCATGTGGCGGTTTTCGATGCCACCAAGAAAGCCGCGCTGCGCTCCCTGCTGCCGGAAAACGTGACCATCCACACCGGTGCGCGGGGCTTGGCGGAACTCGCCGTCCTAACTGAAGCGGACATCGTGCTCGTCGCCATCGTCGGCACCGCCGGCCTGCATCCGGCGCTCGCCGCCATCGAGGCCGGCAAGGATCTCGCCATCGCCTCCAAGGAAATCCTCGTCATGGCCGGCGAGCTCATTACCGCCGCCGCCCGCAGCAAGGGCGTCAAACTCCTGCCCGTGGACAGCGAGCACAACGCGATCTTCCAATGCCTCGACGGCCGCGGCGGCGGCGAAAGGGAGGTTTCGCGGCTCATCCTAACAGCATCCGGAGGGCCATTCCGCAATCTCCCCGCCGAGCAACTCGTCCACGTCACGCCCGCGCAGGCGCTCAAGCATCCTACATGGGACATGGGGCCGAAGATCACCATCGATTCCGCCACACTTTTCAACAAGGGACTCGAAATGATCGAAGCCCGCTGGCTTTTTGACATCGGCATGGAGCGCATCGATGTGCTCGTGCATCCGCAGAGCATCGTCCACTCGATGGTCGAGTTCACGGATGGTTCGGTGCTCGCCCAGCTCAGCCGCACTGACATGTGTTTCCCGATTCAATACGCGCTCACCTGGCCGGAACGCGTCCGTGGCGGCATGCAGCCGTTGGATTTCCCGGCGCTGGCGAAACTCGAATTCGAAGCCCCGCGCGATGTGGATTTCCCGGCGCTCACCTTGGCGCGCCGCGCCGGACTCACAGGCGGCACTCTGCCCGCCGTCTTCAACGCCGCCAATGAAGTCGCCGTGGAGGCCTTTCGCGCGGGAGCGATCTCCTTCCCCGGCATCTGGCAATGTGTCGCAGCCGTCATGGATGCGCACGCGGTGCAAGCGTCCTCAACGCTCCCAGCCGTTGTCGCCGCAGACCACTGGGCCCGCCAGAGCGCCACAGCGTTTTGCGCCCAAACGGCGAAGGGCCAGGGCCCGGCGTGAGCGCCCTGCCGCCAAGGCGGGTGATTGGACATTGAACAATATGGATTCGCACGGGTTCATGTGCGGACGCACGCGGCATCCGGATGCCCCTGCTTTCTCATGAAAGACACGTTTTCGGATTCCATCCGGCGGGGTGGCGCACTTAGACTCCCGCCATGAGAAATCTGAGCCGCCTCCTCGCAGCCGCCTTCCTGCTGCTAGCCGTGGAATCGCACGCTTCGCCTGATGATACCCGCCGCATCCAGAAATCCTGGGAACTGGCCATGGAAAACTGGTCGATGGAAACCCGCATCGCCACCACCCCGGAAGCACGGGCGGCGGCACTCGCCAAACGCCCGGATCCCGCACCCTACGCCAGACAGATGTGGGGCCAGATCGGCTCCGCGCTCGATCAGGAATGGACGCTCGAACCCGCCGCATGGTTCCTGCGCATCGCCCCGGGCGTGATTACGACCCAGGCGGACGGCTCCACCCGGCAGGTCTTCGCCGCGGAAATGAGCGCCGTATTCAAAGCGCTCGAGACGCGCCACCTCAAGAGCCCCAATCTGATTTCCATGTGCATGGCCATGGCCGCCACCGGGAATGCCCAATCGCTGGCCATTTTGGAAAAAATCCAGGCCAGCCACCCGGATCCCAAGACCCAGGGAGTGGCCGCACTCGCTGCCGCGCTGATCCTCAAATCCTTCGGCGATGATGCCGAAATCGCCCGCAAACGCCTCACCTACCTGCGCAAGGCCATCATCGACAGCTCTGATATTGATCTCGGCGGCGGCACCACCGTGGCCAAGATCGCTGAAAACGAACTCTACGTCATCCGCTTCCTCACCAAGGGACGCATTGCCCCGGATCTAAGCGGCATCGATTCCGCCTCCCGCCCGCTCAAACTCTCGGATTTCACCGGCCGCATCGTCCTGCTCATGTTCTGGAGCAGCACCGTGCAGGAAGCCGATCGGGTACTTCAAATCACCACCGAAATGGAACGCAAGTTCCAAGGCAAACCCTTCGTCGTGATCGGCGTGAACCACGATCCTTTGGAAAAACTGCGCTCCCTCGAGGCCGACGGCATCGTTTCGTGGCGGAATTTCTCAGATCCCACCCATCAACTCGCCGCCGAATACCGGGTGGGGACCTGGCCTCTGGTCTATGTGCTCGATGGCGCGCGCAAAATCCAATACGCCGGCTCACCGGGCTCCTTCGCGGAACTGACCATCGACGTCCTGCTCTCGGAAACCAAGCCCGCCGCCAGCGAATAGCCGGATCGCTCTCCATGATGCAGGCAAAAACATCGCCCATTCCCGACTTCCGCATTGATTTCGCCGCCACCGCCGCTTTGCTTGTCGTTCCGCAGCTCCGCCCCTGATCCCATCATGTCCGACGACTCACCAGAATCTCCCGTGCCCCTTGCAGAAATCTCCCATGGCCCTGGCGCCTTTGAGCAGTTTCTCGACAACAATCAGAAAAACCTCATCATACTGACGGTGCTGCTAGTCATCGGGGCCGCCGCTCTTGTCGTCTATCGGGGCATCGAAAAAAGCCGCCAGGAAACCGCCGGAGCCGCACTCAACAAGGCCGCCGACCTCGCCGCACTTCAGGCCGTCACCCAAGAGCATGCCGACACCCGCGCCGCACTCAGCGCCACCGTCCTGCTGGCGGACAGGCAATGGAGCGAGGGACAACAGGACGCCGCCATTGCCACCCTGCAAGGTCTGATTGATTCCAATCCCGCGCATCCGGTTCTTCCAGGCGCCCGGGCAAGCCTCGGAGCCAAGCTCATGGCCCAGGGAAAATCCGCCGATGCCACCACCGTGTTCCAGGCGATCGTGGATGACCCGGAAGCCCGCTTCATCGCCCCGTTCGCCTTGATCTCACTCGGCGACATCGCAAAAGTCGCAGGGGACCTCGACAAGGCCGATCTCTTTTACAACCGGGTGAAAAAAGACTTCGCCGACAGTAGTTTCTCAGAGACCGCCAACCTGCGGATTATCGCCCTCAAAGCAAAACCGCCGGTCGAAGTCGATCCCCCACCAGCGCCGGTGCCGCCTGCGGAAACCCCGGCCCCCGAAGCTCCCGCCCCCGGACAGGAAAGCTCACCCGAAATTCGCAGCGAATCCACAACCACACCAGAATCCCCGGTAACACCGGAGCCCTGAACGCCCCATCGCTTCAATTCCATCAACCCCAAACGCCCTAAACACCGTGTTTAAAAAAGTCATCGGCCAAGACCACAGCGAATCCAGAAGCCCCGCGCCATCCCATCCGGAAATCCGCCATGCGGAGCCTCTTCCCACCCCGGCGTCCTACGGCTCCCAAGCCCCCATCCAAGCCGCCCGCACCGCGCCCGCGGCCAACCGCAACGTCCTCTCCTCCGACGTCGATATCAAAGGCACCGTCAAATTCACCAACGACCTCATCGTCGATGGCAAGATCGAAGGTGAAATCGCCTCCGATGGCAACCTTACCGTCGGCGAAAACGCCCGGATCAAGGCGGAAATCAAGACCGCCACTGTCATCGTCTATGGCAAGGTCCACGGCAATCTCACCGCCACCGACCGTGTCGAACTGAAAGCCAGCGCCGAAGTCGTCGGCGACATCAAGGCCAAGACCCTCTCCATCGAGGCCGGTGCGATCTTTGTCGGAAAGTCCACCGTGGGCACCCCCGCCCAAGCCCCGGCCCAGACACCCGCTGCCGCCAGTCCCGCCCCGGCGCAATCCGCGACGCCCTCGTCATCTCCCGCCAAAGCCGCACCCGCTGCGACTCAAGAGCTCCCGAAACAAGGCTCCTTGCTCACGGGAACCAATCCCTGAAATTGACGTCCCAAGTTCCGATCTTCCAATCACCCTGCCATGGCCGATGAGCCCCAGCGCCATCGCATCGAGGTGGCATGTCCGGAATGCGGGCACCTGCAAATCGAGCCCGCACTGGTCGTTTCCACCCAGTGTCGCTCCTGCCGTGCCAATTTCCAGGTCAAGGACGGTAAAGGAGTGATTCGCAGCCTGCCGGTCACGCGTCTGGCCAAGCCCCGCAAGGATTCAGATCCCGAGCCCCCTCCTCCCGCCACCGCCTATTCCAAGACGCCGCTGCGTCTGGCCCCCGTCGAACCACCACCCCGCTCCCTGCTCTTGCGCCTGCTCCATCCCGCCAAGCCCGCGCGGGATGTCATCTGTTTCAATTGCAGCCATACCTTCTCCGCCATCGCCGAGGCCCAGTCCAGCCAGTGCCCGAAGTGCGGCGGCTATGTCAACCTCCTCGATCACGACATCACGGACCACTCGAACGCCCGCATCAAAACTCGCGGCAACGTCATCATCCGCAAAACCGGATCGATCTCCGGAGTCACCGTGCGCTGCCATCACCTCACCGTGCTCGGCGGGCTTTCCGCCTCCGTCGAGTGCTCCGGAGACGTCATCATCCGCAGCCATGGCAAAATCACCGGCACCATCGCCTGCCGCCATCTCCGCGTTGAAAAAGGCGCGCGCGTCGAATTCCTCAATCCCGTCACCGCCACCACCGCCACCATCGATGGCCACGTCCGCGGCCAGATCTCCTGCACCGGCAGCGTCACCCTCGAAAAACGCGCCCAGCTCCACGGCCTCGTCCGCACCTCGGAACTCATCATAAAGGCCGGGGCCAAACACACCGGCACCATGGAAATGATGGCCGCTCCTCAAATCTGAAATTTCAAATCCCTAATTTCAAATCATTCCATGCCCGCCGCCGCACTCGACCTCAAGGAGGAAATCCTCGCCCTCAAGCGGGAACGCAACGCCGTCATCCTCGCCCATAACTATCAGACCGGTGACATCCAGGACGTCGCCGACTACGTGGGCGACTCGCTCGGCCTCGCCTATCACGCCAAGGCCACCGATGCCGACGTCATCGCCTTCTGCGGCGTCCACTTCATGGCGGAAACCGCCAAGATCGTGAACCCCGGAAAAATCGTCGTCCTCCCGGACAAGGATGCCGGCTGCTCGCTCGAACAATCCTGCCCCGCCGGCCAGCTCGAGGTCTTCCTCAGGCAGAACGCGGAAAAAAACTATTATGTCATCGCCTACATCAACTGCTCCGGTGGCGTCAAAGCCCTCTGCGATGTGATCTGCACCTCCGGCAATGCCGTGAAGATCGTCAACCAGGCACCGGCCGACCGGCCCATCCTCTTCGTGCCCGATGAGAACCTCGGCGCATGGGTCATGGAGCAGACCGGACGCAAGATGGATTTGTGGAAGGGCAATTGTTATGTCCATGTCGAGTTCACCCGCGAGTCGATCCACAAGATCAAGGCGGAGTTTCCCGACGCGCTCGTCGTCGCGCATCCCGAATGCACCCATGCCGTCCGGCTGTTGGCCGATGAGGTCTGCTCCACGGAGAAGATGATTTCCTATTGCAGGAACGCGCCGGTGAAAAACATCATCGTCGTCACCGAGAGCGGCATGCTCCACCGCCTGCGCAAGGAGTGCCCGGACAAGAACCTCATCGCCGGCCCCACCGACCTCTGCGCCTGCGCGGATTGCCGGTATATGAAGATGAACACGATGCGGAAACTCCGCGACTGCCTCGCCACCCTGCAGCCGCGCGTGGAAATGGAGGAGTCCCTGCGCAAACGCGCCGAGGCCCCGCTGCTGCGCATGCTGGAGCAGTCGAAGTGAAACCCCGGGCCTTCAGCCTTCCACCAGCAGCTTCCGGAAGTAGGCGATGGTTTGATCCAAGCCTTGTTCGAGCGGGATTTTCGGTTCCCAGCCGAGTTCCTTTTTCGCCAGTGTGATGTCCGGCTGGCGCTGTTTCGGATCATCTCCCGGCAGCGGCATGTGGGTGATCTTCGAGCAACCGCCCACCTTTTTCAAAACCTTCTCCGCGAGCTCCAGCATCGTGAATTCTCCGGGGTTGCCGATGTTCACCGGGCCCGTCAGCGCCGGATGGTTCATCAGACGGACGAAGCCCTCGATGAGATCGTCCACATAACAGAACGAGCGCGTCTGGGTGCCGTCCCCATAGATGGTGAGATCCTTGCCCTGGAGCGCTTGGACGATGAAATTGGAAACGACGCGGCCATCATCCGGCAGCATGCGCGGGCCATAGGTGTTGAAGATCCGAACCACGCGGATGTCCACCTTGTTCTGGCGGTGATAATCGAAGAACAGGGTCTCGGCACAGCGTTTCCCCTCGTCATAACAGGAGCGGATGCCGATCGGATTCACGCTGCCCCAGTATGACTCCGGCTGCGGATGGATGTCCGGATCGCCATAGACCTCGGAGGTCGAGGCCTGGAAAACCCGCGCGCCGGTGCGCTTGGCGAGCCCGAGGCAGTGGATGGCTCCCATCACCGAGGTCTTGATGGTCTTGATCGGGTTGTGCTGATAGTGCGGCGGCGAGGCCGGGCAGGCGAGGTTGTAGATTTGATCGACCTCGAACTTGAACGGCTCGATCACGTCGTGGCGGACAAGTTCGAAATACGGATTGCCCAACAGGTGGGCGACGTTGCGCTTGCGTCCGGTGAAGAAATTATCGAGGCAGATCACCTCGTTTCCCTCGTTGAGGAGACGTTCGCAAAGATGGGAGCCCAGAAAGCCCGCTCCGCCGGTGATCAGGATGCGCATGGCCCGGAATGGACAGGAAAAGCCGGCTGCTGGCAAGACGGGATCGTCAGCTCCCGGGAAAGTTGGCAATTGCCTGGGTGGTGGCTTGTTCCTGCCCAATGTCATTTCAGTTGATTGAGAATCCCGGAAGTATCCGACAAAAAATCCAACTTTCTTCTTGAAATCAATTCTCCTCCCGTAAAATCTGCCGCTGTTTTCACGCGCGGTCATTCCGCGCATCCTCTCTTCCTCACTACATCTGCTTTTGCGACCAACAAAGGCTTCTGGGTCAGTCACTAAACCGCGAATTTATAACGACCCGCTCCGAAATAACAGACCTAACGCGCCAATCGGCGCGGCTTGGCGCGTCTTTTCGGAGGGCGCTTCGCGGTGCCTGTAGGTGGGGCGTGATCCAAGTCGCGCCCTCTTTCCCAAAAGCCCATGTCAGATCCAATCGTGTTTGTCAGTGTGTCACCCCTCCGCCAACTCAAACCGTTGGAATTTCATATCCCCGCTTGGCTCCTGTTTGCCAGCCTCGCTTTGTCCGCACAACAGCAAGATATCCTTCCTGTTTCTGAGGAAATCACCGCCGCCCGCGTCATCGGCGATCTGCCGGACGGCACCCCGCCCCCTCCCGTGCCACCGAAACCGCCCTTCATCGTCCCCGCCAAAGACATTCTCGAAACCAAAACCCACCCGCAAGGCGGACGCACGATCACCATCCGCAAAATCACCCCCATCTCGCTTCCGCCGCCGCCACTGGCCGCGCCGCCGCTGGATATCACGGCTCCCGCCATCCAGGAGCGCATCGCCGAGGCGCGCGCGGATGATCCCGGGCAATTCCTGATCTTCGTTGGCGCTTCCGTTTTCCATGCGAAGGACTCGCCGCCCCGCTCGCTCGTCCGCATCTGGCCTAACGGCTCCGGCGAACCCGTCGTGTTCTGGTCTTCCGCTGACTTCGCTTATCTATCCGGTTTTTCCTCGTTCACCGGTTCCGATGGAAAGGAACACAGTCTCATCATGTCGTGGAGCATTACGGAAACCGGCAACATGGCCGACTTCCATGCGGAACACGAAGCCGATCACGATGTGAATGAAATCCCGGAACTCGCTCCCGGAAAAGCCACTTATGCCATAACCTCAAGAAACCCGGACGAGCAATCCATCGCCACCATCCGGGCCCTCCACGATCTTTACAACAACGAATACGAACGGCTGAAAACCGCATGGCAAGGCCGCGAACGCGCCCGCATCCAACAAGAAGCCGAGCTAAAAGCCAACCCGCCGCGCCCCAAGAATCTCACCCTCAACTTCTGGCGCACCGAAAAAACCGCAGCCAAGGGAGGAGCCAAGTGAAACGCCCGGCCCTTCTTCTTCTCTTCATCACCGCTTCCGTCTCTCACGCCATCGTCGATAGCAATCAAAACGGCATCAGCGATCTCTGGGAAAAACAACATAACAACGGCCAACTCTTTCCCTCCTCCTTCGATCCCCAGGCCGATGACGATGGCGACGGACGCGCCAACGCCCTTGAAGCCACCGCCGGCACCAATCCCGGAAACGGCATTCCACCCGCCGGATTCTTCGCGGTGGAAATCACTCACAGCCCCGCCGTATATCTCAACGATCCGGACGGCGGCGACCCTCAACTTGTCATTCCCGAAGCGTTTCTCGCCACATGGTCCGCCCTTCCCGGCAAGCAATACACCCTGTTCGCCACGCCCGACCTGTCGCCGGGAAGCTGGCTGCAAATCGGCCCGCCCATCGTCGAGACCGGCCCGGCCCACGACGTGCAGATCGCCGTCACCCCCGAACAAACCGGCGGCGGCCTTCCCGATAAGTTATTCTGGCGCGTCGGAGTTGAAGATATCGATAGCGACGGCGACGCCCTCTCAAACGCCGAAGAAGCCGAGCTTGGCACCAACCCCCACAATCCCGACACCGACCTCGACGGCATCCCTGACGGAGCCGACCCCACCCCGCTGTCCAACAACGCCATTGCCGATCCCGATGGCGAAAATCCACCTGCCGGCGGCACGAGCAACCTGCGCGGCTTCTGGGACTTCGAATCCCAGGCGGGAACCACTTATCCCGCCGTTTTTCCGGATCGTTCCGGTGCAAATCGCCATGCCTCATCATCAGGCCCCGGGCCGCAGCCCCTTGGCATTCCCTCACGCGCCGGAAACATCGGCCCCAATCACATCACCATTACCTATGACATGGACACAAAGTTCACTATTGGCTCCCTCTACCCCGGGCACGCGGGCAGCAGCTTTCCGGACGCCCGCATCGACCGTTTGCGAGTGCACTCGAAAATGCTGACTCAACCGGAGGTGGCCGCACTCTATCATCAGGACATCGACCGAGACGGCCTCTGGGACATCACGGAAACCAATACCCGCTATTCCGACTACCAAGGCACGCTTGTTTATCACCCGGACCCCGCAGATCCCGCCGCTCCGCAGCCCACCCAGACAGGCCATGCCCGCTCCCCATTCCTCCACAGCAGCGGGGCGTTGGACTTCGATCAGGATGAACTCAACGACCTGGCCGAACAGACCGCCGGGACCAGCCTGACCAAGCCCGATACCGACGATGACAACCTGACGGACGGCTTTGAGGTATTTAACAACTTCAATCCCCTCAGCGCATTCAGCCTGGGACCAGACGGCCCCCGCGACGATCTGGGAGATCCCGACTCGGACACACTCACCACGCTCACGGAATCCCTAAACGGCTCCAATCCCCGCAACGCCAACAGCGACGGTGATACGACCAATGACGCCGCCGAAATCGCACAGGGCAGCGATCCCGGCAATGCCGCAGACAGCGGTGCCGCCCCGACAGACCCTCCCGAGCCGGTTGCATTCCATATCTATGGCGACTACACCGCATGGGAAGCCAACATCAAAGGCAAAGGACCGCATGACACGCGCACGCGGCGTTTCCGCATGGGCGACGAAACCAAGTTCGATTTCGATGGAGCCTCGGGAACTTTTACCTCCAGAGCCAGCGGAGCGAAGTATGCAAAACATCCTGCTGGATATGCTCAAGGCGAACCGGACTCTGTGACCCATATCATGAGGGGGCATACTACTAACGAATTCACAGATGGCATCGCAGGTCAGAAGTCAATCTTTGCAGATGCGAAAAAAGTTTTCGAATTGATTGATGAGGCGATGAATGCTCCGGCTGTCAACCGCATTCCACAAAGCGGGGGATTTTTTGTCGATCACGGGAAGACTGTTGGAAAGAATAACGCTTCTCCTCCGGCTGACGGAAGCGGATTTTTTCCCGTTAAAACGTTAAAATCGATTGGTGCTGGTTGATCGGGCGATGTTCCGACATCGCCTGTTTGGAATTGAATTCAAACCAACCAACACCATGAACGATCAGACAGGGACACAGGCACCGGCGCAAGCCGGGATTGAGGA
>JAUYNL010000044.1 GCA_030696085.1 Luteolibacter sp.
TCATTGCTCCGCAAGACCACCGTCTGAGGTGCGGTGGCGATCATGTCGTCACTACCATGGCAAAATGAGCGGCTTTGTCTATCCAAAATTGCGGAATCCCTGACCATCAATGCCTACTCGATTTCCCGCCAATCGCCCTGAACAGGCAGGGGTGTGGGCGACGGGCTCGGGGGAGCGGAAAATTTTAGCATGCATCGCGAGGCCGGTTCCGAAGGCCAGCCAACCGATGTTCATGACCACCAGTTTGATGATATGCCAGCCCAAGGCCGCAGCGGCGCTGCCTTGGTAGTGGAGCCGTGTGGAAGAATACATTTCGAGCACTCCCGCCTCGTATAGCGGCAGCAACAGCGAGTAGCCGAAGGCGAGCAACAAGGCTCCGGCCAGCAGGATCCTCGCGGTCCAGGCATCCGAAGTCCTGGACATGCGCCATGCGATCAGCAGCAGAAAAACGCCCATCACGATTAGAAACACAGGCCGAATCGCCTCAATCGAAGCCAGTGTTGAAAATCCTCCGTCGTTCATGTGCTGATAGAGCTACGCGTTCGTAACTCATTGAGCAACAATAATTAACATAGGATTACTTGGATATAAGACAAGCCGAATTATTCTGCTTGGTTGATTGATCGCGCCTCTCAAAAGCTCAGGCTTTCCTAGGTTTTTAGAGGAATTATTGATTGTGAGTGCTTTAGGCATCTGGAAAATTATTAAGAAAAGCATGAAGCCAACGCCACAAGTCGACCTTCAAAATGGCGCGACTCTCAACATGATCGTAAAAAAAGTTCATTGGAATGAGATTTCTCGAGCTCCGCAGGTTTCGACTCTTGCGGGTGGAGCCGCCGCCGCCTAAGCCATCCGCGCCATGTCCGAAGCCGCCACGCCGCAGCAAGTCCAGTCCACCGAAGCCGAACTCATCGCCGTGCGCCGCGAGAAACTTGCGAAACTGCGTGATCTCGGCATCGATCCCTTTGGTGCCCGCTACGAGGTTTCCATCACTCCCGCCGAACTGCGCGCCAACTTCGAGGAGGCCAGGCAGGTGAAGATCGCCGGCCGCATCACCGCCCTGCGCGACATGGGCAAATCCGTTTTCTTTCAACTCGGTGACGTGCTCGGCTCGATCCAGGGCTTCATCGGAATCAAGAATCTCAGCGAGGAACAGGCCGCCGCCTGGAAGTGCCTCGACCGCGGAGATTGGATCGGCATCGAGGGCGAGACCTTCCTCACCCGCACCGGCGAACCGACCGTGAAAGTGCAGGATTTCACCGTGCTCTCGAAAGCCCTGCGCCCGATGCCAGACAAGTTCCACGGTCTCGCCGACCGCGAGACGAAGTACCGCAAGCGCCACCTCGATCTGATGGGCAATCCGGACAGCGCCACGCTCTTCGTCACCCGCTCTCTGATGCTCGCGGAAATCCGGCGTTTCCTCCAGGACCGCGGTTTTCTCGAAGTGGAAACGCCGATGCTTCAGGACATTCCCGGCGGCGCGGCGGCCCGTCCGTTCGAGACCCATCACAACGCGCTTGGCATGCCGCTCACGCTGCGCATCGCGCCGGAGCTGTTCCTCAAGAGATTGTTAGTCGGCGGCTTCACCAAAATCTTCGAACTCAACCGGAACTTCCGCAACGAGGGAATCTCGCGCCGCCACAATCCGGAGTTCACCATGTTGGAAGCCTACTGGGCCTTTTCCGACTTCGAGGAAATGGCCAATCTCGTGGAAGAACTCACCTGCCATCTCGCGGAGAAATTCCGCGGCGGCCTCAAGATCCAACACAAGGACGAAGAGGGCAACATCACCCGGACCATCGATTTAACGAGACCATGGCGGCGTGCCAACTACCACGATCTCATCAAGGGCGTGGCCGGCGATGATTTCTTCGACATCACACCCGCCGGGCGCCGCGCGAAATGCGATGATCTCGGCGTGCAGCTCTCGGACGCCATGGAGGACCACGAAGTCATCCAGCAGGTCTTCGAGAAGAAAGTCGAAGAGCACACCTTCGATCCCTGCTTCGTCACCCGCGTCGCGGCGGAACTCGTGCCGCTTGCCAAAGTCACTCCCGGTGGCAAAACCGTGGAGGTTTACGAACTCATCATCAATGGCCAGGAAATCTCGCCCGGCTACTCCGAACTCAACGACCCCGACGTCCAGCGCCAGCGCCTCGAACACCAGGCCGGCGGCGAGGAGGAGCAGAAGGTGGACTATGATTTCATCGAAACGTTGGAACACGGAATGCCTCCGGCCGGCGGCATTGGCATCGGCATCGACCGCCTGGTCATGATGCTAACCGGTGCGCCGACGATCCGCGATGTGGTGTTGTTCCCGCTTTTGAAGCGCAAGGAGTGAACCGTGGCGGGAACCCAATTTCGAGTCCTTCGCCACTCCATTCATGATCCCCCGCCACGCAGCACTTCGGCGTGTTGGTTTGTCTGGAGGAGTCACCGTCGCAACGCCCGGAAAGTGAGTGGAAGGAAGCGGCAAGGCAGCCATCACCGCTTGATTTCCGATCATGCGCGATGTTTCCGCTTCCAGCGGCAGCGGATAGTTTCTAGGCTCCGGCCATGGAATCCGGGATTCAGGAGAGGCTGGCGGAATTTATCCGGCGCAAGGGCTTGCGGCGGACCGGTCAGCGCGACTTCATCATCAAGTCCGCGTTTTCCAAGGACGAGCATTTCACCGCCGAGGAGCTCTTCGACCGGGTGCGAAAATCCAGCTCGGACATTTCGCGGGCCACGGTTTACCGCACGCTGGCGTTGTTGGTGGAGGCGGACCTCCTGCGTGAGATTGATCTCGGCGACAATCAAACCACCTACGATCCCAACTTTCTCGAAAAACCTTCGCACAACCACCTGGTCTGCATCGATTGCGGCCGCGTGGTCGAATTCGAGGACGCGCACATCGATCTGCTCAACGACTGCGTGACGCGGCGGCTCGGATTCCGGCCGGTCCGGCAAACGCTAAAGATCGAGGCGAGCTGCGAGCAACTCCGGCTCAACGGTCGTTGTCCGAATCTGATCGCCTCCCGGCTCAGCGGCAAACGGCTGCGCAGAAAACGTTAGGTTCTCTGATATCCGGGGTCTCAGCCGGTGGTGTGAAGCTCGCCGAAGGCCATTATTCCGCCCGCCGTCTGAAGAGTGCTCACCACGATCACCTCCACGCTCGCGCCGATTTTGGCCACAGCGTGATTGACCACTATCATCGTGCCATCCGGCATGTAGCCGACACCCTGGTGCTCTTCCTTGCCGGTCCGGACCAGTGCGATGCGCAGCCGCTGCCCGACGGCCACCGTGGGTTTCAGGGCTTCATCGAGTTCCTGGATGTTGAGCACGTCCACCCCTTGGAGCCTGGCGACCTTGGCCAGGTTGTCATCAGCCGTCATCAGGCGCGCGCCGAGCAGGCGCGCGGTCTCGATGAGACGTGCGTTGAGGGTGTCCGCCTGCGGTGAGATCGGGCCATCGTGGATGGTGATCTGGATGTCGCGCGCCTTTTGCATGGCATCGAGGCAGTCCAGCCCGCGTTGGCCGCGCTGGCGGTTGCTGTTGGAACCGGCGTCCGCCATGACTTGCAGCTCATCGAGCACGTAACGCGGTACGATCAGCCGTCCATGCAGAAATCCGGAGTGCAGGATGCCCGGCACGCGACCGTCGATCACTCCATCCGGATCGAGCACCACCGGCTGGCCGGAGGAGGCGTCCTGGCGGAAGCGCACATAAGGAATGATGAAGGCGAAATCGTCGCGATTGCCGCGCAGCGATAGCACGGCCCCGAGGAAACCGAGGCTAGCGAACAAGGCGACATCGATGGCCAGGCGCAGCACGTTGACCAGCACCTCGCTGTTTTCCGCAGATTCGAGACGGTCCCGGAAGGCAACCTCCAGCAGATTGGAAATCTGTACGCGAGTGAGCAGCCAGGCGCAGAGCAGTCCCACGGCGAGACCGAAGGTGGCGGTCGAGAATCCGCGCAGGGTGAAACCCTTCATCAAGGTCTCGATCCAGATGAAAAGCCCGGCCACTCCGAGTCCCCCGATGAGGCCGGTGGACAGGGGCACCTCGAACATCGTGCCCTTGGTGCTCAGGGCGATGGCCACTCCCGCCGCCTCGCACACGAGCAGATAGGTGAGACGCGCGACATTGACGGATGGAGGGGAACCCATGGGAAATGATCTACGCGCCCACTGTTTCCGACATGCCCTGCCGCCGCAAGACGAATTCCTCCCGCATCGGCTTGGAAAAAATCAGCTCAAGGGCCTTGCAATTGTCACCGCATTGCCGCCGCGCACGCGGCCGGTGGCGGTCTCGGTGTACAACTTGAAGGCCGAAGTTTCCGAACCTCTCCGGCGGTTCGGCGGGCTGGAAGGACTGAACGATCACCTCATCCTCCGCGTGATAGTCCGAGCCCGAGCAGCCGCGGAGTTGGAGCCGGGTCACATGCGGATCCTTCACCAACGGCCAGCCGAGGCGCGCGCCGCCCCGCTCCGCATCATAAGCGCCGGAAAGCTCCAGCCTGTCACAAGCCACTTGCCCGCGCCGATGGCCACCTGGAAATCCCGGACCCCCAGCCCGAACCGCCCCCTCACCCGGAAAACAGCTTCGTTCCACCCTCACGATCCGCCGCCCATCCCAGCCCGGCACCCGACCGGATTCCCATGCCCTGGCGTCCGCCTGACTCAAAACCTGCCATCCATCCGAAATGCTCCGATTCCTAAGGTGATCTGATTCCTGGGCGTCGGTAAAGTAAGGCGACACTAATACTGAGAACGAGCAGCGCGGTCGTTGTGGGTTCAGGAACCAAATAGGTTTGTTGATAGTAGTTGCTGTCGAGTCCCTTGATGGTGATCTCAATTGATTCTACGGCAAGGGAGCCGGTCAGCATCTCAATGCGTAGCATTCCGTCACGGTCGGCCCGCCACGGGGCGACTCCGCTTGAGTCGGTTATGGTGCGGCTAAAACCGGGAATCGGGCCACGGGAACTGCCGACCAGCAGGTTCGTATCGAAGCGTGTCGGTGATTCGACGTCCTCATAGAGCGACAGTCTGAAAGAATCATTCTCTTCCTGAAGGTCGATGCTGCTGAACGTGAGCCTTACTCGCAGGTCAAATGCGAACACCCCGGCGGTGGGTGCGGGGTTATCGAAAGCAAAGGAAAATATCTCTCCAGTGGATAGCGTAAGCGCCGCTCCCGCCCGAAGGGACAAGACCGAGCAGAGTGCCGCTATCAGAAATAGTGATCGTATATCCATAAACAGCGGAGGGGGGGGCATGGTGTCATACGCCTAACAATATTGGTTCGCCCACTTGCATATCGATATGCTCCGAAATGTCACTGGCGCTTATGGGCAGGATTGGGGCGCATGCACCATTGCAAGTCAAAGGAATTCCTTGCGAAGGCGGCGGGGATTTCATGGCGTTTGCAAAGCGCCGCAGTTTCGTGTTCCTGTGAGACGCTTCTTTTGCTTTCATCCCTCCATGACCTTCGCCAGCAAGATCACCATCACCCGCATCCTGATGGTGCCGGTGTTCGCGTGGCTGGCGCTGGCCTACGGCCATTCGGTGGATTCCGGCACGCCGGATGAGTCGCTGCGCTGGTGGGCGCTGGGGGTTTTCGTGACCGCCGCGTGCAGTGATGGCGTCGATGGCTGGGTGGCGCGCCATTTCAACCAGATGTCGGAATTCGGAGCGTTCATCGATCCGATCGCGGACAAGGCGCTGCTGCTCACCGGCGTGGTCACGCTTTCGCTGGTGGATTGGGGCGCGCCCGGCTGGCGGCTGCCGCTGTGGTTCGCCGCCATCGTGGTGCTGCGGGATTGCATCATCATCGGCGGGATCCGGATCCTTTGGAACCACCGCCGCAAGGTCAGATTCGCGCCGCACTGGACTGGCAAGGCGACCACCGTCGCCCAGATGTTCGCGCTGGGCTGGGTGATGCTCCGGGTGGTGGACATTCCGCCCACCTGGCCCTGCGTCGTGGCGGGCTCCTTCACGCTGTGGTCCACGGTAGAATACATCCGCCATGGCCTCCGAGTCCTGCGCGGGCAGGCAGCGGAATCGGTGCCGCCGTAACATATCGGACTGGCACGCGCGCACTTCTCAAAGCCCCAGAAATTGAATCATGAGGCCGGCGATGGCGATGGTCCCGCCGGCAAACACGTGATTGTAACGTGCGAGTCGCCGGGCTGGCAGCCACTCCAGGCCAAAGCGGGCGGCGAGCACCAGAACCATCATCGAAGCGACCGTCACCACCGCGAAGGCGGCGCTCACCAGCCAGGCACCCGCCCAGCCGCTGGTCGCCGCCGGATAGATGAAGAGCGGAATCAACGGTTCACAGGGACCGAAAACAAAAATGGCAAACAGGATCCACGGCGTGAGGCTGATCTCCGCGCCGGTCTTCGGATCATGGATGTGATCATGGGAATGCAGGCGGATCAAATGATCATGGCTGTGCCCGTCCGGCCCCTTGCGTTTCAAGCGCCACAAGCCCCAGGCCGCGTAGAGCGCCCCGAAAATGATCAGCGCCCATGCCGCGATCCCGCCGCGAAACGACTCGATCCATTCGAGATGCCTCAGGCTTGCACCCACCGCAAAGCCCGCCATGCCCAGAATCACGGAGCTGGCGACGTGACCGATGCCACAGGCAAGCGTGATCATCGCGGTCCGCATGAAGGACCAGTTGCGCGCCTTGGACATCACGATGAAGGGCACATAATGATCCGGGCCGATCACCGTGTGGATGAAGGCCACCGCCATGGCATTGAAGGTGAGAATGGTGATGTCGGTTGTCATTTGGAAATCAATTTGCACGCAAGCGAGCGCACCGCGCCCGCCACATCCGGGACCGCCGCCGCCACCGCGGGAGATAACTCCATGCACATCGGCCGGATTTCCTCCACCGAGATGGTATAAAGATGGATGGATGGGAGCTCGCCCAAAAGCGCGGAAACCGCAAACAGATCCTTCAAGCCGAAATCGTGCGCTCCCAGTCCGCGCGGCAGCTCGCAGGCATCACTTGGTTGGAGAAAGCTGACTGTGCCCGCCGGATTGCCGTCACGTGTGGCATCGATCAGCACGATGTCGCGAACCCCTTCGAACTCCCGCAGCAGGTTGATGCCACCGGTTCCGCCATCGAGCATGCGCACTCCCACAGGTGTCACGCCCTTCTCCAACAGACGCAGCACATGCACGCCCACGCCTTCGTCTCCCATCAACAGATTGCCCACGCCGAGGATGAGCACCCCCGCCGTGGGCATGGCGGTCTCCGACCGCGCGACATGGGCTTCGCCCACCAGCGTGTTGTCGAGCAGGCCGTTCATTGGATCATTCCTTCGCTGACACGACGCCTGCTGGCGCGGGTTTGGAATTTTTCCGGTGGCGGCGGGGCAGTCCTGAGATACCGGAGGCTTCCTCGGCCTCGATCTTTTCCTTCTCCATGAATTTCCAGCCGCCGACCATCGACGAGAGCACGCCGTGGCCCTCGATGTAGTCATGATAGAAAACCAGATAGACATGGATCAGTGTGAAGATCGCGAACAGCCACAGCACCGCGTAGTGGAAGATCCGCAGGTTCTGCTCGCTGCCGAAAATCGGCACCACCCAATCGAACAGATGAGGAAACCAGAAATCAGTCATCGGCGCGTAAAGCGCGAAACCGGTGATCACCTGGAAAACCGTGAGAAGTCCGGTGCCCATGTAGGTGAAGTAAGCCACCGAGTTATGCCCGAGCGTGTGCACCGGCTGGTCGCTCGACTGGAAGACATCCACCTTGAGCACCGCCCACACTTCGCGCAGCTGGCGCTTCGAGATCGGGAAGAAATTGCGCCAATGCGTGTATTTGTTTCCCGCTCCCGCCCAGTAGAGGCGGAACAGGAAGTTCGCAAGAAACACATAGGCCGTGACAAAATGTGCAAAGCGCAGTTTCCCGAACCAATAACCGAATGAGGCCTCGTTTGCGCTCATGAAGGCCGGCGGATGCGCGATGAGATAACCTGTCACGCCGAGCACGATGACACACAGCGCATTGATCCAGTGGAACCAGCGCACCGGTTGTTCCCAGACGTAAACCCGTTTGAAATCATGTGACGCTTGCATGGCGACCGGGGTTTATTTCACCAGCAATTCGTGCCGGGCGATTTCCTTGTTGTCCTCATAGAGGTGGACGGCGCAGGCGAGACAGGGATCGAACGAGTGAATCGTGCGGATGATCTCGAGTGGCTGTTGCGGATCGTGCACGGGAGTGCCGATGAGCGATGCCTCGTAGGCCGAGCGCTGGCCCTTGCCATCGCGCGGCGAGGCGTTCCATGTGCTCGGAACCACCAGTTGATAGTTCTCGATCTTCTTGTCCTTGATGACCAGCCAGTGGGCCAGCGCGCCGCGCGGCGCCTCGCTGCAGCCAACACCGCGGGCTTCGGACGGCCAGGTGGACGGTTCCCAGCGCTCCTTGTTGAAGGTGCGCGTGTCGCCCGCCTTGATGTTGGCGAGGAGTTGATCAAAAAACTCCAGCCCCCAGCGCGCGGCGAGTTTCGATTCGATCGCGCGCGCGGCCGTGCGGCCGAGAGTGGAGAACAGGACTTCCGGCCCGGCTTTGAGCGCGGCGAGCGCCTCGGTCACCGCTTCCTTGATCTCCGACTGTCCGGACGCATAACCGACGAGCATTCGCGCCAGCGGCCCGACCTCCATGGCATGGCCCTTCCAGCGCGGCGTCTTGAGCCAACTGTATTTCGCATCCACATCAAGGTGCTCATACGGTGGTTTCGGACCGGAATACTTGAGCTTGGTTTCACCCTGCCATGGATGTTTGCCGCCCTCGCCGGAGTATTCGTACCATGAATGATCGATAAACTCCCGCACGCCGGTGTCGTCCTTCGGATCCACCTCGTGAACCTTGGAAAGGTCGCGGCCGAGGATGGCACCGCGCGGGAACTTGAAGCTGCCGATGTCGGAAAAACCATTGCTCGGCAGATCGCCGTAGCAGAGGTAGTTTTCCAAGCCGCCGCCGATGCCCGCCCAATCGAGATAGAACGGTGCCACGGCGAGCACGTCGGGAATGTAAACCTGCTCCACGAATTCAAGCCCGCGCTGTAGCGCCTGGCCAACGAAGGCGAGGCGCTCGGCGTTGATGGCGTTGGCCTCATCAAGATTGATCGAACACGGCGCTCCGCCGACCAGATAGTTCGGGTGCGGGTTCTTGCCGCCGAAGATCGTGTGGATCCTGACGATTTCCTTCTGCCACTCGAGCGCTTCCAGATAGTGCGCAACCGCCATCAGGTTTGCCTCGGGCGGAAGTTTGTATGCCGGATGGCCCCAGTAGCCGTTCGCGAAGATTCCCAACTGGCCGCTCTCCACGAATTTCGTCAGGCGCTTCCGCACCTCGGCGAAATAATTCGGCGAGCTCTTCGGATACTTCGAGAGCTTCTGTGCGAGTTGCGAGGTGGCCGCCGGGTCCGCCTTGAGCGCGCTGACCACATCCACCCAGTCAAGCGCGTGGAGATGATAGAAGTGCACCACGTGGTCGTGGATGTATTGGGTGCAGAACATGATGTTGCGGATCAGTTCGGCATTCGGCGGGATTTTGATATCCAGCGCGTCCTCGACCGAGCGCACCGATGCCAGCGCGTGCACCGTGGTGCAGACGCCGCAGACGCGCTCCGCGAAGGCCCAGGCATCACGCGGGTCGCGTCCCTTGAGGATGATTTCAAGTCCGCGCACCATCGTTCCGGCACTCCAGGCATCGATGATTTTTCCGTCCTTCACCTCGGCCTCGATGCGCAGGTGCCCTTCAATGCGGGTGACGGGGTCCACTACAATTCGCTCACTCATGGCAGTAGAAGTCAGGGGTTATCTTCGGGTTTTTCGGCCTGTTCAATGCTTTCGCCAGCCTGTTCGCCGATGTCGTGGCGTTTGCGGAAATTGGTCATGACCGCGTGCGCGGCGGCACCCGCCGCGGCCGCTCCGAGCACGGCCACGCCCACCGTATCGGCCGTGGATTCGATGCCGAAGCCCGGGAAATTCGGCAGCCGTTGATAGAACGGACCGTTGTCCCAGAAGTTCGCCTCCGAGCAGCCAATGCAGCCGTGGCCGGACTGGATGGGAAAGCTCACGCCGCCATTCCAGCGGATTGTGCCGCAGGAGTTGTAGGTGCTCGGCCCGCGACAGCCGACTTTATACAAACAATAACCTTTGCGCGCGTTTTCATCGTCAAAGGATTCGACGAACAAGCCCGCGTCATAGTTCGGACGGCGGTAGCAGGTGTCATGCACGCGGCGCGAGTAGAACGCCTTCGGGCGGCCCAGCGAATCGAGCTGCGGGATGCGGTCGAAGGTGAGGATGTGCACCAGCACGCCGGCCATCACTTCCGCGATCGGCGGGCAGCCCTGCACGTTGATGATGGGTATGCCGGAAATGATCTTGTGGATCGGCGTGGCCTGCGTGGGATTGGGTTTCGCCGCCTGCACGCAGCCAGCGGAGGCGCAGTTTCCCCATGCGATGATGGCTTTCGCGTCCTTGGCGACGTCCTCGACGATCTGCAGCGCCGTCTTTCCGCCGATGCAGCAGTAAACGCCCTCATCGCCGAGTGGCACCGAGCCCTCGATGCAAAGCACATATTCACCTTTGTATTTTTGGATCGTGTCGTGCAGGCAGGCTTCCGCCTGATGCCCCGAGGCGGCCATCAGCGTCTCGGTGTAGTCGAGTGAAAGCTTGTCGAGCAGGATGTCCGCAACGATCGGGTGAGAGGAGCGGATGAACGACTCGCTGCAGCAGGTGCATTCCTGGAAGTGCATCCAGACCACCGGCAGGCGGCGTTTGCTTTCCAGCGCCTCCACCACTTGGGCCACACCTTCCGGGCCGATGCCGATGCAGGCGCTCATCCAGGTGCAGAATTTGAGGAATTCCCGCCGGGGAACGCCCCGGGAAAGGATTTGCTGATAAACCGTCACGCTGTCGCGCGGGTCCGGGGTGGGGGGGGCGGCCATGGTTTCCATAAGCTCGGTGCCGCTGGGTGGCGCGGCGGTTTTGTGGTTTCTAACTGAAACAGCAGTGTTGCACCTTAATCCGTGATTCCAGTTCCGCACTATGCATATCCTCTTACATGCCGCGCGTTTTTTGCCCGCTTCATGAACCTGTCTCGACGCAGCGCGCGGCCTGTGCTTTCCACTCACAACGTGCACGAAGTCGGCATCATGGAATCCGCGCTTGCGCTGGTGGCGCGGCACGCCGCCGGTCACGGCGATCGGCGGGTGAGCCGCGTGGTGCTGCGGATCGGCGCGCTGGCCGGGGTGGAAATCGAATCGCTGTGCTTCGCATTCGGCGTGGTTTCGCGCGGCACTGTGGCGGAGGGTGCGGATTTCGAAATTGAAGAGGTGCCGGTGGCGGTTTATTGCCATGGATGCCATTTGGAGTTCGCCGTGGAAACCGGCGGCTTCATTTTCACCTGCCCGAACTGCGGCGATCTCTGCGGCGAGATCCGGCGCGGACGCGAACTCGAACTCAGCCGCATTGAAATGACCTGATCCCATGTGCCTCGAATGCGGCTGCAACCACCCTGTCCCCTTCGGGGTGAAGGTCCTCAGCGTGATCGCGCCCGGCCTGCTCAAGCCGCGCGTGCCGGACGGGCCACACACCATCGAGGTGCATGCGTCGTTGCTGGCGCAAAACGACGATGCGGCGGCCCGCAACCGCGCGCGTTTCGCAAGCCACGGCATGCTCGCGCTCAACCTGCTTTCATCGCCCGGCGCCGGCAAGACGACGCTGCTTTCGCGCACCGTCGATGTGTTCGGCCATGAACAGCGCTGCGCGGTGCTCGTCGGTGATCTGGAAACCGACAACGACGCCCGCCGGATCCATCGGCCGCATTTGCCGGTGGTGCAAATCACCACCGGCACCGCCTGCCATCTCGATGCCGAAATGATCGCACGCGGCCTGGACACGCTGTCACTCGACGGGGTGCGCGTGATGTTCATCGAAAACGTCGGCAACCTCGTCTGCCCGGCCGCCTTCGATCTCGGCGAAACAAAGCGTGTGGTCCTTCTTTCCGCCACCGAGGGCGAGGACAAGCCACTCAAATACCCGCCGATTTTCAAATCCGCCGACCTCGTATTGCTCACCAAGATCGACGTCGCGGACGCGCTCGGTTTCGACATCGCCACCGCGGTGGAAAACATCCGCCGCATCGCGCCGCAAGCGGAGTTGATACAACTCTCCGCCCGCAGCGGCGAGGGCATGGACGAGTGGCATGACTTCCTGCGCCATCACCTGCCCGTATGAAACCCGCGAGTCCGCCGCTTGACCGCATGTTGCGCGTGCGCGGCACGGTGCAGGGCGTCGGCTTCCGGCCATTCGTGCTGCGCCTCGCCAGCGAGCTGGGCGTGCGCGGCTGGGTGCGCAACGATGCCGAAGGCGTGCTGATCCGCGCGCTCGGCGATACGAAGCAGTTGGATCAACTCGCCCTGCAAGTCGTTAGCAAGGCCCCTGCAGCCGCGCGCGTCACCAGCGTCGAGTGGCTTGACCAAGGAGGGGCGGAATCCGTCCGCCCATGCGGATGGGAAGCCGATGAACAGTCAAAAGGGGCTATGCATCGTCACTTCATCCGCACGGCGAACGGATTTCGCAGCTCCTTGTTTTCTAGGATCGGCATCGCGCCCGATCCGTCGATGGAGGATAAGTTTTCGCCTGTCAGTTTCACCATTATCGAAAGCGGCGCCCCGTCCGGAGAAATCAAGACCAGCGCCCCGGTCGATCTCGCGCCGTGCGATGACTGCCGCCGCGAGTTGAATGATCCCGCCGACCGGCGACATGGTTATCCATTCATCAACTGCACGCAGTGCGGTCCGCGCTATACCATCATCGAGCACCTGCCTTACGACCGTCCGCAGACGACGATGGCGGCATTCACCATGTGTCCGGCCTGCCAGCGCGAATATGAAAACCCGGCCGATCGCCGGTTTCATGCCGAGCCGAATGCCTGCCCAGTCTGCGGCCCTCAGTTGTGTCTCACAAATCCAGATGGAAACGCGCTGGCGGAAGGCCCCGCCGCATTGGAACGCGCGGTTTCCGCGCTGAAGCACGGCGGCATCGTCGCCGTCAAGGGCGTGGGCGGATTCCATCTGATGACGGATGCGGCCGCCGAATCCGCAGTCGCCGAACTCCGCCGCCGCAAGCACCGTGAGGAAAAACCCTTCGCCGTGATGTTCCGCGATGTCGCCATGCTGCGGGAATGGGCTGAGGTTTCTTCCGCTGCGGAAACATTGCTGAAATCACCGCAACGCCCGATCGTGCTGGTGCCGAAACACCCGGAACGCACGCTGGCAGCTGCCGTGGCTCCGAACAACCCCTGGCTTGGAGCCATGCTGCCATCGTCGCCACTACACCTTCTTTTGTTAGATAGCGCAAATCGCCCGCTCATCGCCACCAGCGCCAACCTCTCCGACGAGCCGCTCTGCACCGATGATGACGAGGCCCGCGAGCGTCTCACCGGCATCGCGGACCTGTTCCTCGGCCACAACCGCGCCATCGCCCGGCCGGTGGATGATTCCATCGCGCGCTTCACTCCCGGTGGCGCGGCCATCGTGCTGCGCCGCGCGCGCGCCCATGCGCCATCGCCGCTGGAACTGCCCGCAGCTCTGCAACAAGCGATCATTTGTGTGGGAGCCCAGATGAAAAACACAGTCGCCGTGGCATCCGGCCGCAGGCTGGTGCTCAGCCCGCACATCGGCGACCTCGGCGGCAGCGCCACTCACCGCGTCTTCGCCCGCACCATCGGGGCGCTTTCCTCGCTGCTCGCCGCCAAGTCCGCCGCGGTGGTTTGCGACAAGCATCCGGATTACCACTCGACGCGCTTCGCCATCGACAGCGGTCTGCCACGCATCGCCGTGCAACATCATCTGGCACATGTGCTTGCCGTTTTGTTAGAGCATCGGCATCCCGCCGACGGGGTGCTCGGCGTGGCCTGGGACGGCACCGGTTATGGCGAGGACGGCACCGTATGGGGCGGCGAATTCATCCTGCTGCGAAGTGGCCGCGCCATCCGTTTCGCGCACTTGAAACCGTTCCGGTTGCCGGGTGGCGAGGCCGCCGTGCGCGATGCGCGCCGGGTGGCGGTGGCCATGGCTGGAGAACAGGGCGGCGATGTGGCGGAGCGCTTCGGTTTCAGCAAAAACGAAGCAGCCACCCTGCAAGCGATGATGGCTCAACATATCAACTCGCCCGTATGCACCAGCGCGGGACGCTTGTTCGATGGCTTCGGTGCGCTGCTCGGCCTTGGCGCGCGCAATTTCTTCGAAGGTCAGATTCCGCTGGCCGTGGAGGCCGCCGCATTCGGAGCATCGCCGGATGGCGAGGCACTTCCATTCCCCGTTGTCCAAGCCGCTGAAGGCGCCAACTGGGAAATCGACTGGAGCCCGCCGCTCGCACACTTGTTAGATAATCCTCTGCGCGACGTGCCCGGCATGGCCGCGGCATTTCACCGCGGGCTGGCAGACGCCATCGTCGAAGTTTCCCGCCTGGCCGATGTTTCCAGCGTAGCGCTCTCCGGCGGATGTTTTCAGAATGCCCTGCTGCGCCATGTTGCGGAAGCCCGCCTGTCAGCCGCGGGCTTCAAAGTGCTCGCCGCGCGCGAATTGCCGCCGCATGATGGGGCCATCGCCGCGGGTCAGGCGCTCGCCGCCTTGTGGAATCTCACCACTGTCGAAAACCCAAACCCCATCATCCCATGTGCCTCGCCGTTCCCGGAAAAGTAATTGATATCATCGGTGACGATCCGCTCCTGCGCAGCGCGCGCGTGAGCTTCGCCGGCGTAATCAAGGAAGTCAGCCTCACCTGTGCGCCCGAGGCGAAACCCGGCGACTACGTGCTCGTCCACGTCGGCGTGGCCATCAGCGTGGTTGACGAAAAGGAGGCCGCGGAAACCATGTCATATCTCCAACAGATGGGCGAACTCGACGGCCTCGAACTACCCGATTCCGCCGCAACATGAAATACGTCGATGAATACCGCGACGCGGCGCTCGTCCACAAACTCGCCGCCGCCATCGACCGCATCACCACGCGGCCGTGGACGATCATGGAAATCTGCGGCGGCCAGACACACGCCATCGTCAAGTTCGGCCTCGATGAATTGCTGCCGGAAAACATCACGCTCGTTCACGGACCCGGCTGCCCGGTGTGCGTGACCAGCGCCGGGTTGATCGACCAGGCCGTCGAGCTGGCATTGGAATACGGCGCGATCCTCTGCTCCTTCGGCGACATGCTGCGGGTGCCCGGCAACACCATCGACCTGCTCACCGCCAAAGCCCGCGGCGGCGACGTGCGCGTCGTTTATTCGCCGCTCGACGCCCTGGCCATCGCGCGGGAAAACCCTGGAAAACAAGTGGTTTTCTTCGCCGTGGGATTCGAAACCACCGCACCCGCGAATGGCATGGCTGTGTTGCAAGCGGAGCACACCGGCGTGAAAAATTTCTCCATCCTCACCTCGCAAGTGCTGGTGCCACCGGCGATGCGCGCCATCCTCGGCGCGGCGGACAACCGCGTGGAGGGATTCCTCGCCGCCGGCCATGTCTGCACCATCATGGGCACCGCCGACTACGGCCCGATCGCCCGCGAATACAATGCGCCAATCATCATCACCGGCTTCGAGCCCGTGGACATCCTCGGAGGGATTTACTTATGTGTGAAACAACTCGAGGAAGGCCGCGCCGAAGTCGAGAACGCCTACGCCCGCGCCGTCAGGGACGAGGGCAATTTCCACGCCCGCCGGATTGTCGAACAGGTCTTTGAAATCACCGACCGCGATTGGCGCGGCATCGGCGTGATTCCACAAAGCGGCTTGTCGGTTAGAAAATCCCATGCAGCCTACGATGCGAACCTGCGCTTCACTTTGAAGTCCGCGGCAGACACCGGTGCCGGCGAGTGCATCAGTGGCGAAATCATGCGCGGCGTGAAAAAACCGCACGACTGCACGGCCTTCGGCACCCGCTGCCAGCCGGAGCACCCGCTCGGCGCGCCGATGGTTTCCAGCGAAGGTGCCTGCGCCGCTTACTTCCGCTACCGAGGGCGGGGTGGATGCCAGTAACTCGATTCAGGAAACCTTGGCACCTCGGCGCTTCTTCGGGGAAGGAAACGTGTCATGCGGCGCTCCCTCAAGTTCCCATCCAGCCGCCTTCTTGTTCCGGCCGCCCCATTGCTTGAAGAAAAACGCCACATCTTGCTTCTCGCACTGGTCGCGGATCGAAGTAGCCCACTCCGGCTTCATCGGTCGCGGGCTGGCTCCGCTTTCGCCGCCGACGATTAGCCAGTCGATTCCCTTGAGGTTCAACTTGAGCAAAGGGTCCGCTCAGGGGCTCACAAGAATGACCTATTGTAAAAACCTGACTCATGCCATGATTTCGGCAATCAATCAAAATTCAGAGCAGCGATTTCATCGTAGAGTGTTTTCGCCGACGACAAACTGAGCAAAGTTTCCCAATCCTCAAAAAAATCCGGGATGCGTGCTCGTTGTGCGGAAAAGTTGATTTTTTTTCTTCGCCGTCCGGAACGACCGCTAGCAGAGACAAGGAGGTTTTGCAGAACCACTTTGGGATCAGGAATTGTTTCGAGATCACGCCAAGGTGGAAGCTGGAGAGGGATGCGACCATTCGGGTTTCCGGATGCGCTGCGCAAGGCGCTCTCGGACACCAGTAACCACGCCTCGGTCATGCGTACGGGAATCACCGGGACCCAATGGCGTGCGGGACTTTCCCTTAACGAATCTATTGCATCGGAGATTTCCCTCCTTCTGTTGGAAGGAGACTCGCGGTCCGAATCGCGGTGAATGAAGATGACATCAGCAGGAAACAACTCGGATGCAGTGGCGATCTTTTGCGGTAATAACCGCGGTGGTCTGGGGAGTTCGTGGAGATCCGCAGTCTGGCCCATCCATTCGAATCCTGGATGGTGACGCAGGAGCATCCAGCGCAGTATTGGAATCAGAACCCTGTCGGATGTGCCCTCAGCGACCAATGTGAAGCGGAGAGTCGTCATTTTACGGTGTTCTCAAGTTGTGGCAAAAGCATTTGTAGGTCCTCGCGGTCCACAACACGACCCGGATTGCGCTGATCCTGCTGTTTGACCCTGATCGGATTCAAATACGGTATTAACAATCCCCGGGCGACAGATTCGCCCGAAACCCGCTCGCGCCAAGTATTGGGCAAGCCGAGAAAACTTGGTGTATGCACCAAACGATCTTGATAGTAAGCCGTGCGGTCCACCGCTATCACGAGACTAACATCAGGTACCTCTGCGACGACCGATGGCGAATGGGTATTGATGATGATCTGTCGAAGCGGGTTGTCGTCTCCGCAGGGTTCTTGTGTATCGACTGCAATTTCCTTCAGTAGAGCGATCATCGCAGGCAAGCGTTTGGGATGGATGCCGTTTTCGGGCTCCTCCAGGCAAATGACGCCAGTAACGAGCGGATCCTGTTCCAGAATCGCCAGTGCCAGGAAACGTAATGTTCCATCAGATAGACCACGAGCCGGCATCTCATTGCCGGAGTGATCAGCTATCAGGATGCTATAAGCCCGCCGCACTGGATCGGGATCGACGCGAATCCCTCTCACATTCTCGATCAATTCCGTGAGGCGCTGGGCGATGCTATCACCTACAATTGGTCCCAACCCATCTGTTTGCATGAGCCGGTGCAAGGTGGCTGGCATGTGGCGTCCGTGAGAATCCATGATACTAGGTCCATTGAAATCATCCGGTGCCCGCAAGCTGGATGCTTCAAGCGCGAGAAAGCGCCAAGACTCCATTTCACGCTTCGCACAAAGTGCGGTTGGCGATTCCGTTGCGTTGGCGATGGAGAGAACTGTCCGTGGAAGATTGGAGGCGAGGTAGGGATATGGCTTGCCACTGCTGCCACCGTCCTGATGGCGTTGGATGACCGTCTTGCCTTCCTCCGTCTTGGTGGATATGAAGAAATCACGCCGTCCACCCTTAGGTTCCTGCTTCAAGCTGTATCGCCATGCTGTTGTATGCTCGAATGGCAATAGATTGGCGGCTTTTGACCATGGATGATAAGCTAGGTTCTCTTTGATAATTTCCAATCCGGACTCGCCGTTACCGGTCGCTCGTTCCATGAGCGAAAGCTCGTAAGTAAGGAATGTGAACGTGGCCCGCGCTTGTTGATTCAGATCGTCATAAGCGATCTTGGGCACAATCATATCCACCAAGAAGTCGATCCTTCTGGAACCCGAAGGATTGTCGAAGCAGAATATATGCGCGGGGTCGGACGACATTGCACCGTCCGCACGGATGGCCAGCGCGGCTTCCAGAAGTGTCTTCGATGCGGTCAGGCTGAGAAACTGAATAGCGTCGAAAAGATTGGATTTTCCGGCACCATTCGGCCCGGCAATGCAGGTGAACTCGCTGAAATGCAGGTCCACATCCCGCAGATTCTTGAAACCGTTGACTCTCAGGCGCGTGATCATGATGAGGATTCTACAGAAATATCGAGACCCGGCAACCCCGCCACAATCCGATTCGTCTCCAACCCCAGCGTGACCACCCGCAGGAACATTTCCAGCGGATACTTGGCGTTGCCCATGGTCTCGGTGGCCCAGAGGTTGGCGTCGTTGGTGATGCCGCTGTCTCTGTCGGTGGTGAGGATCTTCTGAAGCGGGGTCATGGAATGCAGGGAGGCTATCGAAACGGCGATGGAGTGGAAGAAATATCCTGTGGCCCTGCCGCCAAGACATCATGCGGTAACGCGGGAATCCGGCGTCTCGACACCCGCTCGGCGCGCCGATGGTCTCCAGCGAGGGTGCCTGCGCCGCGTATTTCCGCTACCGCAGGCACGCCGACCGCTGACCTAACATATCCGCGGCAGTTGTTCGCCGCTGAGGCGGTCCACGATGCGTTCCGCGCCGATCACGCTGCGCTGGGTGACCTGCCCGGCCGGGCCGGATTTCACCGATCCGATGATGACCGGAAGGCCGGCCGGCACCGTGCGGCTGAGGATTTCCAACGCCTGCTCCGCCTGCGCCTCGGGCAGGATGCAGACGAAGCGCCCCTCGTTGGCCACGTAGAGCGGGTCCAGCCCGAGGATTTCGCAGGCACCGCCGACCTCTTCGATGACCGGCACCTTGGCGGCATCGATTGCGAGTGCCAGGCCGGATGCCTCGGCCAGCTCGACCAGCGAGCTGGCGAGTCCGCCGCGCGTGAGGTCGCGCAGGCAGTGGATTTCCATGCCGGCATCCAACAAGGCCCGCACCGGCGCAACGAGCGGTGCGCAGTCGCTCTCGATGTCGCTCTCAAAAGACAAGCCGGCGCGCGTGGCCATGATCGCCATGCCGTGGCGGCCGATGTCGCCGCTGAGGATGATCGTGTCGCCGGCACGCATGCCGGTCGGTGCGATGGTGAGATGAGTTTCGATCACGCCCACGCCGGAGGTGGTGACATAGAGCCCGTCGCCCTTGCCGCGCTCCACCACCTTGGTATCGCCGGCGACGATGGCGACACCTGCCGCATCGGCGGCGGCTTTCATCGAACGCACGATGGTTTCCAAGGTTTCGATAGAAAAACCCTCCTCCAGGATGAAGCCGGCGCTGATCCACAGCGGCCGCGCGCCGCACATGCAGAGATCATTGACGGTGCCGTTGATGGCAATTTTACCGATGTCTCCGCCCGGAAAAAACAAGGGGCTCACCACATGCGAATCGGTGGTGAAAGCGAGACGGCCGCCGCCGGGAAACGCCAGCATCGCGGAGTCGTGCTGCGCATCCAGTACTGCGTTGGCGAATGCCGGGCGGAAGATCCGGTTGATCAGATCCTGGGTGAGGCGCCCGCCGCCGCCATGGCCCATGGTGATCTCCGTCTTGTGAAAAAACGGAACGGGGCAGGAGGAAAATGTCGATGCGGAAGCGCTGGTGGACACGCCTGCGGTGGATAGCAGAAACCCTGCGGCGTTCCGAGGAAAAAGAGTCTTCGACAAGCGCGCAACGCGGTGCCCGCACGCACATCTCAGGTCGGCTGCTCGCCACGGGCCATCACGACCTTGCCGGTGCGCACGGTCTCGATGATGTTGAACTGCGAGAACATCGCCACCGCGGCATCGATCTTCGGACTGTCGCCGTTGATCATGACGATCATCGATGTGGGCGTGAGATCGACGGTTTTGCCGTTGAAGTGTTCGGCGATTTGCAGGGCCATCGAGCGCTCGGTGGGCGAGCACTGGATCTTGATGAGGATCATCTCCTTGGTCACCGAGTTTTCCGAGGTGTGCTCGAAGCAATGGATCACATCGATGAGCTTGCCCACCTGCATGATGATCTGGGAAAGGCCTTCCGGATCGCCGGAAACGCCGATGGTCATGCGTGAGAAGTTCGCGTTTCTGCCCTCGGAAACGACGAGCGAGTCGATGTTGAAACCACGGCGCGAGAACACCTGGCAGATGCGCATCAGCACGCCGGGTTGGTTGCTGACGAGGATGGACAGAGTGCTGGTGGGACCGCGGGTGATCAAGGGAGCTTCCACGGGCGTTTCGGAAGTCACGATTTGGTGGGACATGAGTCTGAAATTCTAAATTTTAAATTCTAAACCAAGAGAAGAGCGGCGGCTCACGTGGAACCGACGGGTTTTGCCATTTTCTGTTTGGGAGCCTCGGTGATCATGTCCTCCAGCGCCGCGCCGGCGGGGATCATGGGGAAGACGTTGTCGGTCTTCACGCACTCTGCGTGGATCAGGAAGGGGCCGTCATTGTAGGCGAGGGCTTTTTCCAACATGCGCGTCACGTCCGCCGGTCGCTTGATGTGGACGGACGGGATGCCGTATGCGTCTGCTAGTTTGCAGAAATCCGGGTTGCCGATGAGATCCACGCCGGAGGTGCGGTCATCGTAAAACAACTCCTGCCACTGGCGGACCATGCCGAGGTAGTGGTTGTTGAGCACCACGATCTTGATGGGCAGCTTGTGGAGCGCCGCGGTGGCGAGCTCGAACAAGGTCATCTGGAATCCGCCGTCCCCGGAAATCGAGATGACTGTGCTGTCCGGGCAGGCGAACTGCGCACCGATGGCGGCCGGCATGCCGAAACCCATCGTTCCCGCGCCGCCGGAGGAGAGCCAGTGGTAGGACTCGTCGTTCTTGTAGAACTGCGCCGCCCACATCTGGTGCTGGCCCACGTCTGTGGCGACGATCGCCTTGCCGCCGGTGAGTTGATAGAGCTCGTCGATCACCTGCTGCATGCGCAGGCCGCCCTGCTTCTTGTAGGTGAGCGGGTATTTTTTCTTATAACCATCGAGTTTCGCCAGCCAGTCGCCGGTTTCCAGGGGGGCGACGCGCGGCAGGATGGCGTTGATCGCGGCTTTCGCGTCGCCGACGATCTGCACGTCCGGCACGATCATCTTGCCCATTTCGGCGGGATCGATGTCGATGTGGATGATCGGGGCGTCCTTGCAGAACTTCGCGGGCTGGCCGATGATGCGGTCGTCGAAACGAGAGCCGATGTTGAGCAGCAGGTCGCACTCGACCATCGCCTTGTTGGCGTAGGCGGTGCCGTGCATGCCGAGCATGCCGAGCGAAAGCGGGTGGGTCTCCGGGAACACACCCTTGCCGAGCAGCGTGGTGGTGACGGGAGCCTTGAGTTTTTCCGCCAGCGCGAGCAGTTCCTTGTCGGCGCGGGAGATCATGCAGCCCTGGCCGGCGAGGATCACGGGTCGCCTGGCCTTGGAAATCAGGTCTGCGGCTTTCGTGGCGGCGCTTTCGTCGATTTCCATGCAGGATTCCGGATGGTAGCCGGGAATCTCGAAGGATTCGTTCAGATCACCGGTGAAGGGGCCTTGGGAAATGTTTTTCGGCACATCGATGAGCACCGGGCCGGGCCGGCCGGTGGTGGCGATGTGAAACGCCTCCCTCGCGATGCGGGGCAGGGAGTTGGTGTCCTTGCAAAGGTAGTTGTGCTTCACCACCGGAATGGTGATGCCGAAGATGTCGGCTTCCTGGAACGCGTCCTTGCCAAGCATCCAGGTCACGGTCTGGCCGCAGATCACGAGCATGGGCACGGAGTCCATCATCGCGGTCATCAGGCCGGTCACCGTATTGCCCGCACCCGGGCCGGATGTCACCAGCACCGCGGCCGGCCTGCCGGTGGCGCGGGCGTATCCATCCGCCATGTGCACCGCTCCCTGCTCGTGGCGGACCAGGATGAATTTCATCTTGGTCTTGACCGTTTCGAGTGCGTCGAAAATCGGAATCGCGGCACCGCCGGAATATCCGAAGATGTATTCGATGCCCAATTCATCAAGAGTCTTGATGAGTGCCTGTGCGCCGTCCATTTGCTCTTTGCTCATAAAAATTGGCTGTTGCGGGTGTGAATTACACATATGACCGCGATGAGGCAATCAAAAATTAGCGATTATTGGGTCATTTCTTATTTTTTTAGATCCGAGTCATCTGAAAATTGTCGTTTTTTGATCGAATCGCTCATT
Source organism: Luteolibacter sp. (assembly GCA_030696085.1). GTDB lineage: Bacteria > Verrucomicrobiota > Verrucomicrobiia > Verrucomicrobiales > Akkermansiaceae > Luteolibacter. Next base: position 22,438 of record JAUYNL010000044.1, read on the forward strand.
TCTGCGCCGGGATCTTCATGAAACCGCCGCCTTTCGAAGCGTTCATGCGGAATGAATAGGTTGCCAGCGGGCGACAAAGCGTTATTGTCCGCGCCCCGGTCTGGAAAAACCGGCCTTTTAAACCATGAATCAACCTCATGTAGCGATTGTTGGCGCGACGGGTGCCGTCGGCGTGGAAATGCTCCTTTGCCTCGAACAGCGGAATTTTCCGCTCGGAAAGCTCAAACTCCTGGCTTCGTCGCGCTCCGCAGGCAAACGCATGAAATTCCGCGGGGAGGACCTCGTGGTCGAGGAGCTCACGCATGATTCGTTCAAGGACGTGGACATCGCCCTCTTCAGCGCGGGCGGCGGTATTTCCAAGGAATTCGGCCCCTCCGCCGCCGCCGCCGGTGCCGTGGTGATCGATAATTCATCGGCCTTCCGGATGGATGCGGACGTGCCGCTAGTTGTCCCGGAAATCAACCCGCAGGCCGCGCAAAACCATCCGCGCAATATCATCGCGAATCCAAACTGCACGACGATCATCTCGTTGATGGCGCTTTCGCCGTTGAACGAAAAGTTCGGTCTGAAGTCGATCATCGCCTCCAGTTACCAGGCGGTGTCCGGTTCCGGCGCACAAGGCATCATCGAGCTCGAAGAGCAGGTAAAGGCCATCGCCACCGGCCAGCCGTTCACGCCGAGCGTCTATCCGCGCCAGATCGCGTTCAACGTGATTCCGCAGGTGGACGCCTTCACCGAGAGCGGCTACACCAAGGAAGAACTCAAGATGCTCAACGAAGGCCGCAAGATCCTCGATCTGCCGGAGCTGAAAGTTTCCTGCACCTGTGTGCGCGTGCCGGTCTATCGCTCGCACTCGGTCTCCATCACCGCCGTGTTCGACAAGCCTGTGGATGTGGAATCCGCGCGCGCCGCCTACGCCGGGAAACCCGGCATCCAGGTGATCGACGATCCGGCGAACAAAATCTTCCCGGTGCCGCTCGATACCACCGGCAAGGACGACTGCCTCGTCGGCCGCATCCGCAAGAACCCGGTGCTCGAAAACGCACTCGACCTCTGGGTCGTCGGCGATCAGGTCCGCAAGGGAGCCGCGCTCAACGCCGTGCAAATCGCGGAGATCCTGTAGCACGGAGCTGAAAACGGAGAGTAAGGAGATGGAGCGTGCGAAGCACCTCTTCTCCAACTCTCCGCACTACGTTCCAAGCCCCAAGCACATGCCCCTCAAAGCCTACCTCGCCGCCAGCGCCGCTGAAGTGGATGCGGCGATGGATGCGTTTTTGCCGAAGGCCAAGCAACGCCCGGCGGCCATTCATGAGGCCATGCGCTACGCGGTCTTCGCCGGTGGCAAGCGCCTGCGGCCGGTGCTCTGCCTCGCCGCCGCCGAAGCTTGCGGCGGCACGTTTTCCGCAGCCCTCGCTCCGGCCTGTGCGGTGGAGTTGATGCACACTTACTCGCTCGTTCACGACGACCTGCCCGCCATGGACGATGACGACCTCCGCCGCGGTCGCCCCACCTGCCACAAGGTCTATGGCGAGGGCATGGCCGTGCTTTGCGGCGACGCCTTGCTCACCGAGGCATTCATCGTGCTCGCGAAAACCCCGGCCACGAAACGCTACGGCGTGCGCGAATACATCGCCGAACTCGCGGAAACCGGTGGCAGTAAAAAACTCATTGGCGGCCAGGTGATGGATCTGGAAGGCGAAGGCAAAAAACTCACCAAGCGCGATCTCGTCCGCATCCACGAGGCGAAAACCGCCGCCCTGCTCATCACATCGCTGCGCCTCGGCGCCATGAGCGCCAACGCCACTCCCGCGAAACTCGATGCGCTCACGAAATTCGGCCACAACCTCGGCCTCGCCTTCCAGATCATCGACGACATCCTCGACGTCACCCAAAGCACTGCGGTGTTGGGCAAGACCGCCGGCAAGGATCAGGCCGTCGGAAAAGCCACCTATCCCGCTGTCATCGGCCTTGCCGCCTCTCGTAAGGAAGCCGCCAAACTGACCCGCTCCGCAATGAAGTCCCTCAAGCCGTTCGGCAGAAAATCCATACGTCTTGAGGAAATTGCCAACCATTTGCTCCAACGTAAGTATTGATCATCAATCAGATGCAAACTTTATGGAATGAGAATTGGAATTATTCTTGATTCCGCGCCGGCCCCGCCTAGCTTGCCGCCGCGATGGTAAGCAAAACTCCAGATCAGCCAATTGTTGCAGAGATTCCCGAGGAAATCTCCGGGCTGCGCATGACGCGGCAGCGCCAGGAAATCTACCGCATCCTCATCGAGCAGCGTGATCACCCTACCGCCAACGAGGTCTTCATGCGCGCCAAGGACCGCCTGCCGAATCTCTCGCTCGCCACGGTTTACAACTGCCTCGAAGCGCTCGTGCAACACGGGATCATCCGCCAGGTCAATTTCGAGCGCGAATCCTCCCGCTACTGTCCGAATCTATCCGAACACGGGCATTTTCACGACGCGGCGACCGGTGGCATCCACGATGTGGATTTCAAACCCGGTTTCAATCTGGCCGACGTGCTCGAACTCCCCCCCGGTGCCGTTATTCACGACGTCGAAATCACCCTCCGCGGCAAACTCCCCAGCCCTTGAATCCATCATTCAATATTCAATATTCAAAGTTTTCTTCCCATCACCATGAGCCTGCACATCCAAGACCTCCACGCCACCCTCGAAGACGGAACCGAAATCCTCAAGGGCGTCACCCTCGACATCCCCCAAGGTGAAGTTCACGCCATCATGGGCCCTAACGGATCTGGAAAATCGACGCTCTCCAAAGTCATCGCCGGCCACGAAGGCTACCTCGTCTCCGGCGGTACCGTCACCCTCGATGGCGGCGAAATCTTCGACATGTCCATCGACGAGCGCTCCCGCGCCGGCATCTTCCTGGCCTTCCAATACCCGTCCGAAGTCCCCGGCGTCTCCAACGCCAACTTCATCCGCGCCGCCCTCCAGGCCCGTCTGCCGAAGGGCGGGGAAATCGATGCCGTCACCTACTACAAGAATCTTTACGCGAAAATGGACCTGTTGGAAATGGACCGCAAGTTCACCGCGCGCGCCGTCAACGAAGGCTTCTCCGGCGGTGAGAAAAAACGCAATGAGATCCTCCAGATGATGATGCTCGAACCGAAATACTGCATCCTCGACGAAACCGACTCCGGCCTCGACATCGATGCCCTCAAGATCGTCGCCAAGGGCGTCAACGCCATGCGCTCGCCGGAGCGCGGCATGTTGCTCATCACCCACTACCAGCGCCTGCTCGACTACATCAAGCCCGACCGGGTCCACGTCATGGCGGAGGGCCGCATCGTCCGCTCCGGCGGACCGGAACTCGCCCTCGAACTCGAAAAACACGGCTACGATTTCCTCAAGGAAACCGCCCTCGCCTGATCCACTGTTTTCATCCCAGAAAACTGAACTCTAGCAAACTTCTTCCCATGTCCTACGAACCCGCCACCGCCGTTCTCGACGAGGAAACCCACGAAGCGATCAACATCGACCGCACCAAGGGCGACTTCACCTTCCCGGAGCGCCATAAATTCGACGCCGGCCGCGGACTGACGGAAAAGACCATCGACTACATCTGCGACGTCAAAAAAGATCCGGACTGGGTCCGTGAGTTCCGCCACAAGGCGCTCAAGGTCTTTCTCGAAAAACCCACTCCCACCCACTGGGCGACCAAGGACCTGGAAAACATCAACTTCGACGAAATTCGCTACTATCTATCCGATGGCGAGAAGCCGAAACGTTCCTGGGACGATGTGCCCGCGGACGTGCTCAAAACCTTCGAGCGCCTCGGCATCCCCGAGCAGGAGCGCGCCTTCCTCGCCGGCGTAGAGGCGCAGTATGACTCGGAGGCCGCATACTCGAACATGAAGGAGGAGCTCACCAAGCTGGGTGTCATCTTCGTCAACTCCGCCGAAGGCCTGCGCGAGCATGAGGAGATCTTCCGCCCGTGGTTCGGCAAGGTGATTCCCACCGGAGATAACAAATACTCCGCGCTCAACAGCGCCGTCTTTTCCGGCGGATCGTTCATCTACATACCGAAGGGCGTGAAGCTGAAACAACCGCTGCAGGCGTATTTCCGCATCAACTCGGAAAACTTCGGCCAGTTCGAACGCACGCTGATCATCGCCGACGAAGGTGCCGAGTTGATGTACATGGAAGGCTGCACCGCGCCGAAATTCGAAACCGCCACCCTGCACTCCGCCGTGGTCGAACTCGTCGCCCTCAAGGGCGCGAAAATCCAATACGTCACAGTACAGAACTGGAGCAGCAATGTCTTCAATCTCGTCACCAAGCGCGGAGTCGCCATGGAGGACGCGGAGGTCCGCTGGATCGATTGCAACATCGGTTCCCGCCTGACGATGAAATACCCCGGCGTCGTGATGAAGGGCGAACGCGCGCGCGGCGAGGTGATCTCCATCGCGCTGGCCAATACCGGCCAGCACCAGGACACCGGTGCCAAGATGATCCACGCCGCCAACAACACCACCTCCAACGTGGTTTCCAAATCCATCTCCGTCGGCGAGGGCCGCGCCACCTACCGCGGCCAGGTCCACATCCCGAAGCACCTCAAAGGTTGCAGGAACAACACCGAGTGCGACGCCCTGCTCATCAACAGCCACTCGCGCACCGACACATACCCGGCCATCACCGTCAAGGGCAATCAACACGCCACCCAGCACGAGGCCTCCGTCTCGCAGGTCTCCGAGGACATGCTTTTCTACATGCAGCAGCGCGGCCTCAACGAAGGCCAGGCCATGTCCCTCGCCGTGAATGGTTTCATCAACGACCTCGTCCGCGAATTCCCGATGGAATACTCGGTGGAACTGAAGAGGTTGATCGACCTGGAGATGGAAGGCTCGGTTGGCTGAACATATAAGACTTATAGGACCTATTCGACCTATTCTCCATGACCACTACCGCCCCGCAAACACCCGCCGTTTTTCCCGCATGGTTCGCCGCGCGCCAGCATGATGCCTGGGAACGCTACCTCGCCACCCCCGCTCCGAAGCGTGGTGATGAAAGCTGGCGTTTTTCAAATCTCAAACAACTCGACTTCGAGGGCTTCTCAAGGAACGCGGGCGTCTCGCCCGCTTCCGATCTCATCTCCCGCTCGACCGGCCTCAAGAAGACCGCCGCGAAATTCATCTTCTCGAATGACGAGTTGGTCCACTCCGAGTCCAGTCTTCCTCAAGGCGTCATCTGCCTTCCTCTCGCCGAGGCCCTCGTTTCCCACGGCGATCTCGTCGCCGCGCATTTCATGAAGCAGGAAACGCGCCTCGGCTCCGCCAAGTTCGCCGCATGGCACGAAGCATCCGTTTCCAACGGACTCTTCGTCCACACCGGCGAAAACGCCGAAATCGAAGGCGCCATCGAGGTCCATCACTGGATTTCCGGTGCGAACACCGTCATCTTTCCGCACACGCTCATCATTACCGGGAAAAACTCGAAAGTCCGCGTGATCGACATCTTCCGCTCGGCGGACGACATCACGCCCGGCCTCGCCATCGCCTTCAACGATCTATCCGCCGGGCCAAACTCGCAGCTCGACTACATCGCCATCCAGGCGCTCAACGAAGTCACGCGCATCATCCACATCAACGAGACCTCGACCGCCCGCGACGCCTCCGCGAAGGGCTTCATCCTCAACATCGGCGCCTCCTGGGCGCGCAACGAATGCCTCTCCCGCCTCGAAGGCGCGGGCTCCCGCTCTGACATGCTTTCCGTTTCGGTCCCCGCCCGCGAGCAGGAATACGACCAGCGCACTTTCCAGCATCACGTTTCCGAAGGCGCCTACTCGGACCTGCTTTATAAGAACTCCCTTTATGACAACTCCAGGACCATCTTCTCCGGCCTGATCTTCGTGGACAGGGACGCGCACCACACCGACGCCTATCAGACCTGCCGCAACCTGCTCATGAGCGACACCTGCGAGGCGAACTCCATGCCCGGCCTGGAAATCAACGCCGATCAGGTGAAGTGCTCGCACGGCTCCACTTCCTCGCAGATCCACGATGAGGAAATCTTCTATCTCCAGGCCCGCGGCATCGATCCCACAAGCGCCCGCCAGCTCATCGCCCGCGGCTTCTCGGTGGAAGCCGTCGAACGCCTTGGTGACGAAGCCACCGAGGAATTCGTGCTGGGTTTCATCGACGACAAGTTCTCCCACATCGCCAGCGGCGGAGCGTGACCGTGGCGGCAAGCGCGCAACCCTCGCCTGTCTCGCATGGAACGAAGGCATCAAGGACGCAACCATCAAGCTGCCGAAGTAGCATGTGAAGCGCGGGCAAAGGCGCTCTCGACGGATCAGGAGGGTGATGCTATCCTCCCGCGCGTTGGCCGCCGCCAACATCGCCTGGCATCTCGAGGCTTTTCGAGGCTTTTCGAGGGCTCGCGCTGGATTCCATCCCTGTTCATCCGATGTTCCGCATTCCATTCATTCTGCTCATCCTCGCGGTGTTGCCGGCAAGCGGCCAGCAGCCCGGGCCGCTTTTCGTCAATCGCCCGGTGCTCAAGGCCCTGCCGCTCGGCGGTGATGGCGATCCCGCCTCCCGACCGCTCCCCAATGCTCCGGCACCTCCCGGCGCGGAAACGCCCACACCCATCGAAACGGTTTCCCCACCCAGCCCGCTGGATGCGAAACCAAGCGGCGACGATGCCGTGCGCCTGCAGATTTTCCTCGATGAGGCGAATTTCGGCCCCGGCGTGATCGATGGAAAACCCGGCCTTTTCACCGAGCTCGCCGTGCGTTCATGGAACGAAGTGAACGGCCATCCGGTGGACGACTGGATCGCGGTGAACACCGCCGCCCGCAAGGCGGTGGACAATCCCTTCGCCGTCGCCCTGGTGCCGGAAATCGCGCAGCCATGGGTCGATCCCGAGCTGCCCTCCAAGCGTTCCCTGCAAGCGAAGAAAAAGCGCATGAGCTACCGCAGTGTGGCCGAATTCATGTCGGAAAGATATCATTGCGATGTGCCCTATCTCGCCCTGCTCAACACCTGGCCGAAGATCAACGCGCTCAAGCCGCATGATTCAATCATCGTGCCGAACGTCACCCCCTTCCACGTCGAGAAACTCACCGGCGCGAGATATGAGGCGGACCCCGCGCTCAGCCAGCGCCATGTGGTGGTGGATACGAAAAAGAACCAGGTCCGGATCTTTGAAGCCGCACCCGCCGCCCTGATCATCGCGGAGCCGGGAGCCGGGGCGGTCCAGCCCGTCACCCGCGCCAACCGCGGACTCGTCGCCTCCTTTCCCATCACTCCCGGCCAGCCGAAATTCATCAAGTTCGGCACCTGGGAGCTGCGCAACATGGTCGAGCTGCCGTGGTGGCGCTACGACCAGCAGCTTCTCGATACCGGGAAACGCGGCGACAACGCCCTCAACATCCCGCCCGGTCCTAACAGCCCGGTGGGGATCATCTGGAACGGCACCAGCAAGCCCGGCATCGGCATGCACGGCACCTCCGATCCGGAAACCATCGGCCGCGCCCGCAGCTCCGGCTGCATCCGCCTCGCCAACTGGGACGCCATCCGCCTGCCCAACATCATTCGCCCCGGCGCGACGGTGGAGATTCGTTAGACCGCGATCAACCTGGAATCCGCAGTTGGAAAGAGAATGGGATGCGCAAGCGCTTATTCGCGGTTCATTGGCTTTTCTTGCGCATCGGCGAACCCGTTTCGCCGCTCCTTGGACAAAAATGCGTGACACGTTGGAGTCTCACAAAAACGCCCGCTCTCCGGTGAGGGAGGCGGGCGTTTCCGGTGTCGATTGCGCGGATTACTTCGAGGTGGAAGTGAAGCTCGCCTGGCTGGCTCCCTTCTTGATCTTGCTCGACTTGATCCAGCTCATGGTGGAGCGGAGCTTCTCACCGACCTTTTCGATCTGATGGGAGGCCTCGGCCTTGCGGATGGCGTTGAAGTTCTTGTTGCCGGTGTTGTACTCGTGGGTCCACTCCTTGGCGAACTTGCCGTTTTCGATGTCCTTGAGCTGCTTTTGCATCCGTTTCTTGACGGAGGAATCGATGATCTTCGGACCGACTGTGACGTCGCCATATTCGGCGGTCTCGGAGATTGAGAAACGCATGCCGGCGATGCCCTGCTCGTTCATGAGGTCCACGATGAGCTTGAGCTCGTGGAGGCACTCGAAGTAGGCCATCTCGGGTTGGTAACCGGCTTCGACGAGCGTTTCAAATCCGGCCTTCACAAGAGCGGAAGCGCCGCCACAAAGGACGCACTGTTCGCCGAAGAGATCGGTCACGGTTTCCTCGCGGAAGTTGGTTTCAAAGACGCCCGCGCGGGCGCAACCGATGCCGCCGGCCCATGCGAGCGCGGTTTGCTTGGCCTTCCCGGACACGTCCTGATGGATGGCGATGAGGCCGGGAACGCCTTTGCCGGCGACGAACTGCGAGCGCACGGTGTGGCCCGGGCCCTTTGGAGCGACGAGGATCACATCGATGTCCTTCGGCAGCTTGATGGTCTTGAAGTGGACGGCGAAGCCGTGGGAGAAGAGCAGGGTTTTGCCCTTGGAGAGGTTTGGCGCGATGTCCTTTTCGTAAACCGAGGGAATCACGGTGTCCGGAGTGGCGACGAAGATCACGTCGGCCGCCTTGACTGCTTCCGCGGTGTCCATGACCTCGAAGCCGAGTTTTTTGGCGACTTCGCGGGACTTCGACTTCTTATAGAGGCCGATGATGACCTTGAGGCCACTGTCCTTGAGGTTGAGCGCGTGGGCATGGCCTTGTGAGCCAAAGCCGATCACGGCGAGGGTTTTCTTCTTGAGCGGAGCGATCGGGGCGTCCTTGGTGGTGTAGATCTTCGCGGCCATGGCGGATCGGTAGGTTAGGTTCGGTGTGGGGCACACTGCGGCCATCAGGGCCGGAGCGGGGCGGCACACTGCCCGGGCGCCGCCACGGGGTCAAGCCACAACCGCAATGGGATTCGATCCGATTCTCAGCGAGTCAGTGATTTCTCGCCCAGCACCTTGATCGGCTGCGGAGTGCGCTTCCGCCGCAGTCCGAACTGCCGCACGGCGTGCCGCTGGAGGTGCGCCGCCGCGTCCTCCACATCGTCGGTGAAAAAGATCAAATCAGGATCGTCCGGACTGATCATTCCCTCCTCGGCCATGCGGTGGACGAAATCCATCAGCGGCTGCCAATAGTCCCTGCCCATCAGGATGATGGGAAATCCCTTGAGCTTTCCGGTCTGGATGAGGGTCATGGTTTCAAACATCTCGTCCAAGGTGCCGGCGCCGCCTGGCATGACGATGAAGGCGTAGGAATACTTCACCAACACCACCTTGCGGGTGAAGAAATAGCGCATGGTGATGGCCCGCTGGACGTAGGGATTGAGCTCCTGCTCGAAGGGCAGCTCAATGTTGATGCCGATCGAGCGGCCGCCGATCTCGTAGGCCCCCTGGTTGCCGGCCTGCATGATGCCGGGGCCGCCGCCGGTCATCACGGTGAATCCCAGTTTCGCGCAGGCTGCCCCCATTTGCCGCGCCATCTCGTAGTAGCGGGTGCCCGGCGCGGTCCGGGCGGAGCCGAAGATCGTTACGCAGGGACCGGCGAAATGCAGCGCACGGAAGGCGGTGAGCAGATCCTTGGACACGCGTAACAAGGTCATGAGATTGCGCAGACGCGAGGTAGGGCCGGATAGAAGCGTGCGGTCGTCGGTTTCCAGCTCGAAGAGTTCCAGTTTGCGGGCCTCTTCCTCGGTGATTTGCGGTTCCTCCTCGGGTTGCGGCAATTGCGGGCATTCGGGCGATGTCACGCGACGCTTGTATCACGCGGGACGCCGCATTGGAAAACCGAAATTCCGCGCGAGCATCAGAACTTGCGTTTCACTTTCTTGCGGTGCCGGCACTCGCGCTGGCCGCCATCAGAAAAATCACCGTGCGCATCGAGTCTGACGAGGAAACGGCGAAGGTGATGGAGGTTTGAAGAGCACTATCAGAAGCGCCGGATCACCGTGTCCGTGCGATAGCTCACAAGCGTCTCGGGATGGTCGAGCGTGTAGTGCAGGCCGCGGGATTCCTTGCGGCGCAGCGCGCACTCGACGATCAGGCTGGCGGTGGAGACGAGGTTGCGCAGTTCGAGGATATCTGGATTCACGCGGTGGCCCCAGTAGAACTCGCGCACCTCCTTCTTGAGGTTTTTCAGGCGGGCGGCGGCGCGGCGCAGCCGGTTGTCGGTGCGGACGATGGATACATAGTCCCACATCAGGCGGCGGATCTCGTCCCAATTGTGATAGATGACGACCAGTTCGTCAGGCTCGGCGGTATCACCATATTCCCATTCGGGGATTTCCGGCGGATTGAGCTCATTCCTGCCGGGCGGATAGAGGCGCATCATTTCGTCCAGTGCGCGGCGGGCCAGCACGTTGCCCTCCAGCAGCGAGTTGGAGGCCAGGCGGTTGGCTCCGTGCAGGCCTGTGCAGCCGGCCTCACCTACCGCGAAGAGTCCGCGAATGGTGGTTTTGCCATTCACGTCGGTGAGCACGCCGCCGCACTGATAGTGTGCGGCCGGCACCACGGGGATGGGCTGGGTTTCGCAATCAAGGCCGAATTTCAGCAGGTTGCCGTAAATATATGGAAACCGCTCTTTCATGAAGCCCTTCGGCTTGTGCGTCACATCCAGATAGACGCATGCCGCGCCGGTGCGCTTGAGCTCGCGGTCGATCGCCCGCGCCACGATGTCGCGCGGCGCGAGCGACCCGCGAGGGTCGATTTTTTGGGTGAAATCCTCGCCCTTGGCATTGATCAGGATGCCGCCCTCTCCGCGCACCGCCTCGCTGACGAGGAATGAACGTGCCTCCGGGCCGGTCGCTGCGGGATTGTACCAGCATGTGGGATGGAACTGAATGAACTCCATGTTGGCAATGGACGCGCCGGCCCGCCAGCCGAGCGCCACGCCATCGCCGGTGGCTGAGTCCGGATTGGTGGTATATAGATAGACTTTTCCGCAGCCGCCGGCCGCCAGGACCACCCGGTCCGCGCGGAACACGCGGACCTCGCCGGTTTTTGTTTTCAGCACGTAAGCGCCGAGCACCCGGTCCTCCGCCACAGCGCCGAGTTTCTCGGAGGTGATCAGATCGATGACGAAATGATGTTCCAGCAAGGTGAGGTTGGGTGTCTTGCGGGCGGTTTCGATCAGGGCGCGGGCCACCTCGCGGCCGGTCGTGTCCTTGGCGTGGAGAATCCTGCGGTGAGAGTGCCCCCCCTCCTTGCCTAACAGAAAATGATGGTCGGCGCGGTCGAAGGAAACACCGTAGTCGGTCAGATCGCGGATGGCCGCGGCGCCCTCGCCGATGATCGTGCGCACCGCGGCCTCCTTGCAGAGACCGGCACCGGCGTCGAGCGTGTCGGCCACATGGTTTTCCGCCGTATCGCCGGCATCGCGCTGGTCGTCTGGCAGCACCGAGGCGATTCCGCCCTGTGCCCAGGCCGTGTTGGATTCGTAGGCATCACCTTTCGTCACCACGATCACCGATCCGTGACGGGCCGCCCGCAATGCGAAGGACAAGCCGGCTATGCCGGCACCGATCACCAGGAAATCCGCTGTCATGCGCGGCCACCATGGACAGCGATGGACGGCCGCGAAAGGGAAATTTGTCATTTCCCCGGCTTGACCGGTCAACTGCCGGAAGCCACCACTTGGGCGTGAGCTTTTTCATAACAGGAACGGATACCGGCGTCGGCAAAACCCATGTTACGCGCCTGATTCTGGAGGGGCTTCGCAAAACCGGCATCGATGCCGTGGGCTACAAGCCGCTGGCCTGTGGTGACCGCGATGACGCGCGGATTCTCGCCGAAGCCTCGGGCGGCCTGCCGTTGGATGAGGTGAACCCGGTGTTTCTCAAAAGCGCCGTGGCTCCCTACGTCGCAGGTCTGTTGGAAAACCGCAGCGTGAAGCCCGCCGAACTGGTTGCGGGATTTCAGAGTCTCGCGGCGGCGCATCCGTTGGTCGTCGTCGAGGGAGCTGGCGGCTGGGAAGTGCCAGTCGCCGCGAACTATCGGATCGCGGATCTTGCCTGCGACCTCGGTCTGCCCGTGGTGCTCGTGGCGGGCAACCGCCTTGGCGCGTTGAATCACATTCTGCTCACCCTCGGCGCCATCCGCGCGCGCGGCCTCATCTGTGCCGGCATCTTCCTCAACCAGCTCGATGACGAACTGGACACCGCCATGATCACCAACAAGGGCGTGATCGAGGATCTCACCGGCGTGCCGCTGCTGGAGCACCTCATCCATGGCCAGGATTTCCTCGATGAGGAGGTGCTTGGAAAACTTCCCGGCTGACTTTGCGGTTTCCGGGCGGGCGTGAATCCGCTAGGGTGCGGGCGTGATGGCACAAGGAGGGGACATGTTGGTGGCTGCGCCGGAGCGCTGGGACGAGGCGTGTTTCGCCGTGCCGGCGTTGCGGGCCTTGATGGCGTCCGGATTGCGGGTCGGGGTATTGTGTCGGCCGGAACAGCGGGTTTTTTGGGAGACGCTGGGGGGGGTGGAGGTGATTGAATTTCCCCGGAAAGCGAAGGAACTGGCGCAGGGGATCGCAGGGAAGTGGCAGGCTGCGCTGCTGTGGGAGGCGGGATTTGCGGCGGATGCGGCCACGCTGGCCGGAGTGCCGCGGCGCTTGGGCCCGGCACTGCGCGCCCTGGCCGGAAAGCTCACTCATCCGCTGGCTTTTGCGGAAAACCCTTTGGACCACCGAGTGCGGTTTTATCTCTCGGCGATCGAGGAAATGGGGATCGCCACCGGCCAGCCGGCGTTTTTCGCGCCGGCAGACATCGGGATCGTGCCGGTTCCGGGGGCGGTGCTGCTGAGTCCGGAATCGGATTTCGGAGCGAGTCACGAGTGGCTGCCGGATCGCTGGCTGGAGATCGGTCGCGGCCTGCAGGATGGCGGTTATCGCGTGACCGTGGCCGGAGTGGATGGTCGGCGGCAGGGTCCGGCGGAAATCCTCGCACGGGAACTGGGTGGTGGGCTTGAGTTTTTCCGGGCCTCGCCGCTGGCCGGCGCCCTGCCCTTGCTGGCGGTACATGGCCTGGTCGTCGCGGCGGACGGATCGCTGCCGCATCTGGCGGCGCATGTGGGCGCGACCTGCATCACGCTGTTCGGCCCGAATGATCCGCAGTGGAAACGCCCGCTCGGCAGGCGGCACGCGGTGGTGCGGCGCCATGTGGAGTGTGCGCCCTGTTTGCTGGCCAGGTGCCCGCTGGATCTGCGCTGCCAGTTCGAACTGGAAGTCGCGCGAGTCCGTGCGGCGGTGGCCGCGAAGCTGCATCAGATTTGAAGTCGGCCATCCGGCCAAGCCTGGTTGCAACGGATGGAACCGGCAGGCGCTCGCCAAGTGTGGAAGGATTCCGTTTGCGGAATTGGAGACGGGGCATCTGTTAGCAGCGAAAACATGGACTTCAGAGCTGATGAGGAGATGCTTGCAAGAGCCTCGGGAAATCCAAATCACCTTACTCCGGCCTCGCCAAGGTCTTGTGGGAGCCGTCGCAGAGCGGGGGATTTCCGGTGTGTTTGCATTGGCACCACCAGACGGTTTTTTTCTCGGCGAGTTCGTATTTCACCGGTTGGAGGCCGGTGCCTTTGTGGGAGCCATCGCAGAACGGCGGGTGGGCGGAACGTCCGCAGGAGCACCACCAATGGATGCCGGCTTCGACTTCAAGGGCCAGCGGTTTTGTATCGCAGATATGGGGTTTCTCAGCCATGGGCGCGACCCTGCACGCTGCCGCGCCTCAATGCGAGACGGAAACCTGCAAAACCGCGGGATCGGCTGCGTGTGGGGTGGCTTCGGTGTTTTCCGGCGCGGCGCGGCGGCCGGTCGTAGGATACTTGTCGAGCTTGGGATACCGCTGGGCGGGCACCTGATGAACGAATGTGACCGCAAGCCAAACCAGGAGGACGGCTGCCGAAGCACTGACAAATTGCCGGAGTTTCATCGATTATTTAGGAAATGCTTACCATTCCTGCTGGCGGGTTTTGTGACTGATCGGCGCAAAAAGCAACCCCAAAGATCGGACAGATGCCGCTTGCTCAAAAGGAGGTTGTCGCGGCTCCCGGCCATCGCTAGGTTACCGCCCGTGACCGTGCCGCCTCGACGCAGCGGCCCCAAATCACCTCACACCACATTCTCCCATGGGCATTTTCAGCAAACCCCGCCTGCGCAGCCACGACCGCCGTGAAGACATGCCGGAAGGTCTATGGAACAAGTGTCCCGATTGCGGGGCGATGATCCACAATCTGGAGCTCCAGCAGAATTTCCAAGTCTGCCCGCATTGCACACACCACTTCCTGATCGATTCCCGTGATCGGATCCTGATGCTGGCGGACTCGGGATCGTTCGAAGAAACGGATGCCGGTCTCGTTTCCGCGAATCCGCTGGGATTTCAGGGCTATGCGGAAAAAACCGCGATTCTGAGCGAGAAAACCGGCCTCGACGATGCGGTGGTGTCCGGTCGCCTGGCCCTCGGCGGCCACAAGGCTATGATCGCCGTGATGGATTTCAAGTTTTTCGCCGGATCAATGGGCTCGGTGGTCGGGGAGAAAATCACCCGCGCGATCGAGACGGCCATCGCCGAAAAACGCGGTGTGATCATCGTTTCCGCCTCGTCTGGCGCACGCATGCAGGAGGGCATGCTCTCGCTGATGCAGATGGCGAAAACCTGCGGCGCGCTCGCCCGCCTGTCGGAGGCGCGGCTGCCTTACATTTCCCTGATGACCCATCCCACTACGGGCGGCGTGACCGCCTCGTTCGCGACCATTGGCGACGTCAACCTGGCCGAACCCAAGTGCATGATTGGCTTTGCCGGCCCGCGGGTGGTCAAGGAAACGACCCACCAGAACCTGCCGCCCGGTTTTCAGACGGCGGAGTTCATGCTCGAGCATGGCCTGATCGACGCGATCATGCCGCGTGTCCAGTTGCGCGAGCGCTTGATCAGCCTGTTGGGCTACATGATGCCGGGCGGAAATTAGCAGAAATGCGGGGTTTTCAGAGGCTATTTCGGCAGTGGATGGCCCGGGTGAAGATTTCCTCTTGATTCCGTGGGACTTAGTCCCTAGCCAATGGGCACCAACCATGGGCCAACAATCGAAAAAAATCATCAAACGCCGCCGTCGCGCCGACTACTTGAAGCGCAAAAAAGAGCAGGCGAAACTCGGCGGCATCGTGAAGAAGCCAGCCGTCAAGCAAGCTGCGGCAGCGCCCGCCAAGAAGGCACCCGCCAAGAAAACCGCCGCCAAGAAAGCGCCCGCCAAGAAGGTTGCCAAAAAGGCGGCCGCTGCAATTGAGGAAGTTCCTGCCGAAGCGGTGGAAACCGCAAGCCCCGTGGCTGTGGAAGTCGCCGCTCCCGAAGCTGCCGAAGAGGCTGCCCCCGAGAGCCCCAAGGCTGAGGACGCTTGATCGCATCCACCTCGGATTTCGGGGTGGAGGAATTGATTCCTTTCCTGAGCAGGCTCAGCCCGCATTGAACCCTCGAACCCTTTTTCCGAGATGGCGCACCATCCTCAGTTATGGATCTGCCTGGGCCTGTTGACTTTGGCCGCGTGCAAACAGTCGGACACATCGGATTCGGCGGCGGTCAAGGATTCTCCTGCCGACAAGAGACCGGCATCCACCAAGTCGAGCCAGTCCGGACGCGATGAGCGGCCGGATCCCCGCAAAAATCTGCGCGAGGCCGCAGCCAGGGCGGAAAAGATCGAGGAAATCCGGGCGCGGGAGAAGGCTCTTGCGGAAGTGGCGTGGAATGCGCTGGAGCTGGATCCCGAATTCGCCATGGAGATGTTCGAGCGCCTTAGCGCCGATGGCCCGGAGAGAATTCTGCTGATCCAGCATTTCGCAATGCGCATGGCGAATGAAGATCCTGACGCGGCGCTGGAGTGGGCGGAGGTATTGGGAACGGAGCGGGAAACCGCGGCAGCGCAGGCTAGGATCGCGCTGGTGATCGCCGATTCCGATCCGCGGCGGGCGGCGAATTTGTTGTCGGAATCGGGAATCTCCAGCCGTGAGTTCGATGTGGCAATTGTGCAGGTTTTACAGAGCTGGGCCGGGCAAAATGCGCCGGAAGCGGCGGCATGGGTGGTGATGTTCCCGCCGGGCGGATTTCGCAAGGCGGGAGTCGAGGCGGTAGTGACCGAATGGGCGCAAAGCGACGCCCCTGCGGCATTCTCGTGGCTGGCAGGTTTGAATGATGTGGCCGTCCGCAACGAGGCCACGCACGCCATGGCGGCGGCCTGGCGGCAGCAAGAGCCGGAGCTTCAAGAGTCCTGGCTGAGGGCCGCCGATGCCCGCACGCGGGATATCATTCTAAAAACGGCGGATGCCCTCAAGTAATCACCCGACGCTTCGTTTCAAGAGGAGAAAATCCGGCATCAGGCAATGCGACCGAGTTCGCGCGCGACGATCATCAGGGTTTCGCGGACACCGGGGGCATAGCTGCCATCGGTCTGCACGGCCAGGAGCACCGGACCCTCGCGGATGAACTCCAGAGGCGTCGAGCCCGTGTAGAGCTTGAGCGGGCCACCGTGAAAGCCGAGATCGGTGAGGAGGTGCTTGAGTCCCTCGACGGTGACCATTTCGCGGGGACCGACCCGTGCGAGCCCGCGGATACCGGGCAGTGCCCGTGCGCGTTGCAGGATTTCGTCAGCGCTCAATTCGCGATCCACGCCGAAAATCGCCCGCAGTTCAAGCTGGCGGATGGATGAGGAGTCGGATTGGAAATCATGTGCGGCAGCCTGGGTGGTGACGGCAGCCTGTGGTGCCGCCGGAGCGGGCGCAAAGGCCGAGGGGATGTGAGCCGGCGTGGCGGCAGGTGCCTGAGCCGGGCTGGCAGCGGATTCGTGCCAAGGCTTGAAAGCGGAATCGGCAGGAGTTTCAAAGGAAGATGCTGCTGGCTGGGCCTCCACGGAGAAAGGTGATGCCGCAAGCGGCTGCACCGGAGTCGAAAGCGGCGGGTAGGCAGGAAAGGCGGCGGCGGCCTCGAAGGGGCTGGCTGCGGGCGCGGGAGTGGCGGCCTCAAAACCGAATCCTTCGGAGGGCTCCGCCACCTGGAACGGCGAATCCACCTTGCGACGCTCCGGAATTTTCACGGGTTTGCCAAATTCGGTCGATTTCGAGTCCGCGCCCTCATCCACTACGGTGAACGGGGAGCTCGGCCGTTCGGAGGCGACGGTAAAGGGACTTTCCTTGATGGCCGCCTGCTCGGTTTCCGCTGCCACGCTGAAGGGCGAGTCCTGGCGACCCGCCGCCTGGTTTGGAAAACTGTCGAAGATGCCTCGGTTCGTATTCATAATGGAAATCGATGTGGAAGTGAAGGTGTGCGCTTCGTTAGCGTCACGACCGAAGCAAAAAAGCGTGATGGCGGCCGAAAGTCGAGCCCGACCCGGAAAAAAATCACGCGTATTGATTTTCCTCAAGCAGGCGCTTGAGACGGTTTTTCATCGAAACCTTGCCCACCGCAGGCAGGCGGTCCACGAAAAGCACGCCGTTGAGGTGGTCGATTTCGTGTTGCAACGCCCGCGCGAGCAGGCCGTCGGTCTCGATTTCGAGCACGGATCCATCGAGTTGGGGAAGGGTGGCAATGACCGCCGCCGGCCGCCTCACTTCGGCGCGGATGCCGCGGATGCTCAGGCAGCCTTCCATGCCGCTTTCCTTTTCCTGGCTGAAAGTGAGTTCCGGATTGATGAAGACCAGCGGCATGATCGATGTGAGCTCCGTGTCCTCGCCGTTCACCTTGAGCATCGAAACGCAGTCCGGATCATGCGAGACATCGATCACCGCCAGCCGGAGGTCCTCGCCCACCTGCGGGGCGGCCAGGCCCACGCCATTGGCGTCCACCATCGTATCGAGCATGTCGGCGACAAGATCCAAAAGCATTTCATCCACCGCGGTGACCGGGCGGCACTTCTGGCGGAGGACGGGATGGCCGTATTGGACGATATCGCGGATCATGGGCGGTGTGGAGAAAACCTTTAACAAGGCGTTTCCGAAAGGTCAAATCCGGGAATTTCGCTCATTTCTCCGCCAGCGTGCCTTCCGTGACGCCGAGTTTCTCAAGAGCCTGGACCTGGTTCAACAAGCCGGGCGTGTCCGACGCTCCGGACAGCAGATCCTGATAGGCGCGGATGGTTTGGGCGGCGGTGGCCGCATCCTCATCGAGCAGCTCCACCCGGAAACGCGAAAGTCCGGCGCCGCGCAGGGCCTGATAGAAACGCGCGCCGGTCTGCGCCTTGCCGTTGAAGAGCGTGTTGCGGCAGCCGACATCCGCCTGCAGCCGGTGGAGCTGGCCGACGCGGTCGCGCAGGTGGACGACATGCTTCTCGCAGGGCCGGCCGCAGTCCTTGTAGGTCGTCCCCTCGCTGAGGAAGACGCAGAACACGCAGTGCTCCATGTGAAACATCGGCATGTGCTGGTGCAGCGTGAGCTCGAACCAGTCCGGCGGCGCCTTTTCCAGCAAATCCAGCACCTGGCGGATGTTGAGGTCGTAGGATGCTGTTAGATGATCGGGTCCCGCGTTTTCCATCAGCAGCCGCGCGGTGACGGGGTTGGAGACGTTGAGGGAAAAATCGCCGATTTTGATGAGATCGCCGCGGTCCTTGTAATGGTGGAGCGCCGCGAGATTGCGTAGGAGTAGCCCGTCGGGAGCGGCCTTTTCGATGAGCTTGAGGTAGCCGGTTTCGCCGGGTTTGAGGATGCGCGGGGTGGCGAGGAGGATTTTGAATGTTGGATTTTGAATGTTGGATTTGAAGATGGAGACGGCGTCCTTGTAGCGGCGCGGGTCTTCGAAATCGCAGTAGATGGTTTCAACGCCGCATTCGATGGCGGTGTGGAGTTGATCGAAGTTCCGGCAGAGGACGGATAATTTCGGATTATGAATTGTGAATGTTGGATTTTCAGGAAGAAGATCGAGGAAGGTGGTGGTGATGACGGGGGGCGGGCCGGCGGAAGCCGGCGCTCCGCTTTCGAGTTTTGCGATGAGATCGCGGCGGAGCTGGTTGAGCGCGGAGAGCGGGAAGTGGCAGTCGCCTTCGAGCTGGTTGTCGAGCGAGGCGAGTTCGAACGAGGTCTCTCCGAGGCGGCCGAGCTGTGCGGCGAGGGTGTCCGTGTCGAGCGGGCGCTTGGCGGCGGGCTGGAGCGGAATGGTTGAAGTTATTTTTGCGTCCCTTTCGCTTCGGCGGTCACAGACCGCCGCTACAGTTAGGTTTTCGCCGGGTTTTCCTGATGCGGTTAGGTGGAGCGGAGTTTTCTTTTCCGCGGGGCGTGTGTTCTGCCAGAAGCGGCGGAGCTCGGAATCCAGCTTGGGATCGGAGGTCTTGTAAACCGTGTGGCCGGGCTGGATGCGCTCGAAGTTGATGCCGCTGAAGGTCTTGTGGAAGATGATGCGGCCGCCCTCGATTTTCCAGATGCGCGCGCCTTGTTCGAGATCACGGTTTTCCCCGGCGTCGAAGACCACGCCGTCGCCCGCATTGATGGGAACGCCGGTGGTTTTCCCCAGTTTGATCCAGCCGGGGCCGCAATCGGCGATCTCACCTAACAAGGGCCCGCGTTTCTTGCCGAAGCGGCCGTGCGTGAGATAGGGATGATCGGTGCCCGCCAGCCAGCCGGTGGTGAGGCCGCGGGAAAATGTCATTTCAAGCGCATAGCGGTCATCCGGCGTGACCGGGGATTGGGCACGGGCGATGGCGGCATCGAGCGCCTTGCGATAGACGCGGGTGACGGCGGTGACGTATTCGGGGGACTTGAGGCGGCCCTCGATCTTGAACGACTTCACGCCGGCCATGACCAGATCCGGGATCAGATCGACGGCGGCGAGATCCTGCGGGCTGAGCAGGTAGCGGACCTCGCCGAGTTCGCGGGTTTCGCCATCGACGAGAATTTCGTAGGGCATGCGGCAGGCTTGCGCGCACTCGCCGCGGTTGGCGCTGCGCTGGCCGAGTGACTCGCTGGTGAGGCATTGGCCGGAGTAGGCGACGCACAGCGCGCCGTGGACGAAGACTTCCAACGGGGTTTTGGGGCCGAAGGTCTGGAAGCGCTCGATTTCCCTAACGGATAGTTCGCGGGCAAGCACGGCGCGTTCGAGCGGAAACAAGGACTCGATGAACGAAAGACCCTCGGGAGAGGTGATCGTCATCTGAGTGGAGGCATGGAGCTCCACATTTGGAGCCACCGCGCGGGCGAGTTTCGCCAGCCCGAGATCCTGGATGATGAGCGCATCCACGCCGGCGGCGGCGATTTTCCGCAGTTGCGTCTCAGCGGCCTCCAGCTCGCGGGTGAAGATGAGCGTGTTCATCGTCACGAAGCCTTTCACGCCGTGGCGGTGGAGGAATTCCATGAGCTCCTCCAGATCGGCATCGATGAAATTATCGGCGCGCAGCCGCGCGTTGAACTTGGGCAGACCGAAGTAGATCGCATCCGCCCCGGCAGCCACCGCGGCGCGGGCGCAGTCCCAGTTTCCCGCGGGGGACAGCAGCTCGGGGGTGGAATCGATGGGACGGACGTTCACAGGCGGAATCAAGCACGGGCGGCCATGAATGGACAGGGGGATTCTGTCGGGGTCAGAAACGAGTCAACCCGTGGTCATTCGACGCTTGCAGGACCATGAGAAAATGGGAATGTGCTTTTGTGCGCACGACCATTGAACTCCCTGATCCCTTATTTCGCGAAGTGAAAGCCACTGCGGCACGGCAAGGCATGCGCCTCAAGGACTACGTCACCGAGGCGCTACAGGATAAGTTGGCCAAACAACCAAGTCCTGCGGAGAAGCCCTGGATGAAGTTCGCGGGGATCGCCGCCAATGACCCGGAGATGGTGGCGGAACTCAAGCGCATCGAGCAAATCGTGGACGAAAACTTCGAGCAAATCGATGAGGAGGAGTGGAAATGATCGTCGATACCAACGGCCTTTCCGCCTGGTGGATCAATGAACCGTCCTTCATCCGGCACATCGAGCACGCGGATCGCCTCTGCATACCAGTTCCGGCCTTGGCGGAATTCCGCTTCGGCATCCTGAAATCCCGGTTTCGGGAAAAGATGACGGCATGGCTGGAAGATGCGCTCGCCACCACCACGGTCCTCGTGGCTGACGACGCGACGACCCGCCACTATGCGGAAATCCGTCTCCAACTCGCGTCCGCAGGCACCCCCATTCCAATGAATGATCTGTGGATCGCCGCCATCGCCCGCCAACACAAACTGCCGGTCATCAGCCGCGATGCCCATTTCGATCATGTTGCAGGACTTACCCGCATCGGCTGGTGAACGAACATCGGTAATTTCATTTGATCCCCACCATGCCCGCCCCCGACTCCGTCCTCAAACTCTGCGAAACCTTCGCCGAACACCGCGAACATTTCAGATCGGGAAATTACAACGAGTTCCAGCTCCGCAAACAGTTCCTCGATCCGCTGTTCGAAGCGCTGGGCTGGGACATGGCGAACTCGCAGGGCCTCGCCCCGCAATACCGCGATGTCATCCACGAGGACGCCATCAAGATCGGGCCGCATGTGAAGGCTCCGGACTATGCCTTCACCCTGCACGGCCAGCGGAAATTCTTCCTCGAAGCGAAAAAGCCGTCCGTGAATATCAAGGGCGACGTCGCCCCAGCCTACCAGCTCCGGCGTTACGCATGGTCGGCCAAGCTCCCGCTTTCGATCCTCTCGGACTTCGAGGAATTCGCCATCTACGACACCCGCATCAAGCCCGCGCCTGGCGATCCCTCGTCCAAGGCCCGCGTCTTTTACTGCACCTGCGATCAATACGCGGAGAAGTGGGACGAGATCGCCGCCATCTTCTCACGCGATGCCATCCTCAAAGGCTCGTTCGACAAATACGCCGACTCCGCGAAGAAGAAAAAAGGCACCGCCGAGGTGGACACCGCCTTTCTGGAGGAAATCGAGCGCTGGCGCGACCTGCTCGCCCGCAACTTCGCCCTGCGCAATCCTTCGCTCAACGTCCGCGACCTGAATTTCGCCGTTCAGAAAACCATCGACCGCCTGGTCTTCCTCCGCATCTGCGAGGATCGCGGCACCGAGGATTACGGACGGCTCCGGACCGTCGCCAACGGCACCCAAACCTATCCGCGCCTGCTGGAACTCTTCCGCGCCGCTGATGCCCGCTACAATTCCGGCCTCTTCCACTTCTCCAAGGAAAAGGGGCAGGCCGAGGAACCGGACACGCTCACGCCAAATCTCGCGCTCGATGACAAGACCCTCAAGGACATCATCGCCCACCTTTATTACCCGGACAGCCCCTACGAGTTCTCCGTCCTGCCCGCAGACATCCTCGGCTCCGTCTATGAGCGCTTCCTCGGCAAAACCATCCGCCTCACCGACGGACATCAGGCGAAGATCGAGGAGAAACCCGAAGTTCGCAAAGCGGGTGGCGTCTATTACACGCCGTCCTACATCGTCGATTACATCGTCGAGAACACGCTCGGCAAACTCCTCACGCCGGAGACGGAAAACCCCATCTCTCTGCCGGAAGCCGCGAAGCTCAAGGTCGTCGATCCCGCCTGCGGCTCCGGCTCTTTCCTGATCGTCGCCTATCAATTCCTGCTCGACTGGCACCGCGACCGCTACGCCGAGAACCCGGAAAAATGGAGCAAGGGCAAAACCGCCACGCTCTATCAGGCCAAGGGCGGCGAATGGCGGCTCACCACCGCCGAGAAAAAGCGCATCCTCCTCAACAACATCCACGGCGTGGACATCGACGCCGCCGCTGTGGAAGTCACCAAACTTTCCCTGCTGCTCAAAGTCCTCGAAGGCGAAACCGGCGAAATTGCCCAGCGCGATTTCCTCAAGGAACGCGAACGCATCCTGCCCGACCTCGCCAACAACATCAAATGCGGCAACTCGCTGATTGGATCGGACTTCTACGACCAGCCCGAAATGGACCTGCTCGACGATGAGGCGCGGTTCCGTGTCAATGTCTTCGATTGGAAAAGCTGTTTCCCAGAGGTGTTCAAGCAAGGCGGTTTCGATTGTGTGATTGGGAACCCGCCGTATGTGCGCATTCAGGCAATGAAGGAATGGGCTCCTCTCGAAGTGGAAGTGTATAAGAAAGCCTATCACTCCGCCGCCTCTGGCAATTATGACATCTACGTCGTGTTTGTCGAAAAGGCACTTCAACTGCTGAACGCGAAAGGCCGATCCGGCTACATTCTGCCGCACAAGTTCTTCAACGCGCAATACGGCCGTAATCTCCGCGAGTTGATCGCCAAGGGTCGTCATTTATCGGAAATCGTCCACTTCGGCGATCAACAGGTGTTCTCCGGCGCGACTACCTACACATGTCTCCTGTTTCTTGATCGCGAATACAAGGTGACGTGCCCCTTCATTAAGGTTCACGATCTGGAAGCATGGAAGACCCGTCATGAAGAGACGCGGAAACTGGTGACTCAAAACGGCTCGAAGGTTTCGGATGATCAGGCGATCTATCGAATCCAACGGCCAAGCATCGACGAAGTCGTGACCGCAGGCGACATCCCGCTCGCGCAACTCGGTGGCGATGATTGGAACTTCGGGGTCGGCGGACTTGCCAAGCTGATGCAGAAAATTCAGATGCATCCGATCAAACTCGGCCATATTGCGAGATTGTTTGTTGGAGTCCAGACTGATGGTGATGCGATATTCATTCTGCATGATGGAGTTTGCGGTTTACAGACAACCGAAGCTTATTCGAAGGCGCTCGACTCGCGGGTGACCATCGAAAACACGCTCTTGCGCCCACTGCTCAAAGGATCGGTAAATCTTGATCGCTACGACATCCGCGACGATGGCAAGCGCCTGTTGTTTCCCTATTCCCCGGAATCTCCCAACCAGATTGTCCCCTTCCATCAAATCGCGCGGAATCAGCCAAAAGCCGCTGAATATTTCAAGGTGCTTGAGCGCGTTCTGAAAAAACGAGGCAAGGGGAAGTTGGGGGATTCCTGGTATGGCTATGTCTATAAGAAGAACCACAGTCGTCTGGCAGGCCCCAAGATTCTTTGCCCGGCCATAGCCCGAGGTGCTGCGTTCGCATACGACTCGGATGGTGCGTTCTTTTTTACGGGAAGCGGAAGCGGTGGTGGTGGGGCCTATGGAATTCGGCTCAACGATGACCAAAAAATGGATCTGACGTATCTGCTTGGCCTCCTCAACTCCAAGTTGGCGGATGGTTTTTTCAAATTGAACAGCACACCATTCCGAGGTGGGTGGATTGCGCTGACCAAGCAGCACATCGAGTTTCTCCCCATCCGCTCCATCGACTTCACCAACCCCACCGACGTCGAGAAACACGACCGCATGGTTTCTCTCGTGGAAAGAATGCTCGCCCTCGTTCCCAAGCGCCGCGCCGAAGCCAACCCGCAGGCCGCCGCGCAACTGGACGCCCAGATCTCCGCCACCGACCGCCAGATCGACCGCCTCGTCCATGATCTCTATGGACTGACCGAAGAGGAAATCGCGTTGGTCGAAGGCGCTTGATCAAAGAACACCAACAAAGAACACTTGCATTATGAATCCGCTGGGCATGCTCGAATCCGTCAACATCCGCGACGTCTGGCAAGGCGAGGCTTCCCATTTCACACCGTGGCTGGCTGAGCCGGACAACCTTGAGCGCTTGGGCGAGGCTCTGGCGATGAGACTTGAACCGGTGTCCACAGAAACACCCGTCGGACCGTTTTACGCGGACATCGTGTGCAGCAATCTCAATGACGCTTCCACGGTGTTGATTGAAAACCAACTGGAGCGCACAGATCACCGCCACCTTGGCCAAATTTTCACCTACGCCGCCGGCCTCGATGCTGTGACAATCATCTGGATTTCGCCGCTGTTCACGGAAGAGCACCGTGCCGCCATCGACTGGCTGAACCGGATCACATTGGACAAGTTTTCCTTCTTCGGAGTTGAAATCGAACTTTGGCGCATCGGCAATTCACCGCCAGCGCCCAAGTTCAACATCGTAGCCAAACCCAACGACTGGACGCGAGCGATGCGCAGAAAGCGGCCCGATGTCGGAGCGGACGGCACACAGGTCGCGTCAACGGACCTTCGCCTCAATCAAATCGCATTCTGGGAAGGATTTCAGGATTATCTGGCAAAGGCAAAGAGCCCATACACCTGCCAAACGCCAGGCCCCCGGCATTGGATGTGGCATTCCATCGGGAGAGCAGGAGTGGCTCTTTGCTCCATCATCACCTCAGCCACCAAAGGTTCAGGGAGTGAGATCCGGGCGGAACTCGTCATTCATGACGACTTCTCCGGAGCGCGCATGGAAGCCCTACGCAAGTATGAGGAGGAATTGCGTGTCACGACCGGTGATGAGGTGTTTTTCGAGTCCAATGCGGATTCGGCAAATCGTTCCAAGCTCTATGTGCGGAGAGAGGGAGACTGGGCCAAGCCAGAGAACCAGCAGGAGATTTACCAGTGGCTCGACACCAAGCACAAGGCGTTACTAAAGGTGGTTCAGCCCATGTTGCAAAAAATCTGATTCATTCGAACTCAAGATTCAGCTCATGGCCTTCACGACAGAACAAACCGCCGCCATCGAGTCCTCCATGGTGGATTTTCTAACCAGACGTCGCCCGCCTGAGGAGATTCGCGACAAGCTGGATCTGGGATGGCGCATCGAAGGACAAAGCGTGGTGATTTATTCCATCCGTCCCTCTTGGCGGGACGAGAGCCAGAAGATCGAGGAACCGGCAGCCAAGGCGACGTTTGTTCACAAGACGAACCGCTGGAGAATCTATTGGATGCGGGCAGACCTCAAATGGCACTCCTATCCACCGCATCCGGAAGCGGTGTTTTTCGATGAGTTCCTCGCCCTGGTGGACGAGGACGAGAACTGCTGTTTCTGGGGCTGAGACCCGCCACTTTGCGGAGTGCATTTGCCCGACGGGCTTTTCAGAACAAGGCCGCGAGCTTGCGGACATCGGTGGTGCCGATGAGGATGAAGACGTGGTTTTCATCCTCCCAGCGGGCGGCGGACCAGTGGCCTTGCCGGGCGAAGGACGGGTGGGCGCGGGTCGGCAAGTCACCGCTAACGTCCTCGCGGCGGAAAATGATCAAATGGACGATGCCGGTCTCGCTTTCATCGAAGCAGACGAGCGAGCCTCGCTTGCCATCAATGGCGAGTTCGCGGCAGCCGATGCTTTTCACGCCGACCAGGCCGGGCGGCAGGCAGCCGGGACAGGGAAGCTTGCGGGATTTTAGGTGGCTAATGAGCTCCCGATGTTCCTCGCGTTTCTCATCCAGACTGAAAAGCGGCGATTCGTAGGTGCGGATGAAGCCCGCCTGGACGACATCCACAGGCAGCGGCCCGGCGCTGACCAGGGTGGGTGTTGTCACGTTTTGTTTGGTGAAGAAAAACGCGAAGGTCACACCAGCCGCGGCGGCCATCGGCAGCGCCAGGCGCCGCCAGAGCGATTTGCGAGGAAAGGCGACGGTCGTGCTGCGGTCCATGGCGGTGAGGATATTGTCACGCAGATTTCCGGGTGGATGGATCGAGGCGAAAGCGCCGATCAATGCGGCATCGAGCGCGTCTTCGGCCTGCGGGAAATCCCCGCGTTCGCCGGCGAGGCAGCCGAGAATGTCATTCCGCAGGGTTTCCGGGAGCTCCACGGTGGCCAGGGCCATGGCGAAGGCGGCATCAAAGGCGCGTTCTTCCGCCAGCCATTCGCCGAGTTCGCGGTTTTCCATGGCGAGTGCGAGCGCCTCGGCGAAATCGCAGTCGTCCACATCCGCGCCATCGGGCCGGAAGCTGCGCAGAACGAATCGTGCCTGCTCCTTATCCATGGTGTTGTATGCTCCCTCCGTTTTGAATTTGCAGGATGTTTTTGGGAGCGCTGGAAGGCTCCACCATCATCTTGCGGCGCAGCATTTCCTTGCCGCGCGAAAGCCGCGACATCACCGTGCCGATGGGCACATCCAGGATCTCCGCGATGTCCTTGTAACTGTGCTGCTGGAGGTAGAAGAGGGCGAGGGGCGCACGGTAGGTTTCATCCAGTGCTCCTAACAACTCAAGCGCGCGCTGGCCGTCCATCTGCCGGTCCGCGTCGTCCTGCGGGGCCGTTACCGCCTCGGCGGCGGCCTCGTCGAGCGGTTCGTCCGAGAATCTCGAAGCCCGCCGGCGGAGGTTGAGGAACTCACGGTGAAGGGTGGTGAAAAGCCAGGTTTTCGCCTTCGAGCGGTCGCGGAGCTGGTCGCCCTTGGCAGCCCAGATGCAGAAGGTTTCCTGCACCAGGTCCGAAGCGGTGGCTGCATCACGCGCCAGCGACATTCCGAAACGGAACAGCGCCTGGTAATGGGCATCGACCAGTTCTTCAAACTCACTCATGGACGGGGATGGGAGGATATGAGCGGCGCTTTATTCCGGAAATTCAGGGATGTGGCATTTCGGCATAAAGCACTTGCTGAAGATAGAGTCCGTCGGCTGGAGCGCAATTCGGTGATTTTCCGAGAGGCAATCCGGGCGCTTGGTCGAGCAGCGCGGCGAGGTCATCCATGCGCATGCGGCCTTGCGCGGCATGGACGGCGGCACCGGTGAGCAGGCGCGCCATTTTGTAGAGGAACCCGTCGCCGACGTAGGTGATGCGGTAGCCGTCGGCGAGTGTTTCGAGGTCCGCGCGGTGGATCGTGCGGGCCCAATCCATCTGCGGGGTTTCGTTTCCGCGGTAGGCGGCGAAGGCGTGGAAGTCATGCCTGCCGCAAAACAAGCCGAGCGCCTGCGCCAGCACATCCGCATCCAGCAAGCGTGGCAGATGCCACGCGAGGCCCGCTTTCAAGGGTGGCAGGACCGGATCGGTGCAGAGGTCGTAGTGATAGATTTTCCCGGTCGCGGAAAAGCGGCTGTGGAAATCCGCGGGCACCTCCTCGCAGGCCATGATGCGGATGGCGGCGGGCAGCTTGCAATTGAGGGCGGGCACCCAGTTGAAGGGATTCATCGAGAGCCCGGGCGGCGGATCGAAATGCGCGATCTGCCCGAGCGCATGCACGCCGGTGTCGGTGCGGCCGGAGCCCTGTAGTTTCACCGCTTGCTTCGCCACCTCCTCCAGGGCGCGCAGGATGAAGTCCTGCACCGTGTTGCCGCAGGCCTGCGATTGCCAGCCGTTGTAGGGCCGCCCGTCATAGGCGATGGTGAGTTTCAAGCGCATGCGGCGGCCAGAATGCGGCCTGGTGGGATGGATCGCAAGCCCGGCGCCAAGCGGATCCACGTTCCTTCGATTGCCGCGTCTTGTGGCTTGCCGCTTTCAAAATCGCCTCCTAGATTCCCGCCACGCTGCACGATTTTCAGCAGATTCCCTCCCAATCACCCGAAATGATGAGCTCCAAGAAATCCAATTCAAACCACGATCACGACACGGTCCACCTGGCGTCGAAGGAGTTTTCCGCCAAGGCTCGGATCCCGTCGCTCTCGGCCTACAAAAAACTCTACAAGGCATCCATCGCCAAGCCCGGGGAGTTCTGGGCCAAGGAGGCCAAGGAGCTCGTCTGGCGGAAAAAGTGGAACAAGGTCCTCGACTGGAAAGCGCCCTTCGCCAAGTGGTTTGATGGTGGAAAACTCAATGTCTGCGAAAACTGCGTGGATCGCCATGCCGAGGGCCCGCGGCACAACAAGGCGGCCATCATCTGGGAGGGCGAGCCGGGCGACAAGCGCGTGCTCACATACGGCCAGCTCCAACGCGAGGTCTGCCGCTTCGCCAACGTGCTCGAAAAGAAAGGTGTCAAATCCGGGGACCGCGTGCTCATTTACATGCCGATGATCCCGGAGGCGGCCATCGCCATGCTCGCCTGCGCGCGCATCGGGGCCGTCCACAACGTGGTCTTCGGAGGATTCGCAGCGGAAGCCATCGTGGATCGCCTGGAAGACTCCGGAGCCACCACCGTCATCACTGCGGATGGCGGATGGCGGCGCGGGAAAATCGTCGCGCTCAAGCCGGTGGTCGATGAGGCGCTGCTGAAGTACAAACACGTCCGGCATGTGCTCGTGGTGAAGCGTTGCGCCAATGAGGTGGCCATGGAAGCTCCCCGTGATGCGTGGTGGCACGAGGAGGTCGCGCTGGTTTCCGCGAAACACAAAGCCAAGGCCTTCGATTCCGAGCACCCGCTCTTCGTGCTTTACACCTCCGGCTCCACCGGAAAAC
Source organism: Luteolibacter sp. (assembly GCA_030696085.1). Classification (GTDB taxonomy): domain Bacteria; phylum Verrucomicrobiota; class Verrucomicrobiia; order Verrucomicrobiales; family Akkermansiaceae; genus Luteolibacter. Next base: position 51,573 of record JAUYNL010000044.1, read on the forward strand.
CCAAAGGAATCCTCCACACTTCCGGCGGCTACCTCACCGGCACCTACTCCACCTGCAAGTATATCTTCGATATGCGCGACGAGGATGTTTACTGGTGCACGGCGGATGTCGGCTGGATCACCGGTCATTCCTACATCGTCTATGGCCCGCTGGCCAACGGCGTGACCCAGGTGATGTATGAAGGTGCGCCGAATCACCCGGATTTCGGCCGTTTCTGGAAAATGGTCGAGGAATATGGCGTGACCATCTTCTACACCGCGCCCACCGCGATCCGCGCCTTCATCAAGGCGGGCGATCACTTCCCGGCGGCTTCGGATCTTTCCTCGCTGCGGCTGTTAGGATCTGTCGGTGAACCGATCAACCCCGAGGCATGGAACTGGTACCATAAACACATCGGCGGCGGCAAGTGCCCGATCGTCGATACCTGGTGGCAGACAGAGACCGGCGCGATCCTCATTTCCCCGCTGCCCGGGGCGACTCCCTGCAAGGCGGGAACCGCGACCCTGCCATTCTTCGGCATCGATGCCGCCATTCTTGACGATGCCGGCAAGGAGTGCAAAGCCGATCAGGACGGCCGCCTCGTGATCCGCAAGCCGTGGCCCTCCATGATCCGCACGATCCATGGCGATAAGGAACGCTACAAGAAAACCTACTGGTCCGATTATCCCGGCCTCTACATCGCCGGTGACGGCGCGCGCCGCGACAAGGATGGGAATTTCTGGATCATCGGCCGCCTTGACGACGTGCTCAATGTTTCCGGCCACCGCCTCGGCACGGCCGAAATCGAAAGCGCGCTGGTTTCCCACCCGGCAGTGGCCGAGGCCGCCGTGGTCGGCAGGCCGGATGAGATGAAAGGCCAGGCCGTCTCCGCGTTTGTCACCCTGAAGGGAAATTTCGCCGAATCCGAGGAACTGCGCGAGGAGCTGCGCGGCCACGTCGGCAAGGTGATTGGAGCCATCGCCAAGCCCGACGACCTGCATTTCGCTCCGGGCTTGCCCAAAACGCGATCCGGCAAGATCATGCGCCGTCTGCTCAAGGAATTGGTCTGCACCGGCACGGTGTCCGGCAACGTGACCACTCTTGAGGACTTCTCGGTGATTGAAAATCTACAGCGGAAAATCTCGCAATAATCCTCCATGACCTCCTCCCGCTATCTAGTCGCCCGCGTTGCCCAGGCCTTCGGCTACATCCGCCGAAGCCAGCGCATGGCGGATGCCGCCAGCGAGATGCACCTGCTGCGCGAGGCGGAGGCTTATCTTGGCGCTGCCATCTGGGAGAAGGTCGAAAACATCGAAGCGCTCTCCGTCGAATATTGGAACCTGCGCAAACTTATCAAGGATCTTGACGAGGTCCTGGTCAGGCTCACTGCATGCCAGGAGAAACTCAACCTCGCCCATGAGGAGCGCTCCGCCCTGCTCAACAGCACTCCCGAGGTCAATCAGGAACTGCTCGACAAGCGCGTGGAGCTGCTCACCATGCTTGAAGACCTCGCCCATCAGCGCGATCAAATCGTCGCCGATGCCCGTGAGGTTCGCCGGTCCTATGTCGGCCTCAAGATGAAACTCGAAGTGCTCACCAATGAGTCCGGGAAACAGGCGGAAATCGAGAAGGTCAAAGCCCGCCTCATCGAGCTCAAGATGAAATTTTCCGAGCTTAAAAAAGAGCGCATCCGCATCGGTGCGCTCATCGAAGAGGGCGACGCCAAAGTCGATGCCGTCGATGAAGAGCTCAAGGAAGATCGGCGGGACCGCCGTTTGCAGGCCTCCGATGCCTTTCATGTGATCGGCGATGGCAACAAGGAACTATCCATCCTGCGTGCCGAAAGCGGCCTGCTCGACACCCGGATGCGGCAGTTGTATGCCGAGATCGGCCGCTATGTGAGCCGCCATGCCAGCATGGACCCAGCCTGCGCCGCGGCGGCCGCCTCGCATCAGGGGCTCGTCGATGTGATGCGCGCGCTGCGCCGTTCCGTCGCGCTGAATCACCGCCTTGCCGGATACGCCTGATTTCCCGCCGCGCGAATCACGCGAGCTCTTCCTTGCGCAGATTGATGATCGGGGCGAGCACGGTGGGCAGCGCCTGCATTTTGGCGAGTGCCTCGCGCATCGGACCTTCCATCGTTTCGTGCGTCAGGATGATCAAATCGGTCTGGCTTTCGCCTTCCTCGGATTCGCGCTGCAACACGGCATCGATCGAAATGTCCCCCTCGGCCAGGATCCGCGTGATGGCGGCGAGCACGCCTTTTTGATCGGCCACCCGCAGGCGCAGGTAAAACGCGGTGTTCACCTCGTTGATCGGCAGCACCGGCGTGGCGTGCAGCTCGTCGGGTTGGAAAGCCAGGTGCGGAACGCGATTGCCGGGATCCGCCGTGTGCAGGCGCGCGATGTCCACCAGATCGGCGATCACAGAGGATGCCGTCGGCTCGCTGCCCGCTCCCTTGCCATAATAAAGCGTGGTTCCCACCGCATCGGCATGGACCATCACCGCGTTCATCGCGCCCTCGACATTGGCGATCAGGCGCTTGGCGGGCACCAGCGTGGGATGCACCCGCAGCTCGATGCCGGAGGAGCGCCGCCGCGTGATTCCTAACAGCTTGATCCGGTATCCGAGTTGTTCGGCATAACGGATATCCACCGCCTGCAGGCCCTTGATGCCCTCGATGTGCGCATTGTCGAACTGCACCGGCACGCCGAACGCGATGGCGCTCATCAGGGTGATCTTGTGCGCGGCATCGATGCCCTCGATGTCGAAGGTCGGATCCGCCTCGGCGTAACCGAGACGTTGCGCGTCAGCCAGGGCCTCATCGAAGTCGAGCCCCTGGTCGCGCATTTCGGAGAGGATGAAATTGGTGGTGCCGTTGATGATGCCGGCGATCCACTCGATGCGGTTCGCGGTGAGCCCCTCGCGCAGCGCCTTGATGATCGGGATGCCGCCCGCCACCGCCGCCTCGAAGGCGACCATCACGCCCTTGTCGCGTGCGGCTGCGAAAATTTCCCCGCCATGCACGGCGAGCAGCGCCTTGTTGGCTGTCACCACATGTTTGCCGGCGGCGATGGCCTCCAAAACCAGTGTGCGGGCGATCCCATAGCCGCCGATCAATTCCACGACGATATCAATCTCCGGATTGGCGATCACCTCGCGCGCATCGCCCACGATCCGGGCGCGATCCCCCACGAGGGCGCGCGCTCGCTCGACATCCAGATCCGCGACCATGGTGATCTCGATGCCGCGGCCGGCGCGGCGGCGGATTTCCTCCTGATTGCGTGCCAGCACCTCGAAAGTGCCGCTTCCGACCGTGCCAATGCCCAATAGACCGACTTGAATGGGTTCCATGAATGAAGAGTTTCAGGTATGATTGAAAAACAGAGGAAATCCACCGTGGCGGGACGATTCCCGCCGGAGATCCGCAGCGACTTTTGATCCTGCGCCGCCGCGGATCAATGCCAATTCACGCCAATCGCCCCGGGAACTCCGCTTGGCGGCGACATCTGCTATTGAGCTTCCGCCCGGGCCTGCTTGAATCCGCTTCCCGGCCATTCCGCCGCCGGCAAATCAAACCGAACACACCATGGGAAGAGCCTTCGAATGCCGCCGCCGTGCCAAGGAATCGCGCTGGGCCACGATGTCCAAAGTGTTTCCGAAACTCGCGAAATCCATCACGCTAGCCGCGAAAAACGGCGGCCCGGATCCCGAATCCAACGCCCCCCTGCGCGTGGCGATCAACAACGCCAAGGCGCAGAACCTCTCGCGCGAAAACATCGAGGCCGCCATCAAACGCGCCGCCGGCAAGGACGCCTCCGAGATTTCCGAAGTGACCTACGAAGCCAAAGGCCCCCACGGATCCTTGTTTTTCATCGAGTGCGCCACCGACAACTCGAACCGCTCGGTCACCAACATCAAAACCATTTTCAACAAAAACGGCGGCCAACTCGCCAATTCCGGTGCGCTCGATTTCATGTTCTCCCGCAAGACCGTGATCGAATTCCCCGTGCCCGAAGGCAAAAACCTCGAGGAAATCGAATTGGAACTCATCGACGCCGGTCTTGAGGAATTGTCCGTGGACGACGGCGTGGTCTCGGTGATCGGCGACTACACCGCCTTCGCCCCGCTTTCCCAGGCGGTCGAGGCGCTCGGCATCACCGCCACCAAGTCCGGCCTCCAACGCCTGCCGAACCAACCGATCGAACTCACCGAGGAGCAGATGATCGAGGTGGAAACCATCGTCGATAAACTCGAGGATGACGATGACGTGCAGGCCGTTTCCACCAATCTCGCCTGAAACCCGCCATGTCCCGCGTTCCCTGGCAGCAAATCCTCTCCTTCACGCCCGCCGATCTGGTGAAACTGCTCATCAGCGCGGCGATCATCGTGCTGGTCAACAAGGTCCAGCTTTTCAACGACCGCCTCTCCGCCCTGCTCATCGCGCTGCCGCTCACCTCACTGGTGGCCATGATCTGGATGCATCAGGGCGGCCAATCTCCGCAGCGGCTGGCCAACCACGCGGAGGGCACCTTCTGGTTTGTCCTGCCCACCCTGCCGATGTTCCTGATCCTGCCATGGATGTTTCGCCACGGCTGGGGCTTCTGGGCCGCGCTGGCCGTCAACTGCCTGCTCACCGTCGGCTTCTTCTGGCTCACCGTGATCGTGCTGCGCCGCTTCGGCATCGACCTGATGCCAAAATGACGGCCGCAAGCGGCAATTTTTCGTTTCGTTTCCAGATAAGGCTTGTCAGAAAGGCGGATCTCTGTTTTGACCACCGGCCCGGCAGCCATTCCGGGTCCACTCCTGCAATCCATCTGTTTTGAGCGAAAACCACCCGTCCCAGCTTCCCGCAAACGTCATCCCGTTCGAGGAAGCGAAGCCGGTTTCGCGATTTCCCGGTTCTACTATGAAAAGCGATCTCCTCGACAAGGCCTCTGAAATCGTCACCGACCCGCTCGTGTTGGTCAATCTGGTCTCCCAGCGGGTCCGCCAGTTGAACAGCGGTCGTTCGCCCCTCATCCCCATCCGCCCCAGCATGGGCGTGGCGGACATCGCCCTGACCGAGATCATCGAGGGCAAAATCAAGCTGGTTGTGAAGGCGGAGGCTTGAAACAGCATCCGCCGCATCGCCAAGCGTCGCCATGAGCGCGGAAATCGCCACCAACCGGAAAGCCGGCCGCGATTTCCATATTCTGGATAAATTCGAGGCCGGCATCGAGCTCAAGGGCACCGAGGTGAAATCCATTCGTGCCGGCAAGATCAACGTCTCGGACGCCTTCGCCCGGGTGGAGAACAACCAGGTGTTTCTTTACGGCTGTGACATCCAGCCATGGCAGACCGCCGGCGAGTGGTTCCAGCATGTTTCCAAGCGCCCGCGCCGCCTGCTGCTCCATAAACGCGAGATTCTCAAGCTCGCTTCCGCCACCGCCATCAAGGGATGCTCCCTGCCGCTGCTGCGCATCTACTGGAAAAACCGCCGTGTGAAGGTGGAAATCGGCGTCGGCAAGGGGAAAACCCACTCGGATCAACGCCAGGACCTTAAAAAACAGGTCGAACTGCGCGAAGCCCAGCGCGAAATGGCGCGCTTCAACCAACGCTGAGACCCACCTGCTAGGGCTTCGGTTTCGGTTCGCTGGGCGGACGTGCGATCACCGCGCCCGCGCCGGTGCGGCTTGGTGCGGTCGCTCCGGCATTCCGGAACTCCCCTTCCTCCGGCAAGCCGAGCATGTCTGGCAGGCGGATACCATCGTCCGGCGTGCCGGGAACTGCGGGATCCGGCAAGGCGGCGCTTTCCTCCTTCTTCTCTGTTTTTGGAACCGGTGCCTCCAGCACGATGATCGCCTTGGGAGCCGCGCAGGACATCAGCATGAGTGGTGGTGCCAACCGGGCTAGAAATGCGAGCTTCGTTTTCAACATGTGCGGTCCACGGGATGAGCCGCAGCGACCAAAGCGCTTTGCGGAGCACCGCGCAAGGGCGAAGCGTGTTGGGCAAATCAGGGATTGCCGCGGGCTTTCCGGCCCCCGAACCTCCGCCCCATGCGAATCAAGTCCGCCGAGTTTGTCACCAGCGCCCGCAGTCTGGCGGAATGCCCGGATTGGGCGTATCCGGAATTCGCCTTCATCGGCCGCTCGAATGTCGGCAAATCCTCGCTGATCAACTTGCTCGCCAAACGCGACGCGCTGGCCAAGGTCTCCGCCACCCCCGGCAAGACGCGCCTGCTGAATTTTTTCCTGATGAACCAAGCGTGGGCGCTGGTGGACCTGCCCGGCTATGGCTTCGCGAAAGCCGCCAAGAGCGAGAAATTCGATTTCAACGAACGCGCCGGCGATTATCTCGAACACCGCCCGAACCTGCGCCGCGTGTTCGTGCTCATCGATTCGCGCCACGAGCCGCAACGCATCGATCTGGATTTCCTGGCCTGGCTCGGCGGCACCGGCGTGCCGTTTTCGCTCGTCTTCACCAAGACCGACAAACAATCGCCGTCCAAAACCCGGGCGAACACCGCCCTCTTCCTGGAAACCCTCGCGCCGCAAGTCCCCGCGCCGCCGCAAGTGCTCGCCAGCTCGGCGAAATCCGGTGATGGCCGCCTGGATATCCTCCGCGTGATCGGCGGCGAACCGTAGTCGCTTGGGGAATTGACCAACCCCCGCCGGTTTCCAAACATATGGAAGCGTGCGCTCCGCCATCCTCATTCCGCTGCTCGTCACCCTCTCCTTCACGGCGCATGCCCGGTCGTGGAGCGATGATGTGATGTATTTCGTGATGACCGATCGATTCCACGATGCGGATCCCGCCAACAACCAGCCGCCGGGCTGCGATCCCGCGCTGAACGATCCGCAGCAGAAGGACATCAGCCGCTACCTCGGCGGCGATCTCCGCGGCCTCGAAAATGCCATCCAGGCCGGGTATTTCAACGACCTCGGCGTGACCGCCTTGTGGCTCACTCCCGTGGTGAAAAACGTCTGGCGCTCCGGCTACGATCTTGGCGGCTGGAAAACCGGATATCATGGGTATTGGGCGCAGGACTGGCTCGACATCGATCCGCATCTCGCCAGCCGTGTTTCCCTAACCGGCGAGGCCTATCCGGCCGGCGCGGATGGCCGCATGGCGCATTACCGCGACTTCGTGAAACTCGCCCATTCCAAGGGCATCAAGATCATCCAGGACGTGGTGCTCAACCACGCGGGGCCGGTGTTTTTCTATGACATGAACGGCGACGGCCGCTTCGATGTGAAGGCCAGGGACGAGTGGGTCCAGCCCTTCAAACAGGACGGCTTCCACGACAACGCCGTCTGGGCGGACCTGCCGCAGTGGAACGCGGCGAGAACCCAGCCCGACGGACCACGCGAGTTGTTAGGAACCGCGATCGCCACCAGGGGCGTGCTGTCACAACTCGATAGTTATGGCCGCAAGGGCTTCTCCGGCGACAGCCTGGGCAAGAGCGACGGCGAGGAAATGATGTGCGATTTCTTCTCGCTGCGCGATTTCTGGACCGCTCCGGACGGCGCGCATTTCGACGCGCTGGTCGATGAGTTCGTGGAGATCCATCATTTCTATCTGAACACCGTGGGCGTGGACGGACTGCGCGTGGACACGGTGAAACACGCGCACCACGAGTATTGGGACGCCTTCACCGCGCGGCTGCGCAAGCGGCTCGGCCCGGCGGCGGCGGACAAGCTGATCTTCGGCGAGATCTATGATGGCAGCCCCGCGGTGCTGGGAAGATATACCTGGCGCGCCGACTGGCCGCAGCACACGGAGCCCTCGCTCGATTCGGTGCTCGATTTCGATTTCTGCTTCAGCGCCCGCGAATACCTGCGCCACCCGGGAGACCGGTACGGTTCGCCCGCAGCGCTCGAAAAAGCCCTGCTCACCCGCACGGCAGACGCTCCGGACGGGCGCCCGTTTTACAATCCGAATCCCGGCGCGGATGGATTGAACGCGCGCCAGAAGATGATCACCTTCATCGAAAACCATGACGGCCTGAACCGCTTCCGGGTGAAGGGTGTTAGCGAGCTTCGCAACCGCCTCGCGCAGGGACTGGTGATGACGCTGCCGGGCATTCCCTGTTTGTATTACGGCACCGAGTTCGCACTGCCGGATCACGAGGCGGAGATCGGCTGGGACTGCGAAACCGGACGCATGATGTTTTTTAAAAACAAGGGCGGACCAAGCGTGCGGGAAGTCAGGAACTCACACTCGTTTTCCGAGATCTCACAACTCGCCGCACTGCGCGCGAAACTGCCCGTGCTGCGCACCGGCAGCCTGATTCCCTTGTGGATGGACAGCGGCGAGGGTGATGAGGACGATGGCGTGTTCGCCTTCGCCCGGGCCGGCGAGGATGGCAGAGAGTTCGCGGTGGTCGTCATCAACGCCTCCGAAAAGCCGCGCGTCACGGGCATCGGCAGCCACGCGGCCCGGCTGCCCGCATCCCTGCAAAGCGCCGGCAGGATCCTGCGCCCGGTGCTGGTGATCGGCTCCGGCCCGCTGCCGGAAACGCCCGGCATCAACGCGGCCGAGGAACTGCGCCTGCCGGTCCCCGCCTCCAGCATGGTCGTCTATCAGGCGGTCCCCGTGGCGGAGTAGGCAAAAGTGCTGCCAGGGAATCCGCGGCAAGCCCGGACAAACTACCGTTGCTCCGATCAAGGCCTGGCGGGGTTCGCCTGCCGGACCTCCACGGCCCCTGACAGCGCCGGGAGCGAAACCCGGCGGCCCGTTTTCCGCAATCCCTATTTTTCCGGTAACGGGCGGCGTCTTTTCACAGGGCATTTGGTTTGAAGTTCGGCAGTCCTTTTCGCTGTTGATTTCGAGATAGTGCTAGACAAAAGGGCACGAAAATGCTCGATTAGGCTCGTGAGAACGAAATCCACTGCACTGGACGGCGAGGGGACAGCGTCCCCCGGAGTGTTGGAAATACGGGTCGCACGAGGCCCGGCGGACTGGGCCATCGCCCATCAAATGCTCGATGAGGAGCATCTGCTCGGCGCGGGCCGGGAGGCGGGTGAGCGCTTGTGCCAGTTCGTGCTGGAGGACGGCCAACCGGTCGCCGTGCTGGTATGGTGCGCTGCCGCGTGGCACCTCAAGGATCGTGACGAGCGGATCGGTTGGGACGCCGTGACCCGCTCGCAACGCCTCAAACTCGTCGTGCAACTGCGCCGTTTCCTGGTGCTCGAAGCCACCCGCCGCCCCAACCTCGCCTCCCAATGTCTCGGACTGGCCCTGCGCGGACTCTGTGCCGCATGGAGTTGCGAACACGGTTATCGGCCCTTGCTCGCCGAGAGTTTTAGTGATCCCGAAAGCCACGCGGGCACCGTTTACAAGGCCACCAACTGGACCTGCGCAGGCGACACCAAAGGCTTTTCGCAAGACCACACCGATTATTACATTCCTAACGAAAGGCCGAAAAAGCTCTGGCTCAAGCCCCTTGCCCCCAACGCGCTGGTCCTGATGTGCGCACCCCGACTGCCCGATGATTGCGTCGCCGCCGAGGTGGGCCGCGGCGGAGTGCGCAGCCCCTTGAAAACCAGCCAGCTCAAGAGCCTGCGCAACGCGTTTGAGTTGGTGGAAGACCCGCGCCGCGCCCAAAGCCGCCGCCACCCGCTCACCGCGATGCTCACCCTCATCGCCCTGGGGTTGCTCATGGGCGGACGCGACATGCTCAACATCTGGCGCAAGGTCGCCTGCCTCGACCAACGCCAGCGCGAAGCCATCGGCCTGCGCGTGCGCCACAAGGAGAGCGGACTGCTCAAAATGCCCGGCTACGACGCGCTCAACGACCTTTTTCACCTGCTGGATCCCGAAGCCTACGCCCGCGCTCTAACCGCCTGGCTCCAGGCCAACACCGGACTCCTGCCGCGCAGCCTCGCCCTTGATGGCAAAAGCATCGGCGCCGGCAAATGCGGCATGATCATCACGCTCTGCCGCCATGAGGACGGCCGCCCCGTCGCCATGATCCCGGCCACCGGGAAAAAAGAAGACTGCGAGGTGAGCGAGGCCCGCTCCCTATTGGCTGATCCACAGGTCCGACTGGAAAACGCTCTGGTCACCGCCGATCCGCTCCACAACAAGCAAGCCACCGTGCGCGTCATCGCCGAAAAAGGTGGCGACTACCTCGTCGGCACCAAGGATAACACCCCAAAGCGTCATGAGGCGGCGGTCGAAGCCCTGCGTGGCACCCCCTTTTTGCAGTAAGCTGTGAAGCCGGGCACGGTCGCATCGACACCCGCACGGCGGCCATCGCCGCCATCACCCCCGTGACCGCCGGGCTGCCATTCGCACGCAGCGCGGTGGTGGTGCGGCGCGTCTGGCAGATCAAAACCACACCGGAAGCGCAAGACAAGAGTCATGTCCGGCACTTCCTAACCAGCCTCGACCCTGGCGAGAACCAACGCATCCCCGCAGCGGTCCGGGGCCACTGGAGCGTGGAGAACCTCAATCACTACAAACGCGACACCTGCCTGTGGCAGGAGGACGACCATCGGCACCGGCGCGTCAACATCGCGCAGAATCTCGCACTGACCCGCAACGCGCTGCTGGCCATCATCCCCTTTGGCGCGAACGAGCCGCTATCAAGTTGGTTCGAGAACTACCAGCGCCACCCGGCCAAGGCCATCCAACTCATCCTTCACGCCGCCCCCGTCCAATGACATCTCAAGCCAAACGCCCTGGTTGGACTCGATGCAATGGAGCTTTGGCATTGCTGAGACGGTCATGGCTGGTCCACGATGATCGCGGAGCGCATGAGGCACAATCTCCAGGTGTCAGCGACTTCAACCATGATGAAAATCGTCCCGCACTGGAGCTGGCGGCTTGTTTCAAGGGATTATCCGGCCATTATGTGCTTCATGACAGCACCGGAAGCCACTCCTCCCCGCGCGCTTTGGCTGCGCGATGGCGGGCGGGTGCTGCTGGATTTGTCAGGCGAGTGGCGGCGCGGCGGCACGGAGCCGGTGATCGAGGGTGAAGCGGGGGACCGCTTGCCCGAGGCCTATGTGACCGACGGACTGGGGACTTTTGATTCCACACTGCCGGCTTTTCTTCTGGCCATGATTCGCAGAATGGAAGCCGCTGAGCCCCCGCTCGAGGGTCTGCCGCCGAATTTGCATGGTTTGATGGAGCTGGCCCTGGCCGTTCCGGAGGAAATCGAGGCGCGCGGCGAGCCGGAAGAGTCCACGCCGATCAAGGTGCTGGGGGCCGCCTCGATGAACGTCTGGGCAGGCGTCCGCTCCATCAATGAGTTCACCGGGCAGTCGATGCTATCGCTCGGACGTTTCATGGCCGGCCGCGCCCGATTTCGCCCCCGTGATTTTTGGATGATTGTAGAGGACTGCGGTGCCAAGGCGCTGCCCATTGTTTCGTTGATCAGTTTTCTCATTGGTTTGATTCTCGCTTTCGTGGGAAACGTGCAGCTCGCAAACTTCGGTGCCAGTCTATACGTCGCGGATCTGGTGGGCATCGCGATGGTGCGCGAAATGGGAGTGGTGATGACGGCCATCATCATGAGCGGCCGCACCGGAGCGGCGTTCGCCGCGCATCTGGGAAGCATGAAGGCCAATCAGGAAATCGACGCCCTGCGCACTTTTGGCTTCGATCCCTTCGACTTTCTGGTCCTGCCGCGCATGCTCGCGCTGGTTCTGATGATGCCCTTGCTGACAGTGTATTCGAATATCATCGGCATCCTCGGCGGCATGCTTGTCGGCGCGGCGGTGGGCATTCCGCCGATCCTTTATTGGAATGAAACCCTTAGCATCGTCACTTTGGAAAACGCGTTCCTCGGGGTGTTCAAGAGCGTGTTTTTCGGCATTGTGATCGCCATGTGCGGCTGCCTGCAGGGCATGCACGCGGGAAATTCCTCGGCTGCCGTCGGCCTCGCGACCACCCGCGCGGTGGTCGCCTCGATCTCCGCCATCATCGTTCTCGATTCCGCGTTCGCCGCGATTTTCACCATTCTTGATATCTAACAGATGCCCGGTTCCACCAGCCATTCCCCGGCCAAGGCGAAGATCGCCGTGCGCGATCTGACGATGGCCTACGGTTCCTTCGTAGTGATGCGGGATTTGAATTTCGAGGTCGCGGAAAAGGACATTTTCGTGATTATGGGCGGCAGCGGTTGTGGCAAGAGCACGCTGTTACGCCATCTCATCGGCCTGCGGGAACCCGCCAAGGGAAGCATTCTGTTTGAAGGCGAGGATTTCACCGCCACCCCCGCCGCGGAGCGCGGGCGCTTCATCCGGCGCATGGGTGTGATGTATCAATCGGGTGCCTTGTGGTCGTCGCTGACTCTGGCTGAAAACATCGCCATGCCGCTTGAGGAGCACACCCAGCTCCCTCCCGGGACGATCCGCGAGTTGGTTTCCTACAAGCTCGCGCTGGTCGGTCTATCCGGATATGAGGAATACTATCCGGCCCAGATCAGCGGGGGCATGAACAAGCGCGCCGGCATCGCGCGGGCCATGGCCCTGGATCCGGACATCCTGTTTCTTGACGAGCCGGGAGCCGGCCTGGATCCGCTGAGCTCGCGCCGCCTCGATGATCTGATCCTCCGCTTGCGCGACAGCCTGGGCTCGACGATTGTCATCGTCACCCACGAGCTTGCCAGCATTTTTGCCATCGCGAACCATTCGATTTTCCTCGATACTGCCACACGCGCCCAGGGAGCGACCGGCAATCCCGCTGATCTCCGGGACCATTCGGAGAATCCGGCAGTCCGCCTGTTTCTACACCGCGGCGAGGAAACGGAAGCCCCAGCCCCCATCCGCTCATGAGCCAGAAAGCCAGCCCCACCCTCATCGGCGTATTCACCCTCGTCGGCCTGCTCCTCACCGCCGGAGGGCTCGTGCTGTTCGGTGCGGGCAAGTTGTTCACCAGCACGCATGAGATCCAGCTCTACTTCGACAAGAGCGCCAACGGCCTGCAAATCGGCTCGGACGTGCGTTTCGGCGGCGTGCGCATCGGCAAGGTGAAATCCATGAGTGTGCTGGTGGACCGCGAGCAGAATCGCAAGATCATCCCGGTGGTCGTGGAATTGACTGAAAAGGAGCTCCGCTTCATCAGCGCCGACGAGGGCGGAGGCATCGAATTTTCCACCTTCGAGGGCGTGAGCAAGGCGGTCGCCGAAGGTCTCCGCGCCGGCATGAAACAACAGAGCCTGCTGACCGGCCAGCTCTACATCGAGTTCGACATCGTTCCGGACACGCCCGGTTTCACCTATAACGGCAAAAACAAGCACTTGCACCCCGTGGTTCCCACCATCGGCACCGAGATGGACGAACTCATCTCCGGTATTTCCGATGGCATTCAGAAATTCAACGCGCTGGATCTCGACAGCGTCATCAAGGAGTTGCGCGATGTGCTGGTCACGGCCAACCAGCGGATCGAGGATTTCGACACGAAGCAGATCAACGAAAACCTCATCGGCATCACCGAGGATGTGAGGAAAATCACCAGCGATGAGAAACTCACCGCCGCGGTGGACAATCTCAACCAGGCGCTCATCCAGATCGACGAGTTCGCCAAGAAGGCGAACCGCGGAATCGATCCGCTGCTCGCCGATCTCGAGGCCATCATGGCGAAGGCGGACACCAGCCTCGCGCGCATCGACGAGGCGGCCCGGGAGATTTCCCTGCTATCCAATCCCCGCTCGCCGGTGCTGCTGCGCTTGCAGAACGTGCTGCAGGAAACCGAACGCGCCTCGCGGGCGCTCAAGGAGCTGTCCAATGATTTGAAACGCGAACCGAAGGCGCTGATCTCCGGCAAGGCCACCCCCGAATGATCATGAAATCCATCACATTGCTTCTAACCGCACTTCTCGCCTCCTGCGGCGTGCTCAAGCCCGTCAAGGACGCCTCCGTCAATCATGTGCTGGATCCGCTGGTTCCCGAGCGCCAGATCACCGGCACCAGTCCGGCCATCGCCATCGCCCGGCCCAGCCTGCCGGGCTATCTGGACCGCCAGCAGCTCGTCAGCCGCAGCAGCGGCGGCGGGATTCAAATGAATGGCTTTCAACTGTGGGCGGAGCCGCTGGATACGGGGATTTCCCGTGTCACGGCGCTCAATCTCGGCCGTCTCACCAACTCGGTGAACATCCAACCGGTCGAGACCTTCGTCACCATGGACTATGAGTGGCTGCTGGAAATCCGCGTCTCGCGCTTCGAGCCGGACGCCACCGGAAACGTCGTTTTCGAATGCACCTGGAAACTTCAGCCGGTCTCCGGCCGCGTCGCCAATCCACGCAGCTTCCGCAGCGTCATTCAAAGCGCCGGACCATTCTCTCCGATCGGCCCGCAAACCGCGCGCGTCGCCGCGATGAACGAGGCGCTCGCCCACCTCGCCCGGGAAATCGCCCGCGCGCTTTGAGCAATCGGTGATTGAAACAAGCGCGGCGTTGACGCACAGCCCCCGGCTCCGTGATGGTCGCGGCGACATGGGCGAGATCATTCTGGGCATCGATTTGGGAACCACGAATTCGGCGGTGGGCGCGGTGGACTCCGGGTTTCCGATTCTGTTAGCCAACGGGGAGGGGAAACGCATCACGCCCAGCGCGGTGTGGATCGGCCGCGATGGCGCGATCGAGGTGGGCGCGCAGGCGCTGCGCCGCCGCGCTCTGGAGCCGGACCGCGTGGTCACCAGCATCAAGCGCCTGATGGGCCGCCGCGCGGATGAGGTGGAGGAACATTTTCCCGTGCCCGTCGCGAGCGGGGCGGATGGTCTGCCGCGCGTGCTGGGGAAATCGCCGGAGGAGATCAGCGCGGAAATTTTGCGGGAAATGAAACGCATCGCCGAGTGGCGGATGGAAACCACGATTACCAAAGCGGTCATCACCGTGCCCGCGTATTTCCACGACGCCCAGCGGGCCGCCACCAAGCGCGCGGGCGAGCTCGCCGGGCTGGAGGTCGTTAGAATCATCAACGAGCGGACCGCCGCCGCGCTGGCCTACGGCCTCGACAAGCTCGGCGAGCGCTCGCGCGTCGCCGTCTATGATCTCGGCGGAGGCACCTTCGATCTATCCATTCTGGAAATGCGCGACGGCGTTTTCCAAGTGCTCGCCACCCATGGCGACACCCGCCTCGGCGGTGATGATCTGGACGCGCTGATCCTCCGCAAGGTGGAGCAACGGGCGGGGATCGGCGAGACCGTCGGCAGCCTGCGCGTGCGATCCATGGAGGAGGCGGAGCGGGTGAAGCTCGCTCTAACTGAAAGCGACGAGGCGGTGTTCCGTCTGCCGTTTTACGATGGAGCCAACAGCATCGAGCAAACCATCACCCGTGAGGAGCTGGAAGGCATCGCAGCACCATGGATCCGGCGGACACTGCGGCACTGCCGCCAGGCGCTCGCGGACGCCGCGCTGAAGCCGGAGGACCTGGACGCGGTGGTGCTGGTGGGCGGCAGCACGCGCATCCCTGCGGTGCGCCGGGCGGTGGCGGAACTTTTTCAGCGCGAGCCGGACATTTCCCAGCACCCGGACGAGGCGATCGCGCTCGGAGCGACGATTCAGGGCGGCGTGATGAGCGGCGCGCTGCGGCAGATGATCTTGTTGGACGTGACGCCGCTGAGCCTCGGCATCGAGACCTTCGGCGGGCTGATGAACGTGCTCATCCCGCGCAACTCGACCATTCCCTGCAAGGCCGGCGAAATGTTCACCAATGCCGCCGACGGCCAGAGGGCGATGCGCGTGCGCGTGCTCCAGGGCGAGCGCGAGATGGCGCGCGACAACTGGGAACTCGGCAATTTCGACGTCGCCTTCACCCCCGCGCCCCGAGGCCAGGCGCGGATGGGCGTGCAGTTCAGGATCGATGAAAACGGCATTCTCGAAGTGCTCGCACGCGATGTTTCCACCGGCGGCGACACCGTGGTGAAACTCGGCAACGCCGCCGTCAATGTGGACGACGAGGCGGTGGAAACCATGGTTTCCGAATCCGTGGAGCACGCGTTCACCGACATGGCGGAGCGCGTGTTCACCGAGGCCAGGTTCAAGGCGGAGGAACTGCTGCCCGCCGTCGAGGCGGTGCTCGCCCAGGGTCTTGTGCGCGATGACGAGCGCGGCGAAATCGAAAGCGCCGCCGAAGCGGTTAGAGAGGCGCTCGCCAGCGGTGCCGCCAATCCGTTGAAAACCGCCGTCCAGCGGCTGGACGCCGCCACCGAAGCGCTCGCCGCCCGCCTGGTGGAGCAGGCGATGGACGAGTCGCTCGAAAGGACGATGGCTGGAGATCATGTCTAGTCCATCAGCGCGCCGGCCGGGCACGAGGACCGGAGATGGGATTGGAGGACATGCGCGAAGAATCGCGCGGGAGGCTTACAGAAATTTTCCAGGGTTCAGAATGTCGTTCGGATCCAATGCCTGCTTGAGGCTTTGGTGGACGGCGTAGGAGATCTCGCCGAGCGCCTGGCGCACCCAGCGTTTTTTGGCGAGACCCACGCCATGTTCGCCAGTGATGGCTCCGCCGTTTTCAAGCACCCAGTTGAAGAGGAGGTCCAGCGCATGATCGGCAAGCTGCTTGACGGCCGGATCCTGATAGTCGCCGACCATGAGGTTGGTGTGGATATTGCCATCTCCGGCATGGCCGAAGCAGGCGACGGGGATGCCGGTCTCCGCCTGGAGGCGTTTTGCGAACTCGACGAGTTCCACCAGCTTTGAACGCGGGACGACGATGTCCTCGTTGAGCTTGGTGAGGCCGGTGTCGCGCAGGGAATAGGAGAACTCGCGGCGGAGTTGCCAGATTCGCTCGCAGGAGGCTTCGTCCGGCGCGCGTTCGATGAAGCCGGCGCCCAGATCAGTTAGAAGCTGGTGGAGCTCCTCCAGCTCCGAGGCGACTGCGGCCGGGCGACCGTCGATCTCCACGATGAGGTGGGCCTTTCCGGGCGGGAACACTTCGGACCCGAGGCGCTTGCGGGCGGCTTCGAGCGTGAAGGTATCGGTGATTTCAAGGGCGGAGGGCAGATGGCCGGCATTGAGAATGGCCTGCACGGCGGTGGCCGCCATCGAGAACTCCGGGAAAATCGCGGCGAGCATCGCGCGGCTCGCGGGCTTCGGGATCAGCCGCAAGGTAGCCTCCGTGATCACGCCTAACAGTCCTTCCGATCCGGTGAGGAGTCCGATGAGGTCAAAGCCTGTTTTATTCTTGTGGAGGCGGCCGCCGGTGCGCAGCACGCGGCCATCGGCGAGCACCACTTCGAGGCCCAACACATAACTCCGGGTGACACCGTATTTCAAACAGCGAGGCCCGCCGGCATTGGTGGCGATGTTTCCGCCGATGGAGCATTCCTTGAGCGATGCGGGATCCGGCGGGTATTCCCAGCCCAGCGCTCGGGCGGCGTCCTGAAGATCGCGGGTGATCACGCCGGGCTGCGCGATGGCGACGCCGTCTTCCGGGTGCATGCCGAGGATGCGGTTCATGCGCATCACGGAAAGCGCGATGCCGCCATGCACCGGCACGCATCCGCCGACATAGCCGACGCCCGCGCCCCGCGTGGTGACGGGGATGCCGCGCTGGCTGGCGAAGGTGAGGACGGCGGAGACATCAGCCGTGGATTCCGCGAAAACAACCGCATCCGGCGGGTGGCTGGCGGACCATTTGTCAGCCGAATGAGCGGCGATGATGTCGGCGGTGCCGCTGACTTTTTCCCTGCCCAGCAGGGAGACCAGCGGAGCGAACCAATCGGGTGGGTGGGTGTGCATGGAAAACAGAGAGACGCGGCCTCGCGGGGAAAATCGCGGGAAAGCATCGGCCGCGTCAATCATTCAGTCAAAGGCGTGGTGGCGCAGCCATTGCGGAAGGCAGGTTTGCAATGCGCGGGTGAAGCCGCCAGGCTGTGCGCGTGCCCCAACCCTATTTTTCACTCGAAGCCGAACTGCACGATGCATTTTGGGAGGCGGAGGATGATGGGTCCGAAGTCCGGCTGATGGCGGAATTTTTAAGGAAGCACCCCGGCCCGGCGCTGGAGATTGGTTCGGGATCCGGGCGACTGATGTTTCCTTTGCGGCAAATGGGCTTCGATATCGAGGGGCTGGAGCTCTCGCCGGACATGCGGGCATTGGGAGTCCGGCGCGCGCAGCGGCTTGGGGTGGCGCCGACGGTGCATGCGGGGGATATGAGTGGCTGGCAGGCGGGCCGGCGCTATGCGGCGCTGCTGGCGCCGGCCTTCACCCTGCAGCTCGCCGCGGACCCGGGAGCGGTGCTGCATCACTGGCACGGCTGGCTGGAAAACCGTGGAGGTCTCTATCTGACCGTGTTCATGCCTTATGCCGAACTGCTCGGCGATCTACCGGAAAACACCTGGTATCCCGACCATGAGGCGAAGCTTGCCGACGGGCGCGTCGGCGTGCTGGAAACGCGTCACCGCCTTGATAGGAAAAAACAACTGCTGCACCGCGAGCACCGCTATTCGCTGTCCGGCGAGCCGCCCGTCACCCATGAATCACGCCAGACGATCCGTTGGATCGAGCACGGGGAAATGATCGCTTTATTGGAGGACTCGGGCTTCAGGCTGGACCGGTTTTTCGTGGATTTCGATCCCCGGCGCGAGGTGGAGGATCCAGACCGGGAGGATTTCGACGGGATCCTGACCTATCAAGCGACCCGGGCGGCCTCGATTTCTTGAAATTTCATGAAAGAAATCCAAATCGCCATTCTTGACGGAGCGGGTAGGAAGGTTCTATGAAACCTGTTGTGCCAAGGAATTTAACATGGTTTGCGTCCGCGCTTCTCGCAACCACCGGCTTTTGTCAGACGTGGGAGCGTGAGGATGTGGGATTTGACAGCATCCAGAGCCGGGCGCGTGACCTCGCCAACAAGCAGTATCATTCGCCGGGCGCGGACCGCTTGCCGGCGTGGATGGGCCAACTGAGCTATGACCAATACCGGGACATTCGTTTCAATCCGAACCAGGCGCTGTGGGCGACGGAGGGCCTGCCGTTCCGCGCGATGTTTTTCCATCCCGGCTACCTTTATCGTGAACCGGTGACGCTCAATGAGTTCACCAGCAGCCACCAGCAGCAGATCCGGCTGGCCGAGGCGTATTTCAATTATGGTCCGCTGCTCCAGAAGCACGGCGACTTGCCGCCGGACGGCGGATTTGCCGGATTCCGGCTGCACGCGCCACTCAATAAACCGGATGTTTTCGATGAACTCATCGCCTTCCAGGGAGCCAGCTACTGGCGCGCCTTGGGGAAAAACCAGCGCTACGGCATCTCCGCGCGCGGCATCGCGGTGGATACCGGCGTCGAGGGCGTGACCGAGGAGTTTCCCGGATTCCGTGAATTCTGGCTGCGCAAACCCGAACCGGGCGAGACGCATGCGCGGCTATATGCCTTGCTCGACGGCCCGTCTTATGCGGCGGCCTACGCGTTCAGGATCCATCCCGGAAATGTCACGATCGTGGATGTGCGGGCGGTAATCTTCACACGCCGCGCCGTGCAACGTCTGGGCATCGCGCCTATGTCGAGCATGTTCTGGTTCGGCGAAAACTCGCGGCGGCGCTTCGATGATTTCCGTCCCGAGGTACATGATTCGGATGGCCTGGCGATCCGCATGGGCAGCGGCGAACGCGTGTGGCGGCCAATCAGCAATGATTCCGGCAAGCTGGAATTCAGTTTTTTCAGCATGGAGAAATGCGACGGTTTCGGCCTCCTACAGCGCGACCGGCGCTTCAGCGCGTATGAGGATGGCGAGGCGTCCTATCACATGCGGCCGTCGCTGTGGATCGAGCCGACTTCCGATTGGGGGCCGGGACGCGTCATGCTGATGGAGATCCCGACCACCAACGAGCTCACGGACAACGCGGTGGCGATGTGGGAACCGGCGGCAGTGCCGAAACCCGGAGACAGGATCGAGTTTTCCTACCGCCAGCACTGGACCACGGATGGGGATCCCTCCCAAGCGGGCGGTCATGTGGTGGCGACCCGCAGCGGCGTGCATGATTGGCAGCCGGAGCAGCGCACCATCGTGGTGGAATTCGCCGGACCAAAGCTCGAAGAAGCGAGCGAAACTCCGGTCACCGCGCAGGTCCAGGCGGTGGGCGATGGCGCTGGAAAAATCACCATCCAGGGAATCACCGTGCAGTCCGTGCCGGAAAACCGCACGCGTGTCTCCTTCCAGATCACGCCCACTGCGGCGGGCACGAAGCTCTCGGAAACCGGCCCCATCGAGCTCCGGTGCTGCCTCAAGCGCGGCGAAGATTTCCTCACCGAAACATGGGCCCACCGCGTCATTCCTTAGACAGCCTGCGCCCGCTCAGCGAGGAGGAACTCACTGAGTGGGAGGAAGCCTACGCCGCAGTGGAGGCCTATCTTCAGGCCCTGCGCCTGCGCAACCGCCTGCTCGTCGCGGAACTCGTCCGTGGCATCCTCTGGCGCGCCTCCGCCCGCCGCCTGGACGAAGCCGAAAAACCCGCGCGACTGCTGGCGATGGAAGAAGCACTCTCCGAGGTGGCCGAGTGGACCCAGGATGTGCTGGATGTTCCTTTGGAAAACCGCCGCCTCGCCGCCCGCGGCCGCCTCGCGCTGCTGCTCGCAGGCATGCCCGACAAGTGGCAGGGCGTGTTTCTCACGCCGGCTCCATGGCCGCCGGCCTTTGTCGAGGCGATGAAACGCTCCTACCTCGCCGCCGGCCCGCGTTTTGCCGCCCTGACCATGGTGCCCAAACCGCTTGAACTCAACGCCATCGGCAGCGGTGCCGCACAATGGTGGGAAACCATGGACC
Organism: Luteolibacter sp.; assembly: GCA_030696085.1. Lineage (GTDB taxonomy): Bacteria > Verrucomicrobiota > Verrucomicrobiia > Verrucomicrobiales > Akkermansiaceae > Luteolibacter. Next base: position 72,252 of record JAUYNL010000044.1, read on the forward strand.
GCAAACCCATCGTGCGCTTCATGTTCACCGGGCTGCTCCTCGTCCTCGCCGCCCTCACAGTCTGGTTCATCTTTCTCGGTTGATGGAAACACCCACCCTATCCCCTCCCGATTCCGGTAAGCCCTTTTTCAGCGCTTGCCGCGCATTTTTCCGCAGGGCCTTCTTTCTCGGCAGCGTGGCGATCGTCAACCTCGCCGCCAGCCTGTGGCTTGCCGACTTGTTCTGGCGCATGCAATGGCAGAAGGCGCACTTTCCGCTGCTGGCAGTCTTCATCCTGCTCAACGGCTTGCTGGTGCTCGGCTCCTTCCATGCGATCTTCGGCGCACTCGACATGCTCATCGGCCGCAAACGCGCCGTGCGCATCACCAAGCTCGCCGATGCGAAAGCCGGCCCTTTGGGCAAACGCCACGCCGTGGTGATGCCCGTTTACAACGAGGACAGCGTGAAAGTCTGCGCCCGGATCGAGGCGATCTACCGTTCCATCGATGCCACCGGCCAGCTCGCAGCCTTCGATTTCTTCATCCTCAGCGACACCCGCGACCTCGATCTATGGGTGATGGAGGAAACATCGTGGACCAATCTCTGCCGCCAACTCGGCGGCTTCGGCCGCATCTATTACCGTCGGCGAAAAACCAACGAAAACCGCAAGGCGGGCAACATCGGTGACTTCGTCCGCACCTGGGGCGGTGGCTACGAAGCCATGCTCGTGCTCGATGCCGACAGCCTGATGGACGGCGCGGACATCGTGAAAATGGCCCGCGTGATGGAAGCCTATCCGCGCCTCGGCATCCTCCAGACGCCGCCCAAACTCATCCGCGGCTCCTCGGTATTCACACGGCTCCAGCAGTTTGCGATGCGGCTCTACGGCCCGCTTTTCATCCGCGGACTCAATTATTGGCAACTCGGCGGCGGCAGCTACTGGGGCCACAACGCGCTGATCCGCCTCAAGCCCTTCTCGGAATTCTGCGAACTGCCCGCCCTGCCAGGCCGCGAGCCCTTCGGCGGGCGCATCCTCAGCCACGATTTCGTCGAAGCCGCCCTGATGGTTTCGCATGGCTGGGAAGTCTGGCTCGCGTGGGACATCGAGGGCACCTACGAGGAAGCCCCGCCCACCTTGGTGGACCACCTGATCCGCGACCGGCGCTGGTGCCAGGGAAACCTCCAGCACATGTGGCTCATTTTCGCCCGCAAGCTGCCGTTTTCCGTGCGCATGCACCTTTTCATGGGCATCATGGCCTATCTCGGCAGCCCCTTGTGGTTCCTTTTTCTGCTGTTAGGAACCTGGGTCGCATGGGACCGCTTCTCCAGCAAGCTCAGCCAGCTTCCTTTCGAGAGCTATGTGGAACGCTGGTTCGGCTTCAACGGCATCGAACAAAGCCTTATTCTAACCGTCTTCATCTTCACTCTGTTGTTCCTGCCCAAGATCCTGGCCGTGACCCGCGCCATCTTCACCCGCGACATCCGGCGCTCCTTCGGCGGGCTGCTGCCCATTCTCGCCGGGTCCTTGCTGGAAACACTCGTTTCCATGCTGCTCGCGCCCTGTATCATGGCCGCACACACCCTGATGGTGCTCAGCATCGCGCTCGGCCGCGCTGTCGGATGGGGCAATCAAAACCGCGAGACCGACGGCACCTCCTGGGGCGATGCCATCCGTTTTCACGCGTTCCCCACCCTGCTAGGCGCGGCATGGACCGTCCTGGCGATCAGAATCAGCGTGGTATTCGCCGCCTGGATGTCCCCCATCCTGGTGGGCCTGCTGCTCGCCGCGCCCGTCTCCGTCTGGACAAGTCGCTCGCGCTACGGCAAAGCCCTCGCGAAACGCAGGATTCTCGCCACCCCGGAGGAGCTCAAGCCGCCACAGGTCATCCGCCTGGCGGACGAGGCCACCGCCGCGCTCGATCCCGCGCTGGACGCCGCCGCGGACGCCCGCCGCGGCGTCATCGCCGCCGTCGTGGATCCCTATGTCAACGGAGTCCACGTCTCTTTGTTAGAACAATCGGAGCTCACGGATGTCGGCGAGGCACTCGCCGAGCGTTGCCTCACCCTCGGCCCTTCCGGGCTTTCGAAAAACGAGCTCTCCGAGTTACTCTACCTTGCCCCCGCAATGCTCATGATGCACCGTGCGGTGTGGTTGCGCTCGGTGGAGGGAATCCACTCCGTATGGACCCAGTCCGTCGAAAGCTACCGGCGCCGCCTCGATCAGCCGTCTGCGCCAGAAACCACCTAACCCGAAAATCCAGATGCTCCAGATCAACCCCGATCTCAATGATCTCGTTTCCGACGCCGCCTCGCGCCTGCTCAGCCTGCTGCAGTCCGAGGCCACCATCACCGCCGCCGCTCCCGGGCGCGTGAACCTCATCGGCGAGCATATCGACTACTGCGACGGCTTTGTCATGCCCTTCGCCATTGATCGTTACATCGTCATCGCCGGTTGCTCCAATGGCACCTCCGACGCCCGCGTCGCCACCGCCCTCGGTGAGGAAATCGCCATCTTCGATGTCTCCAAACCGCAGCATGAAGGCGAACCGAAGTGGTCGAACTACATCCGCGGGGTCATCTGCGGTTTCCAGGACCGCGGCCACCACATTCCGGGCTTCGACGCCTGCATCCACTCCTCCGTGCCCGGAGGTGCCGGCCTGTCCTCATCCGCCGCGCTGGAATGCGCCACCGCCACTTTCCTCGAAGGCTTGCTCGATACCCGCCTCGAAACCAAGGAAAAGGCCCTGCTTTGCCAAAAAGCCGAACATGACTTCGCCCATGTGCCCTGCGGCATCATGGACCAGTTCGCCTCGGCTTTCGGAAAACCAAACCGCCTGGTCCTGATCGATTGCCGGTCCGGCGAGCCGGATCTGATTCCTTTCGAAAACCCGGATCTCACCGTGCTGATCTCCAACACCATGGTCCACCACGAACTTTCGGACGGAGGCTACGCCGCACGCCGCAAGCACACCGAGGAAGGTCTGGCCATTCTGGGCAAGGCGTCCTGGCGCGATGTCACCGCCGCCGACGTGCAGGCGAGCTGGGACCGCCTCGGCGCACCCGTCAACCGCCGCGCCCGCCATGTGGTCGGTGAGATTTCCCGCACCATCGCGGCGGCGGCCGCCCTCGCCCGCAATGATTTTGAAACCCTCGGCCCGCTGATGGCCGCCAGCCATGATTCCCTGCGCGATGACTTCGAGGTTTCCTGCAAGGAGCTCGACATCATGGTCGAGATCGCACGCAAGATCGGGCGCGGCGGCGGCGTCATCGGCGCGCGCATGACCGGCGGCGGCTTTGGCGGCTCCACCGTCACCCTCTGCGAATCCCGCAAGGCCACGGAAATCGCCGCCACCCTAGCGGCGGAATATGAAAAAACCACCGGCATCACGCCCCAGATCTTCGCCTCCCGCCCGTCGCAGGGCGCGCATCTGGTGCAGTGATCCAGCATGCCGCCATGTGGATGCGCAATCCTGCCTTGAAATGCCGGAACCGGCGTGCATTCTCGCCGCCCTCCCATGGCAGGACCATCCTTTCAAGCGCTTCCCGGATTCCGTGATTTCATTCCACGCGAATGCGCGGTCCGGAATTATCTCTTCGAGACCTGGCGCTCGGTCGCCCGCCGCTGCGGCTATGTCGAATACGAATCGCCCATCCTGGAGGACACCGCGCTTTACCTGAAAAAATCCGGCGGCGAGCTCTCCGCACAGCTTTTCCGCTTCGAGGACCAGGGCGGGCGCGACGTCACGCTGCGCCCCGAGGTCACCGCCTCGCTGGCACGCCTCGTCGCCCAGCATCAGCGGGATTTCCCGAAACCGCTCAAGTGGTTCGAAATCGGCCAGTGTTTCCGCTACGAAAAACCGCAGAAGGGCAGGGGACGCGAGTTCCATCAGTTCAACGTGGACATCATCGGCGAGGGTGGCCCTGCGGCGGATGCCGAGCTGATCGCGCTGGCCATCGAAACGATGCTCGCCTTCGGCTTTGTCGCCGGAGATTTCGTGGTCCGCGCTTCGGACCGGCACGCATGGATCGAGTTCGCCTCGCGCCACGGCGTGGCCGAAGAAGCGATCCCGGATTTCCTCAACATCGTCGATAAGATCGAACGCGAAAAACCCGAGGTCCTCGCGCAAAAACTCGCCGCTTTTTCTCTAAGCACCGCCCAGGTCCGCGAGTTCATCGCGGAGCCCGCCAACGCCTCGCCGGCCTATCTCGCCATCCGCGACGATCTAAGCGCCCGCGGATTCGGCGACTTCATCGAACTGGATCTCTCCATCGTCCGCGGTCTCGCTTATTACACCGGCGTCGTCTTCGAGATCTTCGACTCGAAAAAATCCATGCGCGCCGTCGCCGGGGGCGGCCGCTACGACACACTCGTCGCCACCATTTCCGATGGAGCCGTCGATCTGCCCGCCTCCGGATTCGCGATGGGCGACTACGTCATCCGCAATCTCATCGAAGAAACCACCCACGCCGCTGTGCGGATGGAAGTTTGGCTCCAGCGCAACGCCGCCGCCTGCGATGTGTTCGTCGTCGTGGCCGATGAATGCAAACGCCCCGAGGCCCTCAAGCTCGTCACCGATCTCCGCCGCGCCGGCATCTCCGCCGATCTCTCCCTAACACCCGCCAAGGTCGCCAAACAATTCCAAAGCGCCGAAAAATCCCGCGCCCGCTTCGCCCTCGTCGTCGGCACCGAGTATCCCGAACTCAAGCTCAAGATCCTCGCCAGCCGCACCGAGGAATCCGGCAACGCCGAATCCGCCGTCGATTGGCTCACCGACCGCCTCCAACAACCTGACGGCCCGCTGCTTGCCTGAAAACCGAACACTGAAAACCAGCAAACCTTTTCCCCATGCGCACCCACCACTGCAACGAACTCCGCGAATCCAACATCGGCCAAACCGTCACCTTGATCGGCTGGGTGAATTCCGCCCGCGACCACGGCGGCGTGATCTTCATCGATCTGCGCGACCGCGAGGGCCTCACCCAATGCGTGTTCCATCCCGAGCAGGATGCCGAACTCGCGAAACTCTCCCACACCCTGCGTGAGGAGGATGTCGTGCAGGTCATCGGCAGCGTTTCCAAGCGCCTCGAAGGCACCGTCAACGACAAGATCGGCACCGGAGCGATCGAAATCGTTGCCAAGGAACTGCGCATCGTCAACAAGGCTGACGTGCTGCCCTTCCAGCTAGACAAGGAGCTTTCCAACGAGGATTTGCGGATGAAATACCGCTATCTCGACCTGCGCCGCGCGCGCATGAGCAGGAACATCCGCCAGCGCAGCGTGATCACCTCCGCCGCCCGCCGCTATCTGGATGAATCCGGGTTCTTCGAAATCGAAACGCCGATTCTATCCAACCCCACTCCTGAAGGCGCGCGCGACTTCCTCGTGCCGTCCCGCCTCAACCCCGGCCGCTTCTACGCACTGCCGCAGGCCCCGCAGCAATACAAGCAGCTCATGATGGTGGCCGGCCTGGAGAAATACTATCAGATCGCCCGCTGCTTCCGCGACGAGGACCTGCGCGCCGACCGCCAGCCCGAGTTCACCCAGATCGACCTCGAGGCCAGTTTCATCGGCCAGGAGGACATCATCAAACTCGTCGAAGGTCTGTTAGCATCGATGTTCCAGGCCGGTCTCGGCGTGGAGATCCCGAAAAGCTTCCCGCGCATGACCTATGTCGATGCGATGGACATCTACGGCTCCGACAAACCGGACACGCGCTATGACATGAGGATCACCGATCTCGGCGATGTCTTCGCAAACACCGACTTCAAGATCTTCCGCGGCATTCTTGAAGGCGGCGGCGTGGTGCGCGCGATCAACGCCAAGGGTTTCGCCGGCGTCACCACCGGCCAGATGAACCGCCTCAACGAGATCGCCGTGCAAGCCGGTCTTCCCGTCAAAAACCTCGCCTTCATCAAACTCGAAAACGGCGAATACAAGAGTCCGCTCTGGAAGGTTTTCAACGATGCGGAAAAAGCCAATGTCATCTCCAAGCTCGATCTTGCGGATGGCGACATCGTGTTCTTCGCCGCCGGATCGCGCGATTCGGTGAGCACCATTCTCGGCCGCGTCCGCACCGAATGCGCGGTGATGATGGAAATCCTCAAGGACTCCAACGCCTTCAATTTCCTCTGGGTCGTCGATTTTCCGCTGCTCGCGCTCGACGAGGAAACAGGCCACTGGGGCGCGGTGCACCATCCCTTCACCCGCCCGCATCCGGACGACATGGAGAAACTCGAAGCCGGCGATTTCGCGAATGTTAGAGCCGTGGCCTATGACGTGGTGCTCAATGGCTACGAACTCGGCGGCGGCTCGATCCGGATTCACGAAAAGGACCTTCAGGCGAAAATGTTCGAGGTGCTCGGTGTCGGCCCGGAAGAACAGCAGATCAAGTTCGGCCACATTCTCGACGCCTTCCGCTTTGGCGCGCCGCCACACGGCGGGCTCGCCCTCGGCCTGGACCGCATCGCCATGCTGGTGGCCGGTGAGGACAGCATCCGCGAGGTCATTGCCTTTCCTAAGAACAACAAGGGCGCGGACCTCATGGCCCACAGTCCCTGCCAGATCGGCCCCAAGGAACTGCGTGAGGTTTACGTGCAGTCCACCTGGAAGGATCCGAAACTCGCGCAGGAGAAACTTTGATGCGGAAACCCGGTCTCGGAATGCAGATAGCGATGGCTTGTGGGTTGTGACCACGGCAATACCTTCGATTTCAATCAATCAGCCGGGGAGGCATACCGGCGTATCCACCATCACCTGGGCCACCGGTCCCAGTCCACCCCGAGCAGGGCATTTCCGATCCACACGGTGTCGGCGGGTACGCGTACCAGCGGTACGCGAAGCGGCCCGATCGATTATCCCCGGGAAAAACCCAAAAACCCAAGGGACGCTCAATCGGGCCGCCTTTGTCTTACGACGGCGAAAATTTAATTCTTACGTCGCGGATCGTCAAATCGGTTTTGTGAAAAAATAGCCACCGTCTGAATCAAAGGGTGTTCGCAGGGTCAATTGATGCGGTGAAAATTGGAGAAATGGAGCATAATTCCGATTTTTTCTCCTAGCCCGCAACGCGATGCCGATTAACCTCCGCGCATCGGGGAATCGTGGCGCACTTCGCCGTTCCCCCCACAAGCTCCCGTATCGCATCCCATGAATCTGACACTCAAAGTTTGGCGGCAGGCCGGGCCGAAAGCCCAGGGTAAAATCGAAACCTACGATGCCAGGGACATTCCCGCGGAGGCTTCATTTCTCGAAATGCTCGATATCGTCAACGAGCGGCTCGTGATCAAGGGCGAGGAACCGATTCATTTCGACCACGATTGCCGCGAGGGAATTTGCGGCACCTGCTCACTGACCATCAACGGCATTCCCCACGGCAAGGACCGGGGAGTGACCACCTGCCAGCTCCACATGCGGAAATTCTCGGATGGAGATACCATATGGGTCGAGCCGTTCAGGGCGAATCCCTTCCCGGTGATCCGGGATCTCATCGTGGATCGTGAGGCCTTCGACCGCATCATCGCCGCCGGTGGTTATGTGGATGTCCGCACCGGCTCCGCGATCGATGCGAATACGCTGCCGATTCCGAAAGACGAATCGGACACATCCTTTGACGCCGCCGCCTGCATCGGTTGCGGTGCCTGTGTGGCATCGTGCAAGAATGCCTCCGCCATGCTTTTCGTGGCGGCAAAGGTTTCCCACCTCGGACACCTGCCACAAGGGCAGCCGGAGCGCGACAAACGCGTGCTGGCGATGGTGCGCCAGATGGATGCCGAGGGTTTTGGCAACTGCACCAATCAATACGAGTGCGAAGCCGCCTGCCCGAAGGAAATCAGCGTGGAGCACATCGCGCGCCTCAACCGCGATTACACGATGGCCGCACTGCGCGAGCAGTTCGCCTGAGTCGGCAGCCCCGCCGCCCCGCGAGGAATGGATGGAATAGGATGGGCGCAAATGCCTCGGACGATTGATGAAATTTCGAATTTTCTCCACCTTCGGCTGCGTTTTCCTCCTTGCGGACTGCTCCGCCGGGGATGAGAAGAAGACAGCCATGGAAACGTCATCCGAGACACCCGCCGAACCTGCCGGCAAGGTAGTGAAAACCGATGCGGAGTGGAGGAAAATACTCACGGCGGAACAATATCGCATCCTCCGCGAGGCGGGCACGGAACGTGCGAATGGCGAGGTTTACAAGGAGTTCAAGCACCAGGGAGAAGGCTCGTATCACTGCGCCGGCTGTGATGCCTTGTTGTTTTCATCACGGGAAAAATTTGATTCCGGCTGCGGATGGCCGTCGTTTTACGATCCTGCGAAGGCGCAAAACGTGCGAACCCGCAAGGACATCAGCCTCGGTGCGGTCCGGGTGGAAGTCATTTGCGCGAAGTGCGACGGCCACCTCGGCCATGTGTTCGAAGGCGAGGGTTTCAGCACGCCGACCGGCAAGCGCTATTGCATCAACGGCGGCGGCCTCAAGTTCGTGCCTGCAAATCAAAATACTGCGGCGGCTCCGCCGAAATAGGATCGCGGATTATCTCCGGTATTGGTTCTGCGGCATCATGCCGAACTGCCCCTGGCCTTGGCCGGCGACGGGACTGTTCCATGGAATCTTGCTGGTTTCGGAAACGGGCCCTACGGGTTTTTTCTCAGGTTCCTTCGCACAGGAAACAAACGCGGATGCGGCGCAGAAAATCGAGGCGAGCAGCAGGAAGGAATTGCGCTTCATGGGTCGAAGATAAAACTAGCTGCAAAGCATGGAAGCTTGCGGGGCCTGTGAAATTGGAAATCCGAAATTCCTCAATTTGAGGAGGCTTTGCTGAGAATCACGCGGTCCCCCGGCTGGATGCGCACGCCGGCTGCCACACTGTCGAAATCAATCTCGGCAATGGTCTGGGTGGGCTCGATGGCCGAGGGGGTCACCCGCCCGACCATGCGACCGTCACGCTGCACGAGAAGACTGGTTTGTGGGGTGAACCCGGAGTTGGAGCCCGCTCCAATCACCAGGAATCCCCAATCCTGATTCACTGCGGTGACCACCGCTTCCATGGCGTTGCGGCTGAGGCGGGCGTTGCGCTCGATCTCGCGTTTTACGAGGCGATCCACCTCGGCGCGGTTTGTGGAGAGGGCCTTTTCGGCGGAACCGGCAAGGGTTTCCAGTTCATCGAGCTTGGTCTTGCGGCCCTCGCGATCCTCTTCGATTGCCTGGATCTTGTCGCCCAAATTATCAAGGGTGACGTCCTGGCCCAGGTCCTTGACGATGGTGGCGACTTCCTCAAGCGTCTTGTTGAGCTCGGCGAATTCCTCTTCCTGGGTTTTGAGCGTGCCATCGAGGTCGGCGGCTTCGCGTTGCACGGTGGCTCCTGAGGATTTGAGGGCGGCGATGCCTTGAGTCAGCTCCTCGCGACTCTGTTCAACAACGACAAGAGCGTCTTTTTCCTTCTTGAGCTCATTTTCCTTCACATCGGCATTGGCGGACACCGCCTTGTTGTCGGCGATTGTCTTGACGCGGACTTCTTCGAGCTCCCCGAACTTCCTGGAATGTTCGAGGGTGAAATAGCCGGCCCCAAGGGCGGCAAGAAGAGCGACAACGTAGAGAATGGCTTTCATGGGGTTTGTGGAAATTGGGCGATGTGGAAAATCAGGAGCTTCAGTTGCGGGCGGGCTTGTTGTCTTTGCGGGTGGCGACCACTTGGTCTCCCGCCATCAGGACGACGTCCGGCGCGAGCGAATCCGGAACGATGCTGGCGGAAGCTGAGTTTCTTTCCACGGCGGTTACCAGCAACTGGGCGACGGTTTCTCCTCCGCGCACGACATTGAGGGTGGAGTTGCCGGTGACGCCCTCGTTGTTGCCGGCGGCCAGGGTCACGAAGCCCCAGGACGGGTAAATCGAGCGGATGCGGGTGTTGAGCGTGGGCAGCGACTGGCCGGAGCCGACGATCTCCAGCTTGGTGCGGAGGGTGGTGGCCTGGCTTTCCGCCTGGCTGCTCTGGGCGGTCAGATTGGCGAGCTTTGCCTCGACCGCCGTGATGGACTGGCCGAGTTCTTCAAGTTCGGCGTTGGTTTCGCGCATTTTCTCGGCGAGTTCCTTGAGGTTTCCGACTTTTTCGGTTTTGTCGCGAACATCGTCTAGCTGCTGCTTGTTCGCGGCAACCTTGGTCGTCTTGGTCTCGATCTGCAGCTTCAAATCCTCATTGAGCTTTTTCTGAGTCGCGGACTCCTCAGTCAGAGAAACAATCGCGGCATCCACTTCAGCCCGGGTCGCGACGGTCGCGGCGAGGCTTTCCTGGGCGGTTTTGAAGCGGTCCTGGCTTTTCACCAGATTGTTTTTCTGGGTCGCGGTCTCCGCGATTTGCGTCTCGTAGGCGGACTTGTTTTTGTATGCGACGAAGGCCGCGAGGGCGAGGACGATAGCAGTGAGGATTCCGAAGACGTTGGCCATGGGTTTGAAAAGTGATCGTTGAATTCCGTGTGCGCGAACACTAGGAAGTCCCGATCCGCCTCCGCAACCCCAATTTTCCCAAATTTCACCAACTTCACAACTTCCCGGTCGCTTGGCTTTACAAAGCACCCACGGAAAGCCATCGCTCGCCCATCCATGAAGTCGATTCTCCGCGTTTTTTCTTACCTGCGCCACTACCCGGGACTCGCTAGCGCCCAGCTTGCCTGCGCCATCGGGATGACCTCGGCCGTCTTCGTGTTCCCGAATGCGACCGGTCATGTGATCGACCACATCATCCCCAATCCCGGCCGACACCATGAATTTTCTTTTTGGATTTTCATCGCGCTGTTTGGTTTTTTGGCAAAAGACGGCCTGAATTCGCTGCGAATTTTCATCAACAACGTGTTCGAGCAGAAGGTGATTTTCGACATCCGCTCGGACCTTTACGCGAAAATCCAGCGACTGCCACTGAGCTGGTTCGATACGCGCCGCACCGGCGACATCATGACCCGCGTGGTCGAGGACGTGACCAACATGGAGCGCGTCCTGATAGACGGTGTGGAGCAAGGGTTGGTTGCGGCGCTGCAGGTGCTCGGCATCGGGGTCTTTCTGTTTTTTCTCAATCCCACTGTGGCCGCATGGGCGACGCTGCCGGTGCCGGTGCTGGCGCTTGGGGCATGGATCTACTCGACCAAGGGCCGCGACCGCTATCGCAACCAGCGCGATGCCGCCTCCGATCTCAACGCGCTGCTGCATGACAACATTTCCGGCGTGCGCCAAATCAAGGCCTACGCCGCGGAAAACGCCGAACACGCGCGATTCAACCGCTTTTCCGACCAACTCCGCCAGACCACGCTGCGGATGATGAAATGGTGGGCGCTCTACTCGCCGGGCATGTCGTTCCTGCGCATGACGGGCTACGTGCTGGTGCTCGCCTTCGGCGGCGCGGCCGTGATGAAGGGCGGGCTCACGCTTGGCGATTTCACCAAGTTCCTGCTATTCCTCTCCTTGTTCTATGAACCGATCGACCGCCTGAACTCGCTCAATCAGATGCTTCTATCAGGTCGCGCGGCGGCGGACCGGGTGTTCGAGATCCTCGATGCCGGCGAGGAGGCCAACTCGGAGCGGGGGGGCACGTTGCCGGAAAAAATCCGCGGCCATGTGCGTTTTGAAAACGTCTCGTTTTCCTATCAGGACCAGCCGACGCTGCGCGGCATCACCCTCGATGCGCCGCCCGGACAAACCATCGCGCTCGTCGGCTCCACCGGCGCGGGCAAGACCACCGTGCTCTCGCTGCTGGCGCGTTTTTACGAAACCACCTCGGGCAGCATCACCATCGACGGCATCCCCATCGACACGCTGGCGAAGTCCTCGCTGCGCGAGCGCCTCGCCTACGTCACCCAGGAACCCTTCCTCTTCAACGGCACCGTGAGGGAGAACCTGCTGCTCGCCCGCCGCGATGCCGGAAATGACGACCTGTGGCTCGCCCTAGCCGCCGCCCACGCGGAGGAATTCGTCCGCGAGCTGCCGCAGCAACTCGACACCAATGTCGGCGAGCGCGGCGTGAAACTTTCCGGTGGCGAAAAACAACGACTATCGATCGCACGGGCGCTGCTCAGGAACGCGCCGATCCTGTTGCTGGACGAGGCGACCGCATCGGTGGATTCCGAAACCGAGCGCCAGATCCAGGACGCGCTGGATCATCTGATGGAAAACCGCACCGCCTTCGTCATCGCCCACCGGCTTTCCACCATCCAGAACGCGGACCGCATCTATGTGCTCGAAAAAGGCGAGCTCATCGAGCAGGGCACCCACTCCGAGCTGCTTGGCCAGGGCGGAAAATATGCCGAGCTGTGCAGCAAGTCGTTCTTATCGGCGGAGAACCCGGCGGAAGCCCAATGACGCGCGTGGGCGCACGAGGGATTCATACGGCGGAGCGGCAAAGCAAACACCCGGCCCCTTGGAGGAGGCCGGGTGTGATGAAAAATTCAGTCAGGACGTGGTGTTACCAGCCGCCGCCGCCTTTGCCGCCGCCGCCGCCACCTTTGTAGCCGCCACCACCGCCGCCACCTTTGTAGCCGCCGCCGCCGCCGCCGCCTTTGTAGCCGCCGCCGCCACCACCTTTGTAGCCGCCGCCGCCGCCACCACCGTAGCCACCGCCACCACCGGGCCGGGCTTCCTTGGGTTCGGAGGCGTTCACGCGGAGCGGACGTCCGTTGTAATCGTAATCATTGAGGGCTTCAATGGCCGCGTTCAATTGGGATTGGTCGCCAAGAGTGACGAAGGCAAATCCCTTGGATTGTCCGGTCTCGCGATCAGTGATGATTTTGACCCGTTCAACAGGTCCATAAGCGGCAAAGAGACCAGAGACGTCTCCTTCAGTAGCAGTGTAGGGCAGGTTGCCCACGTAGATATCCATTGTTTTCAGTTCTAATAACGCCAATTCATTCCACACTTCCTTTGATTACGGCGTCAGAGACTCAACAAAGCGCGCTTGCAATGCCAATTAGCTTGCAGGCGACCGGTAAGCTATGTCGGCGCGAAAGCCGATGCAAGTTTTGTTTTTGGCCCCACCGCGCCAAATGGCTGGAACCCTTTCTGCGGAAGGATTCCAGCGATGAAAAAACTTCGCCCCGCAAGCGGTGATCAGGCTTTGCCGGGTACCGGCGGCACTTCGGCCGGAACCTGGACCGCGCCTTTCTCGAAATCGAGCGCCGTGGGCGTGCAGCTCAGATTAAAAAATGGCGAACTCTCATTTTCCATGACATCGCTCCAACGAACCATCTGGCCGGTGTAGGCGGAAATGCGGCCCATGATGGCCACGGTGGTGACCTCGGCGATGCGCTTGGCGTCATTGAGCGGCTTGCCGGTCATCACGCTGCGGATCATGTCCACATGCTCTTGGACCTGGCCGTTATCCGAATCCATCTTGATCTCCGCGATTTCGACATTTTTGCCTTTCAGCTTGCCGCCGCCGTAACACGAACCTTCGGTGCCGGTGAACATCTCGCCGACGCGGCCGTAGGCTCCTGAAAGCTGACGGCACTGGCTGTGAATGTGGACATCGTCCCCGAAGTCGTAATCCACGCTGAAAAAATCGAACATGTTGCCCGTTTCGCGGCGGGCACGGCCACCGAAGCCGATGGCGCTCACCGGCAGGCGGCCGAGGAACCAGACGGCGACATCCAGATTGTGGACGTGCTGCTCGACGATGTGATCGCCGGAAAGTTCGGTGAAGTTGAGCCAGTTGCGGGCCATGTAGGAGGCGTCGGATTCACCCTCGTTACGGCGCTTGATCCATGGCACCGTGCCGTTCCATTGGACCACGCCGCCCTTGATCTGGCCGATCGCGCCGGCGTCGATGAGCGCCTTGTTGCGGAGGTAGTCCAACTGGTGGCGGCGCTGGGTGCCGGTGACCACGGCCAGGCCCTTGGCCTTGGCCTTCTCGCCCGTGGCGATGACCGAGCGGGCTCCCGCCGGATCCACGGCCACAGGTTTTTCGATGAAACAATGTTTGCCCGCTTCCACGGCGGCGGCGAAATGCAGCGGGCGAAACGACGGAGGAGTGGCCATCAGGACGTAGTCGCAGTCAGTGGCGACCACTTTCTGGTAGCTATCGAAACCACCAAAGCAGCGCTCCGTGGCGAGACCGTGTTGTTTGCCGACACCATCCGCCTTGTCCTTGAAGGCGTCCCCGGTGGCGACGAGTTCGGCCTCGATGCCGAGGATTTTGCATGCCGCCATGAAATCCTTGAGCGCGCCATTGCCACGGCCGCCGCAGCCGATCAGGCCGACTTTGATTTTTTTCGAGGATCCCGGAGTGATGGCGGCGAAAGCCGGACCCGCCACGAGACCGGCGCTCAACAAGGTGGAGTTTCCTAAAAATGCCCTGCGATTCATGATATTGGATGGATAGTTTGTTGTGTGGGATCTCCGGCGGTGGCAATATGGCCAATCCGGTTGGATTTACCCGGGGATCTCTCATACTTTTGAAAACCTGCCGTTTTTTCAGCCGTTTGTGAGGAATCAGGATCGATCCTCCGCAATCCCGCCATTCACGCCATGAAATTCACGAAACCCTGCCTGTTGCTTTTGTTGCTGTTTTCGCCGCTCGCTCCGGGCGAAAAGTCGGTGCTGCTCATCGCCGGCCCGAAAAGCCATGCTCCCGGCCAGCACGAGCATCCCGCCGGCTGTGAACTGCTGGCGAGACACCTCAATGCCAGCGGTCTCGGCATCACCGCCGAGGTCAGCCCCGGTTGGCCCGCGGACGCCGGGAAAGCCGCCGCCGCGGACACACTCGTGATCTACAGCGATGGCCAGGACTCCCACGCCGCCAAGGGCCATGTGGCGGAATTGCGCCGGCGCCACTCCGCCGGCAAGGGCCTGGTGGTCCTCCACTATGCGCTCGAACCGACCGATGCCGAGATGGCGGAGTTCCTCGATGAAGCCATCGGCGGCCATTTCCAGGTGAATTGGTCGGTCAATCCGGTGTGGAACATGAAGGATCCGCTGCTCGCCGAGCACCCGGTCACCTGCGGCGTAAGGCCATTCCAGATCGAGGAGGAGTTTTACTATCACATCCGTTTCCGCGAGGGAGTCATCCCGCTGATGCGGGCACTGCCGCCCGCCAGTTCGCTGGGTGCCGACGGGCCGCGCTCCGGAAACCCGGAAATCCGCAAGCAAATCGCCGATCAAGTGCCGCAGACGCTCGCCTGGGCCGTGGAAAACCCGGGCCGCGCCCGTGGTTTCGGCTTCACCGGCGGCCATTTCCACCACCATTGGGGCAATGACGACTTTCGCAAACTCGTGCTCAACGCCATCGCCTGGACCGCCGGAATCGAAGTCCCGGAAAAAGGCGTCACCGGCGTGGTGGCCGCCACCCCGGTCTATCAAACCATCGATGAGGCGATCGCCAAGGATGACATCAACGACGTGAAACTTCATCTCAGCCAGAATCCGGCAAGCCTTCACAAGGGCGGCCGCGACAACTCCCGCCCGCCGCTCGAACAGGCGATCCTCCGCAACAAAACCGCCATCGCCGTTCTGCTGCTGGAGTCCGGAGCCGATCCGAACAGCGAGAACGCCTCGCAGCGCAGCCCGCTCCACCTCGCCATCGACCGCAACAATCAGGACGTCCTGCTCGCCCTGCTCAAGGCCGGTGCCAAACCGAACACGCCCGACAAGGCGGGTTGGACACCGCTCCACCACGCCGCCGCCAAAAACCAACTCGCGAATGCCCGGGCCTTGCTCGCCGGCGGCGCGGACGCCATGGCCTTGAGCGAGCTTGGCGGCTCTCCGCTGCACGAGGCCGCGGCCAGCGGCGGCAAGGAAATTATTCGCCTGCTGCTCGATCACAAGGCCGATCCCCAGCTCAAATCCAAACAGGGAGTCACCGCCCTGGACCTCGCGAAGGAATACAAGAATCAAGCGGCGATCGAGGTATTGGAGAGCCGGTGAGGTGTTGCCGCGGAAAAGGTGCCTGGGGCCAGGCCGCCCGCACTCCCACTTGATCGCATGCCCGAACAAGTAGCCTCACTAGGACTCGAACCTAGAATGACGGAATCAGAATCCGGAGTGTTACCATTACACCATGAGGCTTCTCAAGCGCTTTGCCTTGCGGCGGACCGAATGTATGCTGGCGTCCGGTCGATTGGCAACCCAATCCGGCGCCTGGCATTACTTCTTGATGCCAGCCAGCTTGGCCTGCTGCCGCGCGGACTTCTTCTGGTTTGCTTCGGGGGATTTGTCGCCCATGGTTCCGGTGGATTGTTGGTTCAGCCTGATGCCGGATTGGTGAGTCCTTCATCCAGCCTTTCCAAGCCCGCTCGGGCGCGGGGGAAGAGAAGGGACGGCTTGTCCCTTCCACGGGCTGGGACTGGTAGTCCCGGTATCGTCCTAAAAATTCGTTAGAACGCCATCCGTACGCCGGCCAGCCAGGTCCAGCCATTGAAGTCGCCGCCGTCCGGGCCGCCGTGGAGGTGGCTGTATTTCACGCCGGACATCAGCTTGAGCCGGTGGCTGTCGATGTAATAGTTGAGTCCGGCGTAGGTGGCGAAATAGGCGTCGCCCTTTTTGTCCACCAGCCCGGGCGAGAGCGCCTCGTAGCGGGCGGGCAGGATCACGCCGTTGTCCTCGCGGCTGCCTGCGAATTCGGTCACGCTGGCGAGTTGGAGTTTTTTCGTGAACGCCCAAGTGTTCATGGTGGACAGACCGCAGACATCCGCGCGGTCGTTGGCGCCATCCGCCCATAGGAACTCCGCGGTGTGGCCGAAGCGGCCGCAGTTGATTTCATTGGAAAGCGAGAAAGAGTCCGAATAGGACGGCGAGGCCAGGCAATCGGTGCTTGCGGCGTAGCCGGGCTTCGTGTTGTGAAGCCACTGCATCTTCACCTCGGCGAGATCGAAAGCTGTCGCCGCGGTATAGTTATAGCCGATCTTGCCAAGCACCATTGCGCCGCCATCGAAGTCCGCCATCTCGTCCTGGCGATCATTCGAGTATGCGCCGAGATAATACAACCAACCACCGGCGATGTCCTTGCCGCAGATCCACGCACCCACAAGCTCGCCGCCATAGAGCATGTTCCCCAGCGCCGTGCGCTCGAAGGGAATGAAGTCGCGAGAAGAATATTCCTGCTCGCGGTTGAACTTCAGCTCGGTCTTGCCGGCGGAAATGTTGAAGGCATCGTTCTCCATCCATGTGAAATACGTTTCCGGAATGCGCTTGTAAATCCGTGGCGAGAGGTCCGGGTAAAGGTCCGTCAGGTTCAGAAAAAACAGCTTCTTGAACAAGCGTCCCTTCAGGCCCAGCCGGAAGCGCCGGACCTCGACATCGCCCCAGGTGTATTGTTCACGCAAATCCCCCGTGCCATAGTTTCCCGAGGCGTCCGAGCCATAGGCATACTGCGTCTGGAGTTGGCCCACCAGCGCCACCTGCTGGACCCATGGGTTCGCATCGTTCTGGTAGAGCACGGGAGCCGACACCAGCCGCTCATGCGGGGAGTCCCTGGATAGCCTGCCGAGCAGGAGGCCAGTGGCCGGTGCGGCGGCAGGTGGCGGGGTGCCGCCGGCGGAGGAGATTTCCAGGAAACCCGCGCCCAGCCAGAGCAGGGCGGCGGTGATGCAATGCGCTTTCATGACTGGGAATGCGGGGCGGGGAGCCACGCGGCGGCGGATGATTCCCCGCCACGCACCCACGACAAGGGCGGAGCAAGCGATGCAAAGCTTGTGCATCGATACGGGCAGCCGCCGCAGCTTTTCGGTTGCCGAAGCGCGGCGCTTTGCTAGCTTCCGGGCGTTTGATGGAAAGGATCATGAATTCCCTGCTTGATCTCCCCGTGCTCGTGCTCAACCGGTTTTGGCAACCGGTGCACACCTGCTCGGTCCGGCGCTCGCTGCATCTGCTCTGCATCGGCCATGCACAAGTCGTGCAGGTGGAGGGCGAGCAGCGCTTCAACACCCATGATCTCGACTCATGGATCGGCTACTCCGGAGCCTGCGGCGCGGCGGAAAAAATCCACGGCGCGCGCATTGCCATCCTCGTGCCGAAAATCGTGGTGCTCTCCATCTACGACCGTCTGCCGCGCCTGGAGGTGAGGTTCAGCCGCCGCAATGTCTTCCTGCGCGACAAGTTCACCTGCCAATATTGCGCCAAGGTCCTGCCTGAGACCCAGCTCAATCTCGACCACGTCACCCCGCGCGACAAGGGCGGGCGCACCACCTGGGAAAACATCGTCACCTCCTGTTTCCGCTGCAATACCCGCAAGGCGAACAAGCTTCCACACGAGGCCGGCATGCACCCGCGCAGCAAGCCTTTCGCCCCACGCTGGCGGCCGCTCTTCGGCCTTCAGGAAAACGGCCTCGCCGATGAGAGCTGGAGCCATTTCATCCAGCCCGACCGCGCCGAAAGCCGGCTCTCCGCCTGAGCGGGCGCCGTTTCCGGATCGCCCCATCAATCGTGTGGCTGGAACATCCTGTTCCAATCCTGTCCTGCGGATCCGCAAGCCCTCCCGGCAGCGGAACAATCGGGACATCCCTCGAGACAACGGTCCCGGGCGGGCACGTAGATTCATCCGCATCAGGGGAAACCTATTCCAAACGTCCCTCTTGTCCGATCCATCAACTTGGCGTTCCAGCCAGGGGAGCGCACATCTCCTCCAGCGTGCGGCCGGCGGCAAGCGCCGCGAAGTCATCGTAGCGGGATTTTTCCGCTGGAGGCCAGAAAACACCGGCGGCGATCCTGCCCACGATCCATTCGGCGCAGTTTCCAGATGATGTTAGATCATCTTCCGAGAAGTCCGTCCATTCGCACAAATCCACGTCCGCCTCGGTGGCGCCGAGGGTGAGATAACATGGCGCGGGCACAATGCCATCGCGGGCTTTCAGCGCCACCGCGTAGAGCGGGAGTTGCAGATTCGTCCAGCGGAAGTCCGCGGGCCTGCCATTCCGCACACCGGAAAAAAGCGCCGGACACTCAGGCCCGAGATGCGCGGGCAGGGTGGTGGTGGCGGAGATCTTTTTCCGGTGCTCTTCCGCCACGCCGGCCACCTTGCCGGTCTTGTAATCAATGACGCGAAGCTGGCCGGATCCGTGGTGGCGGTCGATGCGGTCGATCTTCGCGACGATCACCGAGGCCCCGACAGGAATTTCGAATTTTTGTTCCACCTCGCTGACTTCCCAGCCGTCGCCGCGGATGCGGGCCTGGACTTCGGCGAACCAGCCGAGCCGCTGACGCAGCGCCTCGGTCTGGACACGCACGGCCAGTGGCGGGCGCTTGTCGAAACACTCGCCAACGACGCGATCAAGCTCGGCGGAGAGCCAGGCGTGGAGCGCGGACGAATCTGCCAGTGAGCGGGCTTCGATATCGCGACCCCAGCGTTCCAGAATTTCGTGGGCGATGGTGCCGAAGTCGCGCGCGTTCCACTCCACGCGGCCGGGTTCCGGGCTTTGCATGCCGACTGCGTGTTTCAGGTAGAAACGGAACGGACAGGCGAGCCAGGCTGCCAGCGAGGTGACCGGCAGCCGCTGCGGAATCTCCACCTGGCGCGGCCGCCATTGCCAATCCGCGTGCCAGCGCATGCCGGCTTCCGGAGGTTCGATCCCACGGAACAAAAATTTCACCCGCTCTGGAAGATCGCCTTGGCTGGCGGCCAGCAGCAATCGCGAGGGCAGCAGCGATTCGCCGCCGATGCCGGATTTCGCGCAGAGCACATCCACCCGTCCGCCATCGCGCCGCGCCTCGAGCATCGCCTGATAGAGAAACGCGTCGCGGGCCGCGCGGTCGGCATTTCCCGGCAGACCAAGATGTTTCCGGGCGGTTTCGCCGAGCCAGGGATCGCCCGGGTTGCGTGCCGGAACCTTGCCTTCGTTCATGCCGCAGAGCACCAGATGCCGGCCGGGTTCATAAAACAATTCGAGCCATCCCTGGACATCGATCACCCGGCCATCTGGCGGCTGCGGCGCTGGAGAGGGGATTTCCTCCAGCATCAGATCGATCCAGAACGCGGGCTCGCGTTTTACCTGCCGCATCACCGGTGCGGCGGCCACCAGCCAGGTAGCGATGGTGGCGGCTTCATCGGCGGTTTCCGTGCCATTGGAGATGAGTTTAACTAACAAATCCTCCATGGCGGAGGGGAAATCCCCGCGCAGGAACCCACCGCGCCAGCGTTCGAGCGCCTCTGCCGCGCGCAAGACCTCCTCTGCGGACTGCCGCCGGGCATCGGAGCGGAAACGCGCGGTCCGCATCCGGTGCCGCAGGTCGTCTGGCCGGATGACCATCCAGTCGTTGCGCAGACGGGAAAGCCTCACGGCTTTTTCGCCGCGGCTGCCGCCGACGAGCGCGGAAGTCTCGGGCATGGCTAACAGATCCGCCATGGCCGCGAGTTGCGCATCCTCCAGCCAGGCGGACCAGACCTTGAACCATCGCGCCAGGCCAGTGGCGACCGGCTGCGCCGCCGGGTGGAAGGCCGGCCAGCCAGCCCGCGTGAAGATCCGCGCCAGTTCGTCGCCCGTCGTGGTATCGGCGGATCCGAGCGCGACCTCGTCGGACGGCGTGTGGTTTTCCGCGATGACGCGCAACGCCTCGGCCGCCTCCTGCCGCGGATCGGCCGCTAACAAAACCGATCCGCGCACGCCATCCGGCCATGGCATCGTCCGCCGCGTCCAGCATTCGAGCGGGCTGCCGAGTGCGGAAAACGCGTCCGCCTCGTTCTGCGGCGCGCCGATCAGGGCGGTGACCGTGCCATCCCACGCGAGCAGCTCTCTCTCTAACAAAGGTGGGGTTTCCGTGATGCCGGCCAGCACCACTGCGGTGATTCCCGGCGGCAGCGCCACGCCGCCCGCAAGGACGCGGCTGCGGCTTTGCAGACCCCATGCCCGGAGCCTGCGCTCCATCAGAATCTCCAGTCTTCCCAGCGCCTCCCAGCGCCCGGCTTCCACCGAGCCGCCGAGCACCCGCGCCGCCGCCGCGAGGGTGAGGCCGTTTTCCTGCAAGGTGCGGCGCAGCGTCGTGAACTCGCCGGCAAGGCCGCGCGCCCAGTCGCCTTCCGGCTCCGGCGCTTGCGGAAACAATTCCTGATAGTCCGCCCATTCGGTGATGGCTTCGAGCGTTTCGAGCCATGCCACGCGTTCCATCCAGTCCGCCGCGATCAACGGGTCAGGCGTCTTGAGCAGGGAACCGGGCGTGGCGATTTTCGGCGAAAGCAGCGCGCCCGCTTGTTCCGCGAGCGCCTCGCGCAAGCGCCGCCCGCCCTGCGAGGTGGGCACCAGCACCAGCCAGTGCGGCAGATCCTCCCGCCGCTCCAGCAACCAGCCCGCCGCCCGTTCCAAAAACGGTCCATCCCATCCCAAAAACACGCGCTCCGTCATCGGCCCGAAGCTCACCGCATCCTCCCCGCCGTGGAAATCAAAATCTCCGCGGCCGGAAACTACAGCCGGTAGGCATGCCGGGTGCGCAGGATGGATTCGAAGACGGGCTCCGGGTGGCACAGGCGGTGGATCAGATCGTCCCAGATTTCGCCGCCCTTGAGGATTTCCACCTCGATGCGCAGGAAATACACCGGCACATCGATGGACGTGGGGCGCGGGAATCGCACCGCATCCTTCTCGGTGGTGACGATGAGCTCCATGTCGCGCTCTACGCAGCGTTGCATGAACTGATCCACTTCCTTGCGGGAAAACCGATAGTGATCGGAGAAGCGGCGGCGGATTTCCACGCGGGCACCGAGTTTTTCCAGCGATCCCTCGAAAGCCTCGGGCACGGCGATGGCGCTGATGGCTCCCACCCACTTGTCCTTGAGGAAATCCAGCGGCTGGCGCTCGCGGGTGAAGACGTTTTCCAGATGGATCGGCCCGTGGGCGCACTCGATGATGTCCGCTGTTTTGTTATATTTCCGGATGCGGGCGATGAGCGCGTCGTTCGGGTGGCCGTTGCACTTGGTGAGAAGAATATAACTCGCGCGGCGCAGGTTTTTCGGCGGTTCGCGCAGGGTGCCGCGCGGTAACAAGGCCTCGGTGCCGAAGGGTGATCCGGAATCGACGAGCACGATGTCGATGCCGTGGGCGAGATCGAGATATTGCATGCCATCATCGAGCAACAAGGTGTCCGCCTCGAGGTGCTGGATGGCGAAACGCCCGCTTTTCACCCGGTTTTTATCCACCACCACCGAGACGCCGTCGAGATTGCGCGCGAGCATGAAGGGCTCGTCGCCGGCGAATTTCGAGTCGAGCAGCAGCGCCTCGCCGGTGGAGACGACCTTGGGCATGCGCTCGGCTGGGATGGGCTTGCCTTTGGCATCGCACCAGCGTTGGGGACGGTCGAGTTTCTTGCTTTTATAGCCGCGGGAAAGGATGGCCACGCGGCGGCCGTGATCGCGCAGCGAGCGGGCTAGCAACTCAACGACCGGGGTTTTTCCGGTGCCACCCACGGTGATGTTGCCGATCGCCACGACCTGGGACCCAAGGTGGTGCTGGGGTTTCCAGCCGCTGCGGTAGCGCCAAAGCCGGAGTTGGACGAGAATCCGGAAAATGCCTGAAAGCGCCAGCATCAGAAAGCGCGCGACGGTGGCGCGGAAGCCCTTGGCGCGACCAAAGATCACATCCGCTCCCCAGCGTTCGAGCTCTTCGATCAGTTCCTTCATTGCCTGCGCCGACGATGCCCCGCCGCAGCGGATTCGATCAAGCAGCAATCCGGCAATCAGGAATCCAAGTTCTTTGTTTCACGTTCTACTGGCGTGCGGGCGCCAAAGGTGATAAGGACGGCCATGTTTCGTTACGGAAAATTGGCGCGTCAGGCGGTCTCGGCCATCAGCTATCTGGCGGAGAAACACGGCCCGGAGGTGAGCTGGATTTCCTCTGCGGAGGTGGGTCGGGCACGGAAAATTCCTGCCACTCTGGCGGCGAAGCTGCTGAGCCAGATGGCCACCGCTGGTCTGACGCTCGGGACGACCGGGCCCGGCGGCGGCTACCGTCTGGCGCGACCACCCGGGAAAATCCGTCTGGCGGAGATTGTCAGTTTGTTTGAGCGCGGGATGGACGAATTTCCCTGTCCCTTCGGACCGGATTTCTGCGGCACGGGCGATCCCTGCCCGCTGCACCATGATTTCCTGAAACTGGAGGAAAACGGCCGCCACTTTTTGGAGCAGACGACACTGGAGGTGTTTGAGAAGCATGCCGCCGGGGGCGGCTAGGGGTGATGAGCGTTTCAGAACGGCGGATCGTCGTCGAAGTCGTCCTCGTTGCGGAGCTCCGCCATGTCGGGCTCCGCGCTTTTGGCGGCCTGGCCGCGCGGGGCTGGGGCGGACGCGCCGGAGGAGGACTCCGCTGAGGCGTTCGCAGCCTGGATTTTCCAACACGAGAGGTTCACGAAATACTTGCCGTTGTATTCATTGCCGCGGATGTCGAAACTGACCTGCACGTCCTGGCCGACCTGGTATGCGTCGAGCAGCGAGCACTTGTCCTTCACGATCTCGAACTTGAGATCCTGCGGAAACTTGTCGTGCGCCGTGGTGAGCACGAATTCCCTTTTGGTGAAGCCACTGGGAAAGCTCTGGGTATCGTTGATGACTTTGATTTTTCCGGCTGCCTCATACATGGCGGTGAATGTTTCTTCCGGCGGGCCCGGCGTCAAACCCTAAGCGCCGATCATCCGGTGTTCCCCGGCACATGGGCACCATTCCTGGATGGCAGAAGCGACCGCGCTCGAGGCGTTTGCCAAAATCCAAATTCCGGTTCAGTCCCAGTAGAGGAGTTTCACGCGGTCGCATTGGCGATTGAGGAAGACGAATACTTTGCGCGAAAGCGGATCTTCGCGCAGCTCGTCTCGCACGACGACGCTGAGGGTGAGGATTATGGCTGCAAGGGACGGGCAGGATGATTCCTCCGCCAAGTTCCAGTTCGACGAGCGGACCGGCGAAAACGCGTCGGCTGGGCGCGGCTCCGAGTTCGAACTCGAGGAATGCCGGTGGTTCGGCTGAAATTGGCAGGGAGGCGGAGGTGGGAATTGAACCCACGCATGACGGTTTTGCAAACCTGCATCACCCTTTTAAAATAAAGGCTTTTTCGGCATTGGGATTGCCAAGGTATCGCTTGGTCGGTATTGGTGGCTCATGAAGGAATTGCAATACAACATCAGGGAGTTCGGTAGTGGCTACCGTGTTTACGTTGGAAATGGCAAATATCGCAAGGCTGCAACAAAATTGGCGGCGGAAAACATTGTCGCGGAACTCCAGCTTGCCCAGAAAATAAGAGGGCAAGAAATGGCCAAAATCTCGGCCCCCCTTTTGGCGGAGCTTCTAAAGCAGTACGAACGATGCACGGAAGCGGGCACCACCTTGGAGGAGGCAGTTGATCACTGGGTGCCCTTGTTCAAAGCGAGGACAAAATCGCTTCCGCTCGTGGATGCGGTCAACGAGTATCTGGAAGAGGCCAAGGGCCGACTCAAGCCACCTACCCTCCGCGACAAAAAACAACGCCTGACGACCTGGGTGAACGCTCAGCCTGCAAAGGATACCACCGTCGTGGACGCCTGCGATGTCGAGATCTTGCGGGGCTTTCTGGATGACGAACGGGAGCGGACTTCCGACCGGAACCACCGGAACATCTGGCTCGTCATCTCCGCGTTTTGCAGTTGGTGTCTGCGACGCAATTACCTCACAGAGAATCCCTGCCGCCGGGTCGAGACTTACACCCGTGGCAGCCACGACGAAATCGCCGTATTCTTGCCCAAGCAGGCATCAGCCCTGTTGAAAATCGCCGTTGAGAATTACGACAGGGAAGTTCTCAGTTACTTGGTCCTCTCCCTATTCGGCGGTCTCCGTCCCCACGAGTTCATCACACAAGACAAGAGTGCTGTCTGGCATCAGCTCGACTGGCAGGCAATCGGAAAAGACATCGTAAAGGGCACGAGACTCGGCAAGACCCGCAAGGCTAGGCGCATCCCGGTTGGGCCGACGCTTCTGAAGTGGATTCAGTTCATCCGCAAAAAGGAAGGAGGCAAGCTCACAGGTCCCGTGGTTCTCAACTATTCCTTCTACCAGCGCTTCCGCCGCTGGAAACGTGCCTTCGTTCCGGACTCAATTGTGATCGAAAAAGACGTGCTCCGCCATTCCTACGGAACGTATCGAGTTGTGAAACTCGGCGAAGTCGGGAAGGTGGCAGTTGAGATGGGCAACAGCGAAGCAACCGTGCGCAGCCATTACCTGAACGGCGAGAGGTCCACTCGGGAAGCCAACCAGTTCTGGGCGTTGACCCCTGAATCCTTAAAAAAAACAACAAACAGCGGGCAATAGTCTGCAATGTTCCCCAAGCGGGGACGTCAATAATTTCCGGCACGGTGAACTGGACGAATAACGGGTGGAGGAGAGGTGCAGTTGGAGTTTACCAAACATGAACAGAAAAACCTCAATCCCCCTCACTCGGGGCTTGTCGGGATAGTGGTGACCGCCGTCGTCCAGAATTCCTCTGAGCGCCCGACGGTGCCGGGTCGATCCGCAGCAGCCATCAACACGGCATCGAGGAAAATACGGGCCTCTTCAATGAAGCCGCACAGCATGGAGGAGCGCAGGATCCGGGTGATCCTCAGTAGGTTGTGGTTGCCTGTGGTAAGCCAGTTGTCACGGCGTTCCTCCCACCGTCCGGTGCGTCCAAGGTCGCCGGTTTCACAGATGCGGAAACCGTAGAACTCCCACATCAACTCCAGCGAGGTGCGGAAATTCCGGCGGATCACCGGGTCCCGGTAGAACTCTACCCGGTCTTCTTCGGTGAGTAGCGGAGCCTGAGCGTTAAAGTTGCTTCGCGTCGCCAGTGGGAACAGCCATTGAATGTAATCGTGCGCCCATTCCAATTCACGGAAGTCGAACTGGTGGATGGAAGAAATCAATCGACCAACGTGGTCGGTACCGTGGCCACGGTGGAAGAGGATGAGGGGCGACAAGCTCATCAGGATCGGTGAAAGCGGTTTGCGAGCAACACTGGATGATTGACCATTTCCAATGTGGCCTCCTCGGTCTCCTCGGCAGAAAGGAAAGTTTCGAGCACCAATTTTAGAACCAGCACGTTGGGATGCGCCTGGGGACGAATCTGGAGGAGATTCTCCACTGCCTCTTCAGTGAATTGCTCTACGCCATCGTAGTGGAGACCCCTGGCGATGAGTCCGAGAGCAAACGCAGCGCTTCTAGAAAGGCCGGCCCAGCACTGGATGAGTAGAGGCTCACCCTCCCGCCCGTCCGCGAATTCAAGTCCATCTAGGATGTGCTGCTTCTGGGGAAATGTGATGCCAGTTTCACCTGTTTCGAGGTTCTCGGCGTCGTCAAAACGCAATGACAGCACATCTCGCAATCCCTGACGAGGCGCCAACTTCCGCCACGGCTCCATGATCGAGATCGAGTGCCAGAAATCCGGATCGGAAGCGGATTTTTTTCCGTTAAAACGTTAAAATCGATTGGTGCTGGTTGATCGGGCGATGTTCCGACATCGCCTGTTTGGAATTGAATTCAAACCAACCAACACCATGAACGATCAGACAGGGACACAGGCACCGGC
>JAUYNL010000047.1 GCA_030696085.1 Luteolibacter sp.
ACGGAAATCGGCGCGTTTTCACAACCCTCCTATGTGATTGCTCAAGGCTCCACGCTCACCGGCACCTTCGCCAGTGTGCCGCTCGGCTACAATGTGACTTACACCACCACCCAGGCGATCCTCACCAAAGTGGCAGGCAGCGATTACGACACCTGGAAAGCCGGCTTCGGTCCTGGCTTCACCGACACCGCTACCACCTCGGATCCCGATAATGACGGCCTGACCAACCAACAGGAATACGCTTTCGGTCTCAATCCGACGCTCGGCTCATCGGTCAATCCGATCACCGTGCCGCTCGACAAGACCACCGGCACATTCACCGACACCCGCCGCAAGTTGTCCCTCGGGACTCCCCTCGCCTACACGGTGAAAACCTCCACCGACCTGGCAATTTGGACTCCCGCCTCCATCAGCGGCGTATCCATCACCACCGCCGGCGACATTGAAACCGTGGTCGTCACCCTCAGCGGCGCTCCACTCGGCGCTCCGAAACTCTTCGTCCGCGTGTCGGCCGAATAAGTT
This sequence comes from Luteolibacter sp., assembly GCA_030696085.1. Taxonomy (GTDB): domain Bacteria; phylum Verrucomicrobiota; class Verrucomicrobiia; order Verrucomicrobiales; family Akkermansiaceae; genus Luteolibacter. The sequence goes on from JAUYNL010000047.1 coordinate 523, forward strand.
TAAATATAAGGAGTGTGGGCATCCCGCCCACACTCCTTCTTTCTTTGACAACTCAATTCCTTAATCCACGTCCATCTGCGTTTCATTTCTCTTTCTCGGATCACACCCGCGCATGCCCTTCAGCCCGTTCGCAAGCTCTCGGAAGCCCATCCTGTTCTGTCTGCATTCCGTCGCCGTCCTCGCTCTGGTCCCGCTATCCGTCGCAGCCCCGCTCACCATTGAAAACTCCGTCATCTCCGTGGCATACGAAGTCCGGGATTCAGACGGCACCTTCACAGTCACGGAAAAGGCCAGCGGCTTCCCTGTCATTTCGCGAGGCACCCTCATGCCCGGGCGGACGCCGGAACCTGCCGCGAAAGTTGGAACCATCGAGGATCCGGTGTTCGGTGCCGGACGGCAAATTTCCGTTGTTTTCCAGGATGGCAGCGCCTCTCTCGAACTATATGCTTCGCTGCCCTTCCTGCTGATCCGCTCCGAGTTGAAAAACGATGGTCCGGATTCCATGGACATCGGCTCCACCATCCCCGCCGAGTTCACCCTCGATCTCGGAAAGCCCGCCGGCGAGCTCCGCACCATGGGCACCGGCGGACTGACCACTCCCGGCAGAAATCCCGGCAGTTATCTGTTTCTCTCATGCGCCGATCCGGAAACCCGTCACGGCGTCGTCGCCGGATGGCTCACGCAGGATCGTGGCAGCGGCGTCGTCTTTTCCCCGGTCCGCGATGACAAGGTGTCGTTCTCGGCCCGGATCGACTACGGCCACCTGCTCATCCCCTCCGGAAAATCCGCGAAACTCGAAACGCTTGCCATCGGTGTTTTTCCGGACGCCCGCATCGGCCTCGAGGATTTCGCGGACGCCGTGAACAAGATCTATCACATCAAGCTCCGCAAGCCGGAAGCGGTCTATTGCACCTGGTATTCGGACGGCAAGGACCATGTGCATGCCGGCACGGATGCCACCACGCGCGAGCTCTCGAAGTTCATCGCCAGCGATCTCAAACCCTTCGGCCTCGGAGTCATCCAGATCGACGATCAATGGCAGGATGGCAGGAAAATCGAAGGCCCGCGCCGCGGTTTTGAACGGCACCAGCCAGGCGGCCCCTATCCGGACGGCATCACTCCCGTAGCCAAAGCCCTTGCCGATGACGGACTCGATACCGGCCTGTGGTGGATGCCGTTTTCCCGCAACCACCAGGCGGAGGATTACAAGGACCGCCAGGACTGGTTCGTCAAACGCATCAACGGCCTGCCCTATGATAACAAATGGGGAGGCACCTCGCTGGACCTCACCCGGCCGGATGTCAGAAAACACATCACCGACATCGCGAAAAGCTACCGCCAATGGGGCGTGAAGTATTTCAAAATGGATGGTTTCTCCACCGGGGTCGCCTGCAATTCCATCTACATCAACGATGGCTATGTGGACGATCACTTCGGCGACAACATGCCCTTCCACGATCCCAACGTCACCAATATCGAGGCTCTCCGCAGCGGCATCCAGGCGCTTCGCGACGGGGCCGGCGGCGACGTGTTTTTCTCCGCCTGCTGCGTCTCCCAGAACATGCGCTCGTTCTTTGCCGCCGGATTGGTGGACGCCATGCGCATCGGCCCGGATTTCAACCACGACGGGGAAGGCATCCGCACCGGTCCTTTGCGCGGCTCGCGCCTCTACTTCCTGAACGGCCGCATCTGGTGGAACGATCCGGATCCCACCAAGGTCCGTCCTTTCGATGGTCCTGATCACAGCAACGGCACCCGCAAGGAGGAACTCTCGCTGGAGCAAGCCCGCCTCACCACTTCCTGGGTCTCGCTATCCGGCCAGTTTTTCCTCATCAGCGATTGGCTGCCCTACCTGTCCGCCGAGCGCCTCGATGTCCTCAAGCGCACACTCTCCCATCACGATGCCCTCGCCCGCCCGGTGGATTACTTCGACAACACGCTGGCCAACACATGGCTCATCTCCGACACAAAATCGGAAGTTCGCCGGGATGTGATCGGTGTTTTCAATTTCTATCCGGAGCCTCTCAAGGTGGTCCACACGTTCGCCCGCATCGGCCTCGATCCGGAAAAAACCTATCATGCCTTCGACTTCTGGGCGGACACCCTGCTGCCCGATCTCAAGAGCGCGTTCACCACCGGGCTGCCACCCAACTCCTGCCAGGTCATCGCCGTCCGCGCCGACGAAGGGCACCCGCTGCTGCTGTCCACCTCGCGCCACGTCAGCCAGGGCATTCTCGAGGTATCTTCCGAACAATGGTCTGACAACGAACTCAATGGCACCTCCTCCGTGATCGCGAACGATCCCTATGAACTCCGCATCTTCGTCCCGAACGGATGGAAGTTCATCTCCGCCACGGCAACGAGCGATGAAAACCAGCCCAAATTTCTCTCCGCCACCACCAGGTGCGACGGGCGCTTGCTGCGCGTGCGTATCAACCCGACCACCACCGGCAAGCTCAAGTGGTCCGCCCGCTTCAGCCGTTGAAACCATCCATCACATCCACTGAAATGATCCGTCCGCTGTTCGTCTCCCTCTCCATTTTTTGCCTGGCCACCTTGTGTGCGGCCACCGGCCCCGCCATCACCAACGGCACCTTCAGCGGGAAAACACCCGGCGGCGAAGTCCCCGGATGGAGGCTTTCGCCAGGCGCCACCGTGGAAACGGATGCTGGCCGCCCCGCCCTCGTGTTGCGCAGCACCGCACCCGGCAGCGCGAGCGCGTCACAGGAAATGGTCTGCGATCCCGAGTGGGCTGTTTTGCGTTTCCGCTATCGTGTCTCGGTGCCCGCCATCACGCCGGGAACCGAGGGCTGGCACAATGCCCGCATCGCTTTGTCACTCACCGACAAGGCCGGCAAAGTGACGCACAAGGTGGCGGGCGAATGGTCGAAACCCACCGCCGGCTGGATCACCGCCGAACAACTGGTGGAACTGCCGTTGGAAACCATCAAAATGGGCATCGGTCCCGCTATTTTCAGTTCCACCGGTGAACTGCGCCTGGCCGACCTGAAAGTCGAACTCGCGGCGCGGCGCGGTGAGGGAATCGACGCCCAGGCCCCAAAAGGCCAGGAGCCGAAATGGGGAACGGAGCCAGTGGAAAAACCAAGCCCCCGCCGCGAGGCGATCTGCCTCAACGGCCTCTGGCGCTTCATGCCCGCCAGTGGTCCGGCGGCCACCACGCCCGCCAAATCCGGCTGGGGCTGGCTACGCGTGCCCGGAAGCTGGCGCAACGGTCCGCTGCCGGCACCAACCCGTGGCACAGGCCCGATGTGGGAGGGTTTCACCCCTGACGCGCCGGTCGCGTGGTATCAGCGGAACCTGACAGCCCCCGCGTCGTGGTCGGGCAGAGCTATCATACTCGACCTGCAACGCGTATGCACCGACGCCGTCGTTTTCATCGATGGCCGCGAGGCCGGCAAGATTTCCTGGCCCGGCGGGGAGGTCGATCTAACGGCCGCCGTGAAGCCGGGCAAAACCCATAGCCTGCTCGTCAAGGTAGTCGCCGTCGCCGACAAGGGTGAAGTCACCCGTTTCATGGGCATCGGCGAGGGCCAGATCCTCAAGGAAAAAGTGATTCTCGCCACCCGCGGCATCGTCGGCGATGTCATCTTGTCCTGCTGTCCGGTCGGCGCGCATCTCACCGGTTGCGGCATCCGCACCACCGTCAAGGCTCCTTCCGCCGATGGCAAATCGCCCGCGCAGGGCGACGCCCTGACTCTCGTGGTGGATTACGCCGGCCTGCGTGCCGCCGGAGAAGTGACTCTAACCGCCGTCGCCCGCGACGCTGCCGGAGCCGAAGTGCGGCGTTTCACCACCAAGGTCCAGGCCGCCGCTGGAGACGGCAGTGTCACCGCATTCTGGAAATGGAACGATCCCCTGCTCTGGGATATCAAAACGCCCAATCTCTATACCCTCGATCTCGTGCTCCAAGGCTCCGGCATCAACGACACACTCCGGGAAACATTCGGTTTCCGCGAATTCCGCGTCGATGGGAAACGCTTCCTGCTCAATGGCGCGGAAATCCGCCTGCGTCCGGGACTGATTCCCGAAAGCGGGCCTGCCGGCGTGAGCGAACTCATCGGCGACGCGCTCGACGGCCTGCACTGGGCCGGATTCAACATCGCCGAACTCTGGCCATGGGACCGCGACGAACGAGGCACCTGGGAGTTCGACGAACTTTGGTGCCGGGAGGCTGACCGGCGCGGATTTCTGTTAATCATGCCGGCTCTCGGTTATCCGCCCGGACTCTCCGATGCATGGAACAATCCCTCCACCGGTCCGCCGTGGGCGGCACGCATGGCCCCGCTGTTGAAACGCCTGCGCAACCACCCATCGGTCGTCATGTGGGTCACCGGCACCAACCGCTTCGGCCACGGCCAGGATCAAAACCCGGTCGCCATCGGCAGCCGTTCGCGTGCCTGGCTGAACCACGATGGCTGGCGGCACGGGGCCGAGGGCGGACTCAAAGCCATGCGCTGGATCAAGGAAGTGGACCCCACCCGCCCGGCCTTCATGCATGCCGGTGGTCCGGTGGGTGACGTTTACACATCGAATAACTACCTCTGCCTCACCCCCTTGCAGGAGCGTGAGGAATGGCCGTCGCGCTGGGCGGCCGATGGCGACATGCCGGTGATGATGGTGGAGTTCGGCACGCCGCTTTACACCTCCTTCCACCGCGGCCGGCGCGGCTATGCCCAGGCCAGCACCAGCGAGCCGCTCTACAGCGAATTCTGTGCCATCTATCAAGGCGCAGACGCCTATCGGTTAGAGAGTCCCGCCTACCGGGCGACGCTGGCCTCCACCTTTGAAAAGGAGATGCTCTGGAGCAACTGGCATGGCATAGAGGTGCCGCGCCTGCACGACGGGTTCAACCAATTGCAGGCGCTATTCCAGAAAAACACCTGGCGCACATGGCGTACATGGGGAGTCACCGGCGGCATGGTCCCATGGGGCAGCGGCCACGGCTGGCTGCGCGGCGGCACTGCCACCACCCCGCCGGTCAATGATCCCTTGCCGCTTTTCAAACCGGGTCGGCGCGGGGTCTGGAAACCGGATGCCCCGCGCAACCTCACCCGCTATTTCCGTCCCGAGGGCATGCCGCTCACGGTGGCGGGCAAGGCGCTCGTCGCCGCCAATCAGGAAACTCTTGCCTGGATCGCCGGTGCGCCTGATTTCGTGGATAAAACCCATCACGTCCGCGCCGGCACCACCTTGGCCAAACAAGCGGTCATCATCAACGACGGCCGCAGTCCGCTCAAATGGTCGCTCACCTGCCGCGCGGAACTTGATGGCACCACGATTATCGAAGGCACCGATGAAGGAGAAATCGCCCCGGCATCCACCTCCTTCGTGCCGCTCGTGGTGGCGATTCCCGATTCTCTCAAGAGTGACCGTGCCCCGGGAGTCATTCACCTGACCTGCATGATCGGCGATACCAAACACGAAGACAGTTTCCCCTTCACCGCGTTTCGCGCCAAGACGGAAACCGCAGCGCCCCGAATCTCCTTGTTAGACCCGGTCGGCGATACCACGGCGCTGCTCCGCACACTCAACATCACCCCCGAAAAGTGGGACGGCCAACCAAGTAAAAATCTTGTGGTTATCGGCCGCAACGCCTTTGCCAGGAGCGACGCGGATCCCACCACCCTCATCCGCCATCTCAAGGGAGGTGGCCGCGTGTTGCTGATGGCCCAGGATCCGGCCTGGCTCCGCGAGCGGCTCGGTCTGCGGGTCGCAGCCCAATTGCCGCGCCGCGCGTTCCCGGTAATCCCCAACCACCCCGCCCTGGCCGGATTGGATGCGGAGGCCTTCCACGATTGGGCCGGGGAAAGCCGGCTCGTGCCGCCGGTCGATGCGCCTAACGAAACCGTGGACACCCCACCCCACGGCTGGCGCTGGGGTGCCCGCCACGTCTTGAGCAGCGCGGCGATCGAAATCCCCCACCGCGCCGGCTGGCGGCCAATTCTGGCCTGCGAATTCGATGGCGCATATACCCCGCTGGCTGAAATTTCCGTCGCGGGGGGAGCGCTCACTTTTTGTACGCTCGATCTCGAAGACCACGCCGCGGATCCGGCAGCCGAACGCGTGGCCCGCGCCGTGCTCGCAGCCGCAGCGTCCAGCAAACCCGAAACACGGGCACCCGCCATCTATCTGGGAGGCGGGATCGGCGAAGCCCGGCTCAATGCGTCAGGCATCGCCTTCCAACACGCCAAGTCCCTGCCACCATCAGGCACTGTAGTCATCGGCCCCGATGCGTCGGTCACCGATGCGGCGTTGGATGCCTTTCTCCGCAGCGGCGGCCGCGCCCTGATCCTTCCGAGAGCATCCGCGGAAGCACCGCTCGGCGTCCGTCTAACGGCCACTCCGAATCATCCGGGATCGCTCGCGGTCCCCGCATGGTCGAGTTGCCGCGGCATCGGGCCGGGCGAACTCCGGCGGCGTGCCGACGGCCCGGCATGGATCGTCACCAGCGGTGCCGATGCCATCGGTGCGGACGGCCTGCTGGCCGAAGTCCGCCGTGGCACGGGCGTGGCCCTCTTTTTCCAACTCGACAGCTCCGCCCTGGATGCGGACCGGCTCAGCTACAACCGCTTTACCCGCTGGCGCTGGACCCGTGCCTTGAGCCAGATCGCATCCAACATGGGCATCCTCTGCGCCGGTGATGCCCGCCTGGTCCAGGCCGCCGGCCCACCGGCTGAAATTTCCCTCAGCGGCACCTGGAAAGCGGCTCTCACCATGCCGCTGCCAGTCACCGGCACCGAAGATCCCCACCCTGCCGACAAGGGCCCCAGTCCCGCAGCACTCGCCCTCGTCACGCCGGATGCCGATGAGCGCGGCATGCAGGATGTTCCCGTTTCCAGACATTGGAGAGGCTATGGCGGAGCCTGGGCAAAAGCGGATGGCGAAGCGCTTTTCCGTAGGACCATCCATGTTCCCGCAGCATGGGCAGGCAAGGATTTGTCGCTCTCCCTCGGCGTAGTCGATGATTTCGACACCACCTATTTCGACGGAGTCGCGGTGGGTTCCACCAGCAGCGCCAATCCGAAAGCCTGGACCGCACCGCGCCTCTACACGGTGCCCGGAAATCTGGTGAAACCAGGCAGCCACGTCATCGCCGTGCGGATTTTCGACCACTTCAACGGCGGCGGCCTTGTCGGCAAGGCAAACGAACTCCGCCTCACGCCAAAGGAGAAACCCGCCAACACGCCCGCAGCGCTCTACCACCCTGACTTCCTCACCGATTTT
>JAUYNL010000048.1 GCA_030696085.1 Luteolibacter sp.
GCGCCGGTGCCTGTGTCCCTGTCTGATCGTTCATGGTGTTGGTTGGTTTGAATTCAATTCCAAACAGGCGATGTCGGAACATCGCCCGATCAACCAGCACCAATCGATTTTAACGTTTTAACGGAAAAAAATCCGCTTCCCACTTGAAAGTCGTTACCTTTTCTACTGGTTGAAGCACCCGGCTTTTCTCGACTACGTCACAGCCGTTAGTCACGGACTGAATATGCCACGCCTTGGCACAGAAGCAGGTAAAGCGGCACCCTTCATCCTCGCCCCCCTCGCCGAGCAGAAGCGGATCGCGGACAAGCTGGAGGCGGTGCTGGGCCGCGTGGATGACTGCCGCGCCCGCCTCGACCGCGTCCCCGCCCTCCTCAAACGTTTCCGCCAATCCGTCCTCGCCGCCGCCACAAGTGGCGGGCTGACGGAGGAGTGGCGTGATGAGGAAATTGATCGGGCGACAGTTCCATTGCGTGATGCCATCAAGATTATCCGCACAGGTCCTTTTGGCAGTTCGCTTCACAAGGCTGACTATGTCTCAGGCGGTACTCCGATTGTTAATCCGATGCACATAACCGGCGGGAAAATTTTTCCGACCGATAGAATGACTGTCGATAAGCCAACTCTGAAGCGTCTCTCAGACTTTAAGCTTTCCACGGGAGATGTAATCATCGGGCGACGAGGTGAGATGGGAAGATGCGCAGTGATTACTCCGGTCGAGAATGGATGGCTGTGCGGCACGGGTTCGATGGTCTTGACTCCTGGCGCGACACTGTGCCCCGAATATCTCCAGATTTTCCTCTCTTCGCCGGCAACTGTTAATGCGCTTGAAGGTGAATCAGTCGGTTCAACAATGGTAAATTTGAATCAGAAGATTTTGTTGGATTTGGAAATCTTCTTCCCTCCTCTCCCCGAACAACAAGAAATCGTCAGCCGCGTTGAAGTCCTGTTCGCCATGGCCGACCGGATCGAAGCCCGCCTCGCCACCGCGCAAAAGGCCGTCGAGCGCCTCACCCCCGCCACCCTCGCCAAAGCCTTCCGCGGCGAACTCGTCCCCCAAGACCCCAACGATGAAGCGGCGTCCGCTCTCCTCGAACGGATCCGGACCACCGAAGTGGCAAAATCGAAACTCAAGCTCACGCGCAAGGCCCGCACAGCATGATGTCACCAGCGGACAGAGAGAATCTCCGAATCCCCCGCACAAGCCAGGCGGACACCGCTATTCCATCATCAAACCCGTGCCGCCGGGGGGACTCGAACCCCCACGAGGGTTGCCCCTCAACGGATTTTAAGTCCGTGGCGTCTACCATTCCGCCACGACGGCCTCTCATACCGGGCTCGCTTGCGAGCACGAAGCGAGTAAGATGGAATCCGTGCGCCCCGTCCAGCACCGCATGCCGGATGCGATGGATTCCCGGTGTTTTTTAAATTTTTAAACTTAAGAAAGATTTATTTGAACGATTTGTAAAATTTCTTGTCACCTTACGCGATTGCGTGTATTTCTTCGCGCAGTCCCATGTTCCAGATCCCTACATCCACCCGAATCCAGAGGGCGCGCATTGCCGCCAGCCACAGCCAGCCCCCTGCGAAGAATTTATTCCGACTGGTTTTCATTCATGGTCCGCGACAACTGCTAACCTCCCGGATCAGCACGAAGTGCGCGGCGATCATGATGGCGATGTGTGCCCCATCGCTGCTTTGCTGCTCGATTCTCACGATTCCAGCGCTGTTGTTCCAATCACCCCAGCAACACGCCTACTATTATTTCTCAAAGGTTCTCAACGAGGATCCGACCCGTTGGATGGTCCTGCTGCTTGCGGGGGTGTGTGCGATCCTGTCACTGGCGATTCCGGCCACGATGCCCGCACCGCGAGTTGAATCTCCCTATTGAGCCCGAAAGGAGCGTTTTTTCAGCTTCTTGCAGGGTGTCTTGATGGTTTTTCTTGAAAGTCTGGAATCGTCCGGGCATACCCCATCCGCGTAAGCCTGACCCACGGAGGGGTGGTAGAGTGGTCGATTGCGCCGGTCTTGAAAACCGGAGAGCCGAAAGGTTCCGTGGGTTCGAATCCCACCCCCTCCGCCATGGTTGGCTCTCAATAAGTTGCGAATCAAAAGCCGCTGCAAGGTAGCTGTTCGGGAACGAAACGGGGAACCATTCCGGGATGAGTCGCGGAAGTCTTTACGGGGGCCGGTGGCGAAAATGAGGGGCGGTGCCATGTTGGTGATTCCCCTGCGGCAGGGTGGGAGAGGGGCGGTTCAGCGGCTCAGCTCTTCCTGATACATCAGCTTGAAGCCGCTCTGGTGGAGGATGGCGACGGCGAATTCGTAATCCTCGACGTGCATGGCGAGCATGGAATAACCGTGCGGACCGGGCATCAGGGCGTAGGCGAAGTCGATGTTGGTCTCGGCGATCATCAGGGTATCGAGGCACTGGAGCAGGCCGGGGCCGGACTCGCGCAGGGCGACGACGACCAGCTCGCAATCGGTGTGCAGAATGCCTTTTTCCATGAATAGCTGCCCGGTGGTCTCCGGATCGGAAACGACGAGCCGCGCGACGGTGGCATCGCGCGAATCCTGCACGCTCAGGCCGATGACCTCGATGCCCGAGGCGCGCAGCAGCTTGACCATGGCGGCAAGGGCGCCGGCCCTGTTAGGGAGCATCACGGAGAATTGGCGCACAGGCGTCCCGTGATCGATGATGGATTCGGATTCCATGATTTGTGGGGTTGGGGGATTCATCCGCGTGGGCCGCGTAGCGGGATGGTTTGCACGGCACCGGTGGCCGCGTCTTCGATGACGATTTGATTCGGGCGGACGTCGGAAACGATGAACTCCGCGCCATCGGCGCTTTTGAAGCGCTGGCCGGTCGTGGCGGTGTAGCGCCGGCCGGTGGCGGCATCCTCGATGAGCGCCAGAGGATCATGCGCGGTGGAGGGCACACCCGAGATCCACTCGCGCGTCTCGCCAGTGGTGCTGTCCCGGACTTCCATCACGGAAACTTCCATCGGCTGGCCGAGATTGAGTTTGCTATCCTCCATGCGCCGCCGCATGCGCAGTACCACCAGCCGCGATCCTGGAATGGTCTCGCCGGGGCGCACGCTCAGCACCTGCCGCCGCGTGCTGCGGATGCCGAGCGTGGCGGTTTCCCCTTCGACCGAGCGGAGTTCCACGGGCAGATCCCGCTCACGGTAATGGCGCATGACGAGCGGGGGCAGGGGAAAGCTGGGGGGCTCGTTTTTTTCGGTCGCCAGTGCGCTCTGCCCGGCGGGTGCGGGGGCGCGGACTGCGGCGCTGAGCACCTCTCCCTGGATCGGGCGTGAGGGACTGCGGGTTTTGGCAGGGGAGGAAACGGGCGCTCCGGCCTCCGGCGTGGCTGCCACCGCAGTTGCGGAATCCGCAGTGGTTTTCGCAGCGGCGGCATCGACAAACGCGTCCATCGCCGATGCCACTTCGGCGGGCGATTCGAGCGCGAGTTCCTGGGGCAGGGGAGTCCGGGAAATGGTGGCGGCAATTTCCGCGTGTCCGGCGGATGTCGCGAGATCGGCGGCCGTGCGGCCTCCCGAATCGGTGGAAAACCGGCTGGCTCCGATGTCCAGCAGCAGATCCACGGCGGCGGCGTGACCGTTTTCCGCAGCGATCATCAGCGGCGTGCGGCCATCCTCCATCCGGGCGTAAACCGAGGCTCCGTAGTTCGTGAGCGTGTCAATCGCCTCCGGCCGGCCGACCAGCGCGGCGAGCAGAATCGCGGAGTCGAGGCTGTCCCGGTGATAGGGAGCCAATTCCGCGACGGCACCGGATGCGCCCTCGCGCACGGCGAGCATCAGCGGCGCATAGCCGTCCTTGTCCCTGCTGCGGGGATTCGCGCCTTGCCGCAGCAGCCAGCGCACCATCTCGGTTTGTTTGGAGAGCACCGCAGCCATCAAGGGCGTGCGGGCGTTCGCGCCGGGCAGATCGATGGCGAGGCCGTGGCCCAGGAGGAAATCCACGGCGTTGCGAGCCCCGGCGGCGGCGGCGGCGTGCAGCGCGGAATCACCCGCCGCATCGCAGGTGTCGGTGGGGAAACCCGCAGCAACGAATTTTTTCAGGGCCGGCAGATCGTCTGTCGAGTTGGCCCGCAGCCAGTCGGCGGTGGTGAGCTGATAGCCGGCCTCTCCGAGATCGGATTTCACGGCTTCCGCAGGTTTCCGGCAAGCCGTGGCAGTGATCAGGAAAACCGCCGTCAACGCACTGTTCCGCCATATCCGTCCAATCCCGTGCATGGGTGGATGCTGCCAGAGAGCTTTCCGGCATTCAATCTCGAATGCTGGTCGCCGAAGCCGGTGAGTTCACCGCTACGAGTGGACCGCAACCGGCCTTCGCGTCTCCGCCTCATGGCCAGCCGGGTCATCGCGGACCCGCCACCCTTGAGTGGGTGACGGGGTTTGTGAGGGTCTCTGAAGAGCGTCGCGTCACTTGCCGGCGCGCAGGGCTTCTTCCTTTTCCTTGGCCTTGGCGATGACTTCCTCCGCCACGTTTTTCGGGCAGGGGCGTAGTGGCTGAACTCCATGGAGAACTGGCCGCGGCCGGAAGTCACTTGGCTTGCTTCCACATTTCGAAATCGGTGATTGGAGTGTGTTTTGTTGAAAACACGGCATCCGGCTCCTGTTCGGAAGATCCAAACAAATCAGGATCGCTTTCCGTCGGCGATTTTTTGGGATTCACAAAATCGCCCATAGGCTCAAGTCCTTGAGCGAATCTCTGGTGCATCACACGGATGGCCTCCGGACTGTTGTCGATGCCGATCCAACGCCGGTCCATTTGATGGGCGACTTCCAGCGTGGTGCCGGAACCGGCAAAGCAGTCCAGAACAAGATCCCCCTCATCGGAGGAAGCGCAGATGATCTGTTGCAGGAGTGCTGGATTCTTCTCCGTGGGGTAGCCCGTGATGTGGATGTTCTGATTGTGCGCGTCCCTGAAATCCAGCCAGATGTCCTGGACGGGAACCCCTTTGCTTTCATCGAGGAAAATCTTACGGCGGGGATTGCCTGTGGGGGACCAGTAGATTTCTCCTCGGGCATCCATTTCATCTAGTGTGCTCGGCTTGTATTGCCAGTGCTTGCCTGGAGGAGGCATCATGCCGCGCCAAGGCTTGCCAGTCTCGCCATTGCGGACTCCCGGCGCATGGATGGGAACCTTTTTGAAGAGCCGTCCGGTCTTGTCATCGGTGTATTGGTATTCCTTTCCAGCCCTTTGAGCGGTCCACTCCTCAACCGGTCGGTGCCACACGTATTCCGAAGTCTTGGTGTAGAAAAGAATGTAGTCGGAAACGTTACCAAAAGTTTTTCGGGTGTAATTCTTCGGGTTGCACTTCTTCCTTGTGATCCAGTTTCTGAAGTTTGAACGACCAAAGACCTCGTCCATGATCGCCTTGGCATGAAAGGCCATATTGTCATCCAAATGAACGTATATGGAGCCGTCATCGGCCAGGAGTTCCCGAAGAAGGATGAGTCTGGCGCGCAGAAACTCGATGTAGTGCGCTCCTTCCAAAAGATCGGAGTAGGCATCGGCTTGCTGCCGGGATTGGAAGACGCTTTTGGTGGCATACGGAGGATCGATGTAAACCACTCGCACTTGGCCGCGCACGGCTGGGTCGAGCGCGAGTGCCGCGAGCACGGCGAGGTTCTCTCCGAAATACAAGCGATTGGGGGCATCACCGGATTGGCCGACACTCGCATCCCTTACCAAAGAAGCTGGAGGCGTGTTGAGAATCGCCAGCTCGCTCGCTTTGCCCTCGTAACTGAGCTTGATGTTGATCGACGGCCCCGGCGCCGAATCCGACTTTGCTGATTTGGCGGATGCCTGGCCTTTTGCTTTTGGAATTCCCGTAGCCATTGAACAATGAAGTTTATGATTCCAACCACTCACGGGTGATCCGCTCCGGGATCATTCTCAGGGTGGCCACCATGATTTTCCCGGCTTTTGATTTTTCCAGTGCAACGTAGTCGTTCCACATTGAGCCCAGCAAGAGACCGGGGCCGTCGTTGACGAAGATCACCTTTGTGGACAGCCGGTTCTTCTTCGCATATCCAAGAATCTCATCGGCGCAATTGCGATAGCCACCGGTGCGATCATCTTCCTGCGCACCACCTCGATCCGAATCGTAACGGGCGAGTCCGACTGCCAGCACACGGCTTCCGTCAGGACTGTGAATCAAGAAATCAACCGGACGATCCGGTTTGGGATAATTCGGAAAGACGTCACCCAGAAGAATATCCTTCCCCGCGCGCTCCGGCCCGCTGAGCGGGAGATCCGGAAAGGCGGAGCGGAACATGGCGAAAAATTTCTCAGTCATGTCGTAGCCTTTTTTGCCACGATCCTTGTATTCCCAGAGAACGGCGCAAAGGGCCTCGTCTGGAACGGGACGAGTGAGGAAGGCGGATTGGACTTCATGGATCGGGCGGAATCCTTTTCCAAACTCATCGCAGATCCGTTGGGCTTTCGATTTCTGCTTGAGCATCTCCACCGGGGTCTCGGGACTCACGTATTTGCGAAACACTCTCGCCAGTTGGACCCGCATCCAACCATCGGGTTGTTCGGCAATCTGGAGAAACAGCCGGGTGGAGGATTCGGATGTCTTGAGCAACTGCCCGAAGAGAACAAGCACGGGTTTGTATAGCTCACAGGCGCTGACCAAAATATCCGGATAATACTCGCCAGACGCCAACGTGATCCAGTTGACCGCATCCGGCTTATAGTCAGCTAGGGATTTTCGAGGCTTTGCACTCATGCTGCGTGTGATGGCGGAGGATTGAAAATTTGTAATTGGGCTGCGATCAAAAACGACTTTGCGGGCAAGAATTTGCAGATCGCATCAATCCGATGCCACCAATCAACCCCGCGATCCGGAGGTGGAACGCGGGGTTCTTGAAGGACTCAGGCGGCATGAGTTCCGCGCTCCGTTACTTGCCGGCGCGCAGGGCTTCTTCCTTTTCCTTGGCCTTGGCGATGACTTCCTCCGCCACGTTTTTCGGGCAGGGGGCGTAGTGGCTGAACTCCATGGAGAACTGGCCGCGGCCGGAGGTCATGGTGCGCAGGTCGCCGATGTAGCCGAACATGGCGCTCAGCGGAGCATCGGCCTTGACGCGGACGCCACCGTGGGTGGTCATCTGCTCCTTGATCATTCCCCGGCGGCGGTTGAGGTCGCCGATGACGTCACCGACCTGGGCGTCAGGCGTGAAGACGTCGATTTTCATGATCGGCTCGAGCACTTGCGGCGCGCACTTCTGCATGGTCTGGCGGTAGGCGGCCTTGGCGGCGATTTCGAAGGCGATGGACGAGGAGTCCACGGCGTGGAAACCACCGTCCTTGAGCGTGACCTTGAAGTCGAGACAGGGGTAACCGGCGAGCGGGCCCTTGTGGATGGAGGTCTTGAAACCTTTTTCCACGGCGGGGATGAATTCCTTCGGCACGTTGCCGCCGACAACGGAGGCCTCGAACACAAAACCGGAACCGGCTTCGAGCGGCTCGATGGTGTAGTCGATTTTCGCGTATTGGCCGGAGCCGCCGGATTGTTTCTTGTGCGTGTAGCTGTCCGAAACGGCTTTGGTGATGGTTTCGCGATAGGCGACCTGCGGGGCGCCGACAGTAACCTCGACCTTGTGGGTGCGCTTGAGGATGTCGATCTTGATGTCGAGGTGAAGTTCGCCCATGCCTTTGAGGATCATTTCGTTGGTTTCCTCGTCGGTTTCGACGCGGAACGAAGGATCTTCCTGGACCATCTTGCCGATGGCGGTGCCGAGTTTTTCGGCGTTGGCCTTGTCCTTGGGGGCGACGGCGATGGAAATGACGGGATCCGGGAACACCATCGGCTCGAGGGTGGCCGGGTGGTTTTCGTCGCAGAGTGTGTGGCCGGTCTGGACGTTCTTCATGCCGACCAGGGCGACGATGTCGCCGGCTTGGGCGCTGTCGATTTCGATGCGGTCATCGGCGTGCATTTCGACCATGCGGCTGATGCGCTCGGTCTTGCCGGTGAAGGTGTTGAGAACAGTCATGCCCTTCTTGATCACACCGGAGTAGATGCGGGTGAAGGTGAGTGCGCCGTATTTGTCGTCCATGATCTTGAACGCCAGGCCACGGAAAGGCTTGCTGGCATCGACGATGGCGAATTCGCCGGTCGGGTTGCCTTCAAGGTCCACTTCGGGCTGGGGTTTCACGTCGGTCGGGTTCGGCAGGTAGTCCACCACGGCATCGAGCACGTTCTGGATGCCCTTGTTCTTGAATGACGAGCCGCAATAGGTAGGGAAGAAGGCAAGTTTGATGGCCCCCTTGCGGATGCAGCGCTTGATGGTGTCGAGATCGGGTTCCTCGCCTTCGAGGTATTTTTCCATGGCGTCATCCTCCTGCTCGACGGCGCTTTCAATGAGTTCGGCGCGGTATTGTTCCACCTTGTCCAGCATGTCGGCGGGGATTTCGCCGATGGTGAAGTTTTCCGGCTTGCCGGAATCGTCCCAAGTGTAGGCCTGGCGGGTGAGCAGATCGACCACGCCGGAGAATGCGGTTTCCTCGCCGATGGGCAGGACCATGACCAGCGGCTTGGCCCCGAGGATGGATTTCACCTGATCCACGACCTTGTAGAAGTTCGCGCCGATGCGGTCCATTTTGTTGACGTAAATGACCCGCGCGACACCGGAATCATCGGCGTAGCGCCAGTTGGTTTCGGATTGGGGTTCGACACCGCCGGAGGCGCAGAACACGCCGACGCCGCCGTCGAGCACTTTGAGCGAGCGATAGACTTCGATGGTGAAATCGACGTGGCCCGGGGTGTCGATGACGTTGAACTGGTGGCCTCTCCAGAAGCAGGTGGTGGCGGCGGACTGGATGGTGATGCCACGCTCGGCTTCCTGATCCATGAAGTCCATGGTGGAAGCGCCGTCGTGAACTTCGCCGATTTTGTGGATTTTTCCGGTGAGTTTGAGAATGCGCTCGGTGGTGGTCGTTTTGCCTGCATCGACGTGGGCGAAAATGCCGATGTTGCGGTATTTGGTGAGGTCCTTCATTGCCTGTGGTGTGCTTCTGAGTTGCGGGCGACGGTTTCGTCGCCGGGGGCGCATCACTAGTCGCCAAAATGGTTTTGGCAATCCTAGAGTCGGACATTTTCAGATGAAATCTCCGCCGGGGGGCTGTCCGCGTCCCGCAGGATCATTTCGAGCGGCCGGGGAGATGCGGTTTTCCTGTGATTTTGCAGGGCAAACGACCGATCCGGCGTTTCCGGGGAGTGGAGCATAGGAGATTCGAACTCCTGACCTCTTCATTGCGAACGAAGCGCTCTACCAACTGAGCTAATGCCCCCTGCATTCCGCGCACAAAGCACTGTCATCTCACGGCTGCCGGCGCAAGCGTGAACTTGATTTCCCCGCAAGATCCGGGCACTGGTGGCCGCCCGCCGAATTTTCGGAAATTATGGTTTGCCGCTATTCATTGGATTTTGCCATAGTCCCGGCAGACAATTACCCAAGGCATCATGAAACCATTGATCTGGATCCCATTTTCCTGCGCCGTCATTCTCTCACTGAGCGGATGCGCCAATAACAACTCCCAGGCAGGCAATGATCCGCTTGGGACCGGTCCCTTTGACAGTCGCGGCAACTACCGCGAAGAATGGGCGGATGACCCCGGGAAATGGCGCAAGCCCGGCAGCCGTCAGGCCGCGCCAGCCGATGAAACGCCGGTCATCGCCGCGAACGAAAGACCGCCTGCCGAGTCGTCGCCGCTGCCTCCGGCCCGGACCAGCACTCCGAAACCGAGCGCCACCACGGCGGCATTGCCCAAGCCCACCGCCACCAAACCGGGGCCCACCGTCGTCGCGGAAAGACCGAAACCAAAACCGGTGGCCGCCAAGCCGAAGCCCAAGCCGAAGCCCAAGCCGAAGCCGACCGTGACCCGTTATGTCGTGAAAAAGGGCGACACGCTTTCCGGCATCGCCAGCCGCTACGGGACCTCGGTGGGTTCGATCCAACGGGCCAACGGAATTTCCGGATCGATGATCCATCCCGGCAAATCGCTGGTCATTCCCAAGAAAAAATAGGCATCCGCCGAGTGCGGGAGCCCGGTCGGGAATCACCAGATGGACATTCTTGCGAAAAATCTGCTGATTCTGGCGTCCGCCGGTTCCGGGAAAACCTTTCAACTGGGAAACCGGGTGATCGGTCTGGTCGCGAAGGGAGCCGCGCCGGAGCGGATTGTGGCGCTGACATTCACGCGCAAGGCGGCGGGAGAGTTCGCGGATTCGGTGCTCACCAAGCTGGCGGAGGCAGCCGGCGACGAAAGGAAGGCGTCCAGCCTGCGGAGGGATCTGGGGCTCCCGGATGCGGACTTCAAGGAGTCTTTGGAACGGGTGGCGCGGGCGCTTCCGGGATTCACATTGGGCACGATGGACAGTTTTTTTTCCAAGATCGTCCGGGGTTTCCAATACGAATTGGGCCTGACGGGCGGGAAATTCGATTTGTTGGAAGGTCCGCGGGCGGCGGTGCTTGCGGATGAGATGCTCGCCGGAATTCTCGGTGACGCGCTTTCCAATGAAAGCGGCGAGGCGTTTTTCCACGCGTTCCGGCGCGCCACCATCGGACGCGAGGATCAGGGGGTGCTGAAGGCCCTGCGCGAGTTTGTGAAATGCTGGCAGGACCGCTACCGCGAGGGGCAATCACTGGAATGGGGTCCTGCGGCTTTGGCGGGGGCTGGCATCGATGAGTGGCCGAAGCGGAAATCCGCGCTTGCGGCAGTGGTTTTGCAGGGTCTGGACGGGATCGAATTCACCCGCAAGGGCCAGCGCGAATCCTTGGAAAAGGAAATCGCGAACCTGGAGGCGCATGTGATCGGCGGCGGCAGTTTGGGCAAGGTCTCAGTCTTGATGAAAAGCATGCTCGCGGCGGTGGCCACGCCGGAAGGGCCACTGACGCTGAAATCCTACAAGGAATTCACACTCGCCGGCCCGGCCGGTATTGCCCTGCGGGAAATGGTGGAACTGGCCGCATGCTGCGAAATGGCCGCCGCCTTGCAGCGGACCCGCGCCGTGCGCGAGGTGGTCGCGGTTTTCGACGGCCTCTGCGAGAAGCGCCTGCGCAGGAACGGCTTGTTAGGATTCAACGATGTGAAAATCCTGATGGGCGGATGGGCCCGCGGCGAGGACGCCCGCCTGCGCCGCGAGGCGGTGGATTTCCGCCTCGATTCGCGCATCGATCACTGGCTGCTGGATGAACTCCAGGACACCAGCCGCGCGGATTGGACCGGGCTGCTGCCGCTCATCGATGAGGTGGCTTCACCGGACAGCGAAGGAACGATGTTCATCGTAGGCGACCGCAAGCAGGCGATCTATGCCTGGCGTGGCGGGGATGTGGGCTTGTTCGATGAAGTGATCCGGCGCTATCAGGATGGCGGACTTGAAATCGCGCCGATGGAGGAATCGTGGCGTTCCTGTCCCGAGGTGCTCTCTTTGGTGAACCGGGTTTGCGGTGACACGGAAACGATGGCCGCGCTTTTCGGCGAGGTCACGGGGCGCTGGGATTGGCGCGATCATGTTCCGGCGGCATCGCTCGCAGGGCCGGAAAAACGCGGCGAGGCGCGGGTGGAAATGGTGGGTACCTGGGAGGAACGGTTGGCGCGCCTGGCGGAAATTCTAGGCGATCTGGAAATCGGCAGGTGCGCCATGACCTGCGGCGTGCTGCTGCGAGGAAACGAAAAAGTCAGGGAAGTGGCCGATGCCCTGCGCGCGCACGGCTTCGATGTGATCGAGGAAGGCCGGCGCGAGCCCGCGAAGGACAATCCCGTGGGCATCGCGCTTTCCCATCTCCTCATGTGGCTGGCAGATCCCGCGGACGCCTATGCCCGGGAGGTGGTGGAAATGTCGCCGCTGGCCGCCGGTTTGCGCGCCACGCACGGGCCGTCATGGCGGGAAGTGTGGGAAAGCCTGACCCTGGCCCTGTCCCGCGGCGGTTTCGCGAAAACCCTCGGTGAGGTGATCGCGGCGGACTGGCCGGCATGGTCGGACTTCGGCCGACGCCGAGCGGGTGATTTGTTAGGTGCGCTGGCCGCGCTGGATGCCCGGGGCGGAGTCTCGCCCGATGAGGCGGCGGATTGGATTTCGCGGCTTGAAATTTCCCAGAACCCGGGGGTCGCGGCCGTGCAGGTGATGACGATCCACAAGGCGAAAGGCCTGGGTTTCGATGTGGTCATCCTGCCGGAGGTTCCCGATCAGGTGCTTCCGCAATCGCAGTATTTCGAGGTGGCGGAGGGTGAAGGCTGGATCAGCCAAACGCCGCCGAAGTGGGCTCGCGATCTCATTCCTGAAATGTGCGCCTCCGAGCAACGCTGGGCGGCGGACCAGCGCTACGAGGGATTCTGCATGTTGTATGTGGCCCTCACCCGCGCCAAACGCGGATTGTTCGTGCTGCTGGAACCGCCTGCGGAAAAAGCGGATCCGGACAAGCCCTCGCTGGCGAACTGGCTGGCCAGATCCGCCGGTGGCGATGCGCAAAGCGGCGTGATTTTCCAAAGCGGCACGCCCGACTGGAAGGAAAACATCGCCATGATGGAAACGGAAGAACCCGCCGCCGCAAATCGCGGGCTGGGCGCGGCAGTCCCGCGGCGCGGCCGCAAGATCCCCAGCGGTGCGAAGTCCAAGGATCAGGCACCGGCCCACTCACCTGCCGGCATGCGCTTCGGCAGCGAGGTACATGCGCTGTTGGAGGGCGTGGCATGGGCGGACGAGGAAACCCACACCTTTCCCGCCTGCGATGCCGGAAAGGCCGTGGCCGCATTGCTGCGAAACCCCGCCCTGCGCGATGTGTTCGAGCGCCAGGACCGCGAGATCGAGTTGTTCCGCGAACAAGCGGCTGATGCCATCCTCGATGGCACCCTGCTCAGTGGCGTGATCGACCGCCTCCACCTCCACCGCGATCCTGCGGGCACCGTGGCGCGCGTGGAAATCATCGACTTCAAGACCGACGCGGTGAAAACCCCAGATGAACTCAGTGTGCGATACTCCGGCCAGATGGCCGCCTATCGGGCCGCGATGGGGAAAATCCATCCGAAAGCGATCATTGATTGTCTTCTGGTTTCCGTGCGCCACGCCGCAGTGATCTCCCTCTGAGGTCCCGGACCCATCAGGGGGAGACATCTGGAACCCTGGGCCGGAGCAAAACGCCCCAGCCACTACTCCACAATGCCGGCGGGCGTCACACCAGTTCCGGATCGGTGCCGATCATGCCGACGAGGCTTTCGCGGTATTCGGGAGACTGCACGAACTTGCGGGTGCTGTGGGCGATGCCGAGGCGTTCGGTGATTTTCAGGCGGCGCAGTTCACTCTGATAGTTCGGCTTTTCGAGAAAGCCTTCCAGATAGGCGATGTGGCGGTCCCAGAGCGCCTGTTCCACGCGCACCTTGGCATCGAGACGCGCC
Organism: Luteolibacter sp.; assembly: GCA_030696085.1. Taxonomy (GTDB): domain Bacteria; phylum Verrucomicrobiota; class Verrucomicrobiia; order Verrucomicrobiales; family Akkermansiaceae; genus Luteolibacter. The sequence goes on from JAUYNL010000048.1 coordinate 13,429, forward strand.
TGATACCAATCGGATTCCAGAGTGGCCTCGCGGGTGAACATCGCGCGGATCTCCGGATGCCGTAGGTCCTTCCCTTCATACTGGCCGTATGCCATGATGTTGAGCAGCGCCTTGATCGGCGGGATGGCGGCCTCGATGCCGCCATCCTCGAAATAATTCAGGGCCACACTGCGCTGGGTGCCGATGATGTTGTCGAGTCCGTCGATGAAGTCCTCCATCGACTGGAGTTCGGGGCGCAGCATCTCGGCGTTGAATACGGTGTCCGGAGCGGAAAACACGCGGCCGAAAAACGAGGAGACGAAATGCCCGGTGATGCGGTATCCCAGACGGCTCGCCTCAATGAGCTTTCCGTTATGTTCGATGTCCTCGATCTTCTCCAGAAAACCGTTTTCGATCAGGTAATGCGGATCACGCTCATGGATGAACATGCGCGACCACACCTCGGGAACGAGCAGGCTCACATCGTGATCGACGCGGAACTTCCTGCCGATATGGCCGGCGGCGGTGGTGAAGCCGTGGTAGCCGGTGACGAGGTAGGAAACCAGTGCCGCGTTGAGGTCGTGGACCGGCAGCAGCGCGTTGAACGGCCCCTTGGTGAGCGCGCCCTCGCTGCCCGCACCGGTGGTGGACGGGCTCTTGCCTGTTAGGGATGCGATGAAGTCCATGAACAGCTCCGGCAGTTCCTGATAGTGGATGGGATTGTAAACGGCCAGCGCGCGGATGCCGGCCTTTTCGTCGGGCGGATTGTTGCGGCGGCCGGCGAGCACCGAGTTCACGGGCATCGGCACCGGAGCGTCCAGCGGCAGGCGGCGGATGAAGCGCGTGCCCAGCACGCTGAGGTAAAGCGAGCGCGGATCCTCCAGGTCCGGGCGGTTCTGCAGGTAGCGCGGGTTTTTCGTCGGCTTTCCATCCACCAGCCGCGGTTGGTGGGAGCCGATCACATAATCCGGTTTCGGCGCGGCCACGAAGTCGCTGATCATGCGCCGCATCGGCGGAGTGAATTGCTCGAAGCGGATGGCATCCCGGGTCATCTCCATGGCATCGGCGCGCGGGATCGGCTCGTAGTTGGAAAAGAACATGCCGCCCTTGCTGAAGTCGCTTTCCGTCTTCTTGTCGTAGCCGCGGATGATGGCGTCGTCCGGGCGCTGGAACAATCGGTATTCGCAGTTCTTGATGAACTTCAACGAGGGATTTCCCACGCCTGTATGCAGCCCGCGCACCGCCTCGCTTGGAACAACCATCGAGGCGCTGATGTCATCCTCGGTCTGGATTTTTTTCGCCGGCGCGAAATCCTTGCGCACGCTGAAGGTCCGCCAGGTGCCATCCTCGGTGAAGCCGACGCGCAGGTATTGGGCGACGAGACGCTGGCGGCGGTAAATCAACTGGCGGCCGGGCTGGCCGTTGATCAGATCCACGCTGAAACGCTCGCGCCAGTTATCACCCCAGTCGGGTTTGTAAAAGCGCTTGATGAGCAGTACCAGATCCCTCACGGAGGGGCTGATGGTGCCGAGCCAGGCATTGTATTGCGCGGTGAAGGCGGGGCCCGGCGTGAGCAGGCGGATGACCGAGCCGAGCGAGCGCATCGGGCTGAGCAGCGGGCGGCTCGGCTTGTCAGGATCCGGTGGATCCGGGTAGCGGTCCTCGAAGTTGTGGCGGATCACGGCTTCCGCCGCGGCGAAATCCCCGTGGAGATCCCTGACGAGCAGCGAGGCGGTGAACATGGCGTCCGAGATGGACTTGGAAATCTCTGACTTTCCGCCACCGGAAACAGTGCAGGGTTTGTGGCAGAAGGTTCCCTCCGCGGTGGTGCCGATGATGCGCCAGCGCATGCCTTCCGAGGGTTTCACCATCTCCACCTTGTAGCCTGATGGCAGCACATAGGTGATGCCCGGCTGGAGTGCGATCTGCTGCGGGCCGTCGTTATTCCTCCAGCTCAGTTTCTGGTTCTGAAGATCGATGCGCACGTCCTCCGGCACATAATAGATGTCACGGTAGGTCTTATCGATGCCATAACCTTCGGCCTGGAGGTCGAAGAGCTTGTAATAGCGCGCGATCACGCCGCCGAAGGTGTGGTCCACGGTCGGCGCGAAATCGCTCAGCGCGAAATCCTCGCCAAGATCATAACTCGGGAAGGCGATGGCTCCGCCGGCGTGTTCCTCCTCCGCATTGCCGAAAAGATTGGCCGCGTAGCTGATCTGGGTTTTCACCTCCTTCTTGCAATAGCCGTAGTAGTTGTCGGCGATCAAGGTGACCACCACGCCGCGCTTGTCACGGCAGGTGATCTTGAAGGCTCCGCCATCGTTGTAGAGTTCCGACTCATCCGTATAACACATGCCATCGCGCTTCTGGCGCACGGTGGCGGCGGAAACATGTGGCAGGCCGAGTTCCTTCTTGGTGAGCGTGACGAGGTGCGGCGCGAGGATCACGCAGCCGGTGTGGCCGGACCAGTGCCCGGCATCGAGACGCGAGTCGTTGTCCGGCAGATAGGGATCGCCCGCATTGCCGAAAATGCTCTCCACGAAGTCCAGGTTGCTCACCAGGTTTCCCGGTGCGAAAAATCGGATTTCCATGGATTTCTCCGGAGCGCCCCCCGGGACTTCCGGTGAGATGACCGGCCGCAGCATGAGGGAAACGAACACCCGCGCCGGATGATGCGAGGTGCCGGTGAAGGGCAGCGTCATCAAGTCCTCCGGCGGCTGCAGCGCGTGCTTGAGCAAACGCGCGAAGGTCTCCTTCGGCACCGCTTTTTTATCCGCAGGCACCGGCAATCCGCCTTCCGTGATGTGGAACACGCCTTCGGTCGTCCGCCGGTCGCTCGCCGGATTGTGGCAGACTCCCTGATGCACGCGGTAGGAACTCAGGATTGAGGATTTGAACTCATCCTCGTCCGGCGGCAGCGAGAGCATGCGCGCGATGCCGTGGCGCTCCGCCACCAGCGCGCCCACCGGCAGCAGGTGATTGCGGTCGGGAAACACCTTGCTGGTGATTTCCTCGCCGAGATAGGCGTGCAGGAAGTCGTCGATCGCCGCATCCACCGGGCACAGGTAATCGGACAGCAGGCGGGATTTTTCCTGGAAATTCGCGATCAGCGAGCGGCCGAGATCGAGAAAGGGGAAATCCTCCTCGTTGCCGACAATGGCGCAGCCGCGGGCGGCGAGCTTGAGGTTCACGAATTCGCGCAGGCGGTTCTCCTCGTCGGGAGATGCGATGGCGGGGCCGCTGTGGGTGAAGCCGATTTGGTCTTTGAGATGGAGCATGGCGTAAATATGGATCGTTTCGGGCGGCGAAACGGTGAGCACGCAACGCGCCAGGCGGCAACCGAAAAGCGACACTGGAATCGGGCGCGGGAATTGCTTCCGCAATTCAGCGTTGCGGCTGCCCGCAAACCGGCTAGTCATCCGGCACATGCAAGCGAACGCGGCATCGTTTTTCCTGCAAATGGCGGTCATCCTGGCCGCCTGCCGCGTCGTCGGCTGGCTGGCCCGCCGGGTCGGCCAGCCACAGGTCGTGGGAGAAATGATCGCCGGCGTGCTCCTGGGTCCCTCGCTGCTCGGCATGCTGTTTCCGGAGGCCAGTGCGCGGCTTTTCAGCCAGGAAACGCGCGGCATGCTCTACGTCGGTTCCCAGCTCGGGGTGGGACTCTATATGTTCCTTGTGGGCATGGAGTTCCGCACCGAGCTGTTCCGCAGCCGGGCGCGCAGCGCCGCCACGGTCTCGGTGGCCGGCATGGTGACCCCTTTCATCCTGGGAGCCCTGCTCGCACCCTGGCTGATCGGCGTGCCGGGTTTGTTTGCCGGAAGCACGCGGCTGCATGAGGCGGCCTTGTTCCTCGGCGCGGCCATCGCCATCACGGCCTTTCCGATGCTCGCCCGCATCATCCACGAGCGCGGGCTGGCGGGCACCTCGCTGGGTACTCTGGCGCTCGCCGCAGGGGCCATCGACGACGCCGCCGCCTGGTGCGTGCTGGCCCTGGTCCTGGCGAGTTTCGGCGGCGATTCGAGTCTCGCCATCACCGCCATCGGCGGCGGCATCCTGTATGCGGCATTCATGCTCACGCTCGGTCGTAAGTTGCTCGCCCGCATCGGCCTCATCGCACTGCGTGATGGCAGCGTCACCCCGGCGATGATGGCGGTGATCCTCATGCTCTTCTGCCTCAGCGCCTGGTTCACCGACCACATCGGCATCCACGCGGTTTTCGGCGGTTTCATCCTCGGCATCGCCATGCCCCGCGGCCCGCTCACCGAGGGGCTGACGAAGAAACTCGAACCTTTCACCGTGGTGTTCCTGCTGCCGATGTTCTTCACCTTTTCCGGGCTGAACACGCGCCTCGATGTGATGCTCAAGCCCTCCATCCTGCTGATCGCCGCCGTTGTGCTCATCGCATCCACCCTCGGCAAGGGCGTGGCCTGCTGGGCCGCCGCGCGCCTGCACGGCGAGGACAACCGCACCGCGCTCGCCGTGGGAGCCCTGATGAATTCCCGTGGGCTGATGGAACTCATCATCATCAATATCGGCCTGCAAAAAGGCATCATCGGCCGCGAGTTGTTCGCGATTCTGGTCGTGATGGCCATCGTCACCACCCTCATGGCCACCCCCATCTTCGAGTGGGTCTATGGCCGCCATGCCCGCAAATCCGCAGAACCCGCCAAGGGCGGTATCGACGGTTAGATGCACTCTGGACCGGCTCCCGGCATCGCTCCGGGCGGGGCATCACTATTGATTCTTTGAGGTGAGCCGGAGTTTGCCTCGAAGCCGATGTTGGCGGATGCCGGATGGGCGTCTTGTTTCCTCCCGGGCCCAGCCTCACTGTTTCGCCACGGCGCGCTGCCAGAGTGGTGAGGGAGGGAGGTCATTGGGGCGGCAGATGATGATGCCCGCGTGGGTGGATGATTGGTTGAGGTAATCGGTGATGGGGCGATCAATGATGGTCATGCGGCCCTTGTCGCGGTCCGAGGTGGCGTGTGCGAAGTAGGCGCGGTTCTTGATGCGCACGATCAGGCCGACGTGAGAGGTGTAGCCGCTGTGCCAGGTGGTGGTGATGGCGCAGATATCGCCGTTTTGCAGATAACTTTCGGCGGCGCGGACCTTGGACTTTGGAATGTGATGGACGGGGAGTTTGGAAACATCCGCTTCGATCCTGCCCATCGGCTGGATGAGCGCGGTATTGGAGCGCAGGTAGCGGTAGCTTTTCCACTGCACGGTCATCTCGCGGATCTCGCGCCTGAGGCGGACGGCACCGGGCAGGCGGGGAGTGATGTTGGTGGCGTATCCGCGGCGTTGGTTGTCGTGAAACACTTCTTCGAGGTGATGCATTCGGCTGAGATAGCTGCCATTGCAGACGCCATTCCGGTAACGCTCGATCTCCACCATGTGGAGCATGTCCTGCGGCTTGTAGGGGCCGGGCTTGTAGCGGAGCATGCGGGAGAAGGCCAAGGCGTTCTCGTAATAGGTCCAACAGTCCATGCCCTTGAGGTTCACCACCGGAGATTCGGTGTGGTCATGCACTTCGAGGGAGTAATTCACATAGGGGACGCCGATCATTTCACGGGCGACGCGGGCGGTGCGGTCGCCAATCGGCAGGGAGCGCCAATTTTCCCGCTCGGCCTTGGCGACAAGCGCCTGGAATTTTGGCTCGCCCTGGAAAACGACACTGATCGGCAGGCGCGGAGCGGTGGGTGGCGGCACCGCCTTCTGCGCCGGGGCGAAGGTGACGAGCATTGCGGAGATCGTGCAAAGAAGGCTGGTGAATTGAACTTGCATGCTCCCTGCATAGCCCATGCAAGGAGGAGTGGAAAGCTAACTTTCGCGAAAGAGCAGGGGCTCGAAGACGAACCACTGGTTCCAGTGCCTGCGAGCCGGGGCGAAGACAGCCTGCGCCCAAATGACGGCGGCTTCCGGGTCTTCACCGCGCCGGCGCGGCGGGAGTTCCAGGGCCGGGTGGACGGTCACCCGGTAGCGCCGCCAGCCATCGCGGGTGATAAAAAGCGGGAAACACGGCGCGCCGGTGGCCCGCGCCAGAAACAAGGGGCCTTTCGGCAGACGCATCCGCAATCCGGGCTCCACCTCCACCTCCATCGGCGAGACATCGAACATCACGCGGTCGCCCTGCACGGCCACCAGGTTTCCCTCCGCCAGCAGACGCGCCAATTCCACGCCCAGCAGGTTTCCATCCTGATTGCAGAGCGAGCGGAAATTCGGATGTCGTTGTTCCCTGCGGCGCATTTCCAGTTCGCGCAGCCGCTGGGCTTCCGGTTCGCGTTCCGGCGCCCTCACGGTGTAGAGGGTGCGCTTGAAGCTGCTGGCAAACAGCGGCGCGGCGATGTCATAGTTCCCCATGTGCGCGGTGAGGATGATGCAGCCATCCTTGCGGTTCGAGAGCTCCTCCAGATGGGCGAGTCCCTCGACGCCCCAATCGACCTCGCCCGTGCCGGTCTCGCAGCGCAGGCCATCGACGAAGGTGAGCGCGAAATTCCAGAACACCCGCCATGCGCCCCAGGTGGCGCGCAGCGGCCCCCACTCGGGGAAAAGCGCGCGCAGGTTCCCGGCCACCGCATGCCTCTGGCTGCGGGCCAGCGTGAAAAACAACAAGGTCCATGCGGCGATGAGCAGCGGCTCCAGAAACCATGGCATGACGTGCAAAACATGCGCCACCAGACGGGCCGGTAGATCACCGAAGACGCCCAGACGCCGGGCCCAGCGCGACGATGGTTTTGGTGCTTCTTCAGTCATCACTTCATTTATCCGCCTGGCCTCGCGCCGCTTCAAAACCCACATCCTCCAGCAGCTTTTTCGCGGCCACGGCGTGATTGGCCAGTTGATCGCAGCGTTCGTTCTCGGTGTGCCCGGCGTGGCCTTTCACCCAGCGCCAGTCGATCTTGTGCGCTGCCATGGCCGCGATCAATTCCTGCCAGAGATCCTGGTTTTTCACGGGCTTTTTTTCGGAGGTCATCCAAGCGCGGCGTTTCCAGCCATCGAGCCACTTTTCCTTGATGGCCTGGACGAGGTATTTCGAATCCGAGTGAAGCTCGACCTCGCACGGTTCGGATAGCAATTCGAGCGCGGCGATGGCGGCGCGCAGTTCCATGCGGTTGTTGGTGGTCAGCAGGTAGCCGGCCGAGATTTCCTTGCGGTGTGCGCCGCTAACCAGCACCGCGCCATAGGCTCCGGGGCCGGGGTTGCCCTTGCAGGCTCCGTCGGTGTGGATGATGACACGTTTCATGGCGCGCCGCCCACGATGGGATTTCCGCCGGACGCCTTGGCATGGACCGGCAAGAACCAGATGATCCAGAAAACGATGAACTGCTGCGGCTTTGGAGTCCCTTGAGGTGACGGCATGGCATGAGAATGAAGGCCGCGCCAGGGCGGCGCAAGCGCGCTTTCCTGCGGCGGACGCTTCGCCCGCCCATGCACGGGAGCATCGTGCGGGCGTTGGATTGGGGAGGCGGGCTTTGGCAGTGGCGGCGATGCGGAAAAAAATCAAAACCACCAAGACACGGAGATCGCCATGGGAGTGCTGAGGAAGAGAAATGGGATTGCGGGCGACTTCCGGGCCAGCTATCCAGATGCCGGATGAAAACCCTTTCGCGCGTAGCGGCCATTTCATGCGTTGGGGCGGCCCTGGCGCTGGGACAAATCGAGCCCAAGAGCCTGATCTACTCCGGAAACTATCAGGATGGGGCCTTCGAAAGTCTGACATTCGTGAATTCCGTCGTCGGCTGGGATTTGTTTTTTAGCAACGGCTTCCGCGGCGGCAGCACGGTGATCGGCAATGTCGAGGGCGGACACATTTGGTATGATCACGAAGCCTTCATCAGGGCGCCGGAAGCACCGGCAGGACAATTCACCCATACAAATACGGCTCCAGGCAGCGTGAACGAACTCGATTTCCATGCCACCACGGTGGGGCATGTGCTGGCTGGCAGCGGTTATGTCGGGGATGGCGCCTACACCTATGCGGGGCTCGGAATGGCCCCGGACGCCAAGTTGGTTTCGGGTGCGATCTCCACCGGATTCTCCACCACGGAATTGGGTGTGTTTTCGACCACCGAGGCGTCCGTGATCGGCACTTATCGGGATTTTTTCACGGGAAACCTGGGGCCAGGAGTGGCGACTCCCGATGTCATCAACAGCAGTTGGGGAGGGGCCGATCCGGCCGGAAATTCAAACGAACTACTCTCCATCGACGGCCTCGCCCGCCAGCACACGTCGGTGGCCTTCGTGGTGGCCGCCGGAAATGGTGGCGGTGCGCAAGTCTCCGCGCCCGCTTCGGGGTTCAACAACATCTCCGTGGGTTCCGTCGGCGGGCCCTTGTTCCGCGAGCCGTCCTCGTTCTCATCGAGCGGCCTGGCGGACTTCCATAATCCCGAAAGCGGAGTCACGCTAACAGGCGTGCGGGCCGCCGTCGATATCGCCGCGCCGGGGGAGCGCTTGTTTCTCGCCGCCTATCTCGGGAACGGCGGCTCCATTGGCGCGGCGCTGCCCGGCCTGGTCCAGCAGCCTTCGCCCACCGATCGGTATTTCCTCAACATGGATGGCACCAGCTACTCCTCTCCCATCGTCGCGGGTGGCATCGCGCTGCTTAAGGACGCGGCGAAGACCGACGCTTTTGTGAATCACGTCGGAAACGATGACGCGTTCGACACGCGGGTGATTAAGTCGGTTTTGATGGCATCCTCGCAGAAGACGGCGGGCTGGAACAACGGGCAGAATGCGATGAATGTGACCACCCAGGCACTGGATGCGGCGACCGGCGCCGGCCTGCTCGATCTGGCGCGGGCGGTGGACGTCTATTTCCTCGGAACCCGCGAGCTTTCCCTGGATGGCGGCGGGCAGATGCGGGCCGCCGGCTGGGATGCCGCGACGATCAGTCTGGGAAGCACTTTTGAATACTTGTTTTCCTCGGCGTTCAGCCAGCAAACGGCGCTGACCGTAGCCCTCAACTGGTTTTCCATTCGGGATTTCGATGATCTAACGAATACCGGATCGGATATCGCGTTTTCCAATCTCGACCTGGAAGTCTGGTCAGTCGATGAAGGGGGGGAATTCCTCTTGAAAGTCGGCGCATCGATCTCCACCTACTGACAAGTCTTTAGGATAGACTACAAGTCAATACTCTGTCATTGTCTTCCGCATGCCGAAGATTGATGGGAGAAAACTGGATCATGGGACAAGCGAACACATTAGGATTTTGGCTGTTCGTCGTGTGAGAGAGGATG
>JAUYNL010000049.1 GCA_030696085.1 Luteolibacter sp.
CTGCTGGCCATCATCCCCTTTGGCGCGAACGAGCCGCTATCAAGTTGGTTCGAGAACTACCAGCGCCACCCGGCCAAGGCCATCCAACTCATCCTTCACGCCGCCCCCGTCCAATGACATCTCAAGCCAAACGCCCTGGAATGGACTGTTTGGCTTGGAGGATTTGCATGCTCACCTCGTGAATGGGGCGCGCGTTTGAAAGAGTGCCAATTTTCCTCCAGAATCGCTCAACCGCTGGGAATAAGGATGGTGATGGGCGTTTTCCAAAGGAAGACACCGGCATCGTCAGGCGATATGAAAGGAGCAGGGCGAGAGCGCGGCATTGTTTCCTGATCAAACAGGAGGTTGGCGATGTGCGTGAAGATGGCTGTTTTCCCAGGCAGGAGGAGTCGGGGTTGGGAAAATTCATCAATTTCAATCAGACCCTTGCACCGATCCGACTGCCTGTCACCCTAGCGGATTGTCGTGGAATGGGGAGGCCATCGAGGCGGGTTGCCACATGCCGGACAGACATCGAACGCGGTAGCGACGCGCCAGTGCCATCTGGACTGGAGAGCTGCAGCGGGCTGGTGGATGAGGGTAAAACTGAGATATATAGAGCCGGAATGCTGTCTCCCCCGCGCCGTGACCGGTGTACCTATGCCACCACCGCTGCGGCGAGGCCGGCGCGAACGAGTAGCGGTTCGAGTTCGGGATCGCGGCCCATGAAGCGGCGGTAGAGTTCGTCGGCGGGGGCGGAGTTGCCCCTGCTGAGGATGTGATCGCGGAACGATCGGCCGGTTTCCGGATTGAGGATGCCCTCGTTCTGGAAGCGGGTGAAGGCATCGGCATCGAGCACCTCGGACCATTTGTAGGAATAATAACCGGCGGCATATCCGGTGGGGCTGGAGAAGATATGATTGAAGCGCCGCAACATCGATGGCGTTTCGGTTTTTAGCCGGGCGCGGTAGTCGGCGAGGATTTCGCGGTCCACGGAATCGATGTCCTTGCCGAGCCACTGGCCGAGATGGATGTGGAGTTCGAGGTCGAGCTTGGCGAAGGAGAGCTGGCGCATGAAACCAGACGCGCCGAGATAATTTCTAGCAGCAATCATTTTCGCGAAGAGCGCGTCCGGGATCGGCTCGCCGGTTTCGTGGTGGCGGGCGAAGAGATCGAGCGACTGGCGGTCCCAACAGAAATTTTCCATGATCTGGGATGGCAGTTCGACAAAGTCCCAGGGGACGTTGGTGCCTGCCAGGGACTTCACCGGCACCTCGCTGAGCATGCCGTGGAGCAGGTGGCCGAACTCATGGAAGATCGTCTCGACTTCGTTGTGGGTGAGCAGCGCGGGCCGGCCATCGACGGGCGGGCTCATGTTGCCGATGATGAGTCCGAGGTGCGGCTCGCCATGGGCTCCGGTGTGGAGCGAGTTCATCCATGCGCCGCCGCGTTTCGATTCGCGCGGGTGCCAATCGGCATAGAACGAGCCGAGATGCGCGGCCGTGCGCGAGTCGTGGATTTCATAAAAGGAAACTTCGGGATGCCATGTTTCGATATCAGCTAACGGATCGGAATGAACGGTTTCCTTCTGCCGGATCGTGATGCCGAAAAGGCGGGAGGCGATTTCAAACATGCCGGCCATCACGCCATCGACGGGGAAGTAAGGACGCAGCACCTCGTCATCGAGATCATAGTTTTCCTGGCGCTGGCGCTCGGCCCAGTAGGCGGTCTCCCAAGGTTCCAGGGCATCGACCGGCTGGCCGGATTTGGCGGCCTTGTATTGGGCGAGCTGGCGGAAATCCGCGTGGAAGGCGGGCAGGATGCGCGCGTGGAGGTTTTCGATGAACGCGAGCGCGCCGGCTCCGGTTTTCGCCATGCGGCGCAGCAATGTTAGATCGGCGAAGTGCTCGTGCCCGAGGAGGGCGGCTTTCTCTTGGCGGAGTTCCAGAATGCGCCAGACGAGCGGGGAGTTGTCGTAATCGCCATAGCCGCCGACGCGGGCGGAAGCCTCCCATACCTGGTGGCGGATCGCGCCGTCATGCAGGTGCTGCATGATCGGGAACATCGAGGGGAATTGCAGGGTGAAACGCCAGGCGGGAGGTTCCAGATTTTTGGCACGGGCGTTAGCGGCGGCGGCGGCCTTGGCGGACTCCGGCAGACCGGCGAGTTTCGCCTCATCGGTGATCACGAGGTCCCAGGCGTTGGTGGAATCCAGTACGTGCTCGGCATATTGTTTGGTGAGCTTGGAGAGTTCGGCCTCGATTTCGGCGATGCGTTGTTTGCCGTCCGGCGGAAGGTCGGCGCCGGACTGGCGGAAATCAGCCAGGGTTTCCTCGACGAAACGTTTCGCGACGGGATCGAGTTTCGTGGCTTGCGGGCTTTCGCCGACCGATTTGAGCACCGACCAGAGGCGCTCGTTGAGGGGGATGGAGGAATAAAAATCGGTGACCTCCGGGAGCATCTTGTTGAGCGCCTCGCGCTGGGCGGGATGGTCGCAAACGGAGTCCAGATGATGGAGGCGGCCCCAGCCACGAGCGAGGGATTCGGTGGCCTTTTCGAGGGCGAGAAATGTGGACTCGTAATTCGCCGCGGCGGGATCCTGGGCGGAGATGGTCTCGATATCGGCTTTCGCGAGATCAAGGGCGTGGCGGATGTCCGGCTCGATGGCCTCGGAGACCAGCGTGGACCAGCGGACATGGAAATCGGGAGCAAGGAAGGGATGCATGGGCGGGGAGTGGTTGAGAAAGGGGAGGGAAGCTTACAAGCCGGCGAGCCAAAGGCATGCGTGGATTTTGAAATCGATGATTTTCCCGGCAGCCTGCTGAGCGATCAGCCAGTCGCGGAGCCCGGCGAGCGGCACGTGGTGGACGATGATGTGCTCGCCGGCCACGCCGCCGCCGTCATGCTCGCGGACCAGATCGGTGGCGTGGAACAGGTGGATGAACTCACAGGTCAGGCCGGCGGAGGTGGGCGTATCGAGGAGTTTGGTGATGGCTCCGGCGCGGTAGCCGGTTTCCTCCAACAACTCGCGCGCCGCAGTGCCGGCCAGCGATTCGGCGAGATGCTCCTCCTCATCGCCGACGATGCCGGCGGGGATCTCGATGACGTTTGCCTGGACCGGAATGCGGAACTGCTCGACAAGGATGATTTCCCGCTCCGGGGTGATGGCGAGGATGCCGACGCAGGAATCCGAGTGCGGGCGGCGCACGAAATCCCAGTGGCCGATGCGCTGGAGGATGATCCAGGGCGTTTCAAAAAGGGTTTCGAGAGTGCTCATGAATGAAATGGATCAAGAAACATTGGCACGCGGCGTGGAAGCGGGATACCTCTGCCGCGCGCTGATGTCCCGCCACGATTTCCAGATTCCCGTCACCTTCAAGCACCGTATCGTTTTCACGCGGGATGCATTCGCAGCGGACAACCCGGAGCTCGCTAAAATCCTCAGCGAAGGCGGCGGGCGGCGCACGCTCGTCTTGCTGGAAAACGCGGTGGCCGGAGCCTGGCCCCGGCTGGAGAAGGATATCAGACGCTACTTCAAGGGCAAGACTCCGGCGTTGATCGGAATCCATTTCATGCCCGGCGGCGAGGCTGTGAAAAGCGACGACGTCTGGGTCCGCGAAATCTGGCGCTGGATCGACGCGGCACACATCGACCGCCATTCCTACGTGATCGCCATCGGCGGCGGCGCCTTCCTGGATGCCGTGGGATTTGCGACCGCCACCGCCCACCGGGGCATCCGCCTGGTCCGCTTCCCCACCACCACGCTCTCCCAGAGCGACAGCGGCGTGGGCGTGAAGTGCGCGATCAATGGCTTTGGGAAAAAAAACTGGCTGGGAACTTTCGCCGTGCCCTACGCGGTGATCAACGATTTCCGGTTCCTGCACAGTCAATCCGATGAGGTCCGGCGTGTGGGGCTGATCGAAGCGATCAAGGTGGCTCTGGTGAAGGACGGCGAATTTTTCGAGTGGATCGAGACGAACTCCGAGGCGCTCGCAGCCATGGAGCCCGCAGCTCTGGAGACCTGCGTGGAGCGCTCCGCCATGCTCCACGCCCGCCACATCGCGGAAGGCGGAGACCCATTCGAGTCCGGATCGAGCCGGCCGCTTGATTTCGGACACTGGGCGGCGCACAAGCTGGAGGCTCTCAGTTCCTACAAACTCCCGCACGACCGGGCCGTCGCCGTGGGCCTGGCGCTCGACACGCTTTACTCGGTGCAAACCCGCCTTGCCCCCTCCTCGCTGGCAAAGCGGGTGTTTCCCGTGCTCCGGACCCTGCAACTGCCCATCTATCATCCGGGCCTCGATTGGCGGAATCATAACGACGGCCGTCTGGTTCTTGAAGGGCTGGACGAGTTCCGCGAACACCTCGGCGGCGAGCTCACGGTGCTGATGCTCAAGGACCTCGGTCAGGGTGTGGATGCGCACCAGATCGATCCCGTGATCGTCGGGAAATGCATCGACGAGCTGCGCGGCCTGTCGCATGCGTGGGCCTAAGCGGTTGACCCGAGGGCCTTTCTGGTACATGCTCCGCCGCCAATGAACATCAAGTTTCCCAAATCACCCACCCTGCTGCTTGCGCTGCTCCTACCGGGACTCGTGGCCTTGAACTCGTGTGCGCCGTCCGGTCCATCAAGGTCCGGCTATATGGCGGGAGTGGGCGGCCCGGTGGTGCAACGGCAGGTTTCCAATGGCCCGCATCACCCGGCCCCGGCAATCCCGGACGATATTTCCTATTGGGATGGAGACGGTGCCGTGGGCAGCCCGATGATCAAAATCAACCGCGGCCAGCAGAAGGCGTTTTTCTATAAGGGCGGCGTGCTGGTGGGCGTTTCGAAAATTTCGAGCGGCAGCGAGGACCACGCGACTCCTCCGGGCCGATACAAGATCATCCAGAAGAGCAAGGACCACAAATCCTCGATCTACGGAGTCTTCAAGGACAAGGCGACCGGCCAGATGATCAACGACAACGTGGACATCCGGGTGGATAAGATTCCTCCGGGAGCGGTCTATTACGCCGCGCCGATGCCGAATTTCATGCGCTTCAGCGGGGGGATCGGCATGCACACCGGGTACCTGCCGGGCTACGCAGCCTCGCACGGCTGCATCCGCATGCCCCACCACATGTCCGAGAAGTATTTCGAGAATGTGGAAGTCGGCACTCCGGTAATCGTGGAGTGAGCCATCAATGCGGACAATGCCGCGTTATCAGGCGGCAACGAGCAGAATCATCGACTGTCCTCCGGCCAATCGTTTTCATTCGCCATTTCCGTGGGGTCATAGAGAATCTTCCCGGCCAACTCGGGGTGGATGACAAGCGGATCGCTCACGGCACCACGCCGGGCAGCAAGCACCCATTCCAAATACAGCCGGGAAACAGCGGCGGGCTCGATGGCGATGATTTCCGGAACGTCGTAAGGGTGCAATTCCGAAAGGGCTTCCTCGAATTCCGGGAAAACCGCGGCGCTGGTCTTGAAGATGGCCAGCACTTCGGCGGCGCATTCCAGCTTTCCCTGCCAGCGGTAAATCGACTCCACGCCGGGAATCAGATTCACGCAGGCTGCCAGTTGCTTTTCCACCAGCGTTGTGCCAATTTGTCGCGCCGCGGCGGCATCCGGGAAGGTGCAAAGGACCAGACGAATGGTTTCCATGCCCTCTCATAACACCAAAAACCCGAAACCAGCAAACCCTCCGTGAAATCCGGTTTCCTCGAAAAACTCGTCGCGCGGCTCGATCGTGTCGAACCCGGGGAAGTCCAGCAAATCGTCACCCGCCTGCTCCGCGAGAAGGGTTTCCTTGAAAAAGTCTTCGAGGCCCTGCAGGAAGGCGTGATCCTGCTCGATGCGCAGGGCGTGATCGGTTTCGTGAATCACGCGGCGAGCCGGTTTTTCGGGCTCGATCCCGAGAAGGCCGCCGGCCAGCCTCTCGCCTCGCAGGTGAGGGGCCTGGATTGGAAAACGCTGGGCAAGCCCGGCCGCACGATCAGCCGGGATCTGGAGGTGTTCTATCCGGAAAACCGTTTCCTGAATTTCTATCTGGCACCGATCGATGGCGGCGGGCCTTCCGACGAAACGCTGGGCTACGTGATGCTGGTGCGCGATCTCACCAGCAGCCGCGCCGAGGCCGAGGAAACGCTGGAGTCGGAACGTCTCAACGCGCTCACCCTGCTCGCCGCCGGCGTGGCCCATGAGATCGGCAATCCGCTCAACTCGCTGGACATCCACCTACAGTTGTTGGGCCGCAAGCTGCGCAAGCTGCCGCCCGGCGAGCGCAAACCGCTGGAGGAACACCTCGGCACCGCCCGCGGCGAAATCCAGCGGCTGGACGCCATCCTCAAGCAGTTCCTCCACGCCGTGCGCCCCACCGTGCCGCGCCGCGAACGCCGGGACATCCACGCGCTGCTGCATGAAACGCTGCGGCTGATGGAGCCCGAACTCGCATCCCGCAAGATCCAGGTGGAACTCGACCTCGCCGCATCCCTGCCGCCCGCCGTGATCGATGGCGGGCAGTTCCAACAGGTTTTCCACAACCTGATCCGCAATGCCTATCAGGCATTGCCCGCGCACGACGGCCGCATCGCCATCCGCAGCCGGGCGAACGATTACGAATATGTCATCTCCATCGAGGACAATGGCAGCGGAATTTCCCCGGAGCACATGGGCGCGATTTTCGAACCCTACCGCACCACCAAGCCATCCGGCTCCGGCCTCGGCCTGCTCATCGTGCGCCGCATCATCCGCGAGCACGGCGGGGAAATCGCCATCGAAAGCCAGGAAAACCACGGCACCCGCGTGGTCATCCACCTGCCGCTCGCAGAACGCACCGTGAGATTGTTAGGCAGCGCGGAACCGATGATCGATCTCTGAAATGAAATCCACCATGCTTCCGACTTTACTGATCGTTGACGACGAAAAATCCACCCGCGAGGGCCTGCGCGGCGCGCTGGAGGAGGAGTTCGACGTGTACACCGCGGCCGGCGCCGCCGAGGCCGTGACCATCCTCAAGAGTGAGCCTGTCCAACTCCTGCTCACCGATCTGCGGCTCGGCGGCGAGTCCGGCATGGATTTGCTGGATGCGGCGCTGGCACTGCCGGAGCCGCCGGTGGCCATCATGATGACCGCCTATGGATCGGTGGACACCGCCGTGGAGGCGATGCGCCGCGGGGCCTGGCATTTCGTCACCAAGCCGCTCAATCTCGACGAGGTGGAAATGCTGCTCAAGCGCGCGCTGCGCCACCGCCATCTGGAAACGGAAAACAAACAACTCACCCAACAGGTCAAAAAATCCAACAAACTCGACCGCCTGATCGGCAAGTCGCCGGAAATCGCCAAGGTTTCCGAAATCATCCAGCAGGTCGCGCCGACCCGCGCCACCATCCTCATCGAAGGGGAATCCGGCACCGGCAAGGAAGTGGTCGCCAGCCTGCTGCACCACTTGTCCGGGCGGCCGGCGGCGAAGATGGTCACGGTGCACTGCGCCGCGCTTTCGCCGCAGTTGCTCGAAAGCGAGCTCTTCGGCCACGAAAAAGGCGCCTTCACCGGCGCGGCCCAGCGCCGCATCGGCCGATTCGAGCAAGCCGATGGCGGCACCTTGTTTCTCGATGAGATCGGCGAAATCGACGCCGCCACCCAGATCAAGCTGCTGCGCGTGCTCTCGGAACGCTCTCTGGAGCGGGTGGGCTCGAATACGCCGATCAAGGTGGACGTGCGGGTGATCGCCGCCACCAACAAGAACCTCCGCGAACTGGTGAACCGCGGGGATTTCCGCGAGGATCTGTTTTTCCGCCTCAATGTGGTGAAAATCGAGATGCCGCCGATGCGCACGCGCCGCGAGGACATCGTGCTGCTGGCGAACGCCTTTCTCCAGGAGTTCGCCAAGGAGAACGACCGTCCGGTCAAGCCGCTGACCGATTCCGCCCTGCGCCTCCTGCTCGACTACCCGTGGCCCGGCAATGTCCGTGAACTCCGCACCGCCATCGAACACGGGGTGGTCATGAGCAACGACGCCGTGATCGACGTGCGCCACCTGCCGCAGTTTCTCCTTTCCCAAGCGCCCGCCGCCGCCTATCCACCCGCTTCCGCCAAAAACTCCCTTGATGCAGGGGCGGAATTCAACTTGCATGCGCTCGAAACCAATACCATCCGCGCCGCCCTCTCCACCGCCAGGGGAAACCGCACCCAAGCCGCGGACCTCCTCGGCGTCAGCCGCAGAACCCTCCAGCGCAAGCTGAAGGAGCTCGGCCTCTGAAAAAGCCCCGCCTTCATTTCCCCTTCATCCATGAGTTCCGAAAATACGAATTTTGATACCGGCGTGCTGATCCGCCGCAGTCTGTTTTTCCTGATCCTCATCATCCTCACCCTCGGAAATCTCTTCACTCTCTTCAAGGGGCTGAATTCCCCGCAGGCGATGGATCAGGCCCAGATCGCCCGCGAAATCGCCCGCGGCAACGGCTTCACCACCAAGATGATCCGCCCGGTTGCCTACTATCAGGCGGAAAAAACCGAAAAGCGCACGGTCTCGCTGCACGGTTTCCAGGACACCTACCACTCGCCGCTCAACCCGCTGCTCAATGCCGCCGTGCTCAAGATGATCGGCGCGGATGACGCGGATGCCTGGCAAATGCGCGAAAACGAGATGGTCTATCCGCTGGACCGGGTGATCGCCACCGTCGCCACCCTGTTTTTCCTGATGGCCATCGGCGTGAACTACCTGCTCATTTCGCGGATTTTCGACGCCAAAATCGCCGGAGTCTGCGCGATCCTGATGCTGTTTTGCGAGACATTCTGGAGCTATTCGCTCAGCGGGCTGCCGCAAATGCTGATGTTACTGCTATTTTCCTGCGGCATGTATTTCGTCTATCGCGCCGTGGAGGCCGCTTCCGAGGGCCGCATCGCCATGACTCCGGCAGTCATCGCCGGCGTCTTCTTCACCCTGCTCGCCCTGACCCACTGGATGACGGTGTGGATCGCTCTGGGATACATCATTTTCGCGGCGATCGCATTCCGCCCGCGCGGCATCGTCGCGCTCTCCA
Source organism: Luteolibacter sp. (assembly GCA_030696085.1). GTDB lineage: Bacteria > Verrucomicrobiota > Verrucomicrobiia > Verrucomicrobiales > Akkermansiaceae > Luteolibacter. The sequence goes on from JAUYNL010000049.1 coordinate 9,007, forward strand.
TTCTCGGCCTGCTGATCATCGCCGCCATCGGGCCGGTCATGCGCAATCAAGGCATCACCGGCACGCCTTTCGGAACCGCCTTCCTCACGCTCTACAACGGTCTGGGCAGCGGCGCGGAAGAGGCGGTCATGCGCAACATCGACCTTGAGGCCGAGCCGCTCGTGCTCGACGGCCTGATTTCAAAAATCCTGCGCACCACCCTGCTCCAGGCAAACGACATCATTCCCCTGCTCGCCGGCATCATCGTGGCGCCGCTGTTTTTCCTCTCGCTGCTCCATGCGTTCAAACGCAAGTCCATCGCCAACTTCCGCTGGGCGATCCTCCTGATGTGGATCAGCGCCGCCATCGGTCTGGCGTTTTTCGGCATCACCACCGACAAGCTGGACCCGAACCAAATCCACCTGCTGTTTGCCCCGATCATGACGGCCTACGGCCTGGCCTTCATCTCCATCCTTTGGAGCCGGCTGGAAATGGTCGCCTCCACCCCGGCCCTGCGCAACGTCCACCACTTCGTCATCATCGCCATCTCCGCACTGCCGCTGGTGCTCGCGCTGCCGCAGAAAGTCCGGGTCGGCATGCAACTGCGCGACCGCGGCGGCGTCCCGCACTGGCCGCCCTACTACGCGCCCGCCCTCAACAGCAAGACCTCCGGCCTCAAGGGCTGGGTCACCGACAAGCAAATCGTCTTTTCCGACCAACCGTGGGCCGTCGCCTGGTATGCCGACCGCGTGAGCATCTGGCTGCCGCCCACCCGCGAGGGATTCATCAAGCTCGAAACCGTGGCCGCAGACCTGCAAACCCCGTCAGTGGGAATCCTGATCTCTCCCTCATCACACGGCTCCGGCCCGATCTCGGATGTGGCGAATCGTTACCGGGATTTCGCCGCACTGGTGCTCGATGGCCGGGTGCTGCTGGCCACCTACCCGCCAGGCATGGCGATCTACGACAAAAGCCCGAAAATCCAGGAAATCACCAAGCGCTATCCCTACCGGCAACCGCTCGTCGGCATGGACATGGTTTATTACAGCGAACGCGCCATCCGAGCCCAGGATCGGACCACCAATCAGTGAACCCCATGGCACGAAAAAAAAGCGACCGGGAGGAAAACTCCACAACGCCCTCCTTCGAGGAAGCCCTCGCCGGGCTGGAAGCCATTATCGAAGCCATGGAGCACGAGCAGCTTCCACTCGAAGATCTCGTGGCCTATTACGAAAACGGCTCCACCTTGCTTGATCGCTGCGAGGCGATCCTGCAATCCGCGCGCGGCCGCATCGAATTGATCACACTGCGCAACAAAACCGAAATTCAAGGCGAGGCTGCGGATTTTTCCCCACCGTCCGGCCAGCCGGATGCTTCCGACGACGACGACGACGATGACATCCGCCTCTTCTGAGCCACCCGCCCTCGGGCCGCTGCTCCAATCCATCCACTCCCCGGACGATGTCAAAAAGTTCGCCGACGCGGATCTGGACGCACTTGCTGCGGAGGTCCGCCATTCGCTGATCAACTCCCTCTCGAAAACCGGCGGCCACCTCGGCCCCAATCTCGGTGTGGTGGAACTCACCATCGCGCTGCACCGGGTTTTCTCCACCCCTCGCGACAAGTTCGTGTTCGACGTCGCCCACCAGGGATACGTCCACAAAATGCTCACCGGGCGCGCGGACAAAATCCACACGATCCGCACCTACAAGGGACTCAATGGTTTCCTGCTGCGCACGGAATCCGAGCACGACGCCTATGGCGCGGGCCACGCCGGCACCGCCCTCTCCGCCGCCCTCGGCATGGCCGCCGCCCGCGATCTCGCAGGTCATGACAACCACGTCGTCGCCGTCGCCGGTGATGCCGCCTTCACCTGCGGCCCCACCTTGGAAGCCCTCAACAACATCGCCGGCACCACCCGCAAGTTCATCGTGGTGCTCAACGACAACGAATGGTCGATCGACAAGAATGTGGGGGCCATCGCCCGCTATTTCAACGATCTGCAAACCCACCACACCTTCGCCGCCGTGCGCGCCAAGGCCGCCGAGTTTGTCGAAAAAGTGGCTGGCAAGGCCGCCCGCACGCTCGCCCACAAGGTGGAGGAAGGCGCGAAAAACCTGCTTTTCCCGAACGTGCTCTTCGAAAAATTCGGCCTCCGTTACTATGGCCCGATCGACGGCCATGACCTGCCGCTTCTGGTGCGCACCTTCGAACACCTCAAAACGCTGCACGAACCTGTCGTGCTCCACATCATCACCGAAAAAGGCCGCGGCTACCAACCCGCGCTGGACAATCCCGGCAAGTTCCACGGCCTCGGCACCTATCAGATCAACGATGGCTCCACCGACGTTTCGGCCACACCCACCTGCTCGGACATCTTCGGCCGCACGGTCACGGATCTCGCCAAGAAGGATCCGAAAATCGTCGCGATCACCGCCGCCATGCCCGGCGGAACGAAACTCGATATTTTCAAAAACGAGCTGCCGGACCGCTATTTCGATGTCGGCATCGCCGAGGAACACGCCGCGCTTTTCGCCTGCGGCATGGCCACCGCGGGCTTCCGGCCGTTTCTGGCGATCTACTCCACCTTCATGCAGCGCGCCTATGACATGATCATCCATGACATGGCGCTGCAAGGATTGCCCGTTAGATTGTGCATGGACCGCGGCGGCCTGTCAGGCGATGACGGACCCACCCACCACGGGTTGTTCGATATCGGCTACCTCCGCCACATCCCTGGCATCGTCCACATGCAGCCGAAGGATGAGGAGGAATTCGTGGACATGCTCCACACCATGGCCGCCTACGATGCGGGTCCCTCCGCCATCCGCTACCCGCGCGGATCGATCAAGGGCGTGCCCGTGAAAAAGCGCCCTCAACTGCTTGAAATCGGCAAGGCCGAAGTGCTCGCCGATGGCACGGATATCGCGCTCATCGGTCTCGGAGCCATGTTTGAAATGGCGGAACGCACCAAACTCCTGCTTGAGGCAAAAGGCCTCTCCGTGGCCCTCATCAATCCGCGTTTCATCAAACCGATGGACACCGCCGTGCTCGAACAATTCGCGAAACAATGCCGCGTCCTCTGCACCTTCGAGGACCATGTCCTGCTCAATGGTTTCGGCGCGGGAGTCATCGACCACCTTCACACCGCCGGCATCCACACCCCGGTCGAACGCATCGGCTGGCCGGATGAGTTCATCGAACACGGAAAACCCGACACGCTGCGCGAACTCCACGGCCTGACTCCTCAGGCCGCCGTGGAGAAAATCCTCGCCCGCCTGGGCGACTGATGCGGAGTTGGACAAGCTGCGGGTCTCTTTCCCAACTGAGCCAATTCCATTTCGGTCACGAACTCGCCGGGCGCGGCATCGCCAGACACAATGCGGAAGAGGACATCGCCGAGGACTTGGCCTATGCAGGTGGTCAGTAACACCTCGCCGCTTTCCGCCCTTTCCATCATCGGCCGGCTCGGGCTTGACGACGGATCGATTCCGGGGCTTATTTTCCGTATTGCCCTGATCCGCCTCGTGTAATACAGGTGCGCCATGCAAACACTGGTTCTTCGCATCCCCGACGACCTGGCCCGGGAACTGGATGCCGAAGCAAAGAAAACCCATCTCACGAAATCGGAAGTCGCCCGCAGACGGCTCATCGCCGCAGGATCGCAAAGCCATGACACGGCCTCCGGCTTTGAACTGATCGCGGACCTGATCGGCACCGTTGAGGGCGGCCCTGCCGATATGAGCGCCCGGAAAAAGGAATACCTAACCCAGCGCCTTCCTCCGCGAACTCCGCTTCTCTGCGTTTCGCTGAAATTCTCTTGATGCGTCGGCATCCTGGGGATGCGGTTCTTCCCGGTTGACCGTCGGCCATCTGAGACCGATGGTCCGCGCATGCCCAACAAGCAGGAGCTTCTCGACCTCCAGTTCATCGAAGCGCGTCACAAGCTGCTCGATCTCGCCGCGTTTCTCGATCGCGTCGACCGCCATGCCGGAGCGGAGGATTTCCGATTTTCGGCGATGAAAAGTACCCTGCCGATCCTGCTGGAGGACCGCCCGGACCGCGCCAAGGTCATCCTGGAGGCGCTGTCCGATCCAAGCATCGAGCCGATCCCCCAGGCGGCGTTCCAAGGTGCGTTCGGCGCTTCTCAAAACTCAAAATCCAAAATTTGAAATCCAAAATGCGTTACATCGAACCGCACGCCCACATGGTCAGCCGGACGACGGATGACTATGAGAAACTCGCGCTTTCCGGTTGCGAGGTGGTGTGCGAACCGGCGTTCTGGGCCGGCTTTGATCGATCCTCGGCGGACGGGTTCCACGACTATTTCCGCCAGCTCACCGAATACGAACCGAAACGCGCCGCCAGATATGGCATTAAACATTTCTCCTGGCTCTGCATCAATCCGAAGGAGGCCGATGATCCGGTCTTCGCCCGCGAGGTGATGGGCCTGATCCCGCAGTTTCTGAAATGCCCGACGGTGTTAGGTATCGGTGAGATCGGGCTGAACAAGAACACCCGCAACGAGCTCGCGATCTTCGAGGAACACGTGCAGCTCGCGCTGGATCACGACCTGCCGATCCTGATCCACACGCCTCACCTCGAGGACAAGCTCAAGGGCACGCGGCTCACGCTCGATTCGCTCGCGAATTTCTCCCATCTCGACCGCGCGAAGGTCATCATCGACCACGTCGAGGAGCACACCGTATCGCAGGTTCTGGATGCCGGCTACTGGGCGGGCATGACGCTCTATCCGGACAGCAAGTGCTCGCTGGATCGCGCCATCGACATCCTGGAAATCCACGGTCCGGAGCGGCTGTGGATGAATTCCGCCTGCGACTGGGGCGTCTCCGATCCGCTGGCCGTGCCGAAATGCGCGCTGCAAATGAAGCGCCGCGAGCACACGGCGGAGGCGGTGGAACGTGTTATCTATCAGAACCCGCGGGATTTCCTCAGCCAGTCCGCGAGGTTTGTGATCTAGGGAGTCCGCTTGAGTCCGGTGAGTTCCTGGATTTCGCGGAAGACGAGCTGCTCGCGGCGGTAGCGGGTTTTCTCCTCGCGGACGATGCCGGTGCCCGGCGCGAACCAGATGGTCCGGCGCAGTTCCAGATCGCCATCATTGCCGGTGGTGAGCAGGCGGATGCAGGAGAAGGCGCCGGCCGGGACCGTGATGTTTTCACGGGCGATCACCCGGGTTTGGCGGGTGAGGCTGCCATCGCCCGCTTTCAATTCCGGCAAGGAGGTGCCCGGCCGCATGCCGGCGATGACGAATGGCACGGGCCGGTCCAGCCACATCGGGCGGGTGGTTTCCGGCCGTAGGATGAGCGAGCCGCGCATCAGGATCCGGTCGTCATGGATTTCGACAAACTCGCGCTCGCGGGGCGAACCCGGTACCTTGACTTCGAAACAATCCGTCTCCGGCAGGCCCTCGGCGGCGGAGATTTTCCCCAGATAGGTGCGGGTGCGCAGGTGCTCCGTGCTGACTTCCGCGGCCCCTGCGGAACTGACGCCCGCCGGTATCCCGAGTTTCACCTGATAGATCCAGGAGTCACCGGCCTTCACCGGCAGCAGCGGCGTATCGCTGATGCGGGCGGCCTTGGTGCTTGGCGACGGAGTTTCCTTGGCGGGCTTTGAATCGCACGCGGCAAGCAGCGGCAGACAGACGCAGCAGGCGGGAAACAAGCGGGGTTTCATGGTTTTTCGGTGAAAGGCGCAGGGCCCAGTTCGACAAGGGCGTGATTGCCGCCGGCATGAGGCGCGCAGAGGCGGCGTGTCACATCAGGTTTGGGAAAGCGGCGTGGACCCGCCTTGCGCAGTAGATGCAGCACCAGCGCGAAACCCACGATGAGCGGAATGGCGGACGCCGCCGCAAGCAGCATGAATACCCTCTGCCGGCGGGATTTGGTTTCGAGCTCTAACCGAATCTTGGTGCGCTCGGTTTCAATCACCTCTCCGCGGCGCACGGCATTGCCCATCCAATAGCGGAGCATGTCCGCGGCTTCGGTGGCGGCGGCGCGGATCCTGGCATGCTCGCCGGGTTCGCGGGACGCGTTGCGCCTGGCCTTCGCCACCGCATCGCTGACAATTTCCGGTCGGATCACATCCATCAATTCCCCGGCCGGGACGATCCATGGGCTATCGGCATGGCCTGGGACATGCAGCACCACCGCATGCAGCGGAGAGTCGCACCACTCGGCGGCGAAACGCCTGGCGACATGCTCGGGCGGCGCAGCGCCGATGTCCGATAGGACGACCACGATCACATCGATGCCCTCGTCTCTTGAAATCCTGACCAATGGATCGGAGATTTCCTTGAGGATGCGCGGTTCCAGCAGGCCGGTGGCATCGAGGATCGCACCGGTCGGCCGTTTGCCATACTCAAAATCTCCGGCCCCGCGCGTCTGGGTGGAAACGAACAGCAAGGCGGCCATTACGGCGATGGAAAAACGGGTCATCATGAATGGAATCGTTCTGAATGGCGCAGCCCGCGCTTTTTCCAGGAGCGGTTCAGCAAGCGGGCCGATGTTTCAAAAAACCGGAGGACCGCCCCGCCCGCATGGCCAGCCTTCCAGGAAACGGACATGGCGGAGAGCGCCTCAACCCAATCCGCATCGCCAAGCCAGGCTTCGGCGGAATATCCCGGGATCACTGCGGCGCGGCTGCCGCGCGCATCGATCAGCAGGAGCACGGCCCAGGCGCGCTCCTGCGCCGTCTCGCCGGCGTAGAGCGGGCAGGCATTGAGCATCCAGAATCCGAACAATGGCAGGCTGGTCCCGGGCGGCAGCATGACCGAACAGACATGCCATTGGAATTGGGGATGAGTGCCGCGGAGCTTCCGGCGCGCCTCTTCGATTTTTCTAACATCCTCATGATTCCAAATGCCGGCCGCATCGAGCAAGGGCATGAATGGAGGCGCCGGATCGGGAAACATCGTCATGGTGTCCCCGCCGGTGAAGCCGCAGGAAGCGCAGACTTGCGCGGCCACGGCCAGCGGTTCCCGGCAGGCGGGGCACACCGGGCCCGCCACAGGCGGGCGGCCCCTGCCATCCTCGCGGGTAGGGTTCATGATTCCAGACGGATGGCGGTGGACCGGCCGTGGGCGTCCAGCCCTTCGATGCGCGCGAACTCCGCGACCACCGGTAACGAGGCCCTGACCGATTTCTTGTCGAGCCGCACGATGCTGGTGCGGCGCTGGAACTGATCGGCACGCAGGCCGGAGAACGAGCGGCCCGCGCCACCCGTGGGCAGCGTGTGGCTGGGACCTGCCAGGAAATCGCCGACCGCGACCGGCGAATCGTTGCCCAGATAGATGGCGCCCGCGGTGCGGATCTGCGGCAGCCAGCGTTTCTCCGCAGCGCAGATCAGAGAGAGGTGCTCCGGGCAGAATGCGTTGGAGATGGCCACGCCTTCCTCGAAGGACTTCACATGCAGCAGGAAGGTGCCGGATTTCAGCACGTCGCGGATGATTTTCCCGCGCGTGAGGGAGGGGAGCTGGCGGGCGATGGACTTGACCACCTTTCCTAACAACGCTTTGGAATCCGTGGCGAAGCCTACGATGCTGTCGCCGCCGTGCTCGGCCTGGGCGAGCATGTCCGCGGCGATGAAATCCGGATTCCCGGATTTGTCGGATAGAATGAGGATCTCGCTCGGGCCGGGCAGCAGGTCGATGGAGACCGCGCCGACGAGTTGGCGTTTTGCCTCGACGACGAAGCGGTTGCCGGGGCCGAAGATGCGGTCCACCGGGCGGATGGATTTCGTGCCGAGCGCGAGCGCGGCGATCGCCTGGGCTCCGCCGACCTTGATGACCTCGGTGGCACCTGCGGCCATGAGCGCGTATAGCAGCGCGGGATTCACCGTGCCGTCCGGCCCGCAGGGAGTGGCGGCGATGATTTCCGGAACTTTCGCCGCCTGCGCGAAACCGGCGGTCATCAGCGCGGTGGATACCAGCGGAGCCTTGCCACCCGGAACATAGACGCCGACACGATCAAAAGGCGTGAAGCGCTCGCCGACGGTGGCTCCTTCGGCGTTTTTGGCGGACCAATTCTTGCGCAGGCCGTGCTTCGCGAAGGCATGGATGTTCTTCAAACTGCGCCTCACGGCATCCCGCGTGGCGGGAGTGACGGCCTTGCGGGCGGCGGCGTATTCCGCCTCGCTGACAAAAAGAGCCTTTGGAGTGAGTGCCGCGTTGTCGAAGCGTTTGGTGAGGGTCACCAACGCGTCATCCCCCTTGGCTGAGACCTGGGCGATGATGTCGGCGACGAGATCACGAACACCGGATTCCGGCAGGGCGCGGCGATTGAGGCGGCGGACGAATGTCGTGTAGCCGGGAGCGGAGTGGCTGAGGATTTTCATACCGGGTTTGTGAGCGGCGAAAGATGCACATTGGATGCCATTCCGCCAAGCGTGATCCCGCGCATGTTGACAAAACAGCAGGGTGTTTGACTCGCTGGGGGGCAATGCGGTGGGGTTTGGGTGAGTAGGCGGATGGCATCGTGGAAGTCATGACACCCCTGCCATGCAAAATCGGGGCGTCATGTTTAGCCAAAAAGCTGTAATCTCGGAACGACGCCGATCAGATGTCTTCCTGCCAATCACCCGGCCGGAAATTTTGGCGATTTCTTGCGTCCGGGGATCGACTCCCCCCCCCACTCCATGCTGAGCTCCCAGTGCGGGAGGCAATCCTCCTCCACTTGGCCGAGTCGATTTTTCGCTGGTCTCGGAAATTTGCCAAGGCATGATTTTCCCATGAATCCAAAACGCCGTTTCGTCGCGATCATTCTCTCTTCAATCGCACTGGCTTCCACTTTGCTCCAATCCGCTTACGCACAACTTCCGTCCCTCAATGACCCACCGTGGCTCGGGTATTTCGCCGCCTACACAAGCAACCGCTACAATTTCGTCGTCACCGCAACGGGCGAGATGGTTCTTATCCCGGTGGGATCCAAAGGCCCAACCGTCAACAAACAAGGCGTCCAAATCGTGCCTCTCATCCTGGAGACCCTGCCCGACGGCAAAACCTCCTCCAAACACATGATTCAGGACACTCTCGAAACCACCGACACCCCCACTGAAAAGTTCGAAAAATCCGTTTTCCGATGCAAGGTGAGCGGTGGCGCGACCATCGAAGTCACGATGGAGCAATCACGCGGCATGATCTTCATCGGCGGCCGCGTGCTGGATCCCGGAACCATCAAAAACCCGCTGTCCTTCGCCCTATCCGTGAAAATCCCCAATTTCTATCCGAATGAACGGCAGCCCGCCCCCACGGATGGCGATGAGAAGGAGCAAAGAGCAGCCGGGCGTGAAGCCGCCAAAAAGGAAAAGGACTTTTTGAAGAAACTGGGAAAAGACAGCCTATCGCTGAGGTGGGCGGATGATAAGCGGCAGAAATTCGACTTCGCTGAAACCCAGGATGCGATCACCAAGGAAGCAACCCTCACGGGCCTGGTCGAACTGGAATTTGAAAGCTCCGCCTACAACGGACGCAAAGCCCAACTCACCGCATCGCCGAACTCCTCGATGGCCATCGTCCCCAACACGAAACCCGACCTCCTGTATCAAGGCATTACGCTTCAATGGACTCCGGACACCGCCAAGGATCCCGCGGGCAAGGCCCGCCTCGCACTCCTGATCCGCTGAAAGCGATGGATCCCGCCCGGATATGGCGCGGTCCTTGGAAATAAGCCTCACGCAGCCCGCCTGATGCGCTTGCCCATCCGTTGACCGCAGACAGATGAGGAAGGCGCGCCCTCCCGGTAGGCATGCCGACACACATGGTACCGATGAAGGTGGCCACTTATCCGGGATTGATCACGGAATTCACATTTTTGTTCGATCGAACATCTTTTTTCTTGCGCCCGTTCACCTGCCGGTTCATACCCGTGCCATCCCAACCCCACACACACATGGCCGCAAAAGTATCCGCTGAAGAATCCGCATCCGAAAAACTCCAGGAAGCCCGCAAACGCAACCTCGACCTCGCCATCGCCCACATTCAGAAAGAGTTCGGCGAAGCCGCCATCATGCGCCTCGGCGATGACAAGTGCGTCGATGTCGATGTCATCCCCACCGGCAACCTGCTCATCGACCGCGCCCTCGGCGTCGGCGGCTTCCCCCGCGGTCGTATTGTTGAAGTCTTCGGTCCTGAATCCTCCGGCAAGACCACCCTCACCCTCACCGTCATCGCCCAGGCCCAAAAACGCGGCGGTCTCGCGGCCTTCATCGATGTCGAACACGCCCTCGATCCCCAATACGCCCGCAAGCTCGGCGTCAATCTCGACGACCTGCTCATCTCCCAACCCTCCTCCGGTGAGGAAGCCCTGCAAATCTGCGAAGCGCTCGTTCGCTCCAATGCCATCGACGTCATCGTGCTCGATTCCGTCGCCGCGCTGGTCACCAAACAGGAACTCGACGGCGAGATCGGCGACTCCACCGTGGGTGCCCAGGCCCGCCTGATGAGCGCCGCGATGCGCAAGCTCACCGCCCTGATTTCCAAGGCCCAGACCGTCTGCATCTTCACCAACCAGATCCGCGAGAAAATCGGCGTCATGTTCGGCAACCCGGAAACCACCCCCGGCGGGCGCGCACTCAAGTTCTTCGCCTCCGTCCGCGTCGATATCCGCCGCATCGGCCAGATCAAAGCCACAGACGGCACCGTCACCGGCAACCGCACAAAGATCAAGATCGTCAAAAACAAGGTAGCCCCCCCCTTCACCGACGCCGAGTTCGACATCATGTACAACGAAGGCATTTCCTCCACCGGTTCCCTGTTGGATCTCGCGCTTGAGATGGAAATTATTCAGAAGCGCGGTTCCTGGTTCTCCTACAACGGCACCCAGCTCGCCCAGGGACGCGATGCCGCCAAGGAACTCATCAAGGCCGATGCCGCCCTCTACGCCGACCTCGAAACCAAGGTCAAGGAAGGTCTCGAGGCGAAGAAGAAGAAATAGCCTCGCACGGCGGCCGGAATAACCGTTAGCTCATCGGTGGGAGGACTCTTGAATTCGTTTGAAAGTTGCCGGTAACGCGGATGCCGGAGAACTCCCCGCCGCAGCGAAACTCATCCCGGCAGAAAATCCGCTGCTCCGGGAAATCGTCGCATACCGCAGCATGTCCCGTGCGGCTTATAACAATGGCCGGGGATCGGGAATTCGCCTAAGAATCGTTCGACCTGCTCGGCGACACCCATCTCCGCGGTGTCTGGCGCAAGCCCGAGGGATTCACCCATATCCGGCGCTGGGCGGTAACGGGCAGGTGGTAAGGCGCGGGATTGCGACTCAGCGCGCCCATGACCCGCTGACGGCGGGCAATTGCCCTTGGCCGACCACGACATAGTTGGTCGGGCCTTTCGCGCCCTCCAGGGACACTCCGGTGGAACGTTTCCAGACGGCGCTCATGCTCTCGCCGGTATGGCAGCCCCAGCTTTTGCAGTAGGCGTTGCGGGCGAAGATGGAGGATTTGATGCGTGGCAACTCGCGCTCATGTAGCCATGCGGTGGAAATGGCCATGATATCATTTCCATAATCGAACATGAAGGCATGGCGGTTGGAGTGGCCGAAAAAGTCGAATGTCTCGATGGAACCGCGCGGGCGGGAGTTGAGCGTCTGGATGAAGCCGCCGGAGCTGTTGAACCAGATGAGCCTGGCCCGGCGCTCGGCGGCGAGTGAGGCGATCCATTGGGTGTAGGGCTTGCCATCCTCGCGGCCGCGGGTCTGATAGCCGGGCTGGTAAACCATCCAGACCAGCGGCGCATCCGGGCCGTAGGCCTTGCGGATCTCCGCCATGCGAAGCGTGGAGGCGCGGACGAAATTCGCCCACCAGCGATCATGCTGGTCCTGGGGGACGCGCAGGTTTTCCCATTTCCTGAGGGCCGGGCCGCCGGTCACAATGACGTGTTCGGCATGCGTCGGCAGCGCCAGCATGGTAAAAAGGTTGCTCAGCAGGAAGGCACGCACGAATCCATTCATCGGCGGGACGCTAAAACGTCCGCACCAGGCTGGAAAGCCATAAAACGCAGGTCTCCAACGGCGCGATGATTCCGGAGTCCGCTTCGCAAACACCGTCCAACCCACCCGCATCATACGCGGCTTGGATCATGGGACGTAGGGCTTTGGCTCGGTCACTCAACATTTGCTGGAATCAATACGCAGGCATTTGTTGAAGTTTTTTAAAGACCTGAATAGTTACCCAAAATCTTTATGAAAAACCGAGATGGTTCGATCATGACGCAAAAAGCCGACCTGGAGTGATCCGGGCCGGCTTTGAAAGGTTGTGAAGGCAATTCAGGCAAGAGCGAGCAGCTTCGCCTTGAGCTGCTCCTTGGTCACGCTGGCACCGACAATCTGGTCCTTGACCTCGCCGTTCTTGAAGAATAGCAGCAGCGGGATCGAGCGCACGTTGTATTTCACAGCGAGATCGCGGGCTTCGTCCACGTTCACCTTGCCCACCTTGGCCTGGCCATCAAGCTCGGTGGAGACTTGGTCGATCACAGGACCGATCATTTTGCAGGGACCGCACCATTCGGCCCAGAAGTCCACAAGGACGGGCACGGTGGAGTCGATCACTTCGGATTGGAAATTCGAGTCGGTAAGATTCAGAGCCATTCGCGGACCATGGAGTGTGCCCGCCGAAACGTCAAGAGCCGCCCTGCGGAGATCGCAAGGCGGCTCTGTGAAGCTCAAATGATTGAAATGAAATCCTCTTCCTCAGAGACCGGTGGGAAGTCCCCCGGCCGCGAAGGCGAGATAAAGCACGACTGCTGCAAGCACGATATTTATGATGGGCCAGGCCATGGTTTTGAAGGGTTGGGGTTGGGGTTATTCGATGAGCTGCGACCAATCGCCGGATTTCGGATTGTCTTCGGCGCTGATCCAGTGGCTGGCGAGCATCAATTGCAACACCAGCACCAGAAGGGCGGCGGCAAAACCCACACCCGCGAGGACTTTGACCACGCCACCATGCGGTTCATCGTCCTCGTCCTCCTCGACAAAAAGCGTCGGAGTCTGAGCAGGAGAGGAAGTGCCGATCGGAGCGGTGGGCGGCTGAAGCTGGACGGTCGCCTTGGGAAGTGTCGGCGCACCACCCACTGGTTTGAGCGCGGCGGTGGGAGATGTGGGACTGAGCGGTGCGGCGGAAGTGGCGAGACGGATCGTCGGCGCGGGAGAGGCCGAGGGAGCGCCAGCGGACCGCAGGGGAATCGTGGGTGCTGAAGATGGCGGACGTGGAGCGCCTCCAGGGATGGGCGGACGCACGGGCGGAGCCAGCGGGACGGTGGCGGAAGGAACGGCAGGGGGGGCGTCAGCCGCTTTCAAGGTCACTCGCACCGTCTCTTTTTTGAGGGGCACGCTGGACGTTTGCTTGGACGGAGTGGGTGGTTGGTTTTCGTTATCGCTCATGCGCGCACGGGGTTTTAATTCCTAACGCGGCGAGTAAGGCAAGTGCTCCCCCCCCTGTCAAACATCCAACTTGGGTTTGACACGCTTTTTTTGATGCTCTTTGGCCCGTGCCGTGATTCCTATGTCGCCAGCAGCCATGTCCACCGAAAAGACCGCCATCACCCCCACCCGCGCCCAGGATTTTCCCGAGTGGTACCAGCAAGTCATCAAAGCCGCCGATCTCGCCGAAAACTCGGAGACCCGCGGCTGCATGGTCATCAAACCGTGGGGCTATGGGATTTGGGAACTCATCCAGCAGCAGCTCGACCGGAAATTCAAAGCTACCGGCCATCAAAATGCCTATTTCCCGCTGCTCATCCCGCTTTCGTATCTGGAAAAGGAGGCCGAGCACGCCGAGGGATTCGCCACCGAGTGCGCCGTGGTCACCCATCACCGGCTGGAGACCGTGAAAGATCCCGTCACCGGGAAAACCAAGATGATCCCTACCGGCGAGCTTGCCGAGCCCTACGTCATCCGCCCGACCTCCGAAACGATCATCGGCGCGGCCTTCGCGCGCTGGATCGAATCCTACCGCGATCTGCCGCTGCTGATCAACCAGTGGGCGAACGTGATGCGTTGGGAAATGCGCCCGCGCCTCTTCCTGCGCACCGCCGAGTTTCTCTGGCAGGAAGGCCACACCGCCCATGAAACGAAGGACGAGGCGATCATTGAAACCCGCCTGATGCACGGTATTTATGAGGAGTTCCTGCGCGAGCATCTCGCAATCCCGGTGATTCCCGGCGAAAAGACCGAAAACGAACGTTTCCCCGGTGCGGACATGACGCTCACTGTTGAGGCGATGGTGCAGGATAAAAAAGCCATTCAGGCCGGCACCTCCCACTACCTCGGACAGAATTTCTCGAAAGCCCAGAACATCGCCTTCACCGGCCGCGATGGCACCGTCCAGCACGCGCACACCACTTCATGGGGCGTATCCACCCGCATGATCGGCACCCTCATCATGGCCCATGCCGACGACGACGGCCTGATCCTGCCGCCGCGCGTGGCCGCCCAGCAGATCGTCATCCTGCCGATCACCCCGAAGGAAGACTCGCGCGAGGCCGTCATCGCGTCGTGCCACGCGCTCGCCGAAACCCTCCGCCACCAACTCTATCGCGGCGAGCCGCTACGCGTCCACGTCGATACCCGCGACCTCGGCGGCGGCGCAAAAAAATGGGAGTGGATCAAGAAAGGCGTGCCCATCCGCATTGAGATCGGCCCGCGCGACATCGAAACCCGAAAAATCTGTGTCCAACGCCGCGATCAGGCGATTTCCGCCAAGGATTTCCCGGTGAAGGAGGACTTCATCCGCCACGCCGCGGAGATGCTCGATCAGATCCACCACACCCTCCTTGATCGCTCCACCGCCTTTCGGGATGCGAACATCGCGCCCTGCGACTCCCTGGATGCCTTCCACGCCCACTGGACGCAGGAAAACCCCGGCTGGTTATGCACCCCGTGGGCCGGCACGCCGGAACAGGAGGACGAACTCTCCAAGCAGCACAAGATCACCATCCGCTGCATTCCCCTGCCCGGCATTTCCCTTCCGCAAAGCGCCAGCGGCAAGTGTTTCCTGACAGGCCGGGAAACCGCCACCCGCGCGCTGTGGGGCCGCAGTTATTGAGGATCGCGTGCCCGGCAGCGCTCAGCGCCGGCGCGCTTGCTCCTCCATGAAAATTTCCGCGAGGCGGAAACAACGGCGGGTAAGCTCCTTGGCGTCGTTGTCGCCGATGAGCGCCACACCTTCCTCACTCACTTCCGAGAGATAAATCTTCCATGCCAGCTTGGTGAGCGCGTCCGGATCGAACTTCGGGCGCTGCGTCTGGACCGGCCGTGGCTGGGAAAGCTGCGGAGCGGGGGATTCGCCCTCGGCGGGTGGAGCGGGCTCGCCGTTTTCGGCTTGAGGCGCGTTCTGCTGGCCGCCACCCCCCTTGCCCTTCTTGCCCCGGCGGCGCTTGTTGCGCTTGGGACCTTCCGCTACGGAAACCTCGCGGGATGTCGCTGGCTCCGGTTCCGGCCAATCGCCAGCCACCGCGGACTCCTCAGGCGAGGGTCGCGGGATCGCCGGGGCCTCCGACAAATCGAACACCGGAAAAGCCGCCGCCTCTTTGACCGGCGCGGGGCCATTCGCTTTCGCCGCCTGACGGGCAGGCGCTTGCTTGGCCGCCTTTTTCGGACGGGGATTGGAAATCCGGCGGACGCGCGGCGCATCGCTGGCGGAGTCTGCGGATGGATCGGGAGATTGGCTTGGCGTTTCTTCGCTCATGGGCGGCCGAGAGAAAGACCGCCCAGCCCCGGCCCGTCGAGAAAAATGCGGAATCATCGCATTTCCAGGAACTTTCCCGACATGTTGCGAAAAAAAATCCACAATTTTTTAAACCCTCGTCCCCAAACTCACATTTCATGGGTGAACCCCTTTGAAACAAGGATGCGGGCCAAAGAAATTTATTGACGCCTCCGCAAATTCAATCATTTTCCCAGACGGTTTTTAAAAAAACTTCCCCCGCCACGATAACCCAAATTCCAAAACTCCCCAGATCATGAAATTGAAAACCCTGATTCCATTGTGCGGCCTCCTCGCCGCCGGCACATCCTTCGGTGCAACCGGCATATTTGGAAGTTACGTGGACATCTTCACGACCACGAGCACCGTTTACAAAGGCGAAAATTTCAGCTCGAAAGCGAATTTTCAAGGAGCCAGTCTTGGAACCTTCGATCTCACCGACACGCTGATCATCACCCAATCCCAGATCGACACTTTTAAAAATAGTGGCGGCAATGTGACCGGAGCCGAAATCAACTACCGGGTTTACCTCACCGCAGGAAGTCCCGGTGGATACATCACCGAATCCTACAATTGGCAATCCGATGCCAATTATAATGACATCGGCGGGGTGAGCATCACCGGGAGTGGCGATCAGGCATGGGGCAGCACTGCCGACATCAACTTGAACCCAGGCGTCGCGGGCGATTACACCGTGGAGGTCTTCTTCAAGGCCTTCACCAATGAAGGCGACCGATTCTCGAACAACGGTGGCAGTAACTTCAAGGCGACCTTCACCGTCGTACCGGAACCCGCCTCCGCCGCTCTCGGACTGCTTGGCACGGTTCTGTTGCTACGCCGCCGCCGGTTCTGATGGACCCCGTGCCGACCTTAAGGATTTTCCCCAAACTCCCCAAACCATGAAACTGAGCAAACTGATTGTATTATGCGTGTTGGCAAGTGCCGGATCGTCATTCGGTGCTTCCGGCATCTTCGGTTCCTACATCAATGTGACGTCGAGCAACCACGGCAACATCCCGATTTGGTATGATGCGCAAGCTCCTGGCGGTGGACGCGCCAGCGATCCGACGGACTTCAGCGGATTCGCGTTCGGTTCGTTCAACCCCGGTGCGGGCGGCGTTTTGAATCTCACCGGTGGTGAGGTGCTGACTTTCAAGAACGGAGGCTCGGACGTGACCGGAACCACTCTGAATTACCGAATTTATACGGCGGGTTTCCCCACAGGATCTCACAATCCGGTCAATATTGGCTTCACTGCGGACGCGACTTTTGCCGATGCCGCCGGAACTAGCTACACGGGGACAGGCGATCAGAAATGGTCGGATTCATCCTTGTGGAATCCGGTCAACCTTCTGAGCGGGCTGACGCCGGGTGACTACGAGATTGATATTTATCTAGAAGCCGCCTCTACGGACGGCACCCTTTTCTCGAACAACGGAGGCAGCAACTACAAAGCCACCTTCACCGTGGTTCCCGAGCCCTCCGCGGCGCTCCTGGGTGGTCTCGGCGCGCTTGCTCTGCTGCGCCGCCGCCGGATCTGATCTGAGCGATTGATTGATTTGTCAAAACCCGGTCGGCCCCGTGCCGCCCGGGTTTTGTTTTGGCTCTGTAGCGGCGGTCTGAGACCGTCGCAAACTGGCTCTGAGGCCGGGATGTGAGGGCAAGCCAATGAAAAAACTCTGCGCACCTCATTGGCATCGACGCTCATAGAGCGCCGCTACAATCATCTCATTGGCTACAGGCCGCGCAGCTTTTTCTGTTGCTCGATCCACTCGCGGTCCTCGTCGGAGAGCTGTTTCTCGTGGGTGCGGCTGCGGGTGCCGTCGGGCTCGATGAGGATGAGCGTGCCTTTGGAATAGGAAACCAGTCTGGCGAAGACCTTGCGCTCACTGCGGTCCCGCCATTCGCGGTAGCCTTTTTTCTCCAGCGCCGAGCGCCAGCCCTGATAGGCGTGCGCGGATGCGGCCTCGCCCTGTTTGATGAGGCCCCAGGTATAGTCGGCATCGCCCCGCTTGTAGCCGCGATAGCGGCCGATCACCTCGCCGCCGGGGTTGAGCATGATCAGCACCGGATAACCGAGGATCTTGTACTGCTTTTTCATGCGGGTGACATAGTGCTTCAGGTCCACCATGCGGCTTTCCTTGTCGCCGAGCGAAAGATCCGGATCGTCCACCGAGACATTCGCATCGACCCGCAGGCGGATGAGTTTTTCCGCGGCCCAATTTTCGAAATCCGGCGTGGAGAGGAGCTCCTGGCTGAGCGCCTTGCACATCGGGCTGCGTGCGGAATCGGTGAACCAGATGAGCAGCGGCTTGCCCTCGCGGGCGGCACGGCGTCTGGCGATGATTTCGCTTTGCTCCCACGGCCCCCGGCGTTTCGGTGCGGAGGAGAGCAGGGTGGAAAGCTCGGGCAGGGTGGCATCGGGGTTGTCCGGATCGGTGAAGACGATGTCCTCCTCCGGGGTGAGTGAAACCGGCGGACTGTCTGGAGCGACGGCGGGTGTGCCGGCATCGCGGGGACCTGCCCGCATCTGGGGAGGGATGCTGCTGCCGCCCGACGGAAGTCCCTGGCTGATGGGGCGCGCGGGCTTTCCGCCAAGGCCGATTTTCGCACAGGAAACCAGGGCCATCAGAGCGAGCAAACAAGGGAGAAAAAGCCTCATCGGATGAATCTGCGACAGGACCAGCGCTTATTCCTTCAAACGGACCGGAGTGCCGCAATGGGTGCAGCGGAACCAGCGGAACAGCAGGATGTGGATGCAGAGCGGGAAAATGTATCCCAAGCCGGGAACCCGGTGCGCCCGCGTGTTTTTCAAGTGGGACCGGTGTCTGAAAAGACTCCCGCCGCAGATCCGGCAGGATCCGCTGAGGTCCCACATCAGGTAGAAAACTCCGAACAGCGGCAGAATCAGCGGAAATGTAATCAACCAGCCGGGAACCCAGGAGAAGTGCTGCGGTATTTCGCCCGAGAGCAGCAGCAGCAAGGCGGAAATCACGGCGATCGGCGTGAAAATGAGAACCAGCAGAGTCACCAGCGCGCCGGCCATGATCGAATATGGGTGGCTGTGAAGTACTCCGCGGATGTACCAGCGGGACTGTGGATTGCGCCCTTTGTTGGTGCTGGTGCGGGGTGCGCGAAGCAGGGCCACGCGGTCATTCGCGGGCGAGACCTTGACGGAGGCCACCTTGAGCATGGGCTCGCCGAGGTCGTCGGTGGAGCGCAAGCGGGTGGTATCGATCTCCAGACGCGGGTTTCCGGATTCGGCGAGCCGGACATAGTTTCCAGTCACCGCAGGAGCTTTGGCATTTCTGTTTTCGGGCAACCGCCGTCCGGTTTTCACGTCCAGATCCCCGGAGTAGTGGTTGAGCAGGATGGCCGGAGGAATGGCCGATACCGCAAGCTGGTTCGCCATCAGGAGGCGGGCTGGCAGCGGAATCGCGAAAGGGGCGGTGGCCAGCATCGAGACCACCTGCGGTGACTGTTCGTAGTTGACGGGCATCAAGGGAGGCCCCGCCGGCTCTTCAACGATTCCGGCGATGTCGCGGGCCGACATGATCCATTTCTCAACGGACACACGGGATGGCGGGCGCTTGGAAAGCTGGAGAACCGAGTTCGCACGCTCCAACTCGCCGAGCAATTCATCGGCCCCGGCTTTGGCGAGCGACTCAACTTCCAGAAAACCAGCGGCTTCGAGCAAATCGAGCGCTGATTTTCCAATCCCGGGAATGCAGGTGAGGCCGCTCATGTTTCCACTGTCGAATCGCAATTCTAGTGGAGGATCCCATGTTGGCAAGGCTTCATGCCCGCGCCCGGCTCACTCTTCCTCGGCCTTGCTGCGGCCGTGTTCGGCGAGGATTTTCTGCTCCATTTCGCGCGGCACGTCCTCATAGCGCTCGAACTTTTCCTTGTGCCGCCCACGCCCGGCAGTGATGGCACGGAGCTGGTTGGAATACTGGTAGAGCTCGGCCTGCGGGACCTGGGCGACGACGACCTCGAAGCGGCCCTCGGTTTCCATGCCCATGATGCGGCCGCGGCGGCCTGATAGATCGGCGAGCACCCCGCCGACGGCGTCGGACGGGACCTTGATGCGCAGTTCCATCACCGGCTCCAGCAGTTTCGGCCGGGCCATAAGGAAGGCCTCGTTGAAGGCGGCCTTGCCGGCGATCTGGAAGGCGATGTCCTTTGAGTCCACCGGGTGTTGCTTGCCATCGTAGAAATCCACCTTCACATCGGTGACGGGGAATCCGCCGTAAGGTCCGGCGGCACAGGCGGTCTGCACGCCTTTTTCCACCGAGGGCACGAACACACGGTCCACATTACTGCCGACGAGTGAATGGGTGAAGAGCACACCGCTTTCAGAGGGCAGCGATTCGATGCGCATCCACACTTCGGCGAACTGGCCGGCGCCTCCGGTTTGTTTCTTGTGGCGGTGTTTCGACTCGCCGCGGCCGGAGATGGTGGCGCGGTAGGAAACGCGTGGCTCCACCAGTTCGACATCCACGTTGAACCGGCGCTTCAGCTCCTCCGCCATGATCTGAAGTTGCAGCCAGCCCTGGCCGGAAACGATCGTCTGGCCGATCTCCGGATCGAAATGATAGTCGAAGGTGGGGTCCTCCTCACGCAGGGAGGATAGGCCTTCGCCGAGTTTGTTGAGGTCGGCGCGGGACTTCGCCACGAGCGCGCCGCGGGTGTTGGGCGCGGGAAACTCGACGACCTGCAGGGTGACCTGGCGGGCGGCGGCGCAGAGCGTGTCGCCCGCGCGGGTGGCGCGCAGTTTGACGACCGCGCCGATGTCGCCAGCGTGCAGGGATTGCACCGGCTCCCGGGCGGAGCCGTTGACACGGTAGAGCTGGCCGACCCGCTCGGTTTCTCCGCGGTTGACGTTGATGAGTTCCGATCCGGAAATCACATCGCCGCTGTAAACACGGAAGAACGAGAGATTGCCGACATGATTCTCGTGCATCGTTTTGAAGACGTAGGCCACGGTCTGGCCATCGTTCAGGGCCACGGTGACATCACGACCGTTACCGTCCTGCGCGGCCACGGTCGCGCGGTCCACGGGCGACGAGCCATACTTCGCGATGAAATCCAGGACGCGGCAGACACCGACGTTTTTCAGGCCGGAAGTGGCGTAAACGGGCACCACCAGGCCCTTTTGCACCGCGGCGTGGACATGCGCGCGCAGGTCCTCCTCGGTGAGCGTGCCCTCCTCGAAGAATTTCTCCAACAAGGCGTCCTCGGACTCCGCCACCATGTCGATCAACTGCCGGTGCAGCTCGGTGACCCGTTCCTTGAGCGCCCCCTCGGCGGGTTTCTCCTCGTATTTTCCGCTGCCATCGGCGGCGAAAGTGATGACGTCCGAGCGCATCACATCGAGCACGGAACTGAAGCCCGGACCCTCGTCCACCGGCAGGGTCATCGGGAAAACCCGTGCTCCATAGTGGTCGCGCGCTTCTTCCAGAATCTCGTCGAAACGCGTGCGCTCGCGGTCGAGCTGATTGATGACGAGGAAGCGCGGAATGTCATAGTCCGCCGCCGCCGCCCATAACTCGTCAGCCCCGGTTTCCACGCCGTTCACACCGCTGATGACGATCATCGCGGAGTCCGCGACGCGCAGCGCGCTGAGCGGTTCACTGAGGAAATCCGGCGTACCGGGGCTATCGATGAGGTTGAGTTCACGACCCAGCCATTCCTCGGCGATCACGGTGGCGTGGATCGACTGCTGGTGCTCCTTTTCATCCGCATGGAAATCAGAAACGGTATTGCCCTGCTCGATGGTTCCGGCACGGTTGATTTTCCCGGCGCAGACGAGCATGGCCTCGCAAAGCAGGGTCTTGCCGGTGGAGGCGTGGCCGGTCACGGCAACATTACGGATTTCAGGAGCACGGAAGTCTTTCATAAAATCGGGTGGATGGATTGGGGTTGTTTGAAAAAAGATCGCTTTGATCCGTTACCATTAGGCGCATCCCGGCCCGGGGCGTCAACCATTGCGGAGAGCGCCGCAAATCGAAGCGCGTCTTTCGGCAAAATCCGGTCACCCTTTCGGGCCTCGCAACACGCACGTTCCGAACTCCCTGCGGGCTCTTGCCAGGAAACCCGGGATGGCATCATGAGACTGCTCCTCAATCCGTGCTTTTCCTCGCATTTGCGACCTGCGAGAACCCACACATGATCGTCCGCACGAGGTTCGCACCCAGCCCCACCGGGCGGCTGCATCTCGGCCATGTCCTCGCTGCGAAGGTCGCCCATGATCTCGCCCGCCGGGAACCGGGCGGCTGTTTCCTCCTCCGCCACGAGGACATCGACGGCCCCCGCGTGCGCGAAGAGTTCTATCAGGGCATCGAGGAGGACCTGGAATGGCTCGGCCTTGATTGGGACGAAACGCCGCTCCGCCAGACCACACGCAGCGCCGCCTACGAAGCCGCTCTTTCGAGGCTGCGCGAAAACGACCTCGTCTATCCGTGTTTCTGCACCCGCCGGGAAATCCAGGCCGAACTGGCGGTCATGGCCGCCGCCCCGCACACGGCGCAAGGCCCTGTCTATCCAGGAACCTGCCGGAATCGATCCCATCACGAACAACAGCAAAAACTCGCCGCCGGAACACCCCACGCATGGCGGCTTGATGCCGACAAAGCCATCTCCATCACCGGCCCCCTCGCCTTTCATGATCTGCGCCTCGGCAACATCGCGGTGATCCCGGCCCTGCTCGGCGATGTGGTGCTCGCACGCAAGGACATCGGCAGCGCCTATCATCTCGCCGTCGTCGTGGACGACTCCTTCCAACATATCACCCACGTCTCCCGCGGCGAGGACCTGCTCGCCTCCACCCATGTGCACCGCATCCTTCAGTGTTTGCTAGATATGCCGGAGCCAGTCTATCTGCACCACCCGCTGGTGCTCGATGAACACGGAAAGCGCCTCGCCAAGCGCTACGCCGCGCTTTCCATCGCCGCGCTGCGCGAATCCGGACTCACTCCCGCCGAGGCGCTCGCCAGGATCGATGCGGAGCTCAATGAAACATGGTGCCCGCATTCGTCCGCGTGAGCCGTGCCAGCTCCTCCGGCATGATGCCGAGCGCGGTGGCGAGAGACTTGCCGATGGCCGGGAGATTGGCGGGATGATTGTGTTTTTGCGGCAGCACATGGCTGATGACCTCCTCCGGCGGAAGCATGTCCGGCGCATCGGATTCTAACAGAATTCGCGCGCGAGGAAGCTGGCGGAAAACCTCCAGAACCGCGGCTTTCCGCGCATGCAGGAAATATCCGGAAAACGAGAAATACGCACCCAGCGGCAGCAGGCGGCGGGCGATCTCGATAGATCCGCCGAACGAGTGCATCAGAAAACGCGGCGGCGGCGGGCACTCGGCGAAGGTTTCAAACAAGCCCCCCCAGGCCTTGATGCAGTGGATGGTGAGCGCGCGATGCATCCCACGGGCGAGCCGCACTTGATCGAGAAACACCGGACGCTGGATCTCAAGGGGCGGCGACTCAACCCACTGGTCGAGCCCGCACTCGCCGATGGAGGCCGTGGGATGCTTTTCCAACAGCTTCACCAAGCGTTCCTGCCAGCCGTGCGTCGCCGTATGGGCCCTCCACGGATGGATGCCGAAAGCCGGTGAAATGAAATCCGGATGCGCGAGCGCCAGCGCCTCAACCGCCGGCCAGTCCGCCTCACAGGTGGCGTTGACCACACAATGGCCGACTCCCGCATCCCGCATCCCGGCGATGATGTTAGCTGACCCGCCAAGGCGCGGGTCCTGCAAGTGATTGTGGCTGTCCGTCCAGAGCTCCATGGGTCCCGGATTCAGCGCAGACCGCGCGGGCCGGCTTTTTTCGGGCTGTCAAAGGTCACATCGGTGATGGAAATACGCCGGCCGGTGGCGGGATCGTGGGTGGCCACCTGCATCTTGCGCAAGGTCCAGGTGTCCTTGGCGATCTGCATCACATCCTCCACTTGGAACTCCTTGACCAGACCGCCGTTTTTGTCATGGCCGCGGATTTTCATGAAGGCTCCGAATTTGCGATGCACCCAGACATAGACCACCTCGTAGCGACCCGGCGCGGAGCGCGGCTTGTCGATGCGGATCTTGTAACATGGCTGCCCGCCGACATCCTCCTCGCCTTCGAGTTTCGGATTCGGCCAGTAAAAGAAACGCATCGCCAAATCCTCATAAGTGAGGTCCGTGCCAGCGATGGGGGTCACCAGTTTTGCGGCTGCGAAAGCACGGGTCTTGCCATCGACCATCTCAAACAGATTGAAGGTGGCATCCCCGATGCGCATGTGGAAAACCTGCCAGGGACCCTTGTTTTCCGAGAACTGGAACTGGATGTCCTGCCCCTTGAGAAACAGCGTGACCGGCGTCTTCTGACTACCCCTGCGGAGATTGCCGCTCAGTCCTTCGTCGAGTTTGGTGAGCGTGGCCGACATTCTCGCCCCTTCGAGAATCGTTTTGGCATCGGGTGCCTGGGCGGCGGCCGCGATGCTGCCTATCAGGGAAAGCGCGGCGACAATTGGTTTGAAATTCATGGTTTGAGAATGGACGAATCGCCGGCTTGGACAAGCCTCGCCATGATTTCCTTCAAAAAAGCGGCGGCGGATCCGAATGTTTTTTAAAATCCACCCCTTTTGAGGCTTGATGATCCGGGGGCGGGTGAATTGGATGGGCACGACGCACGATGCGCCACCCTCCCTCCATGAGCCTTCGCAAGCAGCTATCCGATATCCTTCCCGCATTGCTTCCGGCAAACCCTGCCGAAGCGATCAAAGGCACCGAGTTGATTCGCCTCACACGCTTGCAACTGACAGGCAACTATTCCGACGCATCACTGAGGTATCATTTCTCCATCATGTCCTGCGATCCGGCCTCGCCCATCGCCAAGGTGGAAAAAGGCCAGGGTTACTACCGCCGCAGCGCTCCCCTGCCAGCCCTCTCCGGCGCACAGGAGCTGTACGCACTCACCCAAGGCCGACTGGAGGATCTCAATACCGTGGATCAGGACCTGGTGGACAATGCGATGCTGCGTATCCGCAAGTTCCGCGCCGTGGTCACCCGCTATTACGAAATCAACGGTCGCTTCCCCTTCGCCTTCCGCCAGGCTTTCGCCAAGGAATCCCCTATCAGCAATCTCTGGAAATATCCCGAATTGGTGCTCGTCGATTGGGAAACCGGCGGCTCGCCGGACGAGGAAATGTCGCTCGATGAAACGATGCTCGCCTTCAAGCAGCGCCTCGGCATCGCCCCATTCCGCCTCCACGCCGCACGCCTGCGCATCCAGCCATCGCTGCAGACCTATCGCGAGGATTTCTATCAGACCCTGGCGGTCTCGATGTGGTCCCAAGGCGGAGAACTCATCTACGCCGCGCCGATTCAGGACGAGGCGCTGGCCGACAGCCTGCGCCGCCTGAGCGCCGCCTTCGGCGTCGGCGTCATCTCCTTCGGCCTCACGGCCGATGCCTTGGATGAGCTGCCGCGCCCGGCCAACATCCTCAACGCCCATCCCCGCGAAACCGAGGCGATCATGGCCAAGCTCGACATCAACCGCATCGCCGCGCCCAAATCCCGCCCGCAACTCGACTGGACGGAACTCGGCTCCCTGCGCAACGAATCTGAAGAAGCCGAAAAACTCGTCCAGTGGCTCACCCGTTGCATCGACGAACGCCGCGCAGAGGCCTTCAAGGACGATTGACCCTACGTGTCTCTGGTAATAGGTCCGCCGCCTACTGCGGATTTGCGCTTGAATATTCCTCCCACGGTTGAACCAAACCCTGTGACAACCTGTCTCAATTCTTGGACACATCGTCATCGCAGCTCGCTTTGATTTTCCTTTCTTGCGGTTTTTTGCTGGTTATTAGCGAGTTGCGATTTTGGGACCGTGGGCACAGGGAATGCTCATTCGTTGATGGCTCAAGAATAAAATGCCGGAAGATGAAATGCCGTATTTACAAAAGAACTACAATGGAGGTATTTTCAGAAAATAAGGAATAAATCCACTTGGGCGACGTTTAACAACCAACAACCCCACTATCACCATGGCATACGAATCCGAAGGCAGTTTAAAGCTCTACCTGAGAGAGATTTCCAAAACACCTCTTCTCACCCCGGAAGAGGAAGTCGCTCTCTCCGAGCGCATCAAAAAGGGTGATCCCGAAGCACGATCACACATGATCCGCGCCAACCTGCGGCTGGTCGTCAAGATCGCTCAAGACTATGCCAACTACGGCATGCCGGTGACCGACCTCATTTCCGAAGGCAACATCGGCTTGATGAAGGCGGTGGAACGCTTTGATCCTGAAAAAGGCGGAAAACTCTCAACCTACGCCGCATGGTGGATCAAACAATCCATCAAACGCGCCTTGGCCAACCAATCCAAGACGATCCGCCTGCCGGTCCACATGGTGGACAAAATCGCCAAAATGCGCCGAATCGCGGGAATGCTCACGGAGGCTTTGGGCCGTGAACCCACCGACGAGGAATTGGCCGACGAAGTCGGTGTTCCCCGCCGCAAACTGGCCATGCTGCGCCAGGCATCCCATCGCCCGACGTCGCTTGATGCACCGATCAATGAGGGCGAGGCAACCGAATACGGTGAAATCATCAGCGACGAACGTGCCGTCAATCCGCTCGACATGCTCTCCGACAAGAATCTGCACGGCGAACTCGACGGACTGCTTTCGGTGCTCGACGAACGTGAACGCCGGATCATCGACGAGCGCTTCGGTCTTAGCGGCCGCAAGGCGCTCACGCTCGAGGAAGTCGGTCGTGAATTCGGCGTGACCCGGGAGCGGATCCGCCAGCTTCAGAATTCAGCGCTCACCAAAATGCGCCGGGCTCTGCGCAAGAAGGAGAAGCCCATCCCGCGCCCCCTCGTCAGTGGACTCGCGGGTGCCTGATTTCATGTGTGTTTCAGTTTCATGTGCACAACCGCAGCGGATCGCTTCGCTGCGGTTGTTGTTTTGGCGTTTTCTGTTCGATGCGTTGCGCAATCACACTTCCTGACCTTCCGTTTGCCGCGTGATATAGCCGAAACTCAGCGGCGCGTCGGCCTTGGACAGGGACAAGGTGGCGGCGGACGGGAAAATGCGAACGTCGCCCAACCCCCCCCGGGAAAGGACGACGTTCTTTCTCTTAGCATCACAATGTGCGCGCACCAGAGAATCTATTATCCCGCGAACCGTGGTCCGTGTTGATGAACCATGAACACTTGTCCTTGCCCGGAACGGATTCCGGCTCGGACAGTGGTGCCGAATCACGAGAACAAACTGCCACAAATCCGGCGGAACGATAGGTCCTGCGGCGCTGATTCGCGTGTCGGGCGATCACCCCACACGCCGGGATTTCCCCCTACTCGACGAGGCCGTGGCGCATCGCGTAGCGGGTGAGGTCCACATTGCTGGTGATGCCCATTTTTTCTGCAATGCGGGCGCGATAGGTGGAGACGGTTTTCTCGCTGAGTGCGAGTTCCTCGCCGATTTCCTTGAGCGTTTTACCGGACGCGATGAGTTTGAAAACCTGGAGTTCGCGGTTGGAAAGCGCCTCATGGCTGGCTTCACCGGACCCGGCGGAGAGCGAACCGGCCAGCAGTTCCGCCAGCGCGGGACTGACGTAGCGCCCGCCGGCAAGCACGCGTTTCACGGCGGTGACGAGCACGTCCGCCGCATCTTGCTTCGAGACGTAGCCGGCGGCGCCGAGCTTCAGGGAGCGAATCGCATAGTCCCGTTCCGCGTGCGTGCTGACCACCAGCACCGGCAGGCCGGGCCTGGCACTGCGGATGTCTTGAATGAGATCCAGGCCATTGCGCCCGGGCATGCTGATGTCCACCAGCGTCAGATCCCAATCCTGCTCGAGGATCGATGAAAATCCCTGACGCGAGGACCCAGCCTCGCCGAACTCGATATCGGAAAAATGCTCGCGCAGCAGTGAAATCATGCCGCGCCGGATCAGGGCGTGGTCGTCAACGATCAGAATTCTCATGGAGGGGGGGGCGGGGCTTGATGGTTTGCGGAAAGCGGTATGGTCAACATGACCTCCGTGCCCTTCTGTGGAAGGTTTCTGAACTCGATGCCGCCGCCCGCACCGGCAGCGCGCTCGCGCATGCCGGTGAGGCCCAAAGAGCCTCCCTGGCGCAACTGCGCGCGATCAATGCCCACGCCGTCATCGCAAACTCGCAGGATGAGCACACCATCCCGAATCTCGCACTCCGCATCGATCCGGTTGGCCTCGGCATGGCGCGCGACATTGGTGAGCGACTCCTGAAATATACGGAACACCGCGATTTCCACCTCGCCGGGAATCCGTTCATCCATGTCCGTCACGGCAATGTGACAGGCGATGCCGGTTTTGTGGGCAAAATCCGCCGCCTCCTCGCGCAGTGCATTGGCCAGCCCGAGGTGATCGAGCGTCAGCGGACGCAGGCCCGAGGAAATCCTGCGCACCGAACAAATCGCCTCATCCACGGTGCCGGCGGCCTCCACCAGTTCGTCGATGAAAGGATTGAGGCTGCGGTCGTCGCGATCAGACAGACGGTTCTCGATAAGCCTGAGCTGCATCTTGATGCCGGTGAGTAACTGGCCGAGTTCGTCGTGAACCTCGCGGGCGATCCGGGCGCGCTCCTCCTCGCGCAGCAATTCGACGCGTGTTGAGAGCTGGCGCAGGGTCTGGATGGCGCTGCGGGCGGCCTCGATGCGGCGTTGCTCGGCGCGCCGCCAGCCGCCATAGGCCCGGCGCAGGATCAGGTAAAGCGCCACGCCGGTGGTCATCACGAAGTTCAAGCCCTTGATGGATTGGCAGAACCAGACCATGTCTTGGTCCGCGACCACTTTTCCGAGTAGTGAGTCGGAAACGAGGATCCAGATGCTCGCCAGCGCGACATACAGCACCGCAATGCGCGCCTCCGGCAGCGACATCACGCCGACTTCCGCCTCAAGACCCGGAGTCAGCTCCGTTTCCTGCCGGCATGCGGCCTGTTCTTTCCTGAAAAATCTCACGGCTCATTCGACTATGCATTCCGCAGGCTACGGTCGAGCCTCAAAAGGAACTTGAAGGTGCCGGGGCGCTGGAATGGATCCGGGAATACGGCCGTATTGACCGGCGCGGACACTTGCTTGACGGGCCGCCCGCGAGTCGGCGAAACTCTTCCCCATGGCATGGAGAATCGATGAAGCGGTGGAGCGCGGCGAGATCGACAACACCGTCGAGGGCCGCACCACTGGCCGCATCTGGCTGGCCGGGCGCGCCGAGCCGCTGCTTCTCTCACTGGTGGGCGATTGCTGGCGTGACCTGGCCGGAACCCGCCTGCGATTCAAAAACCCTTCGCCCGTGACAGCGGCGGATGCCAAGGGTCTGGAAACGGACCAGTGCGGCATCGTGGGGGACATGACGGCCTCCCGCAAAAACAAGGTGGCGCTGGTGGGCGACGAGGAATTCCAGCGGCTCTATCAAAGCAAGTCCGCCATCCCCTTCGAGTGGAAAAACACGCTCTATCTGGAGTGGTTCAGCGAGATCAACGGCCGGGTGGTGATCGAATCCGCAGGGTATCAGTTGGAAATTTCCCCGCACGAGTGGGAGATGGACGAGGATGACGAGGAGGCGCAGAAACTGGCCAACCTCAATGCGATGCGGGATTTCATGGCGCAGGTCATCCGCCGCCGCGAACCGTCCGCCGCGGATGGGGAACCGGCCGCGGCGCTCGATGAATACGCCTGGGAGGAGCGTCTCAAGGAGTCCGACCGCCTGACCGACGCCTATCAGGAAGTGCTGGAGAAATACATGGAGGACGCGGATTGCGAGCAGAAGGAGGCTTTCGTGATGGGCTGGGACGGCCTGCTCGATGCGCTGGCGGAGCGCGATGAGGCGGGTGAGGGCGGCTACATGGATGAGGACGAGGCCCGCGCGGCGATGGAGGAATCCGGCGATCAGGATGACGATGATGGTTTTCCCGATCCCGATGACGATGGCCTCAGTGACAGGGAGGACAGCCACCCGCTGCAAGCCCGGGCGCAGGAACTTGCACTGCGGGCGATGGATGTGGTGCCCGGCGACACCGGCCCCGGCACGCCAGCCTATCAGCTCATTTCCAATCTCCTGCAGGTGAGCGGGAAACTCGCCGGCGCACTCAATGAGCGTGGCAGCGGCTACGAACCCGAAACCGGCTACGTGCTGGCGGTGCTGAAACGCTGCCTCAACTGGCTCAACGAAGCGGTGGCCTGCTGCCAGCAACTCATGGCCGTGGAAGAGGATCCCGATCAACTCGCCGCCCTCGCCCATCTGCGCAGCTCCGCCTTTGAAATCCGGGATGGCATCACCGAGCTGCGCCGCGAACTCAAGTGAAATGGTGGATTCCACAACCGCCGTTTCCGCTCGGGTGCCACACGGGCGAAAACGGATACCCCCCTCCTCACTTGAAAAATCAGTCCGGCCCGGGACTGCCGGAAAAACGGATCCCAGGAGTGCGCAGCACGCCTTCCAGCATCTCGGTGGCGATGGGCGTGGCCTCGTGCAGGAGCACGATGTCGCCGGGGGATAATTTGCTTAGAATCCGCGTGAGCGCCCTGCTTGCATCCGTTTCCACGGCATCGAATCCGCGGCGTGACCATGCCATCACCTCCAGGCCCAGCTCCCCGGCGACAGGATGGGTGAAGAGATTCCGGTGTCCGACGGGCGCACGGAACCAGCGGGGTTTGACGCCGGTGACCTGCTCGATCACTTGCTGGCAGTCGCCGATCTCGCGGCGCGTCCGCGAAGGACCCGCGCACCAGAATGAGGCTTGCGGATGGGTCATCGTGTGATTGCCGAGTTCATGGCCGCGCCGCAGAACCTCGCGCGCGAGTTCGGGATGCGCGGCCACCTTTTCCCCGATCATGAAAAACACAGCCTTCACCTGATGTTCATCCAGCATATCCAACAGGAGCGGCGTGTCGCGCGGATCGGGGCCGTCGTCGATGGTGATGAGGATGTTCCCGTCCCCGGTGCGGCAGCGCAGCGGCCCGAGCCATTGGCAGCTTGGCCGCAGCACCGCCAGGCAATAACAAAGTGCAATGAGCGCGCCGCAGGAAATCGCCCATGGCCAGCCCCAGCGCCAACCAGAGGCAAGCGCCGCCGCATGCAGGGTGATGAAAAACGATAGACGCCATGCGGAGGAGTCCGCGATCGCACACTTCCCACATCCTAACAAAACAACCGCCGCCGCATTGAGCGTGAATATAATCAGCCAGCTCCATGCGATGATCGCGACAGGCCCGTCCGCGTGAATACGGAAGACCGCCCAAAGCGTGCAGACGCCCAGCCACAGCCGCCACTGGCTGGCCGGACCGCGCCCACCCAGGGCGAGTGGCAGCAGGCTGAGCGTGATGAAAGTGAGCGGCAGCGCCAACAGCACGCCGCCCGCGGTTCCCCAGCGTTGGCACAGCCACTCGCCGATCGCCACCAGCGCCGTCAAGGGCACCCATAGGGCGAGAAAGCACAACTCGGCCACATGCATCCCCCGTGCCGCGCCATGCCGGCAGGTCTCGGCCACGCAGGGTTTTCCCGCGCCCCCGAAAACCCGGAAGAGGGCGGACACCGCGCGGTTGTCGGAATGCGGACACATGTCAATAAGCGGTGCCGATGGCGAAATGAAAGGTTCCCGCCGGCTCCCCGTGATCACGCGTGAGATTGTAGCCGTATTCGAAGCGTACCGGGCCGATGGGCAGATCAAGGCGGATTCCGAGGCCGGTGGCGAGCTCAAGATTCGCCGAGCCGATATCCTCATGATGGCGGGCGAGCGAACCGGCATCGAAAAAGGCGACGGCTTTGATCGTTGCGCTGATCCTCCGGATCAATTCGGCGTTCATGTTCCACATCGCCTCGCCACCGGTGGCGAAGCCATTGACGGCCGGGCCGAGTTCGCGTTCGGGAAAACTCCGCACGCTGCGCGCGCCGCCGTTGAAGAGGCGCAGGTCGATCGGCAGATCGCCGCCATCGCCGGAAGGCACGAGCATGCTCCATTCGCCGCCGATGCCGATGTCATAGTGCCGGTTGATTTCATGAAACCAGCCGCCTGATAGCCCGGCCATCACATACGAGGTGGAGATATCGCCCGCCGCCGCGCCTATTTGCAGCGGGA
This sequence comes from Luteolibacter sp., assembly GCA_030696085.1. GTDB lineage: Bacteria > Verrucomicrobiota > Verrucomicrobiia > Verrucomicrobiales > Akkermansiaceae > Luteolibacter. Next base: position 40,803 of record JAUYNL010000049.1, read on the forward strand.
TTTGCAGATGCCAGCCGCGTTTCGGCAGCACCGGGCTGTCACGGTAATCCAGAGTCTGGGTGATGCGCAGCCGCGGGTGGGTGTAGTCGGTCTCACCAAGCTCGGCCTCCGGCAGTCCGTCCTCGCTCAGTCCTACCAGCGACAAGGCGGCTGACAAATCCAGCGAGTAATGATCGCCGAACTTCCACTTGATGCCGCCATCGAGACCTGTCTCATACACATCATATCCCTCACGGCCATACATCAGCGCGTAGGCCCTCACCATGGCGGAAACGTCCGTGCCATACAACCAGGGATTGGTGACACGCACGTCTCCTAACAATCCGCGCGATCCCAGCTCGAAGCCGGAGTTGAATCCCCATAGCTTCCCGAAAAGATTGCGGTCCGCATATGTCGCCCGCGTGATGAATCCCTGATAGGAACCAAAGCCCGCCCCCAGGCTGACCTCGCGCGCGCGCGCCTCATCAAAATGCAGGGTGGCGTCAACCAGCCTGTCTCCCACAGGAGTCGTTTCCACCCGCGCCGAATTGAAGGCGCCGGTCGCGAGAAGTTCGCGCAGCCGCTTGTTCATCAGGTCCGAGTCATACCAATCGCCTTCCATGCCCTTCATGCGTGAGGTGATGCGCTCCGGAGAAGTGCGTTCGAGCCCGGCGACGTGCAGTTGGTTGAGTCTCACCCGCGTGCCGAGGTTGATGGAGAATAATGGAACGAAAGTCGCCGCGCCCAGGCTGCGGCCCATCCGGATGATGGCGTCGGGATAGCCGCGGCTGACCGCCAGCTCCTCCGCCGCGAGGCGCATCGCATTGAGGTTTGCGGTGCTGGCCGGCCGCCCTGTGAAGGATTGCACCGCGCCACTGACGAGCTTCACGCCTCGGCCGTCCACGCTGGTCACAGCGGGCCGTCCGATGTGATGGAGCGGGCCGGGCCGCACCTCGATCGTTAGATCCACCGCGCCGCTCGCGGGATTGGCCGCGCGTTGGAGCAGTGCGGCCTCGGCCGACCAATGACCGCGGGCATTGAGTTCCTGCCGCAGATATGACAAGCCGGTCTCCACATCCTCCTCGCGAAATGGGGGCTCCCCCGAGCCAAAAGACCGGCCTTTTTCCGCAGGCGAGGCATACAGCCGGGCGAATTTCCGCGCATCCTCCTCCGGCACGCCGCTTACCGAAACCTTGCCGAGGGATAAACGCTTGCCCTCGCGCACGACCAGCGTGATTTCATCGCGGCCGGATATATGCCAATCCACGGTGGCTTCCGCATAACCGTCCTTGCGTAGAATCCGCCGCAGGATGAATGCCGCGTCATCCGCCAGTGGAGCGGATGCCGGTGATGCCCATACATGAGTGAGTCTGGCTCCTATCAAATCGAGCACTTGCGTCTCGCTTTTCTTCCGCATGCCGGTGATGCGCACACGCGTCTCCGCGCTGGCGGCCTGGACCGCCAGCAGCAATGCGAGCATGACGTGGAGCGTGGACATCAGTGAAACGTGAGCCGCCAGATGGCGAGAATGCGCGAGTCGCCGTCGGCCCCCATCCCGGCTGATAAAAACCAGCGGTCGGTGATGGAAAGCGTGGCGGTGGAAAACGATTCGTTCGAATAGGGATCCGCCTCGGCGAGGCTGAAATCCACCCTGTCCAACATGCCAAGCAGCGGCCGGAGCTGCCTGCCCACGGCGAAGCGGCCGCGGCGGAGTTCCTCGACGAGCAGTTGCATGGCGCGGGAGGACGCCGCCTGCGGATCTTCGAGCCCGCTGGTGGTGGTGCCGGTGGCGAGCAGGGTCATGATTTCGTTTTCCGGCAGCGGCGGCGATGAGGTGAGCACCAACTGCGGATCGGATGCGCGGCCATAGACATAGGCGTTCACCCGGTAGGGTCGGGGGTCGGAGGTGCCGCGGATTTCCAGGACCGGATCGAATCCGGTGGCGGGAGTAAAAAGCAAGGTGCCGGAGCGCACCGTGAGCGTGCTGAATGGCAGCGCCGCCTTCAGGTCGGCGATGCGCAGCTCTCCATCCGGCGAGGGGTTTCCGAGTGTGCCGCCGATACGGAGATTTCCCGCCACTTTACCCGTGGCAAAATTTCCGCGGATGAGGAAGGGTTTGTCGGTGCGGACCCGCACATCCAGCGTCCAATGGTTGAATGGCTCCGGCAAGGCCGCCGCCGGATTCGATGGAGGATCGATCCTGGGTAGTTCCGCAGCGGATGGAGTGGTGAAGGGCGTGCCCATGGGCAGCAACTCGATGTCCCGATAGAACAGGCTGTCCACCACGCCCACCGATCCCGTTAGGGCGGCCTGTTCAAAATCGCCCGTCAGGCGGAGATCGGCGTTGGCGCGCACGATCATCGAATCGTTGCGCAGCAGCGGCAGGTGGTTTCCCGCCACCCGGAAATCCATGTTGGCGGGCTTGCCGGCCGCCAGCGCCAGCGTGCCGCCGCCGCGCAAGGTGCCGCCCGCAAGGGTCGCGCGCAGGTCGCGCAGCGTGATGCGATCCAATGCCAGATCCACCGAAACGCCGATTCCACTGACAGCCGCGATCCGCTCGTCCTTCAGTTCCAGGGTGCCGCCCGTGAGATCGAGCCGACCTTTCATGTCCGGCTTGCCGAGTTCTCCGGCGACTTCGATATTTCCGGTCACGATGCCAGTGAGCTTGCGCGCCGGAGCCACCAGCGAGGCGAATCTTGATAGATCGAGCCGTGGCAGATCGACTCTAGCCACGATCTTCTCCCCGAGCATCGAGTCCGGATCCTCCGCCCAATCGGCCGGCAGGAACGGCATCGATGCCGTCATGGTGGCCGCCGGAAAATCCGGGGCGGTGGCGCTGCCATTCACCGCAAGGCGGCCATCGCTGCCGGAAACCGCGAAGCGCAGATCCGCGGGCGGCAGTTTCGGTTGTTGCGGCGAACGGAGATCCTTCGCTTCCAACACGGCATCCACCACCGGATCGGCATAGGTTCCGGAAACTTTCAGGCTCACCCGGCCCGTCGAGCGCGGATCGATTTTCGAGGCGGCGGGCAGCCAATCCTTGAGCAAATCCAGCGGCAATACCGCCGACACCAGATTCACCTCCACGGGCCGCGTGTCGTGGGCCAGCGTCTCGCGCCATTTCGAGAAATCCGCAGGCACTGGCAGTCGCGAGCTGCCTTTGAGAATCTCCTTTTCCCCGTCCAACCAGCGCAGATCGCCGAGCACTAACAAACCATCCGCGAGGCGGGCGTCCGCCGTGATCGTCTGGTCTCCGGTCTTCGCGCTCAGATTCCGGGTGGAGAAGCCGACCGGCCAGTCATAGGTGAGCTCACCCAACGCCCGGACCGGCGGCCGCCCTTCCTGCGCGAGATTCAGATCCGCCAACTCCAGCAGTCCGCGGTGTTTTACGGTTTGGATTTCACCGCCGCCGCTCCACGTTCCGGTGAGTTCATACGCGCCTTTGGTGTCCGCCCTCACGATGGCGAGCCAGTGATCGATGCGCGCGCTCCTGAAGCCATCAAACGCGGCGGACCCCTCGTAGCTGGCGTTTTTAAGATGATAACCCGCCGTGGCCTTGAGACCGTCGATATCGATCATGGCGTTTAACGTATTCTCATTTTGCCAGCGAGCTTTCGCGCCCAGCGGCGATGCCATTTCCGGGTCCGCGGGTTTCAGGTTCAGATCCACCTCCGCGGAGACGGGCCGGAGTTTCTCCAGCGCGACGGTGAAGTCACCATCCACCACCGACTGCGGCGCGGGTGCTGCGGGATCGATCACATCAAAACGCCCTGATAAAGCGGCGACGAGTTTCGCAACATCCTCCACATGGAATTGCCCGCGCACTTCGGCGGGCGTGAGGCCGCCCGCCTCCCGCGAAACCGGTGCCTCGGCGGTGATTGAAAATCCCGTGTCCAGCGCGTGGCCGCTGGCCGCCACCGTGGCACGGTCCGCCAGCAACGCGGCGTCCACACTCAACTCGGGAATCCGCCAGTCATCCATGACCACGTTTTCCAGCAAGAGGCGCACGGAACCGTTCGCATTCTCCAGCGCGGGCAGTAGCTCATCGAGGTTGAGCGACAGGGAGCTCAGTTCGGCGGTGGCGGGCAGCTTCAAGGCGAAGCTCTCCGCAAGCCACCGGCTGTCGAGTCGGCCTTCGCGCAGGTCCATGCTCACGGCGGTGAATCCCGGCGAGGCGGCGAGGACGAAAACCGCGTCGTTGATATGGAGTTCCGCATCCGCCGCAGGCCCGCCGCTTTCCGGAAGGGTCACGATCAGACCGCGCAGCCCGATGCCCGGCAATGGAGCGAGCTGATCGAGCATGAGGGCATCCGGATTCCAGGTGATGGAGGATGATTGCGCCGGCCATTTTTTCCCCGAGGCGTCGGTGAGCGGGCCGAGACCCAGTTTGAAAACCGGATCCCCAGCGGCATGAAGCAGCTCGCTTTTTGCAAGCGCGAGGACGGCCCTGCCATCGCGGGTGGCGGTGAGGCTGATGTTCCGCAAATTGATTGAAAGCGGGACGATGCGCGTCCGGAGCTGGCGCAGCGAGCGCACGATCATTTCCAGATCCGGCGGCGCTTTTTCCAGTTCGTCCGGTTTTTCCACGCCGAGTCGTAGTTCCGCGCGGGCACCATCGACTTCAATGCCACGGACATTCCCGCGCAGCAGTTCGGAAAACTGATAGAGCGGCTTCACGCGATCCACCGACAAGGCAGCGAGCGTTTGATCCCCGGAGGCGAGTTTGAGATTCGTGATGCTCAGTCCGCCGCTGAGGCTTCCCTCGACGGAGAAATCCGCCCACAAGCCCGATTTCCCGAGGAAATGGGACGCGGCTATCGGTGCGAGCCAGCGCAGGCCGGGACCATTCAGCCAGATCACCCCGCCGATCAGGCATGCCAGGAAAATCCAACGCAGGAACTTCCGGCGCGACCGCGGTTTGATTTCCTCATCGCTGGGATTCGTGTTTGGCAAAGCGCCATCAAACTCACCTGATCCGTCCTCCGGGTCAACCGCCGGATTTCACCCGGCACTCCCTTATTTGGACTCCAGTGGTGCGTGTAGAACCATGATTCCACCCAACCGTGGCGACGTTCATTGCAAACTCCGACTACGAGGAACACGACAGCAATCATGTAAGCGCCGTCGGGTTTGAGAAAAATGGACAGTGATTCGAGAAAAATCACACCTCGATTGCTTCGGCTGCGATAAAGAGCGCGTCCACCTCGGCGCTGGAGAGTCCGAGCATTGGAGCGAGCATGAGCACCGTTTTGCCGCTTCGGGCCAGCTTTGCGTCGCCGCCCCAGGCGAGCGAGACGATGGTCCGCTCTGGCTCAGGCATGGCCTGAATGGCCGCCTCGACGACCGTGAGCTGTCCCATGGTCGCCAGTACGGCTTTGGCGCGCCAGTTGGGAATCTCGCGCGGCACGCGAGGCGGCAGGGGCGGCAGATCGGAGCCGTCGATGAGGGCTTGCAAGACGCTTGCAGGGTCGCTGCCGAGGATGTGCAGGACGCGCTCTGCGTGATCGTCCGGCAGGTCGGAGGCGGCGGCGGCGAAATCTTCGGGACCGTAAATCCGGAGGCTGCCGGGAATCGGCGGTAATTGCACCGCGATCTCGCGCACCTGGGCATCGAGCATGATGACGAGCGGCAGCAAGTCGAACGTGTGCGGCACCGGATCGTGCTCGGCATCCGGCCCTTCGGTGATGATGCGTGGCCGAGGGCCGATGGCGACCCGAAGATCGACAGTGATGGACGACGGAAAACGGACGTAGGTTTGTGGGATCATGGATGTATGAGGTAGGGATCGTAGCGCGTGCCGGGCGAGATTCTGAGACGTGCGAATCCTTTGGGAAAAATGGCAGTGCCAGCCGCGTCAACAAACGAGGCATTAAAATCGATCGAGGAGACGAGGTTATCAGGAAATCCCGGAATTGCGGGAATGTAATAGGCCGGAAACCCGACGCGGCTAGTTTGAGAATAGCTCGTGTAATTGACTGAGGGAATGGAAATCGCCCATGTGGCCCGCGAACTGCCAGTGACGGTGGCTCCTACCCAGCCGAGATTTACCAGGTCCGCGCGGAGCTGCGCGTCAGTGCCACTGACTGCCATGTCATACGGGAAATTAGGCAGGGCCTGCGCCACGCCGGCGATCACCAGGGATGTGAATGGGTTGTTGCGCACGTCTCCACCCGTTTGACTGACCACTAGAGCCACGGTTTTCACGGCAGCGTCCTGGGGGTTGAGAGCGCGGCTCCAATACTCAAACACCCCGGCCCCGAGATCCACTACCGGCACCGGCGCGGGCACAAATTTCCCCATCGCCCAATTCACCAGGTCCGGCGACCACTGCACCTCTAACAGCAGGTAGTTGCCCGGATCCGTCCACCCTGCCCCGGAGTTGCCTGCCATCCCCCCGCCCATGCCCGTCATGTCCAGGCAAAAACCGAACTCGAACCACTTCTCGCCCGCGTCCGCTACCACGCGAGCTTTGGAAAAACCCTCCAAATGGATCCCCGCATGTGGCAGGAGCTGCGTCCCCATGCCAAACGCGAACTCGACCTCCTCTCCGCCGAAAAACACCTGGCCGACCTCCGCGCCGCCTACAAATGACTGTTTTTTGAATTTTGTGCTCATGGGGTTTTTGGAACTACGAACCATTTCCCGCTCATTTGCTCTGCGGGTGAGAGCGCCAGGTAGGCTGCGAGATTGGCCACCACGACGATTTCCACGCCCTTACCATCCTCCCCCTGGAGGCTCGCCAACCACTCCGGCCGCGTCCCCACGAACCCCTCCAACACGGCCAGCTGATAAGCGTCGCGCGCCTCGCTGAAATCCACCTGCACCGGCGTCGCCGGCGGTGGCGTCACGTCCACCACGATTGCGGGCGCGGATGTGTTCACCCAGACGGAAACGGGCGTCTCCACCGTGTTGATTTCCACGGTCACCGGCGCGGCCGCCGGCGGCGTGATGTCCACGGTGACCGGTGTCTCGGCGCTGGTGATGTTGACGGTGACGGCCATCGGGATCAGGCGGGTTTCTTGACGGTCTTGAGCACCTTGAACGTGTCGGAAATGTAGGTTTTCAGGATGCCACCCACGGGTTTGATTTTGATCTGCATCAGCCACTCGCCCTCGATCAAGCCAGCCTCCACGGCATCAGGCGCGGATAGTTCCCAACCCTCTGCCGAAACGAGGGTGAGTTTCTCATTCGCCGTGCTGATTTCCACCGCGGTGCTCGGCTCCACTTCGTTATTCAGACACATGAGGATCTCCGCGGATTCGATGGGGGATGCGGGTGTCACGCCGTTGACTTTGATGGTGAGGGACGGGATGCCGCCCCAGCCGTCGCCTTCGACGAACGATTCGATTTTATATGCGCCTGGGATCATGATGTTAGCCGGGTTGATAGTTGTCTTCCTGAGGGATGCGCAGCCGATCCACCAGCGAGCCGAAATCCTGCCTTGGCGATGGGCCGATAGTCACCCTTGCGGAGAGGGTCACCAGGTCGATGGCGGTCTCCGCCACCGGCACCTTCATCGCCGCCCATTCGGAGGGAACTTCCGCACCGCGAACGCTCACGAAATCGCCCGGCATCGGCACCAGTGGAGCGGATGGAGTCAGGGTGATCTCGCCCTTGTAGGGAGTCCAGTTCTGGCGCTCGAAGTAGTTGCGCGCGAGATCATCGGGAGCCTCCACGAATTCGGCCCGCGCGATGAATGCGGACGAACCGGAGGCGGCGGCGGCCTTGACGGCGGCGGCCACGGCGGCAGGGCTCATGTTGATGGCATCTACCGCAATGTTGGTGCGGTACCATCCCCATCGTTGGAAATAATCGGAGTTTGTCGCGCAGTTGCCATTGTAGTTTTGCGTATAGCCGGAGAGCCGGTCCGTGTCTGGCGGCGCGGCGGATTCCAGCGAGGTCATACCGGCGCTGCCGCCGCCCCATTCCACGAGGAACCAGCCTTCTATGTAGCGAGTTTCCTTGCTGGCTCCGGCTGTCTCCAGTTCTTTCGCCGAGAATGAGCCGCTCTCTATCGGCCACCAGCCGGTGGCCGGCGCTCCGCCGGAAGTCTTTAGCGAGACCCCAGCGTGACTCTTGGTTGCTTGAATAGTCCATGGCGTGCCGAGGCCGCAGGCGATACCGGTGTAGAGCGTCCGGCTGCCTCCAGCCGGACTCATGGTGAATCCCGGCTCGGCCACCACCGCCGCCGTTAGATTGCTGTCTTTGGGAACCAGCGCCGCCCACGTCAGTGGTATCTGAGCGCTGGCCGCCGCCGCATCGATCTCCGCGCCGATGGCATCCACCGCCGCCTGCGCCATGGCCACGGCTTTCTGTGCGGTCGTGAGGGCCTCGGTCACCAGCATGTCGCTGCGCTCCTGGCCGGACAGATAGAGGCTGAGCGAGCGGTTGGCCTCCGCGTTGTCGTCCCCGGCGGATTGCACCAGATAGAGCACGACATCATCGCCATCGCGCCGGGCGTAGGCGAAGGAAACGGAAAGCGCCCTGGCCTCCGGATAGGGAGTGAGGGTGATGTCGCTCACTCCGTGGCCGTCCGCGTCCAGGTCGATCATCATTTCCGCCGCCTCGCCGCGCGTGGCGAAACGCAGCGTCTGCGGGTCCGTTGCATGATCCATGCGGGTGACCGCATCCGGAGCCCATTTAAGCGCGTCCTCGATGGCCCCGGCGATGGACGCCGAGCGGAACGCCATCTTCGGCACGTTGAATAATCCGGGCATCGTCGCCGGGGACTGAAGCGGCAGGCCGGCCGCCACACCGCGCTGATAAATATCCAGCACCAGGGCTCCCAGGTCCCGCGCGTCATAGATCACGTAGGCCCGGTCCCCGTCCAGCAGCGGGGTTTCCATCATGCCCTTGTAGGCGTCCGCCACCTTGAACGTGTAGAGCCGCTCCCGCCATGAAAACGTGCGCTTCGCCAGGCCCCGGAAAAGGATCGTCCCGGCGTCATCGCGCAGCGTCAGCCATTCGCCATCGTCCGGGATGGTCCTGCCTGCCTTCGCGCGCTGGGTGAAAACCAGCTCCCCCACATCCAGCGAGCGCCGGTGCAGCATGGCGGCCTTCACACCCAGCGCCTCAAAGGTCTGCCAGCCGGTGCCCAGCGCCTTGCCGGCCTCGCCTTGCAATGAAAATGGAGCTTGATGAATCATTACCTGAGTCGGGCGAAAATCTGATTGATGCGGGCTTCATGCGAGTTGATTTTCGCAACCACGGCCTCGTTACCGGCCATGATCTGCGCGAGCATCGAGACGGTGGCGGTGCCCTGCGCCTCGATGGACTGCTTCGTCTGCTCACCGGCCGCGTTCACCGCCGTCTTCACGGCTCCCGTAGCGCTGCCGATGCTGTCGAATTCCGTTTTGATCGTCTCATAGATCGAAGTCCGCGCCTTGTCGGCCGCGCTGTTGATCGCGCCCTTGGATTCCGTGTCCAGCTTCGCCAGTTCGTTCTCGGCTCCCCGAAGCAGATTGGTCTTTGCCGCTTCAAAAATCTGTTGCTGGTCGGTGATCGCCTGGGTCGCGTCATCATAGCGTTTCTGCGCCGTGTCCACAGCCGCGCTCAATTTTGCAAACTGCTCGGGATCCAGCTTGTCCATGTTGGTGCGGATCGCATCCTGGTATTTCACCATCGCCGAGTCCAATTCCGTGCGCGCCTGCTCAGCACCGTTCTTGCTGGCGGTCAGATCGTCGCCGAGTTTGGCCAGGCTGGCCCGCAGCTCGGCCGCCAGTGCGTTTGCCTCCGCCAGTTCCACATCGCCGCCTCTCAGCCGCGCCGCTTCCACTTCCTGCCGCGCTCCCTGGACTTCCAGCCCCGCCAGCTCATTGCGCAGCGCCGCGATGCGCTTGATCGTCGCCTCCTGTTCCTTCAGCGCAGCAAGCTCGTTATTGTAGGTTGTGGTTAGACCGGACTGGCTTTCGTTGGCGATCTTCAGCCGCGCCTCATTGACCAGCTTCATGATGCCCGCCGTCTGCGCGAGCGAGGCCTTAAGATCATTCAATCCTGAAAACTCTCCTACCGGATCTTTGATTCTAGCGATAGTCCAATCCCACGCCCCGCCGATGCTTTCGATGGTTGATCTGAGCGGAGACATTACCATCTCCAAATGTCTGATTTCCTCCTCCAGTTCAGGCCCCAGGTCTTGCCCGGCAGCGGCCGCGTCCGCCATTAGCTTCTTATAGCCATCCACCGTTTTAGTAACGATGTTATAGGCCTCCACTGCGGCCTTTCCGGTTAAGGCCAATGAAGCCCCTACTGCAACGGCATCGGCGCTCACGACGGACGCAACCGCCTGAAACTGTCTCCCAAGCCCGATAGACTCCGCCATTTGCTGACCGGCACCTTGGACGATTGAACTTACATCCGTACCAAGATTCCCGCCCGGTTTCCCGCTGGCACCCGTTTCGCGCTCCGCCTTGCGGCGTTTCGCCTCGATCACGTCCAGCTCCCGCTCCGCCTGCTTCGCGGCATCCTCCACCTGCATCAGGCTTTTCTCCACGGCCTCAGCCCCGGAAGTGTCGCCCACGGTCTTGAGGCCGATGATGATTTCCTTGTCAGCCATGGAATCAGAGTTTCGTGATCCGCAGATAGGAGCCAGTCAGCGCCGTGACGTCGTTCGTGTCGTCGCTCTTGATTGCAAACGCCAGATCGGCCGTGGATGAGGCGATGAAGACACCCTTGAGCATCAGCGCCCAGGTGCCAGCCACAGGGCTGGCTGTCGGCGAGTAGCTCCCGCCAGTCGCCACGATGCCAAGCGCCGTCTGGGGATAGAGCAGATAGAGAGCCCCCGCGCCCCCCGTGTTGGTGATCTGCGCCGCACCGGCCGTCGCCGCGCTCGTCACGATGAGCAGCAGCTCCACTTCATAAGCCGCCGCATTTTCCGGAGTGAAAGCCAGCTCGGTGAGCGCCACCGGCGTGGTGTCGGTGGCGACCACATTTCCGGTCAGGCGCTTCCACACCGCAGGCTTCACCGACACTCCGCCGATGCTCATGCTGGTCGCCGCGATGCTTCCCGCCACCGAGATCCCGGCGGAAGAAATGGTCAGAGGTGTCGCCGTGCCGTCGCCCAGGCGGACCACCGCACCAGCGGCGAGATTCCCCGTGCCGATGTGGAGGAGTTGGGCCTTGGTGTTCGCCGGACTCACGCCCGCGCCTGATAAAGTGTTTGATGCCATGGTGTTCTTCTAATTTCAGAGTTTCAGTATTTCAGCATTGCAGCCATCACCTCAAAGATCATCCCAGTCCCCGGATAGATCGTCCCAGTCCTGCAAAATCCATACCCACGGGATGCCCGCGTAAAGGGTGATGGCGGCTCCAGGAACCATGCGTCCACCGGCCGCCTGATAGGCCGTCACCGTTTCGAATGCGGCGCTCGATGCCAATGGCTGCGGCGCGGAGGAGGAGATCACACAGTCCTCGATGTCCCACACCTCGCCGCCTGAAATCGTCACCCGCAGCGTGCCGCTCTGCCCGCTCGGCAGGGAGGCTGCATGCCTCATGCAGAATCCCCGCAGGTCCGCCTGACTGGCGTGGTTGCGCACCGCCGTCCATGCCACCGATGTCTCGGCACCGCCCAGCGCCTGGTTTTCACTCCATTGCGCGCCGATTGCCGTGTGGCGTTTCTCCGACTGCTTCACGGAAACCGCAGGTTCGTCATCCACAATCGCACCGATGTCCAGCAGGCGGAGAGTCCCGCTGCCAGTGATGAAATCAATCTGATGGAGACTTTCGATCATGGCAACACGGCGGATGGCGCGGCGGGAGCGGAGGGCATGCCGCCGGATTGCACTGTCGCGGGATGGGAAGGTGCGGAGATACTGCCGCTGCCCGCCGCGTTTACGGGAGCCTGGGGAGATGGTGGCAGGCCGCCTGGCTGAACCGAGAGGGGCGAGGCTGGCGCGCCCGCTTCCTTCATGACGCTCAAAATGCCGGCGAGTGGTTCGTCCGTGTAGCCGTCCAGCCAATTGGACGCGAGATCCGGAGTCTCCACATCTGAAACGGAGTATGCGAACACCGGCCCGCCATTTCCTCCGATCTGCCAGCGAGCTGCGTATTGGTACCATAGAATGCGAAACGGGGGGTTTGCCTCGGAATAGTAGGAATTTCTCAACGGATTGTTATCCTCCGCGATGTACCGGCCCTCAATGGTAATTCCGGTCTCGTCATGAAGGTCCGTCATTCCGGGCCATGAAAGTAGAATCGCGGTGGACGAAACCACCGGCATCACCCCCTCCGGGGCAGGCGGCGGAAACGCTGCGGGAGCCCCAAACCATGGCTCCGGTGCCATTGGAGGTGCTAGCCATTTCGCCAGAATAGCATCCGGCACCGCCGGGGTATTCGCGGCGGGTCCTGATGGCATCACGGGTATGGGCGGAGATGGCATGGTTTTGGAATGGTGGCAGGCGGCAGGCGGCGGCAGGAAATCTTTCGTGTCCCGCTTACCGCCTCCCGCCTTGCGCTTACGCCTGCACCGGCCAGTTCACCGAGTTCCCGGCCACGGCCACACCGGCCACGGCTTTGATCATGGTGAAGCGCAGGCTCGGCGTGACGACTTTCTCATCGAACACGTTTTCCCCTTCCAGGCGCACCTCGCACCACCAGTCATGCAGGAAGCGGTCGAAGCCGCCGAGCACCCGGCCTTGCAGCCGGAGCCATCCCTCGATTTTCCGGTCCTGCTCCAGGCCTGGAGTCTGAGGAGTGCCCTCGGCGATGACATTTTTCACACCCATTTGCAGGCGATGCACGATTTCGCTCATCTCTCGGGTTTTTATGGTCACGAAGTCCTGGGTCACAAAGGATCGGTTTACCAATTCCCTGCCGCCCTGCGGCAGAGGTTTCAGATAATTGGAATCAATTTTCTGGTTGCCGTATTTGAAATCCAGGACCGTGCCGAGCGTACCGTCCGTCCATGGGGTGAGGGGTTCGGATGCCGGTTTGGAGGTGGCGGAGGCACCGGAGACGCCGTTTTCAATGAAATAGGCGAATCCGCCTACGAAAATTTCCTGGAGTGTTGGTTTGGCCATAATGGTGGTTTTCTATGTGTTGTAGTGGTGGTTGCGGGCCTCAGATCCCCACGAATCGGAGGGTGTCGGGTTGGTTTTTGTTGATGAGGTCCGCCTGCTCCTTGGTGAGCTTGACGCGGTGCGTGCGGTAGCAGACGAGGCTGCCGATCTGCACTGAGTGACAGATCACCTCGTAAATTGCGTGTGAGGGTGCGTCTTGTGGCAGCGCTGTATCTCCGCCGGGAATTGCATTCGTTTTCTTGTCCATGGTTTCGTTGTTTGTCGGTGTTTTCAGAGTTGAGTGGGAATGATCACCTCGCAGTCATAGATCAGATAGGACTTGTCGGGCACCATGTCACCGTTGATGACCTCGGCCTCGCCAAATGCATGGCCGCCATCAGGCACCCAGTGCCAGAGGCGCAGTACTATGCTCTCGATCACATTGTCCGCAGGCCGGTTGCCCTGGTCGACCACCTGCTTGCTCCACACCGTAATCGTGTAACGGTGTGAAAGGCGCGGCCGGCCTAGGTTCTTGTCATCCACCTGGAAGCCCGTCCAGACGATCACGATGGCGCATCCACTGGCCTTGGCCACGGCTTCCTTCACCTTGGACAAGACGGCCACCTGGCGGTCGATGATCACATCGATGTGGGTGAGATCCACGCTCGTGGCCATCTCTCCCACGGCGGGCCGGGTGAGAAGTCGGTTGCGGATCAGGTCCGCCATGTCGATGGCTTTGCTCATGCTTGGCGGTAGATGTGGTTTGCGATGTAGGCCACGGCGGCGCGGCGGCCGGCCTCGTGATAACCCTCATCGTATGGCAGGAGTTTCCGGTCCTGTTTCTGTTTCACCTCACGCTTCAACCAGAACCCAACCTCGCCCTTTTCGTGGCGGCCGGAGGATTCAGTGAATACCAGGGCGGTGAACGTCTTCCAGGACAGGATCATACGGAACTCGAAGGTATCCTCCGGAAAATCCCGCACGTGCTTGCCATGGGTTTCCTGGTGGGCTGGAATCGTGAGGTATGCGCGGCCGCTCCCAGGGCGGATGATCACGTCGCCGAAAGCACGGCCGAGGCCCGTGCTCCTGGGGATCAGCACGCTGGCCTGGCTCGCATCGCTGCGGGCCTGCACCGCCTTGGCGTTCTTCGCGCGGAATCCGGTGGGTGTGCCACCCAGGCGCTCCGCAGTGCGGTGGCGCGTGTCGGAAATCAGATAGTCACGCGTGAACTGCGCGGCTTCCACCGCCATCCGCGCATGCATCGGCGCGCGGTCTGCAACGGCGTTGCGGAAGCGCTGCAACTCCTCATCGAAGTGGTCCATCCCGGAGATCGAGACCTCAATCGCGAGCGCGCTCATGACCGCCCTCCATTTCTTTCGGCGATCTGGCGGGCCTTGTCGGCCGCGTCTTCTGCGTCGCGCTCGCCGTCCCGCTTGGAGATCTCGCGGGCCAGCACATCGCTGTAGTCCATGGCATGCGCTTTGCCTGGCACGGCATCCGCGTAGGTCGCCTTTTGAAAGGCATCGATCATCGCGGGATCCACGCCGCGCATCGAGAGACGCGGGGTCGGCAGCGGAAATTTCCCGGCCAGAACATCCGGCCTTGAAGCCAGCCACTCATCGATGGTCTCGCCCTCCGGCCCGGTGAGGCCCAGTGCCAGGGCGCGCTCCATGCTCACCTCCCGCCAGCCCATCTCACTATTGAAATAGAACGGCGGATGATCCACTCCCAGGGCGTCCTGAAAATTCTCGTAGCTGCCAAGCTCGCCCCACACCGGGTCACCCTTCAGGGCAATCATGCCGGTGGGCTCGTTGAGCACCTTGTAAGCGTATTTCTGCTCATCGGGCACCGGCGAACCGCCAGCGATTGCCCACCTGCTAGGCCAATCCCGCGCCACTTCCACCTCGCCCACGCGGATCAGCTCCCAGGCCGGATATTCCGCCAGATACTCGGCACGCATCCCGCGCATTTGCTGGCCCGCGCCCTGCATCAGGGCTAGCTGGGTCTTGATGATCAGGTTCAGCCGGCGGAAGGACGATAGATCCTGGAGCGTGCCTTTCACCGCCGGTGGCACTTCCCCAGGAGGCGCATCCGGGAACCCACCCTCCGGCGTGTAGCCGATGGCTTGCAGCGTTTCCCACAGCGCCGTGCGCGCCTGCCCCTCGCTGATATCGCCGGCCACGAGCTGATCCACCACTTGCTTCAGCATCGATGCGAAGATCGCATTCGTCCCGCGTGCCGTGAAAACGCTCCGCGCCAGCACATCCGCACCGAGTTCCCGCAGCTCTGCCGTGGACATTGATGTCGGCATGGCGGCGCGCAGCTCGCTCATCAGAGCGGCATCGAGCTTCGGCAATGGGGCGGGATCAGGCATCAGAATTTGTGGCGGCCGTCATTCGGACGGATGATGAGTTCGTTACAGTTGTCAGGCATGATGATTCAGAATGGGGGATCGATGGAAATTTTCTCGGCGGTGAGGCGGCGGGCGGCCATGAGGATCTCGCCCAGGTAAGGCTGGCGCTCGTTGTGGGATTCGTTCGGGGTTGGCAGGCCTTCCTCGATCACGGTCATGCGCACCCGCACGGCCTTGCCCTTTTTCAGTTCCACCCAGATTTCAAGTTCGTTTGCCATGGCTAGATTCCATCCTGCATGTCCCTGCCGAATCTCCGGTCCCGCGCGTTGATCCGCGGCCCCGGTGCCGGCGTCTTGTTGGCGGCGGCCGTGGGCACGGCATCCGTGGCCTGTTGCGGGCGGATGTTTCCGCGCGCCACTCCCAGCAGCCACTTCTCGGCCATCTCCGCCTGCTTGCGCCGGTCCTCGTCGATGGCGTAGTCCGGGATGCCGGTGAGCACCCGGTTGCGCACAATGATCATCGCGCGGCCCACGAAGCCCGGCGGGATCTTCAGCGGATCGGCCGAGAGGGTGTTGGGCGAGTGGCTGCCGATCATGTCCCGGATCTCCGCGGCCATCTTCACCAGCTCCTGTTCCAGGGTGGTCTCCTCGATCTGCGCGAGTTCCTCCGGCCGGAGGATGCCCTCCCAGCTCGCTGTGGTGATATCGACCCAGTCAATCATATGGCTTTTTCTTCCTGTCAGGCTCCCGGTGAAAAGATGGACGGCGCAACCAGCCGGAAGGCCGCCCATCTTGGTGTCCGGAGTCCCGTCCGGGGTGATTATCTATCAGCCTAGCGCCACGGTGCGGCGGATGCCGGCAGCGGGGTTGGTGGCCTGGATGTCTTCGGACCAGTCGAACTTCGCGACTTCGGCGCGGCCGTCCTCGCGCTGATAAGTGCCCGGTTTCATCCATTGGTTCCGCAAGCGGAAGGTCTTCATGAAGCTCGGATCGAAGCGGGTCGGCTGGGCGGTGCGGGCGAAGACGATGATGTCGCCATCGAGCACGAACTCGATGTCTTCGTCCAGGCCTTCAGCAGCATCGTCGAAACACATCAGCGAGACGCGGGAATCGCACTTGGAAATCAGCAAATTGCCGAAGTCCTCCAGCGTCACGTTGGCGATATCCCGCTTGCCGCCGGAAATCAGACGCCCGCGCACCGACGCATGGTTTTTCGCCACGCGCCAGGCACCGGCCCCGAAGACCACGCCCACGTTCATGAACGCGCCCATCTTGGCGGCCTTGATCACGCTGAGCACGTTGGTATCAATCTGGCTGATGATGTCGTCACCGCCACCGATCGCAAGCGCCGTGCCGCCACCGAGCGTGGTGAGTGCCAGTTCGATCACGGATTTTTCATGCGCCAGCGCGCCCACCTGGGCACAGATGTCCGCGCCTTCCTGCATGATGTTCATCAGCCCGTCCGCCTCGATCTGCTCCAGCACATCCACCGGGAAGTCCAGCGCGTGCGGCGAACAGTTGTAGTTTTCATCCTCGGCGGAGAAACCAATCTGCGTCGCCCGGCCACCCACCGCGCGGCGGGTGTCCGGGATGCGGAAGCGGCTCTTCGCCGTGTATTTTTTGAAGCGGCCCACCGAGGTGGCCACTGGAACGGTCGGCGCGAGGAAATCGGCCACGGATGAGGTCGCGGTCTGGGCCGCGCCCTGGGAGTATTGAACCAGGATCGGATCACTGGAAATGGAAGCGAGTTTCATGATGTTGTTAGTGCGAGTTGATTGAGATTGTGTGGTTGGATTGAGGCGGAGGGATCGGACCTCCGCCGGTCAGTTGGATCAGGCGTTGGTGGCCATGATGCCGTGGGCGATCAGCGCCGCGCGCATCTCGCGCACGTTCGCCACCAGGGCGTTGGCCTGTGCCTCCGTGAAGCCATAGGAAGTCAGTGCGGCGGCGGTGGCTACCGGTGTGGCTCCGGTGAATGCGATCGCGCCCGCCTCCCCGGTGAGATAGCGCGGCATCGGGCGCACCAGCACGAGCTGCTCGTCCACGCCGTCCTCTTCGGCGATGCCGACGGAAAACAGCTTGCCGGTCTGCGCATCGAGCTTGGTGACCTTGCCGAGATCCCCGCCCGCGGCGAGCACCAGGACATCGCCCTTGGAGCAGGTGCCGTTGAGGCGGATACGGCAGTTTTCCCCGCCTTCGGTGAGCGGGAACACGGTGGCGTCATCCTCGCCGCGGTCGAGCACCAGGAACAACGCGCGGTCGGTCACGGCGGTGGGATCGGCGAGGCCGGTGGAACCGAGCATCGCCACGTGGCCCTCGGTTTGACAATTGGCGGCCAGCGCCGCCAAAACGATGATGCCTGCCAGGGTATTGGTCTGGGTTGCGTAGATTGATTTCATATCTGTGTTTGGTTACTAGCTTATGGTCTTGTTTCTGATCTCTGGTTTCTGGATTCTGATGGTTCAGCCCAACTCCGCCTGCGCGCGGTTGAACGCCTGGTTGAAGGGGAGCCCTTCGGATTTCTGAATTTCACCGGCGCGGTTGCGGATGGCGGCGGCTTTCGTTTCGCCGGCCTTCTTGTCGCCATCGGAGACCGCGTCCGGAGATTTCGCTCCCTGACGGTTGAAGATCCGCTCGGGAGATTCCTTCTTCTGCGGATCCGGCAGCAGGTCGAGCATCGCCTCGGTGTCCGCGCGGTTGGCGATCAGGCGCTTCTTCACGTCGTCGCGCTTCTCTTTCGGGATGCGGTCGCCGTAGCGGTTCATGATCGTCTCGGCTTCGCTCTCGGCGTTCTTGCCCTTGAGGCTTTCCAGTTCGGACATCAGGTCCGCGAGTTTCTTCATGATGGCTGCTTCGTCGGCGTCGGCGGGCAGCCCTAGTTTGAGTGCAATTGGTTGCATGGTTCGTGTGGTTTCGGTTTCGGTTTGCTCGCCGCCTTCGCGGTTGGAGATTGGTTTCCCGCCCCGGTTGTTAGGGCGGTTGGTGAATGCCAGGCCGGAGAGCCGCAGCGGGCGCACGCTGCCGTCGCCCAGGTCCTCCACATCCTCCGGATCGTATTCGGTGGAGAAGAATTTCACCCGCTTGTTGCGGATGGCCGGTTCGCCCAGGTCGGTGAGATCCAGGCGGCCGAAAAGTTGACTATTGCGGATCTCCACCTCCTGCAGCCAGGCATAGGCCTCAGTGGAGTTGTCCAGATCATGGCTGCGGTGGTCGATATCCACCAGCAGGCCCGACCAATTCTCACCGGCCGCGGCCTTCTCCTCGCCGAAGCGGTTCACGATGGATGCGAGCGCCTTGCCATCGATCACTTGTTTGCGCGGCCGGCCGTCCTGCCACTTCCCGGCCGGGAAGGTTCCGGTCACTTCGATCTGATACCAGTGGTCGTCCGGGACCCGGCCATCGCGGTTGAGGATGCGTGCGTTCATGATTTGTCGGTGTCGCCGATCAGGGCGGTTAGAAACTCCTTGCCCAGCACATCCTCCAGCTCCGCGCTGGCCAGGAAGTCGGGCATATCCTGGGAAATCTTTTTCAGCGCGGCGCGCATCGCCGCCTCGTCGCCGGCGTGCATCGCGGAAAACAGCGCGTCTCCCAGCGGCTGCAGGTCGCTTGCAAGCGCCTTGCGGAGGGACTGCTTGGCGGTGTTGTCGTCCGCCGCTCCTTGCTCGCGGTTCAGGATCGGTGTCCGCTCCTGGGCGGTGGATCGCATTTGAAGGATGATGCCCAGCACATGCATGATTGGAGCCTTGATCCGGAAAACCGGAATCGGTGTGTTGGGATCGTCCTGCAGCGCCGCGAGATATTGGTGATGACCGTCCACCACGTGGTTGTCACTGGAGATCAGCAGCGCCCGCTGCGGACCACTGTGTTCCCTGGCGCGTTGCACCTTGGCTGGACAATACTCCGCCTGGGTGGGCTTGAGGTCGGCCGGCTTGATGGACGCCTTGTCATAGTCCGCTCCATGTTTGCGCAGCTTGTTGACCATCGCGGCCCGGTTCACGCTCTGGATCTGCGGCATGATCGAGCGCGGGATTTCAAGCGTGCCCGTTTCCCTGGGGAATATTTTCCACTGACTGCCATCCACCGCGTTCCGGTTTAGGATGGGAATTGGAGCATCCTTCACGGCTCCGGGGGGGATGGGCATGCCTGGCTGCCCGACTTTCCTCCGCACCGGATACCCGGTCTTCTCCTCGATCCACTTCTGATCGGTTTCCAGCCCGGCACCTTCCAGCATGACCAGGTCTTTCACCACCTGTGCAGGATCGGTCTCCTCATTGGCCGCGAGTTCGAAATACGCATAGGCATCCTCGCCCGGCGTCGCGCGCTGGATGATCTCCGCGTCGATGCACTTGCGGAAAATTTCCGAAATCTCCGCAGCCTCGGCCCGTGCGATGGCCGCGAAGGTATCGCTGTGAGCGTTGCCGGCCAGCGTGCCGCTGCCGCTCTCCGCCAGCATGGTCAGCTTGCCGCCGGTGCCGCGCAAAACCACCTGCTCATCCTGATAGTAGATATGATCCTTGAACGGGTTTACGCCGCGCGCGCCGTTATCCACCGTCTTCACATCGCTGCCACCTGGTAGCACGCCGCGCGCGTCGCCCGTCACCTGGTCGGCCATCTCAAGATATTCGTCCTCTTTTCCCTCCGGCACATTATCCGGCATCACGATGAACACCGCGGGGATGCCATAGGTCTCAATGAACCCGTCCCAGTCCTTTTGCGAAAGCGACTTCCGAACGAACGCGATCAGCGCCACCCGGTTGATCGGCCGGCTCACCTCGCGGGAAACAAAGCGCTCCTCCGGAACCGGCTCACCTACCGCCGCACCTATGGTGGAATCCTTATTGAGCTGCCAGGCCCCGTAAAGCCCCTGCCTCACCCAGAACCATTGATCCACCGGCGCCAGCTCGACAATGTCGCCATCGCCATCCAGAACCTTCTCCAACCTGGTGAAGCCGCGGAAGCTCGCCATCTGCATGGCCTCGAAAGCGGCGGAAAGATTGCCGATCTTCTGATAGCCCCGCTCCAGCGCTGCCTGCTGTTTCGCCGCCACCTGTTCCTTGCCCGCCGGGATCTTCGCGCGCAGTTTGATATTCCAGTCCAGCTCCTGGATCGCGGAGGTCCGCCGTTCCACCAGGGCACCGAGCGTGGCGTCCTGCATCTCGATGAACCGATAGGTCCACTGCAAATCCGCATAGGCACCGCGCTCGCCCTCCTCCAGCAGATGCACCGCCCGCATGATCGTCAGGCTCCGCAGTGGATTGTATCCGGAGACATGGGAAACGGCGATGGTGCGCGGACGGCCGTAGGTGACAGGATCGAGCACGCGAAGGGCATGGCCGCATTCATCGAGCACTTGATCGACGGGCATGGTGAACTGCTTGGAGGCGGAGGTTTCCGCATCGTTCCAGTTCATGATCGTCTTGCCTTCCAGCAACAGTCCTTCGCCCGATTCTGGATGGCCAGAACTTCGGAAATCGTGAATCCGGTGATGAATAGTCCGCGGGCCATGCACGGCGGCGGGTGTCAACGAGAGACCGGAGATTCGAAGTTTCCGAACACAATCGAAGCAAATATCGCACAAGATTGAGCAAAATACGCGGAGTAAGTGCGTGTATTTTTTGGCATGAATATTGATGTTCCCATGTGGGGATGTGGGAATGTGAAAATCAACCCACCTCCCAAACCTGCAAACACCCATAAAGTCCATGAAAGCGCGCCCTTTTCCATTCGCCGGTCTCGTAACCTCCGCCGGACTCACCGCAGCATTGATTTTGCTCGGCGCACAAGTCGGGAATGCTACCACGGTGATCCCCACCACATCCTCAGGCGACGGCTATTATCACAACGAATTGGGGACCGCTTACGACTTCTTCGATGGAGTCTCGACTTCCATTGGAGTGTCATATTATTTCGATGGGTCAAGCGCTTCAGTAAATCAGAATACCGGCTACCTTCAGTTCGCTCTCGGCAGCCTGCCGATTGCTGATGATTACAGCTCGATCATGTTGAGCCTCTATGTGACCAACAGTTATTATGCCGATGAAAGCACCTCGGCTGGCTATGTCAGGCATTGCACGAATTCCAGCACCGCCAACGGACTAGCCTCGCAGAGGCTGGAGGGAGATGTGCAGGTGCTCGAAATTAAAGACCAGCCCGACGGTTGGTTGGCGATCGATGTAACTACCCAAGTGAAGAGTAATCTGGCGGCTGGATATTCCTATGCAGCCTTTAGCCTCAATTACAACACAGCTGGCTACTTCAGGAATTCGGGATTCACGGTCGCCACTGCGGATGCCGGTGCCAATGGCCCCTACCCGAGCTTTACTCCGGTGCCGGAGCCGTCCTCGACTGCGCTGTTCATTATGACAACCGCAGGGCTTATTTCTACCTATCGGCGCAGGAAATAACCGCTGCTGGATGGCGAGCACTTCGGAAATCGTGAATCCGGTGATGAAGAGTCCGCGGGCCATGGATCAGTTGCCTTTCCAAGTGTGGCGGGGGAAATTTTTCTTTCCGTTAAAACGTTAAAATCGATTGGTGCTGGTTGATCGGGCGATGTTCCGACATCGCCTGTTTGGAATTGAATTCAAACCAACCAACACCATGAACGATCAGACAGGGACACAGGCACCGGCGCAAGCCGGGATTGA
>JAUYNL010000061.1 GCA_030696085.1 Luteolibacter sp.
TGATCGTTCATGGTGTTGGTTGGTTTGAATTCAATTCCAAACAGGCGATGTCGGAACATCGCCCGATCAACCAGCACCAATCGATTTTAACGTTTTAACGGAAAAAAATCCGCTTCCTGGCTTCTTCTCAGCGGCACCAAAATTTTCCAGGCCTATGGCGTGGACAGCAACGCCTTCAACCAGCCGGCGCCGAAGAATTTTTTCATCCCGGGCCCCGCCACCATCACGATGACGGTGGGTTCGCAAGCCACCGCCACCTGTTCCTACCGCCTTTTCCCGAACGGAGCCAGCGTACCCGTCGCAAACCTACCCTCCAATTCCGTGGTCATCCCGTCCAACGCCTCGGGTTCCGTCTCGATCATTCTTGAGTCCAGTTCGGATTTCGTGACCTGGACGGCTGCCAATCCCGGGACCTACGCACCCACCACCCAAAACCGCTTCTTCCGCGTCCGCGCGGTGCAACAATAGGCGTGGAGGCTCCCCGCTTACAGCTCGCGGACGAGTTTTTCCAATTTCACGATATCCGCAGCGAAGCTGCGGATGCCCTGGGCGGTTTTTTCGGTGGCCATGGCGTCCTCGTTGAGGGCGTAACGGAAGGCTTTCTCGTCGAGGCTGGTCTTCGCGTCTCCGCTTTTCGCGGCCTCGGCCGGGGTGAGGTGCGGGATGACGATTTCGGCGGAGGTCTGGAGTTCGCCTAACAACCCGGGACTGATTGTGAGCAGGTCGCAGCCGGCGAGGGCGAGGATCTCGCCCTTGTTGCGGAACGAGGCGCCCATGACTTCGGTCTTGTAGCCGTGTTTCTTGTAGTAGTTGTAGATTTTCCGGACGGAAAGCACGCCGGGATCCTCGTCGGGCTGATAGTCCTTGCCGGTGGAGGCTTTATGCCAGTCGAGGATGCGGCCGACGAAGGGCGAGATGAGGCGCACACCGGCCTCGGCGCAGGCGATGGCCTGGGCAAAGGAGAACAACAGCGTGAGATTGCAGCGGATGCCTTCCTTTTCCAGCACCTCGGCGGCCTTGATGCCCTCCCAGGTGGAGGCGATCTTGATCAGGATGCGCTCGCGCGGATGACCTTCCTTCTCATAGGAGGCGATGAGCTGGCGTGCCTTGACGATGGTGCCGGCGGTATCGAAGGAGAGGCGGGCGTCCACCTCGGTGGAAACGCGCCCGGGGACGATCTTGAGGATTTCCAGCCCGAAGAGCACCAGGATGCGGTCGAGGATGGCGTCGGTGGATGCGCCCGGAGTTTCGCGCAGAGCCCGCTCGACGAGGTGGCGGTATTCGGGTTTCGCGGCAGCTTGCAGAATCAGCGAGGGGTTGGTGGTCGCGTCCTGCGGCTGATAGACCTTCATCGACTCGAAATCCCCGGTGTCGGCTACAACGGTGGTGATCTGCTTGAGTTGCTCGAGCTGGTTCATGACGGGATTCTATCAGAGTTTGCGCATTTCGTCCTCAAGCCGTTCGGCGAGCCACTGCTTCATCATCGACTGATAGTTGAGGTAGCGTGAGCGGGCGATGCGCTTGATGCGCGAGAGCATGCGGGGATCGAAGCGCAGCGTGATGGTGGTGGATTCGCGGGAGTCCGCCTCGTGCACCGAGGTGGCCATCAGGCGGCCGTCCAGTTCATTGGCTTCCCAGAAGCGGGCTTCAGTCTCCTCATCGGGAAATTCGGGAATCTCAGACCAGCGATTTATGGCGTTCATGGGATGTGAAGTCGGGATTTTAACGAAACTCGGCGTATTTGCGGTCGTAAAATTTACGCTCGGAATCGGACATTTCGCGCGCCGCGACGACGCGTGCGGTTTTGCCATCGGTGGAGAAGGAGAAAAACAGATAACGGTCCGCGATGGTGCGGCCAAGCGCATAAAAGCGGGTGGCACCGTCGGCACGTTCGCTATCCGGCAGGAAACGCACGGCAAAGGGATCCTCGAAAGCCTCCTCCAATTCCCGGGGCTTGATGCTCCGGAGGTCGAACTGCACGTCTATCAAATCAAGATCCATGGAGTGAGTTTGGGGATCGGGCGGAAAAGTGCAATACCGGGTTTGGACCGTCACAGGGTGTGACCCATGCGGACGCGCTTGGTTTCGAGGTATTTCTCGTTGTGCGGATTGGAGGGCAGGAAAATGGGAAGCTGCTCGACGATTTCGAGGCCGTAGCCTTCGAGGCCGATGACTTTTTTCGGGTTGTTGGTGAGCAGGCGGATGCGGCGCACGCCGAGATCGCAGAGGATCTGTGCGCCCATGCCATAGTCGCGCAAGTCGGAGGCGAAGCCGAGTTTTTCATTGGCTTCGATGGTATCGAGACCCTGTTCCTGGAGTTTATAGGCGTGGATTTTCGCGGGCAGACCGATGCCGCGTCCCTCCTGGCGGAGATAAAGCAGGACTCCGCCTTCCTTGGAGATGTGTTCGAGCGCGGCGGCGAGCTGGCCGCCGCAATCGCAGCGCCGCGAGTGGAAGACATCACCTGTGAGGCACTCGGAATGCACGCGCACGAGCGTGGGCGATTCCGGGTCGATCGATCCCCGGCTCAGCGCGAGATGGTGGCTGGCATCCGTGACGACCCGATAGAGATGGCAGTCGAATTCGCCGAAATCGGTGGGCATTTTCACGGTTTGCTCGCGCACTACGAGTTTCTCGGAGCGTCGGCGGTATTGAATGAGCTGCGAGATGGTGCAGGCCTTGAGTCCGTGGCGTTGCTGATAGGCGGCGAGGTCGCTGACGCGCGCCATGGTGCCATCGTCGTTGATGATTTCACAAATCACGGCGGCTTCGGGCAAGCCGGCCAGGCGGGTGAGATCCAGGGCGGCCTCGGTGTGGCCGGCGCGGCGCAGCACGCCATCCGGCATGGCGCGCAGCGGAAACACATGGCCCGGACGAACGAAGACCTCGGCCCTGGCCGAGGAATCGGCGAGCAGGCGCAGGGTGAGGGCGCGGTCCGCTGCGGAAATTCCGGTACTGATGCCTGCGGCGGCATCGACACTCACGGTGAAGGCGGTTTTCTGGCCCTCATGGTTGCGGCGTGTCATCTGCGGGAGGTCGAGTTCCTCGGTGCGGGCGGCGGGCAGCGGAGCGCAGATCAGGCCGCGGCCATGAACGGCCATGAAATTGACCATTTCAGCGGTGCACAGCGAGGCGGCTCCGATGAGATCTAACTCATTCTCGCGGGACGGATCATCGGCACAGATCACCATCCTGCCGGCGGCGATTTCGGCGATGATTTCATCAATCGGACTGAACAGGTTCTGCGGATCGGACATGAACGGATGGTTTTCTGGCAAAATACCCGGCTGGCAGGCGCTGCCGCGAGTCAAGGCGCTGGACCGGCGATGGGCAATCCCGCATTGCCGCAAAAACTCAATTGAGGAATGGATCCTCGGGTGCCTCGGCCAGAATCCGGTGCAAGGGAGACATTCCGCGCAGCAGGTGGGCCCACAGACTGCGGTCATGTGCCTGGCCGAGCAGCTCTTGGCGAGGATTCACTGGAAACCATGAGTGGCGCTTGAGCTCGCTTTCGAGCTGGCCGGGGCTCCATCCGGAGTAACCGATGAAGGCGCGCACAATCCGCCCGGGGCGGTGCGCGTGATCGGCCGCCTGTTTCGCGGAAATCCGCATCGCCCAGCGGAGGCCGAGCTTCCGGCTCCACCAGAATGAGGAAAACGTCATCTGCCCGGTCATGACCGGGCCGCCCTCATGCACGGCCAGGTGCCGCAGCGCCGTGAATTCCGTGTCCTTGAGGTAGTCCCCCACCACGCGGCCGGTCGGGCGGTTCAGGACCAATCCGGCGGCCCCCTCCTCCGCGCCATGGGCGGTGAGCAGAATGACGGAGCGCTTGAAGATTCCGTCCCGCAGCGAAGGATCCGCGATCAACAGACTCCCACGCAGGGTGATCGAAGAATCGGATTTGGAGGAATCTGCGGCCATGGGGTGAATATAGCGTCAGCCGGGCGATCCGCCAACCGCGGAATTCGATCATATCACTCACGGAACCACTCGTCAGGACCGGCGGGCGGCGGCGGCGGCTGCTTGAAGATGCTTTGATCCGCTGGGATGGAGAGGGTTTTTTCCAGGGATTCCAACGCGGCGGAGACGCCGTGGACCGGAAAGCGCTCGCGGGTGCGCTGCCAGTGGCCGGTCAATGCCTCATAGGCTTTTTCCGGCGTGCCGAACAATTCCACGGCGCGCGCGGCGACATCCATGGACGGGTTTACATGCGCCTCGAGTACCAGCAGCAGGACGAGCAGCGTGGGCGTTTGGTTTTGCGGCCCGGAGGCATAAAGAGTGCGGGCGAGAGCGAGCGCCTCGTCTTCCCGGCCCTCGACGCGGGCTAGCGAATAAAACCAGGCGCGGCGCACATAACCGAGGGCCTTGCCGGTATCGGCCGCTTTCCGATAGGCCTCGGCCGCGGCGGCGAAGGTTTCATTGGGATCGCGGAAGGCGGGGAACTTGTTGGAATCGGATAGAAGGAAACCGAGATTGGCGCGGATGCTCCAGTCGTCGGGATTGTTTCGGACGCCGCGTTCGAGGAAGGCGCGGCCCTTGAGGATGGAGGAGCGCCAGGCTTCGCGGCGGCGCAGCGGCGGGAGTTTGGAATCGTTGAGATAATAGGAGGCCGCATTGTAGGCCTGGTGCCATGATCCGGTTTCCCAGTAATAACGGGTGCGAGGCGCGAGATCGACGATGGTGTTGAAGGTGTCCTCGACATCCGGCCAGCGTTGCTCGGTGAAGAATGTGAAGGCGCGCAGGTTCAGGAAGGTGGCCACCAGCGTGCGCAGGCCGCCGAGCGCGACGGCCGAGCTGGTCTGGCCGATTTTATCGCGGGTGCCGATTTCCAGCGGCGGAGGAAACAAGCCGGTCGCCCGAAGCTCGCCGCTGAGCCTCGCCTCATAAGGCAGACGCAGCACACCGAAGACCGGCAGCGCGACGGCGAGAATCGCGATTTTCCAACTGGGTTTCACAGGCTCAGAATTCCTTGTCGGCGAAGATGAACCACGAGGCGAAGGTGAAAAACAATGCGTAGTAGAGGCCGACCATCGCCAGTTTCCCCAACGCGAGGAGTGGCAGAGTCTGGCCCTCGATCACCGCGTCGATCACGTTGAAAAGCTGGAAATCCGGCAGCACCAGCGACAGGAGCAGCGAGGCGAGCCGCGCGAAAACCCCTTCCCCGGCCTGGCCGGCATGCAGATAGACATCGCGCGCGTCCGCCTGGAAGTGCCCGATGAAATAGATCAGGAAACTCACGATGGTGGTGAAAAGGGTGCTCGTTGAAAACGTGGAGATGAGCAACGCCAGCGAGGCCATGATCGAGGCCCGCAGGAACACCGCGAACACCGCGCCCTGCAGCGACGCGTTCGGGCCGTTGGCCTGGGTTTCCGATCGCAGCGAGTCGATCGCGTCCTGCGGCCAGCCCATCGCGGCGGCCATCGAAGTCTGCTGCTCGATGACCATCGAGGTGCGGATTTGCAGGACCACGGTCATCAGCACGTCCATGAATGCGAGCGAGACAAACACCAGCAGCAGCACGCCTAACAACTTACCAGCCAGATAGTCGAAGCGCGGCACGGGCTTGGCGAGAATGGTGTAGAGAGTGCGGTCCTCCACATCCTTCGGCAGCAGCAGCGCGGTAGCCACCACCGAGAGCACCACGGAGAACAAGGTCATCGCGCCGAGCGACCAGCTCTTGATTGAGCGCAGCACGTTCGCGCCCACCGATTCCGGACCCTCGTGCTGCGGCAGATCGAAGAAATTGCTGGCGATGGCGATCACCGCGAAAATGCCCATGAAATAGAACACCTTCATGCGCACCAATTGGGTGAAGGTATGGGTGCAGATCGTGAGGATCCGGCTGAAATGAGAGCCCTGCATGGTCATGTGATTGGTTTGGCTCATGGTTCTTCTTCGCGGATTTCCCGCAGGAAAAGCCGCTCCAGCGTGGTGCGGGGTTTTCCGGTGCGCACTATGGCGGCACCGGGCGTGGTTTCGACCAGCGCGGTGATCTGTGCGATCAACTCCGGCGTGGCGTCGCTGAGCACGATGTCGGTCTGGTCCTCGATGGAGATCAATTCCTCAAGCCGCCCCTCGCGGATCATCCGGCCCTGGAAAATGATGCCGACGTGATCGCAGACCTCCTGCACCTGCTCCAGTAGATGCGAGCATAAAAACACAGTGATGCCGCGCTCGCGCAGCTTGAGGATCAAATCGCGGATCTGCCGCGAACCCACCGGGTCCACGCCGGCGGTCGGCTCGTCAAGGATGACCAGCCGCGGCTCCTGGATCAGCGCCTGGGCCAGCCCGATGCGCTGGAGCATGCCTTTCGAATAACCGCCGATCCGGCGGTCGCGCGCGCTTTCCAGATCGACGAGGGCGAGCATCTCATTCACCCGCTCCGCCAGCAGCTTGCCACCGAGGCCGCAGAGTTTTCCGTAGAAACGCAGGGTTTCCGCTCCGCTGAGGTGCTTGTAGAAATAGGGGTTTTCCGGCAGGAAGCCGACTTCATTGCGCGAATCCACTTTGAGCGAATCCTTGCCGAAAATCGCGCATTGCCCGGCGGTGGGAGCCACCAGCCCGAGCAGGGCCTTCATCGTGGTGGATTTCCCGGAGCCGTTCGGCCCGATCAGCCCATAGACCTCGCCGGGCATGATCCGGATGGAAACACCGTCCACCGCACGCAGGGGTTTGCGGCGGAAAGACGTCTTGAAGTCTTTCACCAGATCACGGATTTCAACAGCGGGCGGATTCTCAACCATCGGCGCACGGATCATGAACGGACACTTGGCGGGAGTCAACAGGCACGGGGATTTCCAAATGAGATTCCTTGCGCCGCAGCCAATCAAACCTAAGTTCGCCGCCGATTCCAGGGCTTTTCCGGCCCAGACAACCCGTGAAATCCCGTATTCCATCCAGCTTCATCCGGTTCGTGCTCGCGTGCGGACTGTCGGGTGCCGCCTTGCATGCGGATTGGAAGGACGAGATCGGATTCACCCGGCTCAAAGCGCTGGGGGCTGCGGATTTGCCAACCGCGACAGCGAACGGCCTCACGCATGTGGAGGCGTCAAATACCGATCCACCGGTTTACTCATTTCTCCCTGACAGCTCGAACCCGGCTTTGATTGGCAATACGATCATCAATAAATCCTCCGCCATCGGTTCGGGCATCAGCAGCCACGCCACCCATGTGGCCACGAATTTCTACGGCACCGGCAGCTTGTTGCCGGGAGGTTCCACCGTGGATGTTTATGAGGCGGGCGGCTGGTTGGGCTCGGGGTTTCTTAAGCTCTCCTCCAACAACCTTCCCGGGTCGGAAACCCGCAACGTCCAGAATCACAGTTGGATCGGTGCGTCTGAAACGTCGGATGCCAGCGCCACAGAGGCCAATCATCGGCTCGATTATGCAATCCATAATCAGGGCTTTGTCTGCGTGGTCGGTGAGAACAACGGCAGTTCCAACATCCTGCCACAGTTGTTAGGACAGGGCTACCACACCATCTCGGTGGGGCGCGACGATGGCCTGCACAGCGCGGGTTTCACGAACCTGGGAGTGGCGGGTCGCATCAAGCCGGACATCGTCGCGCCCAGCGCCTTTCCGGAAGACCGGACCAGTTGGACCACCCCGATGGTCGCCGGGGCCGCGGGATTGTTGCACAGGAAACTCTCCGACTCTTATGGAGTGACTGGCGCTAACCGGGCGCGCGTGGTCAAGGCCCTGCTGCTCGCCTCCGCCACCAAAAACACGGTGTCCAACTGGGACAACACCAGCAGCCGGCCGCTCGACGAGATTTATGGCGCCGGCGAACTCAACTTGTACCATGCCTACCTCGCGCTGCGTGCTGGCAATTTTTCCGCATCGGACAGCACCTCCCGCTGCATCCGCGGCTGGGCGGCGGAGTCGGTTTCCGGAAACTCCTCAAAAAACTGGTTCTTCACGATTCCAGCGGGAGCTCCAGCCACGCCCTTTTGCGCCGCAATGACCTGGCACCGGAATGTCTCTAAAAATAAATTTTCCAACGCCTGGAGCGCCACCCTCGCCAACCTCAACCTGCGTCTCCATCAGGCGAACGGATTCACGCCTGGCAGCGTGATCGCCGAAAGCCTCAGCACAGTGGACAATGTCGAACTCGTCCATCAGCCGGCACTGCCACCCGGAAATTATGTGATCGTGGTGCAAAACACGTCTAACACCGCTACCGACTTCGCCCTCGCATGGCACAGCCTGCCCGCCGTCACGGTGGCGGCCACCCAGCCGGTCGCGAAGGAACTCGACGGCCAGCAGGGGCAGATCACCCTCACCCGCACCGGCGATTCCACGCTGCCCCTCCAGGTTCCACTCACCATTGGCGGCTCCGCCGTGCCCGGCAGCCACTTTCAGGCACTGCCATCCAGCGTGATCATTCCGGCGGGGCAGGCGTCGGCCTCGCTGTTCGTCACGCCGGTATCCGACTCGCTGGCCCAGGGCGCGCGCACGGTGAGCGTGGCGGTGGCGGCGGATTTCGCACTGGTCCGGGACAGCGCCCAATCCGCCGTGGTGACGATCCAGGACAAACCATTCGATGCCTGGCGTTTCACGAATTTCAGCACCACCGAACTCGCCAACCCCGCCATCGGCGGCGAAACTGCGGACCCGGACTCCGACGGACTCGCCAACCTGATCGAATACGCGATGGGCCTGCCGCCGAAATCCCCGGACGCCTCGCCGATGGAGATTTTGGAATCCGACGGCTATCTGGCGATCACAGGCGTCCGCGACCCCGCCGCCATCGACATCACCTGGGCAGCCCAGGCCACGAGCACCCTGGACGCCTGGAACCCGGCCGACATCGATCTCACCGATGAAACCTTCACCGCCCGCGACACGGTGCTGATGAGCGCTGCGGACCAGCGTTTCATCCGCCTGAAAATCACCCGGCCTTGAGGCTCGACAGCACTGCTTTTGAAACGCCCCCCTGAACCCGGAGCCCACATGCAAGTTTGTTAGCATATTCCGCGTGCGACCGCTCAAACCGGCGGCGAATCCCAGCAATCGAGCAAGTTCCGCGAGGAGAAACCCAGGTAATGAAATGGAGATTGAAGGAGTGTGGACCGGGTGCTAGCCTGCCCTTATGAAGAAGCTGGTCGTGATCGATCCGGAGATTCTGGGCGGTGAAGCGGTTTTTGCGGGCACACGGGTGCCTGTGAAGAGCCTATTCGACCACATTGAAGCCGGGGAAACGATCGAGGACTTTCTGGAAGGGTTTCCCGCTGTGTCACGCGAGCAGGTCATCGCGCTGCTGGAGGAGTCCAAACTCCACGCCCTCGCCGGGATCTGAACGATGAGGATCCTTCTGGACGAGAATCTGGACTGGCGGCTGCGCCGCTGGCTTCCGGGGCATGTGGTGGATACCGTGGCCTACATTGGCTGGTCCGGGATCAAGAACGGGGTTCTGCTGCGCCGGGCGGTGGATACCGGCTACGAGGTGCTTTTGACGATGGATGGGAATTTGTCGTACCAGCAGGATTTGACCGTTCATGGGACCGCCGTGATCGCCCTGCGGGCACCCACCAACCGGTTGGCGGATACCAGTCCGCTGATGCCGGCGGTGCTGGCCTGTCTGCCCACCGCCCGGAAGGGCAAGGTGACATACATCGGGTGATGCTGGACGGTCATGGGGATGGGAGATTCAAGATTGCTGATGGAGGAAGAGCGGATGCGGGTCGCATGGCAATATGGGAGATGTGCCGAATGGCCTTTTCGCGGTTTTCGGGATCAGGCTCGACGGAATGAAAACGCGGGCGTATTGCATGGCCCATGAAATCACTGCTCACCTGCTGCCTGATGTCCTGCGTGCCGCTGATTGCCGCGGAAACGGATTCCGCCGATGCCTGGGAATGGACCTTCGAGAGCGGCTGGCTCAGCCAGGTGGGCAGCAATACCGATGCGGAATACGAAATCATCCCCACCCAGCTCACGCTGCGTTCGCCGGTGGTGTGGACTTGGTGGCAGGATGAGTCCGGTGCGCGCATCGTCGTGCGCAACCGTTTTTCAGCGCTCTACGAAACCATCATCCAGGGACCTGAGGATTATTATCTCGGGTTCAACGCGGCACCTTCCATCGAATATTGGCTGCCATCCGGTAACACCTCGCTGTTCTTCTCGATCGGCGGAGGGGCCGGCTGGATCAACAGCTCCGGCGGCACCGATGGCCAGGGCCAGGATCTCGCATTCAACTGGTTCTCGCAGTTCGGCCTGCGCCAGCGCATCGGCGAAAACGCATCCCTGCTCGGCGGGCTTTATTTCATCCATCACTCGAATCTTGGCATGACCACGCCCAATCCGGGCATCGACGCGCTCGGCTTCACGCTGGGCATGGGCTGGACCTTCTGATGGAAGGCTCTCACCCGAAGAAGTCCATCTGCGCGTCCTCCACGGGATCCTCGAAGCGCACGCCCACTCCTAACAAGCGCACGGTGCGGTTGCCGCCGCGCTTCCATGCTTCCGCCAGGAGCTGTTCGAAAACACCGTGATCCAGCGAGTGCCAGGAGCGCTCTGCGGTGGTGCGCTCGAAGTCGGCGAACTTGAGCTTCACCACCAGCGAGCGGATCACGCGGTCGGCGTGCTTGGAGGCGAGATCCTCGGCGAGGCCCTCGATCATGCCGCGCATCGGCGGGACGAGCTCCGGCAGCAGACGGATGTTTTCGGAAAAGGTCATCTCGCTGCTGAGCGACTTGCGGGTGCGGTCCGGCGTGACCGGTCGCTCGTCGATGCCGCGGCAGAGGTGCCATAACTCGATGCCCCACTTGCCGAAGCGGCGCGCGAGATCGATCCGTTCGAAATTCTGGAGATCGGCGCAGGTTTCCACGCCGAGCGCGGAAAGTTTCCCGCGCATTTTGTGGCCGACGCCCCACAGCCGTCCGACGGGCAGTGCGGCGATGAAGGCGGGGATTTCATCCGCTTTCACCTCGAACTGGCCGTCGGGCTTGTTCCAGTCCGAGGCGATCTTGGCGATGAGTTTGTTAGACGAGATGCCGGCGGAACCGGTGAGGCCGGTTTCCTCGCGGATCTGCGCGCGGATCTCACGGGCGATGGCGGCGGCATCCGACTGGAGATGGGAAACATCGAGATAGGCTTCATCGAGCGAGAGCGGTTCGATCAGCTCGGTGAAGCGGCCGAAAATCGCGCGGATTTTCGAGTTTTCCGCCCGGTAATGATCGAAGCGCACGGGCACGAGCGTGAGTTGCGGGCAGAGTTCGAGCGCCTTGAAGACGGGCATGGCGGAGCGGCAGCCGAATTTCCGCGCCGCATAGTTGGCGGTGGTCAGCACGCTGCGGCGGTCCTTTCCCGCCACGGCCAGTGGTTTCCCCCGCAGGGCGGGATTGTCGCGCTCCTCGATGGCCGCGTAGAAGCAATCCATGTCGATATGGATGATCTTCCTCATTCCAGCGGCACGGGGATGGCCTCGCAAACCCGCCGCCAGCCGGGGAAGTTCCACTTGTTAGGAAAGCCGGCGCATTGTTCGGGTTTCACCGGATGGATGCGGCAGACATCACCATCGAGCATGACGCACTCGTGGTTGTCCTTTTCAATGAGCGAGAGTCCCTGGCGGTTTGAGCGCAGCCGGGTGAATCGCCCGATGAATTCCGATTCCGTCAGACCGAGAAACGCGGCGATGGGCGCGATCTCATCCTCGCCGATGCGCACGTCGCCGGGCCACTTGCAGCACTTCGTGCAGCGCTGGCAGACGTAGAAAACCGAGGGTTCGAGAACGACATCGCGGTTTCCGGGGCTGCCGAAATCCCTGGAAGGAGCGCTCATCACTCGATGTGCTGGTAGTGGTCGTTCACGCGGCTGAGGAACCAGCGCCACTTCGCTCCCGGCCTGCCGTTGTCCAACAGAAAGTGCGGACAATTTTTGTTAGGCGGGTTCTTCCCGCGGCGCGGCCAGTGGTAGTGAGGGACCACATTGCGCAGGGGAATGCCATTTTTTTTCATCAGGATGGCGGTGAGTTTGGCGGTGCGCTCGATGGTCGCGCGCCGGTCGCTACCGCGGTGCTCGCACATCTCGATGCCGATGGAGAGGCGGTTGCCCGGGCCATGGAAGTCGGCATGCTCACCCTGCTCGGTGGTCGGCATGTGCTGGATGGCCACCTTGTCATCCACGGTGAAATGCCAGATCATGTAACCGATGCGGTTGCCGTAGCGGGTCTTGGGCGAGCGGAGAGCGCCGTTTTTGAGAGCTTTGGAATGTTTCCAGGCGTCCGCCGTGTAGTTCTGGGTGGAGTGGATGGTGATGTACTGCGGCCTCATCGGTCGGATCACCTTGCGGCCATGCCTGCCGCGTGGAACCATGTCGTTTTTCAGGTTCACCTGGCGGTAAATTTGCGACATCGGCACCTTTCCCGATCCGCCGCTGCTGCTGATGGACGTGAGTTGGCGTTCGCGCGAGGCCACTGGCGGAGGCCCGAGCGGACGGCACTGGAGGCAGGCCAGCACAAGCAGTGAGAGGGGAAGGAACCAGCGGAGAAATTTCACGCACGGCATTTAGCACAAGAATGGACGGGCATGAAATTAAATTTCCACTGATGATCGGGTTTTCATGGAGAAAGAGGTCAAGGAGTCCAAATGATCGCGGTTATCGCGCTCTCTCTCACTCAACGGCCTCGTCCAGTCTTTCCACGGGGTGTCACTCAGCTTGGCGCTGCGCCGTTCGTGCAGGGCGTTTGGCTTGAGATGTCATTGGACGGGGGCGGCGTGAAGGATGAGTTGGATGGCCTTGGCCGGGTGGCGCTGGTAGTTCTCGAACCAACTTGATAGCGGCTCGTTCGCGCCAAAGGGGATGATGGCCAGCAGCG
>JAUYNL010000065.1 GCA_030696085.1 Luteolibacter sp.
AGAAAGGCTCCCTGGGCCGATTCTCTGGCCCGCCTGAAAGAAGTCTGGGGCGTTATTTCACCTTAGTTTTCCACACCGATCATTCATTGGCATAACGGCCGGTGCCCGTGCCAGTGGCGTAGTTTTCGGGAATGCCCGGGATGACGTCCGGCAGCTTGGTGGCGGTGTTGAAATCCATCACGGCGTCGGTTGTTAGATAGACATGGTGGCGGACCGGGCCGGTCTGGTCGCGGGCGACGTCCCAGCGCAGCGTGACCGAGCCATTTCCCGCGATGGCCTCCTGAATGCCGGTGCGGGGTGCGGGGGCCTGGTTTCCGGGCGTTCCGGGATCCGAGTCCGCGCTGGTGGCGGCGGTGCTGTCCCACGCGGGAGCCGAGGTGTCCGGATTGGCGATGTTCCAGTCGGCCGCCTGGGTCGTGAAAGGAACGGCGTCCAGGGCCGGATTCGTCCGATAGAGAAGCCAGCCCTGTTCGCGCTGGGATTCGATGAAGTCCTGCTCAATCAGGGCGGGGGATTCACCCTGGGAGGTGTAGCCCAGGCCGACCACGGTGAAGCCGTCCGGCCTGTTGGCCTCGGCGTTGATCTTGGGCGCGTAGTTGAATTTGTTGTCATCGAAGTAGGCGGTCGCCGTGCCCGAACCGCTGCTGTCGGAATAATAACTCTCGAACATCACCATGTTGATGTGAGGGCGCAGGGTGTATGCGTATGGTTTGAGATTCGGGTTGAAAAAGAACACGCCGCGATTGGCGAGCAGCAGCTTGGCCGGGTTGTCATCGCTGATGTTCTTGACGAGATCGCGGTAGGTCTTTGCGGTCCATTCGAAGTATGTGGCCCCGAAGCTGTTAGGGGCTGGTGTGTCCAGGGTGTCGAGGAACAAGCCGTCGCAACCATAGCCTTCGCCGTAGGTTGTGCTTAGCAGTTCCTGGATGCCCGCGCGGCCGTCCGCGGCCTTGGTCTTGGTCTTGAGGATTTCATACCAGGCGGGATCGCCCGGGTTCACATAATAACCGCCAAAGACATTGTTCTGATCCGGTTGGCCGTCCTCATTGTTATCGTCGAGATAGTAGGAAGCGTAGCCCGTTCCGCCCGGCGACGGGTCTCCAAGAGGAGGGATGGCGTCAGTGAGCGGATCATTGTAGGATGGACGGGGATCGATGCGCGGTCCCGTGCCATCGCCTTCGAAGGGAGCGCCGGGCCGGTCGTCCTCGCCGACGGAGATGTAGGCGAGCACCTTCACGTCGTCCGCATTGCCAGCGGTCAGGTCCGGGCCGGACCGGATGGTGGCGATATCCGCCGGGGTGATGTTGCTGGTGCTGGGGTGGAGGATGACGATTTTGTAGTTGTTCCTCGCGTTGGCGATGAGGGTGGAGTCCCAGTTTCCGTAATGGATGAGGTAGGGGGTGCGGGTGTCGATTCCCGGCACCGGCCCTCGTTGGGCATGGGTGGGAAGCGCGAGTCCGTGCAGCAGCATGAGCACGGCGGAAAGGGAGCTGGACTGGCGGGAAATGATGGCGTTCATTGGATCGGTCGTATCGGGTTTGGCGCGTATATCTCGTGTCAGGTGCATCCGATTTCAGGAAATAAAAAGCAGTTTTTTAGGCAACAGCTTTTTTGTGTCCGGTTTTGCGGGTGGCTGGTATTGTATTTAGGAGCGCGATTCTCCGTTTTCTGAAATTGACTTTCTTGCGATGCAACCAGAGCCCCAGCCTCCACAGCATGGATCCTTCCAGCCGTTCCGGACGATTCCGGCGGATGGGAAGCGGCCATCGGATGCCGACGTCACTTTCTCCGAGGATATCCGGGCGATTCAGGCTGCGTTGAAGGAGTATGTTTCGGGACTGCTGGGCTGGCAGGATGGGGTGGAGGATCTGGTGCAGGAGACCAATCTTTTTTTGTGGGAGCGCCGGATCGAATTCGAGCCCGGCACGAATTTCCGAGCGTGGGCGATGCGGGTGGCGTGGTTCAAGGTGATGGCGGAGCGGCGCGACCGGGCGCGGTCCGGACGGGTGGTCTTCAGCGAGGAAATCATCAGTCGGCTGGCGGCCCGGGCGGAGGAGCGGATGGAAGAGACGGATGGAAGGTTGCGCGCCCTGAAGCGTTGCCTGGAGTTCACGCGGGTCCAGGACCGGCGTTTGTTGGAATGGAAGTATGGGCGACGCGAAAACCTGACTGATCTGGCCGCCGGGCGTGGGATTTCGCCCGGTTCGCTGCACAAGACGATTTCGCGGCTGCGCCTTGTGTTGCGCCACTGTGTGGAAAAACAACTCAAGGAGGAGTCATCAATATGAACTGGCAGGCAGACAAGGAATTAAGGCGCTTGGTGGACGGCATGCTCGATGGGAGCCTTGGCCGCGCCCAGGTGGCGAGATTGGAGGAACGGATCGAGGGCGATCCGCGGGCGATGGATTATTATCTCGATCTGGCAGGGCAGGAAGTGCTGCTGGCGGATTTGCTGGGTGGGTTCGAATCGGAGGCACCGCTGGTCCGCCCGTGGTGGCGGAAGGCGGGGATGTCTTGGACGGCTGCGGCTGCGGCGGTGGTGGCACTCTCATTTGCTCTGTGGAAGAGTGAAAATCCGGTTCAACGGACGGCGGAGGAGGCCGCGTGGGCCCGCCTTTCCAGCGGCATGGCGACCACAGTTTCCAAACGAAGCCTGTCCGATGGCAGTCTGCTGGGCCATGATGCGGGATTGTTGGAATTCGGACCGGGGCTGGCCGAGGTGGTGCATGATTCCGGAGCGCGCTTGTTGATCGAGGGGCCGGCCGGCTACGAGGTGACCGGTCCGAACTCGGGCAGGTTGAAATTTGGCACGCTTGTGGCGCAAATCCCGCGCGGGGCGGAAGGTTATGTGGTCGAATGGGCGGATGGCCGGGTGGTGGATTTGGGCACCGAGTTTGTGATCAACGTGCCGCATAACCATGGGCCGGCCGAGGTGGGCGTGTTCCGCGGCGAGGTGAGGGTGCATCCCGATGGCGCACCCGATGCAGCTGGCGCACCGCTTTATACGGGGCATGCGGTGCGGATGGCCGGGGAATCGACCACCCGGATGCGCTCGATCCCATTCGATCAGGATCGTTTCATCCGCAACATGCCGAGTCGTGAACTGCCGTGGTTTTTCCAGGGTGGCGGCCTGCCGATGGAATGGGACATCAGCCATCTGGTGTGGTCAGAGGGGGAACTGCTGGCGGTTTTCAAATGGATGAACGGGCCGGACGCGCTGGCGCTCGCGCGGGTGGAATTACTGCTAGATGGCGTGGTGGTCGCGGTGGACGCGCACGATTGCAGTGTGGGTGATCCGGCCAGCACCCTGGGGAATGTCTATCGACTGGCGATCCCGGCCGCTAGCTGGCGCAAGGGGAAGTGGCAATTGCGGGCCTGGCCGGTCACCGGTGGCATAGGTACCCGCTCGGAGGGTATTCTGATGGTGGAAAACGGTTCCGCGCTCGCGGCGGGTGCGGAGGATTTCATGGGCGCTTGGGACTATGTGCATGACGGCAAGCGCTACCGCCGGATGTTCCACCGCGACGGCACCTGCACCTTGTGGGTGGATGACCAGCCGTCGGATTACTTCCTTGACGCGCACTGGGAGGTGGTGGGCGGGATTTTGAAAGTGAATTTCCCCGCATCGCGCGTATCGGAGGAGCACTTGTTGAGAGATCGAGAGAGCCTGTTGTTCATCAACCAGCCGTATCGCAACGCAAGGAGGGCGGAATGACGCGCCGCGAATGGATGCGCGGGCTTGCGGCCATGGCGGCTGTCAGTCCGGCGGCTTGCGGAAAAACAGCGGGAGGGGGCGCATTCGAGGAGTCCACCGCTGCCGGGCCGAATCCCGAGCGGGGATTCTATGTGCAACGGGCGGTGGAGTCACCGGGACGCTTTGACGACCTGCGGGGCCGTGGGATTTCCCTGGTCCTGCTCACTGTGAATCTCAACGGTCATCGCAATCGCCCGCTGGATGATGCGAAACTCGCGTTGCTCGATGATGCCATGCGGCGCATCCGCAAGGCAGGGCTCAAAGTCATTTTCCGGGCGGCCTACGGCTTCACCGATGCCGACTATCGGGTGGACCCGACGGATCTTGGATTGATCCGCCGTCACGTCCGCGAAATGGCGGATGTGCTGACGAAGCACGCGCCGTGGGTCTTCGCGGTGCAGGCCGGCATGCTCGGTCCTTGGGGCGAGTGGCACGGCTCGAATCACGGAGTCAGCCCCTCGCTGGAGGCCCGTCGCGCGGTGATGGAATGCTGGCTGGACGGACTGCCGCCGCAGGTTTTCCTGCAAGTCCGCCGGCCGATGTTTCTGCGCGATGGCGGCATGGATAAGGATTTCCGAAGAATCGGCTGGCACAATGACGCGCTGCTCGCCAACCCGGATGACATGGGCACCTACGTGGAGCCCGGCTGGGACCGCTGGCGCGAGCTTACCTGGTGCGCTGAAAACCTCGGCGGCGTGCCCTTCGGCGGCGAGACCGTCCCTGATAGCGAAAGCACGCCGCCCGATCAGGTGCTTCGCGAACTGGCATTGCTCGGCGCATGCTACCTCAACAGCAACTACCACGGCGGAACGCTCGATCGCTGGCGGCGCGAAAACACCCCGGAAGGCAATCTGTATCAATGCGTCGGGCGCAGGCTCGGGTACCGCATCATCGCCCGCGCGCTCAACCTAACAGGCGACGGGGTTTCAGGAGAAATTATCCTGCAAAACACCGGCTTCGCGCGTCCGCTGTGTGCCCGCCGGGTTGAACTCGGCCTCGTCGGATCCGGTGCTTCCGCCACCATCGCCGGGATCATGATGTTGGATGTCGTTGCTGGCAGCTGGCATGCCGGGAAAAACATCCACCTGCCATTTCGTTTCCCCGTTCCGATCCAAGGCCGTTCGCTCGCGCTGCGGATCGCGGACGCCGCTCCGGAACTGATAGGTGACGGCCGCCACTCCATCCGCATCATGAGCAAGGGGGTTCGCTTCGACGATGTCGGCGGCTGGAATGTGTTTCCGTCTTGAACCGGAGCGATTGCATTTTTCGATCAAACAGGCTTCCCGGTCAAATCCCGACTTGCTCGTAAAGTTCGGAGAGTGGCAGCTCCGCTTCGATTTCCGGCAACGGAATCGTGGTATCCAGTCCCGAGTAATAGTCCACCGCGAATCCCCCGTCCGCCTTGCGCCGGTGCAGCACCACATAGGGGGAATCGGGCTCGACGAAGATCAGCACCTTCAGCGATGGAATGGTGAGATACGCGTCGCGTTTTTCGCCCAGATCCGTGCGGCGCGTCGATTCGCTGAGAACCTCGATGACCACAGCCGGATGGTCCTGGAAATGGTCCGTAGGCGCATTCGGGTGACACACCACCATCGCATCCGGGTAGTAGAAGCGGGTGTGGTCCGGATACTCGATGCGGACCTTTGTGTCGCTGTTGAAAGGCCGGCAGGATTTGCCTCGGAGTTTTGCGCCCAGAGAGAGCAGGGCATTCACGGCAATCGCATTGTGCTGGTTGCTGCCTCCCGCCATCGCGTGGATGGTGCCCTCCAGATATTCGTGCTTCACGTCACTCAACTCCTCACCCGCCAGATATTCGGCGATCGGTATGGAGTTCGGTTTTTCCAGTGCGGTCATGGGAGACGCTTAGCAGACCATTCCGGGTCTGGCAACCCGCCGCGAACAGTGTTCTACAGCCGCCGCCACTGGTTGCCGTCCCGGGCGACGAGCTCATCGGCCTCCCGGGGGCCCCAGGATCCGGCGACGAATTCGGCCATCGGCGGCGGGTTTTCCGACTGGTGCCAGGCGTGCTCGATGTGGTCGATGAACTTCCAGGCTTCCTCCACCTCGTCGCGGCGGGCGAAGAGGGTGGCGTCTCCGGCGATGGCATCCAGCAACAAGCGCTCATAGGCTTCCGGACTGATTTTCCCGAAGCTGGTGGCGTAGTGGAAATCCATTTTCACCGGTTCGAGACGCACGCTGTTGCCGGGGATTTTGGAAACCATGCGCAGAGAGATTCCCTCGTCCGGCTGGATGCGGATCACGAGCACGTTGCCGCCGGGAACGCCGCCGCAGGTCGCATTGAAGAGTACGCAGGGCGCGTCCTTGAAATGGATGGAGATCTCGGTGGACTTCTTCGGCAGGCGCTTGCCCATGCGGATGTAGAACGGCACGCCGCTCCAGCGCCAGGTGTCGATGAGAAGTCTAACCGCAACGTAGGCCTCGGTGCGCGACTGTGAATCGACACGATCCTCCTCGCGGTATCCCGGCACCGCATTGCCATCGACATGGCCGGCGATGTATTGCGCGCGAATGACATTGGCGGCGACTTTTTCCGGCGTGTCCCACTGGCGCAGGGAGCGGATCACCTTGACCTTCTCATCGCGCACGCCGTCTGCCGTTAGATCGGTGGGCGGTTCCATGGCCACCAGGCTGAGGAGCTGGAGCAGGTGGTTCTGGACCATGTCGCGCAAGGCTCCGGCGGTATCGTAATAAGCGCCGCGCCCGCCTTCCATCCCCAGGTTTTCCGCGCAGGTGATCTGGATGTGGCTGATGTGCTTGCTGTTCCAGATTGGTTCGAAGATGGCATTGGCGAAACGCAGGACCATGAGGTTCTGAGCGGTTTCCTTGCCGAGGTAGTGATCGATCCGATAGGTATCCTTTTCCTCGAAAGTCGCGTTGACCACCTCGTTGAGGTGGCGGGCGGTGGCGAGGTCGGTGCCGAAGGGTTTCTCGACGATCACACGGGCCCAGCAACCTTCGGATGCGTGGCTGAGGCCGGCGTTTTTCAGGTTGATGAGGATTTCATCGAAGAACTCGGGCGCGGAGGCGATGTAAAACAGGCGGTTGCCCTTGCCGCCGCGGGCGGTGTCGATGGCGTCAAGTTTCTCCGCAAGGCTGCGATAGCCCGCCTCATCGGTGAACTCGGATTGATGATAGGAAACCGTTTCAATGAAGGGATCCCAGACACACTCGTCATGGCCGGAGCGCGAAACCTTGCGGTTGATCCCGGCCAGGCCGGCGCGGAACTCGGCATCGGATTTCTCCCTGCGGGCGAAGCCGATGATTTTCACGCCGGTGGGAAGTTCTCCATCCACCGCCAGATTATACAATGCGGGAATGAGCTTGCGATGCGTGAGGTCGCCCGTGGCACCGAAGATGACGACGGTGCAGGGCTCCGCCATCGAACGGGCGACAAGGTCTTCGCGGAAGGGGTTCATGGTCGGGAGGCGGGAGGCGGGAGGCGGGAGGCGCATTTCTCTCGCCTACCGCCTACCGCCTACCGATTTCCAAGATGTCGAATCAGTGATGTCAGTTTGCGGGCTGTCTTATCGGAAAGTTCGAGAATTGCCGTGGTGGTTGTCTCTTGGAGTATTTCCATTCGTTCAAAACTCAACGCCATGGAGGCGAGCTCCGCAACGGACCGCCTGGCAATGTTGAGAAACTGCACAAACTCCTTGTCATGATGACTGGCAGAACCCTCGGCAATATTATTGGACGGTGACAGCCCCGCTGCTCTTAGCTGCTCGGCATAACGAAACCATTTCCGATCACTCAAATCATCGGCAATTCGGTGACAAGCCACTGCGAGGTCACAGGCGTCATGCCAAACCTCAAGGTCCTGAAAGCGGAAATGTGGACGCTCCATGCTTATCATTTTCTTTGCGCATTCCGCTTGCCGCTTTCCGCCTGCCGATCTCACCAAGGAAGCGGAAAGTCGCGGTTGAAGGCGAAGACGCGCTCGCGGAGCGCGTGGAGCTTCGCGGTATTGGTGTGATCCGAGAGGGCTTCGTGGATGAAATCAGCCACCTGTTCGACATGAGCTTCCTTCATGCCGCGGGTGGTCACGGCTGGCGTGCCGATGCGGATGCCGCTGGGTTTCATCGGGCTGCCGGTGTCGAAGGGGATGCCGTTCTTGTTGACGGTGATGCCCGCTTCGTCGAGGGCGTGGGAGGCATCGGTGCCGTTGAGGTTCTTGTTGCGTAGATCGACAAGCATCACATGGTTGTCGGTGCCGCCGGAGCAGATGCGGAAACCATGATGCGTGAGACGGGCGGCGATGGCCTGGGCGTTCTTAATGATTTGCGCGGAGTATTCCTTGAATTCCGGCTTGAGCGCCTCGCCGAAACAGACGGCCTTTGCGGCGATGACATGCATCAGCGGGCCGCCCTGGATGCCGGGGAATACCTGCGAATCGATTTTTTTCGCGAACTCCTCCTTGCAGAGAATGATGCCGCCGCGCGGGCCGCGCAGGGACTTGTGGGTGGTGGAGGTGACGAAATCCGCGTGCGGAATCGGGCTCGGGTGCAGGCCTGCGGCGACGAGGCCGGCGATGTGCGCCATGTCCACAAACAGATAGGCTCCGACCTCGCGGGCGAGCTTGCCCATGCGCTCGAAGTCGATGGTCCGGGAATAGGCGGAAGCACCCACGGTGATGAGGGCCGGCTTGAGTTCGCGTGCGGTTTTTTCGAGTTCGCCGTAGTTGATGCGCTCGTCATCCGGCGAGACGCCATAGTGGGTGACGTCGTAAAAACGACCGGAGAAATTCGCCTTGTGGCCGTGGGTGAGGTGGCCGCCGTGGGCGAGATCCATGGTGAAGATCTTGTCGCCCGGCTTGAGGACGGAGAAATACACGGCGGTGTTCGCCTGCGAGCCTGAGTGCGGCTGCACGTTGGCGTGTTCCGCACCGAAAAGTTCCTTGGCGCGGTCGATGGCGAGTTGCTCGACGACATCGACGTTTTCGCAACCGCCATACCAGCGTTTTCCGGGGTAGCCCTCGGCGTATTTATTGGT
This sequence comes from Luteolibacter sp., assembly GCA_030696085.1. Taxonomy (GTDB): domain Bacteria; phylum Verrucomicrobiota; class Verrucomicrobiia; order Verrucomicrobiales; family Akkermansiaceae; genus Luteolibacter. Next base: position 8,768 of record JAUYNL010000065.1, read on the forward strand.
GAGCACGGAACCCTGCGCCTCCATCACGGCGGGCGAGGTGAAATTTTCCGAGGCGATGAGCTCGATGTTGTTGCGCTGGCGTTTCTCCTCGGCGGCGATGGCGTCGTAGATCGCGGGATCGACCTGCGCCAGGCGGCTGCCGGAGGCTTTGCGGAGGCGCTTTTCGTGGCGTCCGCCCTCGAAGGGGGTGCTCAGGAAGGCGTCCACCATCGCGATGGCGGTGTCGGTGTCGGTTTGTTTCGCACCGAGGCAGAGCACGTTGGCGTCGTTGTGGTTGCGGGTGATGCGGGTTTCCTCGACGCTGCGCACATTGGCGGCGCGCACGTTCTTGTGGCGGTTGGCGGCGATGCACATGCCGATGCCTGAGGTGCAGCAAAGAATTCCGAAATCGCAGGTCTCATCCGCTACAAAGCGGGAGACGAGGTTGGCGTAGTCCGAATAATCCACCGAGGCGGCGGAGTCCGTGCCGAAGTCCTGCACGTCGTGGCCGATTGCTTTCAAGTGGGCAACGACGGCGTTTTTGAGTTCGAAGGCGCCGTGGTCGGCTCCGATGGCGATGCGGAAAGTGGGATGGCTCATGGGCGGCGGGATTCAAGACCGGGAAAACCGGATTGGAAACCGGAAATTTCCGGAAGCCCTGGAAATGGGGGCCTGGCCCGGTTCCCCGCAGCAATCCGGGGCGCTCCACCACCTCGTGGATACGCGATCACGGGTACGCGATCACGGGTACGCGATCACGGAGCTACCCAGTGGCCGAAAATGGGATAAGGTCTTTTTGTTGCCGCGAGCAAGGCTCCCCCCGGCCGCTCTCCCCCCGGAGCAAGCCCGCGAAAACACCACTACCCCCCGGAACTGAAAAAGCCGGCGGAACCCGAAGCCTCTCCCCCCATGTGCTCCGGTTTCCGCCGGTTTCCTGTTTTTGGAGCCATCAATCAGGAAAAGGTGAAATTCAAAGCCTGTGCCGATCTCGCCACGACAGTGAAGAGGTAAATAGGAATCATCCATGCTCTCTCGCACCCTACGCGATCACGGAGCTACCCAGTGGCCGAAAATGGGATAAGGTCTTTTTGTTGCCGCGAGCAAGGCTCCCCCCGACCGCTCTCCCCCCGGAGCAAGCCCGCGAAAACACCACTACCCCCCGGAACTGAAAAAGCCGGCGGAACCCGAAGCCTCTCCCCCCATGTGCTCCGGTTTCCGCCGGTTTTCTGTTTCCTTCACCGCTCCGCGCGCACGTCCTGAATGATCAGTTGCAGCGTGGTCCGCCCGCGGAAGCTATTCCGATCGATCGTGAACGCGATGTCCCATGGCGGATCGGGCAGCGGAAACTCGCCGCCACCGAAAAACACGGCGTCCTGCTCGTGATAACTCTGCCGCAGCATGAAGCGCAGGTGATGGTTTTTCATGTGCAGTGGCGGTCGGCTCAAGCCCACTGCGCGTGAGATGAATACCGGCTGCGGGTTGCCGTTTCCGAAAGGTTGGAGAAGATCGTAGCTTGCGAGGAATTCCAGCGAGAGTTGATCGAAGGAAATCTCCGCGTCATAGGTGAGTGTCGGCTGGCGCTGTTCCTCGCTGGTGTTTTCCAACACATAGTCGGCGAAGTTTTTCCGGAATCGATCCATGTTTCCCTCCTTGATCGAGAGCCCGGCCGCCATCGCATGGCCTCCGCCTGCGATCAGGTCGCCCTCGCAGGCGCGGATCGCCTCTACCAGAGAAACGCCGGTGATGCTGCGTCCGGAGCCTTTGCCGATCCCGTTTTCATCGATCGCGACGACAAACGTGGGTTTGTGATATTGCCTCATCAGGCGCGATGCGACGATACCGACCACCCCGTGGTGCCATGAGCGCGAGCCTAACACTATGACCGGATCCCGTGACGGATCAAAGTCGCGGGTGAGCATCTCCACCGCTTCCCGGCGGATCAGACCTTCATGATTCTGCCGCTCCTTGTTATAGGCATCGAGCTTCTGCGCCAGGTCCCGCGCGAGGCGCCGGCAGTCGGTGGTGAGCGTGGCCAGCGCGTCCTCGGGGGCGTCCATGCGGCCCGCCGCGTTGAGGCGCGGACCGATCCGGAATCCGACATCCATGGATGTGGCGCTGCCATTCATGCCGGTGACGTCCTGAAGCGCGCGCAAGCCCGGGTTCATCGTGTTGGGCAGATGTTTCAATCCATGCCGCACCATCAGCCGGTTCTCCCCAATCATCGGAACAATGTCCGAAATGGTCGCCACCGCCACCAGATCGATCAATTCCTTGAGATCCAGATCCGCGGGCCGGCTTTTCAGCAGGGCATGCCCGAGTTTGAAAACCACTCCCGCCGCACAGAGATAGGTGAATTCGGTGCCACACTTCGGATTGACCAGCGCGCAGCAATCCGGGCGCTCCCCGGGCGACGGCTCGTGATGATCAACGATGACCACGTCGATGCCATCGGCCCTCAGCGCGGCGACTTCATGGACGGAAACCGTGCCGCAATCCACCGTGATCAGCAAATCAGGCTTCAGCCCCTCAGCCATGCAGCGTTCCAGCGCCGCCGTGCTCAGCCCATAGCCCTCAGGCCCCCGCCGCGGGATGAAATGCCGGGGCTCCAATCCATAGGCCAGCAGGATCCGCCGCATCAGGGTGATCGAGGTCACCCCATCCACATCGTAATCGCCATAAATGCAGATTTCCTGCTTTTGATCGATCGCAAGAAGGATCCTCTCCACCGCGGCCCGCATGTCCGGAATCAGGAAAGGATCGGCCAGATCCTTGAGTTTCGGACGTAGATAGCCCTCCAGATCCACCCCTGCGGGAAGCCCTCGCTGGCGGATCAGGTGCTCCAAAATCGGCGGAAACGAGCCCGGCAAACCTGAGTTCTCTTTCTGGAACGGTTCGCCGCGCGGTATCCATTTAAAGGGTTGGGCACGCATGAATGCCCCGGATCATAGGAGGGGTTCCCCGCGCGGTTCAAGGTAGGAAACGAAAAGCGGTCAATATCGCCCTTCGCGCCAATCTGTCGCTGTTCAAATGTGTCATTTTGTCTCAGTTTGAAGAAATTTCAAGCATTTGCCGGATACGTGCGTCATCACCATATGCTCATCCTGTGCGAGTTGCGAAATTCCTAATAAGTATGGCACATCCCATGCGAAAGCCCTATCCGCTAAATCGCACCCCACCCAGCAATACTGAAAGGAAACCACTTTATGTCCAAAATCCTCGGAATCGACCTCGGCACCACCAACTCCTGCATGGCCGTCATGGAGGGCGGTGAGCCCACCGTCCTCGAAAACTCGGAAGGTGCCCGCACCACCCCATCCGTCGTCGCCTTCGCCAAAAACGGCGAGCGCCTCGTCGGCCAGGCCGCCAAACGCCAGGCCGTCACCAACCCGAAAAACACGATTTTCTCCTCAAAACGCCTGATCGGCCGCAAGTTCGCCGAACTCACCGATGCCGACAAGCGCATGCCCTACAAAATCGTCGCCGCCTCCAATGGCGACGCCCACATCCAGGTGGAAGTGGCCGGTGAAACCAAGACCTTCTCGCCGCAGGAAATCGCCGCGATGATCCTCGGCAAGCTGAAAGCCGATGCCGAAGCCAAACTCGGCGAATCCATCAAGCAGGCCGTCATCACGGTGCCCGCTTATTTCAACGACTCCCAGCGCAACGCCACCAAGGCCGCCGGTGAGATCGCCGGCCTCGAAGTGCTCCGCATCATCAACGAGCCCACCGCTGCGGCCCTCGCCTACGGCCTCGACAAGAAAGCCGATGAAAAAATCGCCGTCTATGACCTCGGCGGCGGCACCTTCGATATATCCGTTCTCGAAATCGGCGACGGCGTCTTCGAAGTGCTCGCCACCGATGGCGACACCCAGCTCGGCGGTGACGACTGGGACAATACCCTCATCCAGTGGATCGTCGGCGAATTCAAGAAGGACCAGGGCATCGACCTCTCCGGCCAACCCGACGCACTCCAACGCATCAAGGAGGAGGCGGAAAAAGCCAAGATCGCCCTCTCTTCCACCCAATCCTACGACATCAGCCTTCCCTTCATCACGGCCGATGCCACCGGGCCGAAGCACATCCAGCTCACCCTCTCCCGTTCGAAACTCGAACAACTCACCGACTCGCTTTTCGAGCGCACCAAGAAACCCGTCAGGGACTGCCTCAAGGAAGCCGGCGTCACCGCTTCGCAAATCAACGAACTCGTGCTCGTCGGCGGCATGACCCGCATGCCGAAAGTCGTCGAAGTCGCCCGCGACCTCGCCGGCCAGACACCACACCAAGGTGTGAACCCGGACGAAGTCGTCGCCATCGGCGCCTCCATCCAAGGCGGCGTGCTCCGCGGCGATGTGAAGGACGTGCTCCTTCTCGACGTGACTCCACTCACCCTTTCCATCGAAACCGAAGGCTCGCGCGCCACCTCGATGATCGAGCGCAACACCACCATCCCGGCCAAGAAATCGCAGGTATTCTCCACCGCCTCCGACAACCAACCGGCCGTGGACATCCGCATCTGTCAAGGTGAGCGCCCGATGTTCATCGACAATAAGTTGCTCGGCAACTTCAAGCTCGACGGCATTGCTGCCGCGCGCCGCGGGGAGCCGCAAATCGAAGTCACTTTCGACATCGACGCCAACGGCATCCTCCACGTTTCCGCCAAGGACAAACAATCCGGCAAGGAACAAAAGATCTCCATCCAGGGTTCCTCCGGCCTGTCCAAGGATGAGATCGAGCAAGCCAAGCGCGACGCCGAAGCCCACGCCGAAGAAGACAAGAAGCGCGTTGAAAAAGTCGATGCCAAGAACAAGGCTGAAAACCTCGTCTTCTCCGTTGAGAAACAACTCGCCGAACTCGGTGACAATGCCCCGGCCGAACTCAAGGACATGCTCAACGGCAAGATTCAAGCCGTCAAAGACGCCATCTCCAGCGACGACGTCACCAAAATCAACAGCGCCACCGCCGACCTCGAAAACTCCCTCCAAGCCCTCGCCCAAGCCGCCCAACAAGCCGGCGCAGGCGCCGCCCCAGGTCCCGAAGTCCAACACGACGGCGAGGAATCGGAGCCTAACGAGCCGAAACAAGCCAAAGGCAAGGTTGTGGATGCGGAAGTCGTGGACTAAGAAATTCGAATCTTCGAAAAATGAACATCACACATTCATTAACCGATTCAGCGAAAAATGAATTGAATAGCATTCTCGCAGAAATAAGTGAGCACGAAAAGCAGTGTGTCAGATTCAATTTCCGAATCGGCGATTTATTAAATGAGACGGCAATCCAGATTGGAGCATCTGCAGCGGAAGCGAGTCGAATTTTGGAAGCGCATTCGGAAATCAATCGCTCCATGTTTCAAGGTTATGGCAGAATCGCAAAGCGCATACCAAAATTTGAACGCCCGAATAATGTTTCATGGAGTGTTATCAAATATTTGGTTGCCGACGTAAATCCCAAAAGGCTAGCCCAACTTGGACAAAAAATCAGTAAGAGCAAGTTTTCCGCCGCCGCAATCAAAGCTCTGAAATACGCAGATTCTAATGAGCTGAGTTGGGCCGAACTCGGGAAGAAAGATGACGAGGGCGTTTCTGTCGGCGAGAAATTAATCATAAGGTTTTCAAAAAAGAGATAATTTTACGTCTACATCGGCCGAACAAAATGAAAAACCTCGCCATATTTCTCTGTTTATTACTTAGCGCATGCTCCGACAAGCCCAAGACTATTTCAACAGAAGTGGACTTTCGTGAAATCCTAAAGCATTCGGGAAGTGTCTATTATAATTTGAATTCGATAGTTAAGTTGAAAAAAATTGGAACAGATGTGTTTTGGTCTCTCGATATTCTCAATCCTGAAACAGATGTTGTGTCGGATAAGGCGCGAGCCGCCCGCACGGGTGTTTTTCACTGGCTGAAGAACCCCGATCTTGTTTCTGGATCACCGTATATATTGATCGAATTCAAAGACGAAGATGGATTTGTGTTGGAATCGACGAATAACCAACACAAAACTGCAAGCCTTGTCGACGAGTTCCACGAAGAAAAAGGAATTAGCATTGAGAGACTGCGTACTCAAGGAAGCTTTATCGACGAAAAAGCTAGATTCGGCGCAATTTCGGCATGCAATGTAAAAATTACCTGCAACGAAGAATCAAAAAAGCAAATATCTAGCTGGATGAAATCAACACTTCAGAAGTTCGATGACAAAAACTGACGTTTAGAACACCGCCACAACAAGCTTTCCTCCCTTGAATCCCTAAACTAATAGATGACCAGAGAACCGAAAAAAATGCTAGCCCTCAAGACCTTGGACTGCGGCAGCCTGCTGCCGCTTTCGGTAACGCAGCCTGCTGCGAACCGTCGTGGCCAGCAGGCTGGCTCACGCAAAGCGGCAGCGGGCTGCACGCAGTCCAGGTTTTCCACTCAAGAACTCACCCACGGATCATTTTCCTGACATCAGGAAAATGATCGGCAAACGAAAATGACCCTCACCACCAAACACCAACGCCTCGCCGCGCTGCGTCCGCTCTCTCCGGAGTCGGTCGCCAGCCTTGCGGCGGCGTGGGATGTGCGGATGGTGCATGAGTCCAACGCCATCGAAGGCAACAGCCTCACGCTTCGCGAAACCGAACTGGTGCTTTCCAAAGGCGTCACCGTTTCCGGCAAGCCGCTCAAGGATCACATCGAGGCGCTCAACCTTGCGAAGGCATGGGAGCAGGTAAAAAGACTCGCCCGTCCGGACGCCGTCCTCACCGAGCGTGATCTTCTCGACCTCCACCGCATCGTTCTCACCCGCGTGGAAGACGACTTTGCAGGCTCGTATCGCACGGGTGCCGTCCGCATCGCCGGTTCCAGCCACGTTCCGCCGAATCCGGTAAAAGTGCCGGATCTTATGGAAGAACTCTTCGCCGAACTCCAATCCATCACTGATCCCGTCGAGCGCGCCGCGAAACTCCACCACGGCATCGCCCGCATCCACCCCTTCACCGATGGCAACGGCCGCGCCGCCCGCCTCGCGATGAATTTCGTGCTGCTCGCCGCCGGTTACCCACCGATTTCGATTCCCACCGATCTCCGCAAAGCCTACTACGACGCCCTCGAAGCCGCCGACTCCGGCGATTTCCAGTCCTGGCTCGATTTCCTCACAGAACAACTCGACCACGAACTCAACGAGTGGCTCTCCGCCCTCGAACCCTCTTCCCCTGAAAACTGAAAACTGAAAACTGAAAACTTTCCACTCCCCGAATGGGGCGTGGCTTCTCACACCAAAACCACAAACCAAACATACCAACAACATGGCTAACATCAAACCACTCGGACAACGAGTCCTCGTCAAACGCATCGAAGCCGATGCAATCAGCTCCGGCGGCATCGTCCTGCCGGACACCGCCAAGGAAAAACCCCAGGAAGCCGAAGTCCTCAGCCTCGGCACCGGTGGCAAGGACGACAAGGGCGTGCTCATCGAGTTCACCGTGAAAGTCGGCGACAAGGTGCTCATCTCCAAATATGGCGGCACCGAAGTCAAGGTGGACGGCGAGGAAGTCCTCATCATCAACGAATCCGACATCCTCGGCATCGTCGGCTGATCCACATATCTCAAATCTGAAATTTCAAATCTCAAATCGTAAACCATTATGGCCAAACAACTACAATTCGACGAAGCCGCCCGCCAAGCCCTGCTGCGCGGCGTGGAGAAAATCGCCCGCGCCGTCAAGGCAACCCTCGGACCTGCCGGTCGCAATGTCATCCTCGACAAGAAATTCGGCTCGCCGACCATCACCAAGGACGGCGTTTCCGTCGCCAAGGAAATCGAACTGGAGTGTCCCTATGAAAACATGGGAGCCCAGTTGATCCGCGAAGTTTCTTCCAAGACTTCCGACATCGCCGGTGACGGCACCACGACCGCCACGGTTCTTGCCGAAGCCATCTACAAGGAAGGCCTTCGCAACGTCACCGCCGGTGCCAACCCGATCTCGCTGCAACGCGGCATCATGAAGGCCACCGAAGCGATCGTCGCCCAACTCAAGGTGCTCTCCAAGCCCGTCTCCGACGCCAAGGAAATCGCCCAGGTCGCCTCCATCTCCGCCAACTCGGATTCGGAAATCGGTGACATCATCGCCGAAGCCATGGACAAGGTCGGCAAGGACGGCACCATCACCGTGGAAGAAGCCAAGGGCATCGAAACCACCCTCGAAGTGGTCGAAGGCATGCAGTTCGACAAGGGCTACCTCAGCCCCTATTTCGTGACCAATGCCGAGTCGATGGAAGTGCTGCTTGAGAACGCCTACATCCTCATCAACGAGAAGAAGATCTCGTCCCTCAAGGACATGCTTCCGCTGCTTGAAAAAGTCGCCAAGACCGGCCGCCCGATGCTCATCATCGCGGAAGACGTCGAAGGAGAAGCCCTCGCGACCCTCGTCGTGAACAAGCTCCGCGGCATCCTCAATATCGCCGCCGTGAAGGCTCCTGGTTTCGGCGACCGCCGCAAGGCCATGCTCGAAGACATCGCCATCCTCACCGGTGGCCGCGTCATCACCGACGACCTCGGCATCAAGCTGGAGTCCGTGGAACTCAGCGACCTCGGCGAGTGCAAGCGCATCACCGTGAGCAAGGAAAACACCGTCCTCGTTGAAGGCGGCGGCACTTCCGAAGCCATCACCGGCCGCGTGAATCAAATCCGCCGTCAGATCGACGAAACCACCAGCGATTACGACCGCGAGAAGCTCCAGGAGCGCCTCGCCAAGCTCGCCGGCGGTGTGGCCGTCATCAACGTCGGTGCCGCCACCGAAACCGAGATGAAGGAAAAGAAAGCCCGCGTCGAAGACGCCCTCCACGCGACCCGTGCGGCTGTTGAAGAAGGCATCGTCGCCGGCGGTGGCACGGCCCTCATCCGCGCCCACGCCGCAGTCGGCGATCTCGGCCTCACCGGTGACGAAAAGACCGGAGCCGGCATCGTTGCCCGCGCCATCGAAGCCCCGCTTCGCCAGCTCGTCGCCAACTCCGGCCGTGAAGCCGCGCTCATCGTCGAGCACGTCAAGAAGGGCAAGGGAGCCGAAGGCTACAACGTCGCGACCGACAAGTTCGAAGACCTCATCGCCTCCGGCGTGGTCGATCCGACCAAGGTCACCCGTTCGGCGCTGCAAAACGCGGCCTCGATCTCCGGCCTCCTGCTCACCACCGAGTGCCTCATCACCGATCTTCCTTCCAAGGAGCCACAAGGTGGCGGCGGCGGTGGTCACGACCACGGCATGGGCGGAATGGGCGGCATGATGTAAATCATCCGTGGAACAGGCATTCCTGCCTGTTCCATCAAACTATCAAAAAGCCGGACGGGGAAACCTGTCCGGCTTTCTTCTTTCCGCTACCGAGCAATCTCCTCCACCGCGGCGAGAATGTCCTCCACCTCCGCCAGGCGGCCGATGCCCTCGTAGCCGCAGGCGAGATTGCCCTCGGCGGGATCGATGAATCCGCAGCCATCGGCCTTGAGTCGTTCCACATTGCGCCGGGTGGCGGGGTGCTGCCACATCTTGCCGTTCATGGCTGGCGCGATGAGCACCGGCGTCGCGCGCGGCAGAGCGAGATAGACGGAGGTGAGCGGGTCCGGCGCGAGGCCGTTGGCGAACTCACCTAACAAATTTGCGGTGGCGGGGGCCGCCAGAAACAGATCCGCCTGGTCCGCCAGGTCGATGTGGCCGGGTTTCCATGATTGTTTCTCATCTTCAAGCGAGACGATCACCGGGTTGCGGGTGAGCGTCTGCATGGTGAGGGGCGTGATGAACTCGGTGGCCGCGCGGGTCATCACCACATGGACGTCATGGCCGGCCTTCACCAGTTGAGATGCGAGATCAGCCGCCTTGTAGGCGGCGATGGAACCTGAGATGCCAAGGACGATGTTCATGAGGGTGGGCTTGCTTTTCTAACGATCCAGACGGGCGGTCAACGCAGCATGGACACGGCTTTTTGCGTGGTTTCCGCCAGCGACTCGACATCCGCCTCCGTGTTGTAAAGCGCGAAGGAGGCGCGCACGGTGCCGGTGATGCCGAAACGGGCCATCAAGGGCTGGCAGCAATGATGGCCGGTGCGCACGGCCACGCCCATCTGGTCCATGAGCGTGCCGAGATCGTAGTGGTGCAGGCCCTCGACATTGAACGAGAGCGACCCCGAGCGACCCACAGGACCATAAAACCGGATGCCGGGAATGTCGGACAGGGCGTCCGCAGCGCTCAGGATCAGCTCGGCTTCATGGCGGTGGATGGTGTCGATGCCGATTCCGTTGATATAATCGAAAGCTGCGGCGAGACAGATAGCCCCCTCGATATTGGGAGTGCCCGCTTCGTATTTGAATGGGAGCTCGTTGTAGGTCGTGTGCTCGAAGGTGACCTCCTTGATCATCTCGCCCCCACCTTGCCAGGGTGGAAGTTCATTGAGCAGGGCGGCGCGACCCCAAAGCGCACCGATGCCGGTGGGCGCGTAGATTTTATGGCCGGAAAACGCCAGGAAATCGGCACCGAGCTCCTGCACGTTCGCGGGCAGGTGGGCGATGGATTGTGCCGCATCGATCAGCACGAGCGCGCCGGCGTGTTTTGCGGCACGGGTCATTTCGATGACCGGATTGACGGTGCCGAAGGCGTTTGAAATCCACATCAGGGCGAGGATTTTCACTCGGCCGCCGGCGAGGGTTTCGCGGAACGCGGCCTGATCGAGCGTGCCATCGTCATGGCACGGGATCACCTTGAGGGTGGCACCCGTGCGCTGGCAAAGCATCTGCCACGGAACGATGTTCGAGTGATGCTCCAGTGCCGAAACAAGGACCTCATCACCGCGCCCAATGCGCCCGGAAAGGGTGAGCACGTTGGCCACCAGATTGATGCCTGCGGTGGTGCCGGAGGTGAAGATCACCTCATCGGAGGAGGACGCGTGCAGGTGGGATGCGATGGTTTGCCGGGCGTTTTCGAAGGCTTCGGTGGCCGCGCGGGCGAGCCGATGGGTCCCCCGATGGATGTTGGAGTTGATCGCCTCGTAGTAGTGCCGCGAAGCGAGCAGCACGGGCATCGGCTTCTGGGTGGTGGCGGCGTTGTCCAGATAGACCAGCCTTCGGCCGTGCATCGATTGCTCGAGGATCGGAAAGTCGGAATGCAGCGATTCAATGTCGAACATGAAGGGAAGCGGAGGTTCGTTTGCAGTGGCAAACGAGCTTGCCGCAGGCAGACGCTTGCGGCAACCCCGGAAATCATCACATCCGCCCTTGCCGTGCGGGCCGGGGGCGGATTGAATCCCGCCCCGCCGGCATGTATCTGCTTAAAAAAGTCATCCAGCTCCGGGAAAACTCCCACCCGGACCATGAAAAGCCGTTTCTCGACCACCTCGAGGACCTGCGGGTGATGATCACGCGCATCGTCATCACGCTGGTGGTTTCGATGGTCATTTGCTTCACCTTCCAGAAGCAGTTGATGGAAGTGCTGCGCCGTCCGGTCGAACAGGTGTGGATCACCCAGTTGGAGGCGAAACTGCCGCAGACCACCGATCAGGCGCCGCGCCCGCTGGGCGTGGACCGCTGGGAGGAGGCGAAAGCCCTGGAGCACGCGGCCTCCGCGCTGGAGCCCGAACAACGCGCTCTGCTCTATCAGTCGAGCGACGCGCAACTCGTGTTTCATGCGAAATCGGTGGCCCTGCTGCGTGCCGTGCTCGCCCTGCCGGAAGAGCACCGCGGGAAATTCATCGAATCCCTGGATGCGCCGAAGGACCTGAAACGACAGGTTGGGGCGCTGGTGAAAACCGCCCCGAGCCCCGAGGCGGACACCCGCGGAAACCTGAAACTCATGTCCGCCCTGAAGCCGACTGAGACTTTCATGCTCTCGATGAAACTGTCGTTTTTCGCGGGCATCATCCTGGCTTTTCCTCTGCTGCTGATGTTCGTCCTGCAGTTCATCCTGCCCGGTTTGCACGCCAATGAGAAACGCGTGCTGTGGCCATCCATGCTGATCGGATTCGGGCTGTTTATCGGCGGCGTCCTGTTCGCCTATTATGGAGTGCTGCCGCGCGCGCTGACGTTTTTCTATGAATGGAGCGGCAGCCTCGGAGTTTCCAACGACTGGCGGATCGGCGAATACATCTCCTTCGCCACCACCTTCACGCTGCTTTTCGGACTGTCTTTCGAATTGCCGGTGGTGGTGATGGTTTTCGTAAAACTTGGCCTGCTGACTTACGAAACGATGTCCAGGACACGCTCCTACGCGATCCTCGCCATTTTCGTGGCCGCCGCCGTGCTCACACCCACGCCGGATGTCTTCACCCTGCTGCTCATGGCGCTGCCGATGATCGTGCTCTATGAAATCTGCATCTGGCTGGCATGGCTGGACCGCCGGAAAAACCGTCTCGCCGAAGAACAGGAAGCACGCGAACGCGAGGAGAAGCTCTTAACTGATGGCGGGGATCCCTTCACCGGGGTAGCATCGCCGGACGAGAATCCGCAACAGGATCCGCATGCCACGCAAAACGGCGACGACGGCTGGACCGGCGAATACCCTCAGCAGGACTTCCATGACGATATGGAACTGCCTGAAATCACGGATCTCCCGGATTCATCCGAAACTCCGGATGGCGAAACCAAATCCAAGGACGAACCCTAACCGTTGCCATGCGTCGTGCCGGAACTTCCAGTGATGACAGCGCCCGCTCGCCTTTCGCCGGCTGCGCCATTCTGATCGCCGCCTTGCTGGTGATGGTCTTTTTGATCGTTTTCTCGACCTTCACTCTGTTCCGGCAGTTCAAGGAGATCGCGAAATTCACCGCCGGGAAACCCGTCGCGCTGGAAGTTTCGCAACTGGAAAACCAGGAGGCCGCGCTCAACGCGCTGGCCGAACGCATCGAACTCTTCCGCCAGCAACTCGCCGGAGACAGCGAGGCCACGCTCGCCCTCAGTCCCGCCGAGATGAACCTCGCCATCGCGGCCTACGAACCCTTCAAGGACCTTCGCGGCGCTTTCCGGATTGTTAGCGCCGAGGGCGACACCCTGCGCATCGCCATTTCCTTCCCCCTCAACGGAAAGCCCCGGCTCACCCGCAGGGATGAAAGCGGCTGGATCACCTCCGATCCTCGCTTCCTCAATGGCACGCTCGTCGCCCGGCCCGCATTGCTGAAACGCGAAATCGTATTGAAACTCGACCGTATCGACGACACCGGAGCCGCCGTGCCCCGCGAGTTCATCGACCAGATGTCCCCCTACCGCATCACCGAGCGCTACCTCGTCCATCCGGAACTCGGCCCCGCCATGGCGGCACTCACCCGTGTCAGCATCGCCGATGGCCGACTGGTGCTCACCCGCGTCCCCGGCGAGCTTCCTGCCGACGCCATCAGCGACGCCCAGGTGGACAGCGCCAGCAGCCGGTTTTTCCTCATTCTCGGCATCGCCGCCAGCTTGTTCCTGGTCTTCGCTGGCATCGTCGTCTTCCTCGGGCTGCGGGCGAAAGCCTCCCGATCCTGAGATCCAGGGCAAAAAATTTGCATGGATTCCCCGATTTGCTTCGTTTTGGTAACACGCCCATCCACGCCATGAAACCGCTTCCATTCCGCTCCTTGATCTTCTGCCTCGCCCTCGCCGTCTCGGTTTCCGCCAAGGAAACCCCACCCGGTGCCGCAGAGGCCGCTAAAGCTCCCGAAAACCCGGAACTCGAAGCCAAACGCAAGGAACAGGAAACCCTGGCCATTGACAACAAACTCGAAGCCGAGCGCCTCACCCAAGCCACCAATGCGATGCGCGCCGAGGTTACACGCCTCAAACTGGAGCGCGAACTCATGACCGAGAAGCTCGCGCACGAAGACGCCCGCCGCACGGCCGCTCTCAAACAGGAACTCGCCCGCTTGGAGACCGAAAAGGAACGCCTCGCCCGCGAAGGAGAACTCTCGAAAGTCCGCGCCGAGAAACTCGCCAATGATCTCAAGGTTATGCAAACCGAGGCCGCTCTGGATCTCACCCGCCTGCAAAACGAAATCGCCCGTTTCGAGACCGGCGAGAAACGCGATACCTACGCCGATTCAAAGCCCATCTATCTGAAGAGTCCGCTCCGTGACGATGGCACCCTCGTCATTTCAGACCGCCGTATCCCCCTCAACGGCATGATCACCACCACCACCGCGGATTTCATCACCAACCGCATCGATTACTGGAACAACAAGGACCGCGAACTGCCGATCTTCATCGTCATCGACGCCTCGCCCGGCGGCTCCGTAATGGCCGGCTATCGCATCCTCAAGACCATGGAGTCCAGCGACGCCCCGGTGCATGTGGTCGTGAAATCCTTCGCCGCCTCCATGGCAGCCGCCATCACCACGCTCGCCAAGGAATCCTATGCCTATCCGAATGCGGTGATCCTCCACCACCAGATCAGCGCACAGGTCATGGGCCAGTTGAACCTCACCCAGCAGCGTGAGTTCCACGAGGAAAGCAACCGCTGGTGGATCCGCTTCGGCACGCCCATCGCCGATAAAATGGGCCTCACCACCGATGATCTCATCAAGAAAATGTATGCCCGTTCCTCCAGCGGCGATTGGAGCGAATTCGGCGAGGACGCGCAAAAGCTCAAGTGGGTGAACCACATCGTCCAGGGCATCGATGAAACCTCCTTCACCAAGGACCCGGATTCCTCCCCCGCCACCGGCGCTCCTTCTCCCGCCATCCGCCCCGGCACCCTCGCCGAAGAAGTCGATTCCAACGGCAAACCCTTCGTCTGGCTCCCGCGCCTCGATCCCAAGGACGTCTATTTCCTCTACAATCCCGACGGCTACTACCGCATGCGCTGAATCGTGGCTGGAACATCCTGTTCCAGTCCGTCCGGGGGGAAATCCCGTCCCCCTCTTCCCCCAATTTTCTCCCCGCAATGCTTGAAGACGATTTCACCTACGTCCTTCGCAAGGCGCTGGCCGGCCACCAACTCGCCCCTGCCGAGGCTGCGGCGCGCGCCGGTCTTCCGGAGCCATCCGTGCTCGCCTTGCTCCGCGGCACCTTTTGCGCTGATACCGCCCGCAAGCTCGCGCCCGTGCTGGGCCTCAATCCGCCGGCCTTCTCCGGCCATGTTCTCTATCAGCCGCCACCGCTGGCGCTCGCGCAAGTCCGCCACCTTGATCTGCCATTCCGCGGCGGACAGGTGAACGCGTGGCTCGTGAGCGCCGGCGCGGAACGCGTCCTCTTCGATTCCGGCCAGGACGCCCGCGATCTCATCGGCAAGCTCGATCACCTGCCGGACCGCGCCTTCATCACCCATGCGCACCATGATCACACCGGCGCGCTCGAGCATCTCCTGCGCGCCGGGGTGCCGGTCCACGCAGCGGGCATACCCGGCACCCTTGCCATGAAACCCGGTGACGCCGTCTGCTGCGGCCCCTTCATCGTCCGCGCCTGCGATCTCTCAGGCCATGCCGTTCCGGCGCTTGGCTTCCACATCGATGGCCTGCCCGCTCCCGTTCTCGTCACCGGAGACGCGCTTTTCGCCGGATCCATCGGCGGCTGCGCCACGCCCGCACTCTATCAGCAGGCGCTGCGCAACCTGCGCGCCGCCCTCGCGCCGCTGCCGGACTCCACCGTGCTGCTTCCCGGCCACGGTCCGGCCACCACCCTCGCCGCAGAACGCGCCGCAAACCCTTTCCTTTGAAGTGAGCAATCCAACAAGTGGATGACCGGGTCCCCTGTCGTTTCAACATTTCAGAATCAGAGCCGGATGCTTCAGCTACTCGTCGATGGCAAATAAGCCGTCATTTTCCTGATCCGCATCAAGGATTGTCTGGAATCTCCGGCCCGGCTGATGCTGGAGATGTGGCAGCCCCGCAAGCAACACGCAGGCGCATTCGTAAGAATGCGGGAACTCTCTCCGGTCTTCCACTTGCTGGCCAGTTCTTGCTGGCCGCTTGTCATGCTTCCAATGCGATGAAAACTTCCTCTCCCAGCATGTCGATGATCTTCACGCCCACGGTGGTTCCGGCATCCGGCGCGGCGAGTATGTAGCTGCCGTTGACGAGATCGGTTTTCTTTTCCGGGAGGTCGGTGAGGGCGATGTTGAAGACTTGGCCGTCGTAGGCGGGATCAATCATGATGCAATCGACCATGAAGCGCCAGTCGGTGACTTGGGCTTTGAAAAGGCGGCTGTCCTGGCTGTCGAGACGCTCGATGATGGTGGGGCTGGTGAAATCCTCGATGGTGACGTGGAGCTCGCCCTTCTTCCGCTTCACACTGACCTTGGCGCTGGCGGGCGTGTGGGTCATGAACTTGCCGTATTTCGGATCAGTGCGCAGTTCGATGACTTCGATCTTGTTCGGCAAGTCGCCGCGCTTGCGGAGGCGGCCCCACTCGGTGAGCCAGGTTTCGCAGGCGAGTTCCTTGCCAAGGCAGACGAGCAGGATGTCCCGCTCCTTATTGGCGCGGGCGGCAAGTTCTCCTTTGAGTTGCTCCAGATCGGTGGGGCTGAGCGGATGAGCCAGAACGAGATTGTGCGATTCGCGCTGAACAACCGTTGGCTTGAGGAACAAGGGGTTCCGGACATGAGAGCCGTCTGGATCGTTCTTCACTACGGGCCGAAAGCCCGAGTCTGATTGGAACCGCCCTGTACGGAGCCGTACGCAGGGTGGTGTGGGACCCGGGAGCTACCAACTCCCGGGGACCCGTGGC
>JAUYNL010000072.1 GCA_030696085.1 Luteolibacter sp.
CTGCTGGCCATCATCCCCTTTGGCGCGAACGAGCCGCTATCAAGTTGGTTCGAGAACTACCAGCGCCACCCGGCCAAGGCCATCCAACTCATCCTTCACGCCGCCCCCGTCCAATGACATCTCAAGCCAAACGCCCTGGAAATGCGGGTGATTTTCGGATTCCGCCGGATAGGAAAGCCACTCTATGGTTCCGCCATGAACGGAATCAAAGACCTGCCGCAGAATATTGTTCTTATTGGTTTCATGGGATGCGGAAAATCCACGGTGGGCAGGGAGCTCCACCATCGCCTGGGATATCCACTGGTGGATATGGACCTGGTGATCGAGTCGCGGGCGGGTAAGCCGATCAGCGCGATTTTCGCGGATGAGGGAGAGACTGCATTCCGTGACATGGAGACGCGCTTGCTCATGGAACTCGCCGAATCCACAGCGCCACGGCAGATCATTTCCACCGGCGGAGGCGTCGTCGGTCGTTCGGAAAACCGCACCCTGCTGCGGGACCTGGGATATGTGGTCTGGCTCGATGCGCCGGTTTCAGTGATTCTCGAACGCACTGGCAAGAGTCGTGCGCGGCCGCTGTTGCAGGATGATGATCCCGCCGCGAGAGCCCGAAAGCTGATGGCCGAACGCGAGCCTCTCTATCAGGAAACCGCGCATTTGAAGCTCGATACAGCCGGTCTGGACAGCGCGGAACTCGCGACGGGAATCCTGGAATGCGCGCGCTATTTCTTCTCCCGGCATGTTGAATGATGAAACCCGAGGCGCAAATCAAAACCTGGGCCGCGGGATTGGGATTCAACGATTGCAGGATCGCAAACGCACGCGAAGCCACGCACGCGGGGGACTTCCACCAATGGCTGGCGGACGGCCGGCACGGCGATATGGCCTGGCTGGCGCGCGCACCGGGGCGCCGCTGCGATCCGCAACAGGTGTTGCCGGGCTGCCAATCGCTCATCTGCCTCGCACTGAACTACTTTCCCGGCAGCAGCCCGTTTCCGGAAGATCACCCCGGAGGATATCGCATCGCCCGATACGCATGGAATGAGGACTATCATGATCTGATTGTGGATCGTCTCCGCGGGTTTGACGCGAAATTACAAGGTCTGGGCGGCATCCAGAAAGCCTACTCGGACACCGGCCCGGTACTCGAGCGTGACTTCGCCACCGATGCCGGACTCGGATGGAACGGCAAGTCCACCATGCAGATCCACCGCAGTCTGGGAACCTGGTTCTTCCTCGCGGAAATTCTAACTACATTGAAGCTCGCTCCGGACGAGCCCTTCGGCGATCATTGTGGGAAATGCACCCGTTGCATCACCGCCTGCCCGACGCAGGCGATCACCACGCCCCATCGGCTCGACGCGCGCCGCTGCATTTCCTATCTCACCATCGAACACAAGGGACCGATTCCCCTCGAATTCCGCGAAGCCATCGGCGACCGGATCTACGGCTGCGACGCCTGTCTCGACGCCTGTCCCTGGAACCGCTTCGCCTCCGAGTCTCGTGAGTTGGCATTTCATGCCCGCGGTTCCATCTTTGAAAAACGCCTGCGCGATTTCCTTGAACTCGATGACGAGGCGTTCCGGCGGCTTTTCGCGAAATCCCCGATCAAGCGCATTAAGCGCCCGCGTTTTCTGCGCAATGTCTGCGTGGCGCTGGGAAACACCGGCACTCGGGAGGATCTGCCCGCCCTCGCGCGAGCGGCGGGCGATGCGGATCCATTGGTGGCCGAACACGCGCAATGGGCCATCGCTCGGATTCATGATCGTGATTCGGAATGAACGCCGCCACCTCCGCATATATTGCCGTAGCCGCAATGCTTGCGGGCGAGTTTGTGATGAGCGATAGTGACACCGCACTGCGATTCCAAAAACCGGGTTGCATATTTTCGCCGCGCGACACCCCGTGCATCGATCCAGCATGAAAAATCGTTTCCTATGGCTGACGCTGGCGCTTCTATTGTTATTGTGGATTTGGTTTCCGAAAGCGGCCAATCCCGGCAGCAATGGTGACGTGGACTCAAGCGAAACACCGGTTTCGGAAACCGCCACCGGCGGAGTTGAAACGGCGGATGAGGAAATATCATCGGCCGCTCCCGATGCCTCCGCTGTGGGCGCCTCGCCTCGCCAAACACGGGGGCGGTGGGTGCATGAAATCCCGCGTGTGGACGATTACCTTGACGGCGTCCCACCCGGGGCGAGGGCGGACTATATAACCTTTCAAGCCGCCTATCCGCAGTTCGATCCGACTGACCGCGAACAATTCGCCCAAGCGCTGATCGCCAAGCGCGCCACCTATCCGGATACCCTTGGCGAGCGGGACTCCGTGGACTTGAGCGCATGGCTGGAGCCGATGGAGGCCATGCAAAAGGCGTTGATCGCCGCCCGTGCCGCCCACATCGGCATCGAGGTGGATTCATCCGATGCGGATGGCAGGTTCTTCACCTTGGTCGGTTTCGCGGGACAGACGCCGCTTTATCTGACGGCTCAGAATGTGAATGCCGCCGCCTCCATCGCCGCAAATCTCGTGCGTCTCAACGCCACGTTCGATCCTGCTCTGGGGGCAACGGTGGGCGGTGCCGGTCAATATGTGAACGCGAACGATCACGGTACCATCTACGAGCATGCGGAGTTCCAATTGCCAGGCTCCGGCGGCTCGCGCATCGTGCTCAAGGAGGTCAACGACTCGGGCAACCGTTCACACATGACCCACGTCACCGGCACAGTGGCCGCTTGGGGTTACAACAGCAGTCTCATCGGCATGGCCCCGCGACTGTGGATCCGTTCGCTCATCCAGCAGAATACTTCCGATATCACCCTTTACGGCATGCTGTTTCCAGGGCAGAAACACAGCATCAACAATCCCCGCACCGGACAACCGGAGTTGAAGTCGATCATCGGGACGACCTCACTCGGATACGATCTCGAATTTCACGATAACTGTATTTATTCTTACACCGCCGCGAGTTTCGACACCACCCTGCGTGACTATCCGTATTACACTCACTTTTTCGCAGCATCCAACAACGGCCCCAATTACCTCACTCTCGGCAACGAATGGCCGATGTGCAAAAACCTCTTCACCATCGGTTCGGTGGACGACGTCGCGCGCGGCGCGAATGGCGATTTTCTATCAGGAGGGGCTGTCAGCTCCTTCAGCGCACGGGGGCCCGCGTTTGATGGCCGCATCAAACCCGACCTCACCGCCAACGGCAGCGGTCTGACCTCAACGGACAGCACCAGCGGCCAGAGCGCGAAGTCAGGCACCTCGATGGCCACTCCCAATGCTTCGGGTTCGGCGGCTCTGCTTGTGGATTACATCTCGCGGAAGCTGCCGGGACATTACGTCCGCTCCTCCACCTTGAAGGCGTTGCTTGTCAACACGGCGACCGACCGCGGCAACGCCGGCCCAGATTATTTCTACGGATGGGGCGTCATGAACGTGAAGGCCGCCGCCGAGATCGTGAAACGCTACGCGGAAAACCCGGTCAGCCGTGTGCTGCTGGAAGACGAGCTCTCTCCGGACGAAACATGGACGGCCACCTATCAATACGACGGCAGCGGACCGATCCGCGCCTGCCTCGCGTGGATCGACCCCGCGGGTACGGGCCAGTCCTCAGGAACCACCAACCGCAGCCCGCGGTTGGTCAATGACCTGGATCTGCGGATCATTTCCCGGCAAGGCACGATCCATCAGCCATATGTCATGCCATTCACCACCGGCTCCGGTGGGACTCCAGCCTACGACACCACTCTCTACTCCGCCACAGCGACCACTGGTGGGAACTTCACCGACAATGTCGAGCAGGTTCATCTCGCGAGTCCACCGGCAGGCACCTACACCGTCCTGATCAAGCACGGTGGAAGCCTTCAGAACGGCAATCCGCAGAAGTTTTCCCTCGCAGTCACCGGCATGGCGCAAGACACGGCCATCGCGCCGGAGATCGCTTCGATTACTCCGGTCATCGGAAACGCGACGGACAATTTCCTTCTCACCGTCAATGGTGGCGGCTTTTTGTTAGGTTCCGATGTGATTCTGCGCCGCGCCGGATCCGCCGATGTCACCGCATACGGGGTGATGCCTGTGGACCACCAGATCCTCTGCCGCATCGACAGCGCCGCGATGGCCAGGGGATACTGGGATGTGGTGGTGCGCGCGCCCGGTGGAAGCGAGGCGGTTCTAGCAAACGGATTGCTGATGCCCGCGGATGTTTATGCCAACGGTTTTGAGAACGGGGTGCCCGGGCTCATCCTGGGTGCGGGATGGGCGGTGGGGGTTCCCGGCAAAGGAGCGGTCGGCGGGCCTGACTCCGCGTGGAAAGGAAACTCTGCTTTGATCACATATGCTGGCGGCGCTTATCCATCCAATGTGAACACCTACGCCACTCTGCCGGCGATCAGCACCATCGGTCGCAGCGGCATCCAGCTCTCGTTCCAGCGCTTTCTCGGACTGGCATATAATCGGAACGTTTGGCCGCCTTCATTGCGCCACGAGGATTTCGGGCGGATCGAGTTTTCCACCAACAACAGCAACTGGACGAATGTTTATGCGAACGGTTCCGCGGTCACGGACAGTAACTGGGCACTGCGAACTTACTCTCTACCCGGCACTGCGGATGATCAAGCCAGTCTCTATTTCCGCTTCCAACTCCAGACGGACACCTATAACAATTCGTTCGGATGGTGCATCGACGACTTGAAGGTTACCAGCACCGCCGGAGTGATCGAGCCGCCTGCCTTCACCTCCACTCCGCCCGCCACCGCCTCCGCCGGGGAATCATTCGCTTACACGGCCACGACGAGTGATCCCGACACTCCCGGAACCGGTCTCACTCTCGGCGTTAGCGCCTTGCCGGCGGGGCTGGCTTTCACGGACCATGGGGACGGGACCGGGACTCTCGCCGGAACCTCAATGGCTCCGGGAACTTCGACCATCTCGATCACCGTCACCGATGGTTTCTACACAACGTATCAGATTTTTGATCTGGCCGTGAATCCGATGTCGAACACGGCCTCCGCGATATCCCCGATTTACGACCTGACCATTCCCGCCGGCGGTGATACCGGTGCGCTTGCCTTCAGCATATACGATGCCGAGACCGAACCCACGCTGCTGGAAGTGAGTGGCAGCAGTTCCAATCAGGATCTGGTTCCCGATGCGAACATCATCTTTGGCGGGGAGGGTGCGGCACGTACGGTGACGGTGTCCCCCGCGGCCTATCAAACAGGCACGGCTGTCATTACCGTGACGGTGAGCGATGGCGATCTCACATCGCAAATCCAGTTCACTCTAACTGTCGAGCCGACATTCGAGTCATGGATCCAAGGTGAGGAAGGAGTGGGGGATCAGACGGGCTCCAATGACGATCCGGACCATGACGGAATTGTGAATCTGATAGAGTATGCCCTGGGTGGTTTGGCGGCAGAGGCGGACCTTGGAATCCTTCCGGTCGGGCGGATCTCAACCCACGGTGAAAGCCATCACCTGGAGATCGTTATTGGCAAAAACAGCGCCGCCACCGGCATCCAATATGTTGTCGAGGTCAGTGGTGATCTCATCGTATGGCATGCCGGACCGGAGCATACGACCGTGGTTGAGGAGACGGGCGATAGTCTGATCGTGTATGACAATGCACCGGCGGATGAAGCCGCGCCCCAGCGGTTCATGCGCTTGCGGGTGGCGCGGGATTGAGGATGACGGGTTTCAGTCCTTGCGGGTGAGCTCCACAAATACGTCCTCCAGCGTGGCGATGTGGCGGAAGATCGAACGCAGCGGCCAGCCGAACTGGGCGGCGAGGCGGGCGATGCGTTCGCGCGCATCGGTGCCGGAATCGACCCACACGGTGAAGCGGGTCCAGTCGTCTTCGAGAGCCTCGGGAGTGACTTTTTTCACATGTTCGAGGCGGTTGATCGCGCCGGCGGCGACTTCGGGATCGGCCTGGATTTCCACCTGGATGCGACCGGCGGCGCGCATTTGCTGGGTCAGATTCGCAGGGGTGTCGGTGGCTTTGATTTTGCCGTTGTCGATGATGATCACGCGGTTGCAGGTCATTTCCACCTCGTGGAGGATATGGGTGGAAATGAGTACGGTGTGGGATTCTGCGAGTTGGCGGATGAGCTCGCGGATCTGGCGGATCTGGTTCGGATCGAGGCCGTTGGTGGGCTCGTCGAGAATCAGCAATTCCGGATCGTGGACCAGGGCATCTGCGAGGCCGACGCGCTGGCGGTAGCCTTTCGAGAGAGTTTTGATCATCTTGCGGCGCACGCTTTGCAGGCCGCAGCTATCGATCACGCTGCCGACGCGGCGGCGGCTGTCCGTGCCGTTGAGACCTTTGAGTTGGGCGCGGAATTTGAGGTATTCACGGACACGCATGTCCTCATAGAGCGGAACGTTTTCCGGCATGTAGCCGATTTTGCGGCGGGCTTCGATTGATTGGCGGAAAATGTCGAATCCGGCGATGCGGGCGCTGCCCGAGGTGGGCGGCAGATAGCCGGTGAGCATCCGCAGGGTGGTGGTCTTGCCTGCACCGTTCGGGCCGAGAAAACCGACGATTTCACCGCGGGCGACGGAGAAGGAGATGTCACGCACGGCGGCGTGGCGGGCGTAGCGTTTGGTGAGTTGATGGACTTCGATCATGGGCATACTGGCCGCCGCAGTGCTGGAAAATGCGCGGCTTGTGCGGTTGACGTGGCGTGGCGCGCCCCTTAATGAATGCCCCCGCGTGGCGGGCCAAGCGGGAAATTCGCGGGCTCGCCTGTCAATTTTCATCACTTTCACATGAACTCATCGGTGTCAATGCGGCAAAACGCGGATTTGTTGGAGGCGAAATACGCGCAATGGTGCGTGGATCCGCGCTCGGTGGAGGAAACGTGGGCGGCTTTTTTCGAGGGATTCGAGCTTGGAAACGCGCAGCTCAAACGCAAGGAGGAGGCGGATCCCGAGACCGCGCACGCCGGGGGGGCGTGTTCGGATGCGGATCTGGTGTTTTTCGGCCGGGTGGTGGCCTTGATCTACAATTACCGCACGCTTGGGCATACCCAGGCACACATCAATCCGCTGGAGGACCGGGCGGAGCGGAACCCACGACTCAGAATCGAGGAATACGGCCTCAGCGAGGCCGATCTCGACCGAGTGGCCTGGAATGCCTATTTCCGCCATGGCGAGCGCATGAAGCTGCGCGACATGGTGGCGGTTCTGGAGGCGACTTATGCGGGGAAAACAGGTTTTGAATTCATGCACATCCACCACACGCCGGTGCGGCACTGGGTGCGCGAACGGATCGAGTCGCACGGCCCGCGCTTTGAAGGTTCCCCGGGGCACAAGCTGAGCGCCTTGCGCTGGGTTCTGGAGGCGGAGGCTTTCGAGAATTTCCTCGGCAAACGCTTCCTGGGTGAAAAACGATTTTCAAACGAAGGCGGCGAGGGGGCGATGATCCTGCTCAACGCCATTCTCGAGTCCTGTCCGTCTCACGGCGTGCGCGAGATCGAAATGGGCATGTCCCACCGCGGACGCATGTGCGTGCTCGCGAATTTTGTCAGGAAATCCCTGACGACCGTGCTCCACGAGTTCACTCCCAACTATGAGCCGGATCTCGTCGCCGGGGATGGCGATGTGAAATATCATCTCGGTTATGAAAGCGTGCGCGAACTGCCCGATGGGAAGGTCCGCATCAGCCTGGCCGCGAATCCGAGCCATCTGGAAGCCGTCAATTCGATCGTCGAAGGCAAGGCGCGCGCGCGCCAGCGTGTCCTGAGCGAGAACGGGGGGGGGGAGATCGATCGCAACCAGGTGCTGCCGATCCTGCTGCATGGCGATGCCGCCTTCGCGGGCCAGGGTTCGGTGGCGGAGGTGCTCAACCTTTCCCAGCTCCCCGGCTATCGCACCGGTGGCACGATTCACATCATCATCAACAACCAGATTGGTTTCACCACCGTGCCGGCCGATGCCCGTTCCTCGGCATACGCTACCGATGTGGCCAAGATGATCGAGGCACCGGTGCTCCATGTGAATGGAGAGGAGCCGATGGAACTTTATTGGGCTGCGCTATTTGCCATCGAATTCCGCCAGAAATTCGCGCGCGATATCGTCATCGACATGTATTGCTACCGCCGCCAGGGCCACAACGAGGCGGATCAGGCGGCTTTTACCCAACCCGTCATCGCCCGCAAGATTGCCGATCGCCCGACCTTTGGCAGCCTTTACAAGAAGAGCCTCATCAGCGAAGGGGTCATCAGCCAGCAGGATGTTGAAACACTGGAACTGGCGATCTGGGACACGTTGGAAGAGGGCTATCAGAAAATGCTGGCCCTTCAGGAAGCGGGAGACCGCACGGCTTTCAGCGGATCGACGGGTGTGGTCCAGCCGGATTATTCCCATGCCTCGGTGCCCACTGGGATCGCGCGCGACCTACTCCAGCACATCGGCCGCGTGCTGACCACCGTGCCCAATGATTTCCATCTGAATCCCACTCTTGCGAAACGTTTCATCCCGCGGCGGATCGAAGCGATGGCCAATGGCGGTCCCATCGACTGGGCACTGGCCGAATCACTGGCCTTCGGTTCGCTGCTGCAGGAGGGAACGCCGGTGCGCCTGTCGGGCCAGGATGTCGGACGCGGCACCTTCTCGCAGCGCCACGTCATGCTGCACGATTACGATAGCACCGCGAAATTCGTCCCGCTGGAACACATCTCACCGGATCAGGCGAAGTTCTGCGTGCACAATTCCTTGCTCTCTGAATTCGCGGTGCTTGGCTTCGATTACGGCTACTCGCTTTCATATCCGAAAATGCTCACCCTGTGGGAGGCGCAGTTCGGCGATTTCGGCAATGGCGCTCAGGTCATCATCGATCAGTTCATCGCCTCTTCGGAGTCCAAGTGGCAGATCCCCACGGATCTGGTGATGCTGCTGCCCCACGGCTACGAAGGCATGGGACCGGAGCATTCCAGCGCACGCTTGGAACGATTCCTGCAACTCTGCGCCGGGAATAACATGATCGTCGGAAATTTCACCACGCCGGCCCAGTATTTCCATGCCCTGCGCCGCCAGAAACACCGGGACTTCCGCAAGCCGCTTGTGCTGATGACGCCGAAAAGCCTTTTGGGAAGGCCAGAGGCGGTCTCCCGCGAGCAGGATTTCCTGGAGGGATCCTGTTTCCAGGAAGTACTGCCTGATCCAAAGGAATTCGCGAACGCCGCCAACGTCAGCCGCGTGGTTTTTTGCACCGGAAAGGTGTTCTACGACCTGATGGCCCATCGTCAGGAGAAGGGCATCGAAAACACGGCCATCATCCGCATTGAACAGCTCTACCCCTTTCATCTCGAAATGGTCGAAGCCATCGCCGGCATATACCCGGGAGCTTCGCACTACGTCTGGTGCCAGGAGGAACCTCTCAACATGGGCGCATGGTCCTACATCTCGCCGCGGCTTGATCGCGCCGTCGGCGCGAAAGTCCGCTATGCCGGGCGGGATGCCGCCTCCAGTCCCGCCGCGGGCTCCAAGGCGATGCACTACCGGGAACAGAAGGCGCTCTTGGAGCATGCTTTCAGTGTCTGATCCGATACCGCTTTCACTCAAATTTCAACAACCGCATTTTCTCCATGACCACCGACGTCAAAGTCCCCGCCTCCGGCGAATCCGTCACCTCAGCCAACGTCGCCCGCTGGCACAAGAAGAACGGCGAGCCCATCCGCAAGGGCGAGGTGCTCGTCACCCTGGAAACGGACAAAGTGTCCAACGAACTCGAAGCCACCACCGACGGAACTCTCGAAATTCTCGTGCCGGAGGGCGAGGAAGTCCCCATCGGTACCATCATCGCGCGCATCGAAGTGGGTGCGCGAGTAGCGCGCGCGCCCCAGCCCGCAGCCCTTCCAACCAAGCCCGCCACCGTCGCCGTGCCGAAAGCCGCATCACCGGTCACGCTCAACAAGCCTGATTTCACCGCCCCCTCCGCCCCAGTGGAACGGGAACTTCCCGCCGCAGTGGTCAGCGACGGCCGCACGACGCGCCGCAAGATGTCGATGATGCGCCGCAAGATCGCCACGCATCTGGTCAATGCCCAGCAGACAGCCGCCATACTAACGACTTTCAACGAGGTGGACATGTCCGCCGTCATGGCCCTGCGCAAGACGGTTCAGGACGAGTTTGTAAAAAAACACGGCGTGAAACTCGGTTTCATGTCGTTCTTCGTCAAGGCCGTCACCCAGGCGCTCAAGGATTGCCCCACCATCAACGCCCGCATCGAGGGAAATGATATCATTGAAAACCATTTCCATGATATTGGCGTCGCCATCGGCACCGAGATGGGACTCGTCGTTCCCGTGCTGCGCGATACCGACAAGAAATCCTTCGCCCAAATCGAAAAGGACATCCTCGGCTACGCCACCAAGGCCAAGGACGGGAAGATCACCATCGATGATCTCCAGGGTGGCGTCTTCAGCATTTCCAACGGCGGCACCTACGGCTCGCTGCTCAGCACGCCCATCCTCAATCCGCCACAAAGCGGCATCCTCGGCATGCACACCATCCAGCAGCGCCCGGTCGCGCTCGATGGCCAGGTGGTCATCCGTCCGATGATGTATCTCGCGCTCAGCTACGACCACCGCCTCGTCGATGGCAAGGAAGCCGTCACCTTCCTCATCCACATCAAGGATTGTCTGGAATCTCCGGCCCGGCTAATGCTGGAGATGTAGTAATTCAACTTGAAACTTGCGGCATCTTTTTCCTCAGCAGACACTCATGCCGTGGAAATTCGTGCCGATGCCCCTGCCGAGCGCCTTGACGCGTTTCTAGCCGCCCGTGTTCCGGAGCTTTCGCGCTCGCGCATCCAGGTGCTCATTCGCGAGCAGCGCATCATCGTCAATGGCCGTCCCGCCAAACCGCGTGATGCCGTGAAAACCGGCGATCTCATCGGCATCGCCGTCCCCGAGGTGGTGCCGCTCAATGCCGCGCCGCAGGACATCGCACTCGAAATTCTCTTTGAGGACGATGACCTCGTCATCCTCAACAAGGCACCGGGAATGGTTGTGCATCCGGCGCCGGGAAATCCGGATGGCACGCTCGTCAACGCGCTGCTGCACCATTGCAAGGGCAGGCTATCCGGCATCGGCGGAGTCGAGCGCCCGGGTATCGTGCACCGCCTCGACAAGGACACTTCCGGTTGTCTGGTCGTAGCCAAATCCGATGCCGCCCACCAATCGCTGGTCACCCAGTTTTCCGCACGCAGCACGATGGAGAAACTCTATCTGGCGGTGACCCAGGGCATTCCCAAGCCTGAAAAGGACACGATTTTCACCCACATCGGCCGCCATCCGGTGAACCGCCAGAAAATGGCCGTGGTCAATCCGCCCGGCGGCAAGACCGCCATCACTGATTACGAAATCCTCTCCACCGACGCCGCCACGATCACCGCCCTGGTGCTCTGCCATCTGCACACCGGTCGCACCCACCAGATCCGCGTCCACCTGCATCACAAGGGAAGCCCTATCCTTGGCGATCCCATCTATGGCAAGCCCTTGAAAGACCCAAGCCTGCCGGAGCGGCTGATGCTGCATGCCTGGAAGCTTTCCTTCGAGCATCCGATCACCGGCAAGCGACACCACTTCGAGGCACCCATTCCGGCGGAGTTCCATCCGTGGGTGGAAAAGTCCCTCAGCGGCATGTTTTGAAAGCTACCCCGGAACCAGGGCGGATTGTTCGCACATGCTTCCTTTGATTTTAATGCTTTGGGTGTATGGATACGGCACGCCAGCCCCCACCCGCATGCTTTTTCCCGAACAACTCCGCGGCGAGCTCCGCAAACTCTTCGCCCGTCCGCGCACCTGGATGGGTTACGGAGCCTTCCTCATCATGGAGGCGCTCATCCTTTTCGTTTACAAGCTGGAGCGCAGCCAGAACCATATGCGCGGGCTGATGGAACGAAACGGACTGGAATTCGGCACCTACTACAGCTCACTTACCATCACCTTCACCATCATGCTGCTGAGCATGTTCTTGTTAGGATCGATCTACTTCGCGCTGGTGGCGGGCGACATCGTGGCGAAAGAAAACGAGGACGGTAATCTGCGCATGGTCTTCGCCAGGCCGGTGAGCCGACTGCGCCTTCTGCTGGTGAAATACATCGCCGTCTCGCTTTACACATTCAGTTTCGTATTCTTCGTGGGCGTTTCCGGCTACCTGATGGCGGTGGCCGCGGTCGGATGGGAGGGCGGCTTGTTTGTGATGGAGCCGAAAATGAAAGTCTTCGCCGCCTATCCGGATTGGTGGGAGGGGGCCTCGCGGCTCGCGCTTTCCGCGGCGGGCATCGGCCTGAGCATGATCACCTTGTCCTCGATCGCCTTCATGTTCTCGTGTTTCAAGATCAAGCCCGCTGCGGCCACCATCATCACGCTGACGATTCTGTTTGTGGACATGATCCTGCAGGGTTTTCCCTTCTTCAAACCTTATGAAAGCTACTTCGTCACATGGCGCATGAGCGCATGGGTTTTCCTGATGGAGCAACACCTGTCGTGGCCGAAAATCATCGAGTCCTACGCGTTTCTGGCAGGGCTCAATGTATCGCTCTTCACCTTCGGTTGGTTCGCCTTCCAAACGCGTGATTTCAAAACTTGAAACTATGACAGGCTCCACCCATGGCTTCGGTTGAAAACAGATAAGTTCGCAATGCTCACCACCGTCCGCACCGACAAATGGCTGTGGGCCGCGCGGTTCTTCAAAACCCGCGGTCTGGCGGCGGAAATGTGCGCTTCGGGCAAGGTCAGGAGGCTCGGTCATGCGCTCAAAGCCGCATCGCCCCTGCATCCGGGCGATATCCTCGAGATCCCGTTTCCCGAAGGTCCTGGAACCCGAGTGCTGCGCGTGATTTCGCTGATCGAGAAGCGGCAGGCTGCGGCGGAAGCACGCGTTTGTTACGAGGAAAGCACCTCGCCTGGAGTCTTCGAAGCACAGCGCGAATGGCATCAGGCAAGGAATGAGGGATTGCGCGGCCGCCCTACCAAAAAGGACCGCCGCAACCTCGACCGTATTCGCGGCTTTTTTGAGTAAAATGCCGTGCCTGCTTTCGCTCGAACGGCATTTTTAAAGCTTCGCCCCTTGAAATCCAGTCTCTTGCGGGCGTCAGGGAAAAAAACCAAAAAACTTTCACAAAATGGATTGACGTGTGGGGGTGCGGGCTCCTAGCTTCGCGGGCCGCCACAACGAAGGGCGGCCGAGAGACAGGATGTCGATCG
>JAUYNL010000084.1 GCA_030696085.1 Luteolibacter sp.
GCATTCCCGCCATGAAAGCCCAACCGCAATGCATCAACCGTCCCCCTCTTCCTTTGCGTCTCTGCGCCTTTGCGCGAGCCACTCCTCTTAGTCCGGATGGTATGGGACCACCGCCTTCCAATCCATCCCTCGTCATGAAGAGCTTTCTCGCGCAAAGCCGCAAAGCCGCAAAGTTTTTCAGACTCAGAAAATCCAAGGATTTCACGAACGCCTTGGTTCTCACCAATCCCAAAACCCCAATTGCAACCATCCGAACGCCATCTGCTCCACGAAAGACACCTATCACCGCATCAAACACATCACCAAGCACTCTGAACACTGAACACTTAAACCAGCAAACTCTGATCTTATGAAACTAATCGAACTCCACATCCTCCAGTCCTTCCCCGTCACCTGCCTCAACCGCGATGACGTCGGATCTCCGAAATCCGCCACCTTCGGCGGCAGCCAACGCGCCCGAGTTTCCAGCCAAGCCCTGAAGCGGGCCTCCCGCCTGCGGGCTCGCGAAAAATCGCCAGTCGGCTTCGAAGGCATCCGCAGCCGTTTCCTCTTGGAGCCCTTCACCGAAGCTCTTGTCGGGGCCGGAATGGATGACGCCGCCGCCGCAGAAAGTGCAAAGCTGATTTGCGAGGCATTCAGCTCCATTGATAAAAAAAACCCGAATCAAGTCACGACCGCAGTATTTCTTTCACCTTCCGAAATCCAGCAAGTGGCTGTTGCCGTTGCCGAGGGCAAAGAGCCAAAGCAGGCTGTTAAAAAAGTGGACCGCCTCGACGCCGCGGACATCGCCCTTTTCGGTCGCATGATCGCCAATGATGCCACTCTCAATGTCGAAGGTGCCGCCATGTTCTCCCATGCTCTTTCCACCCATACCACGGCGAATGAAATCGATTTCTTTTCCGCCGTCGATGATCGGAAGGGCGATGCCGAAGACGCCGGAGCCGGCATGATCGGCACGCTCGAATACAACTCCGCCACCTACTACCGCTACGTTGCTATCAATCTTGACCTGCTTTTTGACGCGAAGCACCTTGGTCCGATCAAAGAACAGGAAAAGCGCAAATCCATTCTTCGCGCCTTCATCACTTCCGTGCTTACCGCCGTTCCCGGTGCCCGCCAGAATTCCATGAACGGAGCCACCCTGCCCGTCGAGGTTCTCGGCATCCGCAAGGACAAGGGCCAGCCGCTCCAACTCATCAATGCCTTCGAAAAACCCATCAAGGCGAACGGCAACGGCTACGCCGTCAACTCCAAGGCTGAAATGCTCAAACACCACGCCGACCTCAAAAGCCTTTGGGGCATTGAAACCTCCGTGGAATCCCTCCTCACCGACGACAAACTCGAGGGCTTTCTCACCAAACTCCTCACCACCGATGTCTGACTCCACCACCCGCGCCTTCGCCATCCTGCTCGATGGCCCAATGCAGTCCTGGGGATCCTCGTCCCGCTTCACCCGGCGGGAAACCGAGGCGTTTCCCACCAAGAGCGCCCTCATCGGCTTGCTGGCCGCCGCAGCAGGCATCGACAAACACGCACCCGACGAGGCAGAGAAACTCGCGCCATTTTCCGCCCTCCGGCTCACCGTCTATCGACTGCCTCGCGCTTCCAGACGACTCGTCAGACGGCTATCGGATTTCCACACTGTTGGCGGCGGCTACGACGCGCGGGCGAGTGCCTTTGATAAATTGAGCATCCCGCGCAAAGCCTCCGGCGGTGCCAGCGCCAACGCCGTCATCACCCACCGCACCTATCTGAACGAGGCCCGCTTCATCGCCGCCTTCGAGGGTGATTCTGACGTCATCATCGCCGCCATCCGCCACTTGGAAAATCCCGTCTGGGGTGTGTGGTTCGGCCGGAAAACCTGCCTGCCCGCCATGCCTCTCAGCCCGGTGGAGGGCGCGGACACCCAAGCCGCCTCCAGCACACTCATCGGACGCATCCGCGACTGGGAGGAAACCACCCGCCGCCCGTCCTTCCCGCCGGAGCTCGATCCCACCAATCTCGAACGGTGGGAAGAACCCGCCGCCGAACATTTAAAGCCCGGAGATTTCCACCTCCACGACCAACCGGTCACCTTCGGTGAGAGAGAATTCGTTTCCCGCCCCATCCGTCACCACACCCGCCCCACCCCATAATCATCGAAAACCTTGTCAGACCCGATCACCGTGAAATTTCCCTGCAATGCCTGCACAATGATCATCCGGTCGAATGGATCGCGATGATGGAATGGCAGATCCTGGATCATCCGGCAGTGGCCCGGCTCGATCTCCAAGCGGACGATTTCCTGGGCATCCAACTGTTCCGCGAGTGACACATCCCAATCGTCGGGCAACTCAAAATCATGATAACCCTTGCCCGCCATCTTGATCCCGATTTCCCAAAGGCTGACCACGGAATAGGCCAGGAACAAATCGGAATCCGCCAGTTTCCTCACCGCCCCTTTGCCCAGCAGGTCAGGTCTCAATGCCATCCACAAAACCGCCATCGTATCCAGAAGACACCGTTCCATGGGAAATCACTTCGGTGAAGATCCGGGCCGGTACGGCTTACCCGCATCCACCGCATCGTAAAAATCCTGCGCAATCCGCTCCTCAAACTCCTTGTCGAAAAAGCCCTCGAGACCCGGAGGCTCCTGGCCGGGCTTCAACAGAAACCCCAAGCTCCGCTTCGGCTTCTCCCGCTTCTCCATCACCAACCTCACCACCGGCTTGTCACGCCTCGAAATCACCACTTCCTCACCGCGCTCCACCGCCGCAATCAGCCGTGAAAGATGCGTCTTCGCCTCATGGATCGTCACCTGCATGCCCGCAACCTAGTCAACTTGACTAAAACTGTCAATCCCTCCGCCCTCCGCCCTCTTCGCTCGCGCCTTCACCCTACCTCTTCCCCACCATGCCCATCTTCGAACGCCCGCCCCTCGATACCCTCGCTCCCGCCAAGGACCGCTGGACACCCATCTATCTGGAATACGGCCGCCTTGAGGTGGATGATTCCTCCATCAAATGGATCGGCGGCGATGGCCTCATCACCCGCCTGCCCGTGGCCACCATCTCCGCCCTCATCCTAGGCCCCGGCACCTCCATCACCCATGCCGCCGTCAAAGCCGCCGCCCAGTGCAATTGCCCGCTGCTCTGGCTCGGCGAGGACGGCCTGCGCTTCTACGCCTTCGGCATCACGCCCAATCACGATAACTCCATGGCCCGCATCCACGCCACCGCCTGGGCAAACAAACGCTCCCAAAACGAGATCGCCCGCCGCATGTTTCTCCACCGCTTCCCCGAAGCATCCGTCCACGGCATCAACATCAAACAACTCCGCGGCATGGAGGGAAAACGCGTCAAACAAACCTACGCCGATCTCGGCCTCCAATACGGCGTCACCTGGAAAGGCCGCGATTATCAAACCGAAAACTGGCAACTCGCCGACGGCATCAACCGCGCCCTCTCCGCCTCCAATGCCTCGCTTTACGCGCTCACCGCCGCCGTCTGCTGCTCCATGGGCTTTATCCCGCAACTCGGCTTCGTCCATGCCGCCGGCACCTTGCCCTTCATCTACGACGCCGCAGACCTCTACAAACACGAGACCTCCTGGCCCGCCGCCTTCGAGGCCCTCTCCATCGATCCCAAAGACGACGGCACCCTTGTCCGCAAAATTCTCAAACAAAAAATCGAGGATACCCGCATGCTCCGCCGCATGCCCGAGGATCTCAAAAAACTCTTCGCAGACCTTGGCGAATCCCCCGATGACGCCCCACCCGACCACCCCCTCCAGCCCAAATCCGAAGCCTGAAACGACTTCCCTCACACCTGCCGCCCCATGACCGTCCTGGTTTGCAACGACGTCCCGCCCGCCACCCGCGGCCATCTGAAACGCTGGTTCATCGAGCCGCGCGCCAACGTCTTCGTCGGCACCCTCAACGTGCGCACCCACCGCAAAGTCATGGATTTCATCCTGAGAAATGCCTCGAAGGACTTCGGCATGCTCATCATCTCCTCCGCGCCGAATTGCCAAGGCTACACCGTCGAGCGAATCGGCCCCGAAGGCAAAACCGGACGCCGCGAAGTGGAAATCTCCGGCATCCCGCTCATCGCCGAAAGCTGGATCAACCCGCAAAACTGCCCGTTTTAAAAACCTGGTGACCGTCAGCGATCAGCTCACCAACCCGATTGAGCCAACTTGTCACACCCAGAATATCGCTTGATCCCGCCACTCCCGCCACTGTAACTCATTGGCAACCGCAGAGATTTCCCCACCCGCGTGGGGATGGCCCGCGAGTTCGTTGGAGATGGGGCGAACCTCGCCGGATTTCCCCACCCGCGTGGGGATGGCCCGCTGTAGGGCGGCGGCGGGATGCGGCCCTTGTCGATTTCCCCACCCGCGTGGGGATGGCCCGCGCCTGCCCCTCCGTTTGAGCTTGAGCGGTTTGATTTCCCCACCCGCGTGGGGATGGCCCGACGCTGCCGGACTCAACTCTGGCCATCTGCGGGATTTCCCCACCCGCGTGGGGATGGCCCGGATCTGACGGACGGCGAGTGGATGGTGACCACGGGCGATGGCCTGATGATCGCATGTTCCATCGGCTACCTGGCGAAACGCAGCGCATTCAACGACTGGCTGATCTTCTCCGAAAAGTTCTCGGTGCCCGGCGTGTTAGGACGGACCTCCGCCGCGGCCGACACGCCGGAAGCCATCGCGATGGAAGAGGCGACGCAGGCATTCGGCCACGATTGGTGCGCGGTGATCACCGGCGACGACGGCACGCATGCCGAGCCGATCAAGATCATCCAGGCGGAGGGCAACCCGGCCGGGATGCCAATGCCGGCGGTGATCGAGCGGGTGGATCGCCGGATGGCAGCTCTGTATCGCGGGGCAGACCTCAGCTCGATGTCCAGCGGACCGAGCGGCGAGGGCACCGGCGCGAGTCTCCAGGAGAAGGAAACCGACATCCTGCGCCGCGACGATGCGGAAACCATCGCCGAGACGCTGGAGGAAATCTCCCGCCTGGTGATCGAGTGGTATTTCGGCAATGGCGTGGAGCCGCTGGCCCGCGTGGAACTCGTGGTGCCGGTGCAGGAGGATTCCACCAAGGTGATCGGCTCCGCCACGCAACTCGCGGACCGTGGAGCGAAGGTTTCCAGCTCCGCACTGATGAATCGCCTCAATCTGCCCAAGGCCAAGGATGAGGCGGACGCGCTGCAGCCGCGCTCCGGACGCGCCGCGCCAGGTGCGGAAGCGCCGGTGGCCGAAGCGCCGAAAGAGGATCTGGCAAACAGCGAGGTGCCCGGCTATCCGGACGACTCCATGCAGGCCATCCGCAGCGCTCTTGCAGCGGACCTGCAGCCGCTGGGCGACGCGCTGTTTTCCGCCTATCAGACCGGCGATCTGGCGGCGATGACAGCGGCGCTCAAGAAAATTTCAAAGGGCATGCCGGAGTTGGCTGGCGACGCGGCCGCGCTCAGCGAGGTGCTCTCCGGACAGATGGTGGGTGCGTTTCTGGGTGGCGAATCTGAAGAGGTGGAGAACGCTGGAAACTCAGACGGTGCCCGCAGAGGCTGGGAAACCCGCCGGGCGAATGGATGGGTGGCCGCCCCGCGACTGATCACGCCGGACGAAGCCGATGCACAACTGGACAAGGGGTTCTTCGTGGCGAATCAGGATGGCGAGCGAATTCGCTTCGGTGCCGAGCTGAAGCGAAAGCTCGATGAGAAGGTGATGAACGACGCGGACCGCAATGCCCGCAAGCAGCGCCTGCGCTGGGCCGTGTTGGCCGTGGAAGCCGGGACGAGCGAATCCAGCCGGAAACACGGAAATATCCGCACGCTTTACGCCAAGACCTTCCGTAAGGGTCCTAAACATCAGGATGTCGAGGTGATCGTCGATACGATCAACGGCTACGCCTGGAACATCATGGTGAAAGGAGGCAGCCCCGATGCCATCCGCTGAAAACAAATGCGGACGCGCCCTGGTGGACGCGCCCGCTGTTCACTGGAAACCACTCACTGCCTCCAGCCGGGGCAGCATCTTCAATCGCCGCGAGTCACTGAATGCCGCCTTGCGAAAACAACCTACCATGAAACCAACACTCCTCAACTCGAAAATCACTCCGCTCCCATCTCATACAGCGAGCGAAGGAGAATCCCTCCCTGCTGCCACCACTCCGCCAGCAGCCAGCGCACCACTTCCTCATCCGTCGCTTGCGGTTCTCCCCACACCCGCGCCAGCCCCGGCACTTCCACCGTCATGCCGAGCCACATCGCAGCGGAATTCAGCCTCACATAACGCCACATTTGAGCCTCGGCGGAAATCGTGGCGAGCGGCTTTCCCCATTCCCACGCTTTCACGCTGGCTGAGATCTCTAGGTCATATTCTGCACAACGCAGCCGGGTTTCTGCAAGGACCGCTTCAAGCCCCATCTCTCTCGCCGGAACAGATCGCGCGTGTCGATGCACGATTCGCCGCGCTCTGGCTTCAAGCCGATATAACCGCGCCACTTCCTCATTGATCACCAACCATCGACTTTTCATCACACCATGAAATTACCCCAATCCATTTCCGACAAGTTCAATCCCCTGCCCGCCTTGTCCGCAGACCGGATGGCGCGTGCTTTGGCAACGCCTGAGAAATCCTGCATGGCCTCCATACTGGCGTGTTGGACTCGATTGACCGCGAGGGAATCCGTGGAAAACAGCGCCATGGCCACACAGGCCCGCGAGTCCGACATTGCCAACGCGCTGGATCCTGCCGACGCGATTGATTTCACGGACAGCGCGGACGGCTGGTTCAAGATCAGCCCCTACGGTGTTTTCCGCGGCAAGACGCCGGGCCGCCTGCAGCATGTGACCGAGGATTCCGGGAATGCCATGGTGGGCGAGTTCAATTCCCTGCTCGGCAGCCTGGGACGAAAGTTCCGTGGCATCCCGATCTATCACGGGCACCCGGACGTGGATCCGGAAGTCTGGCCTGATGATCGCCGGATCGGCAAGGTGACCAAGCTGGAGTCCAGGGCGGACGGCCTGTGGGGCTATGCCGAGTGGAACTCCCTGGGCGAGGAAAACAAGCGGGAGGGCTGGTGGATTTATCCGTCTCCACGCTGGGACGCGCCTCCGGACAAGACCCGCTTCGTGCCGGACCGGCTGATCAGCATCGGCCTCACCAACGTGCCGCGCATCGCCGCGAGCGATCCGATTTTCAATTCTCAGTTAGAAACCTCCGGCAGCGGGGATACGCCGCCACCCACCGAAACCGAAACAGACACCACCATGGATCCGAAACTAATCCGCCAGAAACTGGGCCTTCCACCTGAAGCCACCGACGAAGAAGTCATGGCCAAGATCGACAGCCTCAGCACCGCCGCCACCGAAAACGCGACGGCCGCCACCGAACTCGAAACCGTGAAGACGGAGAAGACGGAAGTGGAAAACTCGCTCCGCACCAGGGAAGCGGAGATCACCCGGCTTCGTGAGGAGCAAAACAACTCGATCCTCGGCGATGCGCTGGCATCCGGCCGCATCACGGCCGCGGAACGCCCGGCCTGGGAAGCCAAGCTCAAGGGCGACAAGCGCGAGGAGGAAATCAACTCGCTGCGGGCCATCACGCCGGCGCGGAAAAACACCGCGCTCAATCTGGGTGACCGCCGCCAGGAACGCGCGACCACGGACAATCTCCGCGAGGAGGTCTCCAACGCCGTGACCAAGCTCCAAAAGGACGAAGGACTCTCCTACGCCGCCGCCTGGGCGAAGACGAAGAAGGAGCCGAAGTTCAAGGGCTACTTCGAACGCACGGAAGCCTGATCGGGTAAAAACTGAAATTCTGAAATTCTGAAACACTGAAATTATCATGAATCGAGACCAACTCAAAGAAGCGCTGACAGGCATGGGCGTTTCATTTGCCAACAATGCCAGCACTGAGAAGCTCCAGGCTCTCTATGATGAGGCACTCGCCGCGAAAGCTGCCGGTGGAAACCCTCCTGCAGGTGATGCGCCGGATGCTCCGCCGCCCGCCGCTCCGGATGCTCCCAAAAAGACCGAAGCCTCCGGGGAGATCCCTGAAGATGAGATCATCGCCAAGACCCGCGCCGGCCTCAGCCGTGCGCAGGCCATCGAGGTGATCACCGCCCAGCGCGAACACGACAAACAGCTCGCCAAAATGGGCTGAAGAATTTCCAGCGGAGGGCTCCGGCCCGAAGCGGAACACCAGAAACCAAACCGATAGAAACATGAAATTAAAACATTGCCTGAGCATGCTGCTGCTCGCCATCTGCTCGGTGTTCCGTCTTGGGGCACGCGAGGAATGTCACAACGAAGCCTCCACTGTGGGGACTCATGCCGATGGTGTGATTCCCCTGACGCTGGAGGTCTCGCTCACCACCCGATACCTGCTGGTGCAAAAAGGCACGGCGGCGGATGGGATCATCGTCAACGTGGCCGCCACGCGCCCCTGGGGCGTGTGCCTCGACGAAGGTGTGTATGACGCCAACAAAGTCACCAAGCGCGCCGTGGCGCTGTTGGGAGTTACGCCGGGAGATTTCCCCACCCGCGTGGGGATGGCCCGCTGTTGAGCAGATCCGCAAGCAGATTGGTCGTGATGTCCCCACCCGCGTGGGGATGGCCCGCGCACGCTGGAAAGCATGAAGACCGCACTGCGGATTTCCCCACCCGCGTGGGGATGGCCCGCTCGTGAACACCGCCGTCTTGAACGCCTGCCAGATTTCCCCACCCGCGTGGGGATGGCCCGCGGCGGAGAAGGCTGCGAAATTTAGCGAAGCAGATTTCCCCACCCGCGTGGGGATGGCCCGCGGAAACTGGAACCGGACCTATCGCCGCGGTGGATTTCCCCACCCGCGTGGGGATGGCCCGATCCGGTTGCGGAGGAATGGCAGGCGTTCAAGGATTTCCCCACCCGCGTGGGGATGGCCCGGATGCGGCCATCGGCGACGGCGGCCTTGACGAGATTTCCCCACCCGCGTGGGGATGGCCCGTTTGGCGAGCCATTCCCCCTCAGCCCTACCGAGATTTCCCCACCCGCGTGGGGATGGCCCGAGGTCTGGACGCAGCTTCCCGCGAGCGCGGCCGATTTCCCCACCCGCGTGGGGATGGCCCGCTGGACACGATCCCAATCGGCCCCGGTTGGAGGATTTCCCCACCCGCGTGGGGATGGCCCGCACTTCCGCCTATGGCCCGGACGAGGCAATAAGATTTCCCCACCCGCGTGGGGATGGCCCGCAATTCAGTTACCACCGGGTTTCCCTTCAGGAGATTTCCCCACCCGCGTGGGGATGGCCCGCTGAAGGCGGGAGACCCGCGCCTGGACATGGAGATTTCCCCACCCGCGTGGGGATGGCCCGTCATTGCGCAGGCACACCGCCTGGCCCATCAAGATTTCCCCACCCGCGTGGGGATGGCCCGG
>JAUYNL010000103.1 GCA_030696085.1 Luteolibacter sp.
CCGGCGCGGTTTCCTTCGACAAGCAGGGCACCGGCTTACTCGTCCTCACCGCGCCCAGCACCACGACGGGAACCTTCACGGCGAATGCGGGAACGATGACCCTCAATCCACAGCGGGCGCTAGCCGCCGCCAGCGGCGCCGTCAGCGTGAGCGACTATCTGCCCCTCGACTCCACCCTGACTCTGGGTGGCACCTCCACCTTCCAGCTCAGCGGACGGGCCAACGGCACCTCCACCACCCCCGTCACCGGCACCTGGAACAACGGCGACAGCCTCATCACCTCGGTCTCCTCCACCGCCGGTCTCGCGCCGGGCCAATCCGTCTCCGGCAGCGGCATCCCTGCAGGAGCCTACATCGTCACCGTTCTCACCGGCCTTCCCGGCATTAGCGGCAATCAGTTCATCATCAGCGCCAACACCACCGCCGCAGGAACGGGGGCCACCATCACCCCCAGCACGACCAACTCTTGGAGCACGTCCCAATACTTCGCGGGCCTGACGCTCAATCCCGGAGCCACCGGCGTGGCGGTCAACGTCAATGGCGGCACTGAAACCGTACTCAATCTCCAAGATGTCAACCCGACCCCCGGCGGCACGGTGAATTTCACCCTCTCCACCGGCACCCAGAGCGCCACCAACGGCATCACGCTCAATAACACCAACACCAACGGTATCCTCGGCGGCTGGGCGCGCATCGGCAACAACTGGGCGATCAACGCCACCGATGTTGCGGGCGGAAACGTCGCGGCCCTGGCCACCTACACCGATCTCACACGGCTGGAATCCGGCACCAAGACCCTTTCCTCCGCAGCCGCCAGCAACGTGCGCGTCCTCGAAGGCACTGGCACCACCCCCGCCAGCATCACCCCGGCCGCCGCCGGCACCACGGATATCAACACCCTGCTCGCCAGCGGCACCACCGCTGCCGTCACCTACGATCCCGGCACCGCCGACATCCTCCGCCTCGGTGCGGCGGGCGGCATCATGGTCGCCAGCGATGCCGCAGGCCTGAAAATCGGAAACAGCGCCAATGACGGTGTTCTCACCGCCGGTGGCGCGGACAATACGGCTGGCACGATCTATCTCACCAGCAA
This sequence comes from Luteolibacter sp., assembly GCA_030696085.1. Lineage (GTDB taxonomy): Bacteria > Verrucomicrobiota > Verrucomicrobiia > Verrucomicrobiales > Akkermansiaceae > Luteolibacter. The sequence goes on from JAUYNL010000103.1 coordinate 1,094, forward strand.
CAACACCACCGCCGCCAACCTGCTCACCATCAACTCCACCATCACCGACAACGGCACGGGTGCGGTCGGCGTGACCGTCTCCGGCGCGGGCATCACCACGCTCGCCGGCACCAACACCTACACCGGCAAGACCATCGTCGGCGGCTTGAGTCTCTTCAACTCCACCGACCGGCTCACCATCTCCTCCGAGGCCAACCTGGGCAGCACCCCGGCGAGCTTCGTGGCCGATCAACTCACCTTGGCAGGCGGCTCATTGCGGAACACCTCCGCCGTCACCTTGTCCGCCAATCGCGGCGTCACCGTGAGGCCGGGAACCAGCTACCTCGACAACCAGGGAACCCTGACGATCAACGGCGTGATTTCCGGCACCGGCAACATCAACCGACCCGGCCAATCCGGGGCGGGCTACCTCATTCTCAATGCCGCCAACACCTTCAGCGGCATCCTGACCAACGGTGCTACCGGCAATCCCACCCAGCTACAACTCGGCAATGTCGATGCCCTGCAAAACGCCACCCTGGATACCAGCTCCAACAACAACCAGAGCGTGACCTTCACTGCGGCAGGCAGCACCTACAACATCGGCGGCCTGACCGGCGTCGATGAGCTTTCGCTCGGGTCCAACACCATCAGCATCGGAGCCAGCGGCCTGAGTTCCACCTACTTCGGCAACCACACCGGAGTCGTCAACACCGCATCTCCCGGCGGCGGCGGCATCACCGGCGACGGCGGCCTGATCAAGGTCGGCGCCGGCACGTTCCAACTCACCGGCGCGTCCAACTTCACCGGCGACACCTTGGTCAGCGGCGGCACCCTGGCACTTTCACACGCCAATGCGCTGCAATCCAGCACGCTCGACACCGGCGCATCCGGCGAGCAAAGCGTGGTTTTGACCATGCCTGAAGGCACTGTTTACAACCTTGCCGGTCTCCAGGGCAGCGACGATCTGGACATGGCCGTCAGCAATCTCAGCATCGGTCAAAGCAGCCTGGACACCACCTTCTCCGGCGCGCTCAAGGGAGCCTTCGGCAATCAACTGATCAAAGTGGGAGGCGGCGTTCTCACCCTCGCCGGTCCCAGCACCTACACCGGCAACACCACGGTGAATGAGGGCACCCTGGCCTTCACCGGCTCCAAGTCCTATCCCGCCGACATCATCGTCAATAGCAGCGGCACCTTGTCGCTGGCCAGCGGCGCGGGACTTCAGTTCGCCGTCAGCGACAACACCAACAACCGCATCACGGGCACTGGAACCGCATCCCTGGACGGTAATTTCACCATCCTCACCGGCGGTGTCACCCTCACCACCGGCACCTGGACGCTGGTGGATGCGGCCACTTTGACGGAAACCTTCGATTCCTCGTTCAACGTGGTCGGCTACACCCCCAATGGCGATGGAGTCACCTGGACCAAGACCGTGGACACCCGCTTGTGGACCTTCTCGGAAACCACAGGCGTGCTGACCCTCAGCGTCGCACCGGCAGGCGGCACCTTCGCTTCCTGGATCGCCGGGTTCGACTTCTCCGCATTCCCAAGCCCGGATCTCACGCCCACCGGCGATCCCGACAAAGACGGCATCGCCAATGGGATCGAGTTCGTCATCGGCAACCTGCCAAACCAAACGAAGGTGGAAAACCTGCCCACCATCGGATTGGTCACCAATCCTGCCGGAGTGCCCGCCGGAGACTACCTGAAGTTCTCCTATCGCCGCAGCACCGCCTCGGTGGACGCCGGAGTGACCTCAGGCGCCCAGTATGACACGGATCTCGTCGGCCCCTGGACCACCGCCACCGATGGTGTGGCAGGCGTGACGATCCTCACCGTGGCGAATGGAGCGATCCCCGGCCACGATGTGGAGGTCTATATCCCGCGCAGTCTTGCGGTGAGTGGCAAGCTCTTCGGCCGCCTGTCGGTGGTCGTCCCGTAAATCAGCACTCCATTCCGAACCTCAACCAAGCCGTTCCAAGCCATCCCGCTTGGAACGGCTTGTCGGTTTTTTCATCGGATCCCATCGCCAACACTTTTCGTGAAAAATGCAGGCGGGTGGCGGATAAATGCCTCGGAGCTTCAAGAAATGTTGCTACGTTTGGTCGCTATTCGTCCATATGGATGGGATGACTCTCCTTGTTCACCATGATCTGAGATTCAGCGAAATGGAACCAGCCCCTCGTTTCGTTCCTATTTGAAACCCAAGCGATAGTCAGCCAGTGGAACCCAAAGCCGTCACCTTCACCCGCCATCGGAACGCACCCGCCGGAGCCACCATGGCGGTGCGGGAAAGTCTGAACTGCCAGCACACGGGTTTCGTCTCCCAGGGCGGCCGAATCCCCGGATTCCCCAGGCAGCGTGGTTTCGCCCTGGTCGTCACGCTTTCCCTGATGATCCTCCTGACGATCATCTCAGTGGGTTTGCTGTCCTTATCCAGCATTTCGCTGCGCTCCGCCGGTCAAACCAAGGCGATGGCGGAAGCGAAAAACAATGCGCGCTTCGCACTGCTGATCGCTCTCGGGGAGCTCCAGAAACACGCCGGACCGGACCAGCGCGTGACCGCCCGGGCCGAGATTCTCGACGGCAACCCCGCCACTCCGGCGATGGATGACGTCAACCAACCTTATTGGACCGCTGCCTGGAAAACCGGCGAGGCTCCACTCGACGCCGGAGCCTCCCCGCAGCGGAAGATCAGCCTGGGCGCGGCATCCCCATCCATCGCGGACAAGGCCGCCTCTGGCCAATGGCTCGTTTCCAATCCCAACCCCGGTGGCTCCGCTCCACCCAATCCCACGAACTACAACGGTGCGAGCACCGGAGCCACGCCGCTCGCGGTGGTCGTCGCAAAAAACCAGGGCAAGACCCCGTTGGATATCGCCGTGCCGCTGGTCAATGTTCTCGGCCCCGGCGCGACCAAGCCCAGCGGCCGCTACGGCTACTGGGTTTCCGACGAGGGACTGAAAGCCAAGGTCAATCTGGTGGATCCCACGCTCGCCGCCGCCCCCAAATCACAACTCGGCCAGGCGCACCTCCTCGCTCCGCAGGCCAATGCCATCCACAAGATCACCGGTTTGATGGCCGATGCCGGAAAGGATTTCCGATCGGAAAACACCGCCGCCCAATTGGGCAATTCCATCACCACCCAAACCGTCAGCTTGCTGCCGACCTCGCCCGCCGATCTGCCGCTTGAAAAATTCCTGCCCGATGTGACCGCTTACAGTCGCGGCGTGCTGGCCGACGTGAAGCGTGGCGGCCTCAAAAAGGATCTCACCGCCGCCTTTGAAAGCACTGACGGCTTTGAAAAACTGACGACCGGAAACCCCGACCCCAATCTCGATTACGGCTTCGGGAAAAAAACACTCTATCGCAATTTCCCGGGCCTCACCGTGCCCTACTCGACGGCCATGCAGGCCGGCGCCTCAACTTATGAAGGCATCACCGACGGACTGCCCTGGGCGGCACTGCACGCGTATTACAACATCTACAAGGACGTGATGCCGAAGCCCGCCGGGCTTACGACTGCGGACTCCGCCATCACGCCAGGCTCCACGGGATCGATGTCGTCCCTGCCGTATGATGTCACCCCCCGCGTGGTGACGATCAAGGAACCGGTGGCCGGCGGATTCACCTCCGGAAAATACGGCGGCCTGGTGCCGGAAATCATCTCCCACCGCACGGATATCGCGCTGGAAAGCTATCCGCAGCTTGAGGGAGCGAGCACCAAATGGAAGCTGCGCCTGCGTTATGCCCCCCAACTGGTCCTGCACAATCCCTACAGTTGCAGGATATCCACCGCCGGTTTCCAAGTGGAGCGCAGATATCGCGCGTTCATGGATTGGTCGAGCGGCGGTGCCGGCACTTACAAAATCACCGTCAAAGTGGGCGGCACGGTGGTCGCCACCAACGTAATCGTGGCCCAGGCGCCGTATAACAACGCCCAGCGATACGCACTCAGGACCAAAGCGGGCGAATGTGATAGTCTGGCACCAGGCGAAACCCGGGTCTTCGGCCTCACGGCGGATGTGCCAAAATCCAATCCGGAGCAAGCGATCACTTTCGCCGAGTTGACCTCGGCTCCCGGCCTAACCAAGGATTTCGCGCAATACTGTGATCTGCCGGTCTCCACAAGCGTAGATGTGGTTCCGGCCGTGCCACCTTCCACGACACCCGGCTACAAATACACCAACGGAGCCGCATGGGAGGGCACCACGGATGCAAGCGCCCTTGTCGAGCTCCCGCTCGCCCTCAATCCGGCCTTCAAGCAACTTTCCGCAGGAGAGGCGGATACCTTCATGACGCCTGAAAACAAGTGGCCCAGTCAATTTCCAGGCAACCGCGTCTTCAACACCTCAGGGCCTCAGGTGGACATCCCGGCACCAACGACCTGGCCCGCCCTCCCTATCAGTTCGCTGGTCCAGCCACGCATCGTTTCCGGATTCTTCATCCGCAAGAAGGGCTTGAAGCCCTCGAGCTCTTCGAAGACTTATGTCAACGGAGGCGCGGTGATCCCCCCGTTCCATGGCAACGCGCCCTTTTTCACCCCATTCGACAACATGCTGGGCGTGGCTTGGGAGGAATTTTACATCAACCCCTTTGGCAGCCCCTATACCAGCGCCTCGGATGTGGAAATGTTCCAAAAGACCCCCGGCGGAAAGTGGGAAACATTTGTCGGCGGTGCCAGCGTAGGAGTCGCCGCCAACGCCGGTCCCGCAAGGACCGTGCTGCGCGACGTCCCCAACCAGCCATTGATCTCGATGGGCCAGTTCATGCACATGCCCACGATGGTTTTCGCCAATCATAATGATGCGATGGCCAACTACGGCTATTTCAAATACGGCTTTCGGGATACGGGATCGATGTTTATCGGCGGCTCCCTGGCCAATCCTTTCATCGACACGAATTCCAACCTGCTGGAGCAGGCCACCCCCGTATTCACCCATCTCCTCTATGATGATAGTTTTCTGGCCAATGACACCTTGTTCGACCGCTTCTACTTCTCAACCGTGCCGCCGGCCGGCGTCAACAAATACACGCCGCGCGTGCCGCAACAGTGGAAGGACTTCAGCGCGGCGAATCCCGGAGCGAGCCTGACCAAGGCCACCGCGCTGCCGAATGCACGGATCAAACCATACGAAAAAGAGGGGACCGCGCCGCAGATGAGCGATCTGCGCGATTTCAACAAGGCGGCGGCCAATCTCATGCTGGACGGCGCGTTCAACGTGAATTCCACCTCCATCCCCGCGTGGACCGCCCTGCTATCGAGCTTGTCGGGCAATGACATGCGGGTCTTCACGTCCACTGCCGGAAATCAAGACACCATCGCTGCGGCCGCGCTGAGAAATCCCATCCCCCGCTTCTGGTCATCCTCCGTCGAGGGAAAGGTCAACCAGGCATGGGAAGGAAACCGCGCGCTATCCGATGACGAAGTCACCGAATTGGCCACGCGCATTGTCGAGCAAGTCAAGACCCGCGGGCCGTTTCTCAGCATGGCGGATTTCCTCAATCGCCGCCTCGGCACCGCCGGCCCCCTGACCCGCGTCGGTTGTCTGCAAGCCGCCATTGATACCACCTCGCCCGACATCAACGCCTCGGTGAAATCCTCGGGCGAAACCGTCAATGCGACAGGTTCCGGCATGCCCATGAGCGGATTCCCACCTTACAACCTTCCACCCGTAATCACGGACAATCTGAAAGACGGCGCGGGCAATCCGTTGAACTCGACGGCAGGCATGCCCGGCTATCTGATGCAGCAGGACATCGTCCAGGCGTTTTCGCCAGCCATGACCGTGCGCTCCGACACCTTTGTGATCCGCACCTTCGGGGAATCCTTGAATCCCACGACCGGACTTTCCCAGGCCAAGGCCTGGGCCGAGGCCGTGGTCCAGCGCGTGCCCGAGTTTGTCGATTCGACCGCCGATCCGGATCCCACCACCGCCATCGCATCACTCTCATCGACGATCAATCAAAACCTGGGACGCCGCTTCAAGGTGATCGGCTTCCGCTGGCTCTCTTCCAATGAACTCTAATCTTTTCCGTGTTGTTGTCGGCCTGCTTCTAACTCTTCCGTCCCTGTTGGCACAAACACCCTCCGCGGAGGGAGGCATCCGCTTCCGCACCTTCGGCTGGCAGCTCTCAGCCGACGATTTGTATTATGAGGTCAAGGGCCGGGACACCCGGATTTCGGTCACCGATTCGGCACGCTCGGTTTTCAATCTCGCACCCAAGGGGAGGCAAATCGTCTTCTACCGGCTGGTGCCCGGTCCGGATGACAAGCCGCTGCGCGAGCAAGCCGCCACCGTCGATATCGCCGCCGCCGGACCATGGCCGCTGTTGATTTTCACGAATGACCCCAAGGCCCCCAAACGCTATCGGGTGGCCGCGATCGCGGATGACTTGAAGGTGTTTCCATTCCCATCCTGTCGCTTCGTCAACTTTTCCCAAGTGGATCTCTACGCCAGGTTCGGAGATCAGAAGATCAAGCTGCCGGCCAAAGGAGTCGAGCGGATCGATCCCCACTTGAAATCCGCCACGGAAACCGAAACCCGCTATATCACCGTCAGCATGGACACTCCGGAAGGACCACGTTTGCTCTATAGCAACAACTGGGCGGTGCGCCCATCGCACCGCACCCTCGTATTCATTTTCCCTCAGGACGAACAGCTTCAGATCATGCGGATCGCGGATGACATCGCCCTCTACGCGCCAACCGCTCCCGCACCCTAGCTGCTCATGAGAAAACCCCCGGGTATCATCAAAAAAATCACATCCATGTGGTTGCTGCCGCTTGTCATGGGCGCGGCGGATCCTGCCGCCCCTCAAACCGTCACGATCGTGGGATTCGGAAACTCCATCACCGAGGCCAGGATCCAAATGCCGGATGAGAAGCAACGATGGCTGCATCTTTTGAACGCCAAGCTGACCGAAGCGTTTCCCGCGGTCACATTCAACGTCATCAACTCCGGGATCGGCGGCGACTCCACGCGGGAAGCCATGGCGCGGTTTGATCAGGCGGTCAGCGCCCATCAGCCGGATTGGGTCATTCTGGAACTAGGCGGTAACAATGAGGATCTCGCCCATCCCGCCCGGATTGTCAGTCCGGAAGAGTTCAAGACCCTCCTGGCCCGGTATTTGGAAAAACTACCGTCAAAAACCAAAACCCTCGTTGTCACCTTCCCGCCCATTCTGGATGACCTGCATGCTTACGGCAGGAATCCGGCATTCACGGCGCACTATCAGAAAACCGGAGGGATTGACAAATCAGTGGATCCTTACCGCGAAATCAGCCGCTCTTTCGCCAGGACCCATGGATTTCCGCTATACGATCTGCACAAGGAACTGCTCTCTCTCGGCCGGAAGCATGGCAGGATGACCTACACTCTGGCGGATGGAATCCATCTGACCCGGGAGGGCAATGCGGTACTGGCAGACGGAATTTTCAAAATTCTCTCCGAACAACGATTGAAGTCCGATCGATAGTCCGTATTCCCACTTTCCATGATACTCCTCCGCAATTGCCGCTTCGCGTGCTACCTGCTCGTGGTCCTCTCCATCAATTCCCGTCTCGCTGCCGCCGGATCCGATGACTGGGAGCGCGCACTTGCCGATCCGGCCGCCGCCACCCTGGCGCGGCCCAGCCCCGCCCAGTTCGCCTGGCATGAGCAGGAACGCATCCTCTTCGTCCACTTCGGCGTCGCTACCTGGGAAGGCATGGAAAAGGACATCGATGGCAGGACCGACCTCTCGAAAATGAATCCCGCGGGTTTCGACGCCGACAGGATCTGCGAGGTCGCGAAATCGTGGGGAGCCAGGCAGGTTCTGCTGGTTTGCAAACATATCGGCGGCTTCTGCTGGTGGCAGACCGACACCACCGACTACAGCGTCAAAAACATCCCGTGGAAGGGAGGCAAGGGCGATCTGGTCAAGGAAGTCGCCGATGCCTGCCGCCGCCACCAATTAAAAATGGGCATCTATGTCTATCCGGATGATTCACGCTATTCCACCCGCTACGGGCGCGGCGGACGCACCGACGATCCTGCGAAACAGGAGGAATGGAACGCCCTATTGCGCCGACAGTGGCAGGAAGTGCTGACCATCTGCGGCAAGGATCTCATTCAGGAAATCTGGCTCGATGGCAGTTGCATCGTCCCGCTTGATGACATTCTCGAAAAGCTGGCCCCGGACGCGGTGGTCTTCCAGAGTGCCGGAGCCACCATCCGCTGGGTGGGAAACGAAGCCGGTCTCACCAAGGATCCCAATTGGAACACCCTTGCCATCTCGGATTTGAAAAGCGGTGTCGCCACCGAAGCTCACAGCACTCCCGATGGCGATGCCTGGGGACCTGTGGAATGCGACGTGCCGCTCTACGACCACTACTGGTTCTGGAATCCGGACAACGGGAAAAAACGCCGATCCCTCGAGCAATTGATGAACATCTATCTCCAGTCCGCCGGCCGGGGATCTGTCATGCTGCTCAACTCGACGCCTGACACCAACGGCGTCATCCCGGAAGAGGATCAAACGCGCTACCGCGAACTGGGCGGGGAAATCGAGCGGAATTTCGGCCATCCCGTCGCACGGGTTGCCAAGGTGGCCGGCGGCGAAGTCATCATTCCGCTAGACAAACCCCAGCGCGTGAACTGCGTCGATCTCCAGGAAGCCTATCAATACGGTCACCGCATCCGCCGCTACGAAACCGACGCCAGGGTCAACGGAATCTGGCAGCGCGTCGCGGAAGGAACGGCCGTCGGCCGCCGCAAGCTCGACTTGTTTCCCGATGTGACCACCGATGCGATCCGGGTCCGCGTGACCGCACAAGTCGGCGAGCCGCTCTTTCGCGAAGTCCTCGTCCATCGGGCAAGCCCGGCACTGGCGGCGGAGTTCGGCCAGATCCCACCGGTGACGCGTGGCGCGCTGGCAACGGCCTCGAGCATCCATGGACCTTCCTCCGATGCCGGAAATCTAATCGATGGCAAGCCGGAAACCCATTGGAGCGCCAGAGCCAGCGACCCGCAAGCCTGGGTGGAAATCGACTTCGGCCGCCCCCGCCGCTTCGCCGCCATGCGAGCTACAGAAGTCGCGGATCACATCCGGGAATTCCAGATCGAAACGAGAAACACCCTGAATCAGTCATGGCGCGCGGTCTTTAAAGGTGGCAGAATCGGAAGCGGCTTCAAGACCGATATCCCGCCCGTCACCGCCCGCTACGCCAGGCTCCGGATCATCAGGATCGAAGGCCCCGCCGCCACTCTATCGGAACTGAGCCTCGCCAACCGCCCCGATGCCTGGGAGGAAGTGAGCATCCCCACCCTGCCAGGCCGCGCGGAATCCGTTGATATCGATCTATCACAACAAATCGTCGATCCCGGGCAGTTTGAAATCCGCTTGCAAGGAGCCGAAGCGATCTCGGCGGTGCCCCTGTTTGAAGGCATACTGGGAGATACCGGCTTCCTTGAATCGACCTCGGCGTCATCCTACCGGCTCAACCGCACCCAGGCACTCGGCGATGGCGCAACGACCGGCATCCGCCTGACATTCGCCACACCGCCGGACTCCGATCTCAAAATCATGGTCCGCCCGCGATGATCCGCAAGCATCCCCCGGAGTCCATGCCCCCCCCGCCGGAAATCCTCACTCAAAGAACCTCCACATTGATTATGATAGAAATACCGATGAAACCAATTCTCCTCACCCTGCTCGGTGGGGCTTCCCTCGCCTATTCCGCAATCGAAGTGACCGTCCCGCCGGGCGGCAGCCTCACTGCGGCGCGTGATGCCATCCGCGCGAAACGCCAGGCCGGGGAGACCGGAGCCGCTGTCATCCTCCTCAAGAGCGGCACCTATGAAGTGACCGGGCCGCTGCTGCTCGAAGCGCAG
>JAUYNL010000109.1 GCA_030696085.1 Luteolibacter sp.
TCCAACACGGACGACGCCTTCGAATGGTTCGGCGGCACGGTGAACTGCCGCTACCTCGTCGCCGCGTTCTGTAACGACGACAACCTGTACATGGACTTAGGTTTCCAAGGCTCCGTCCAGAACGTCCTGATCGTCCAGAACAACACCAGCCTTGGTGCTGACAACGCGTTCGAGTTCTCCGGTGTGACCGGGAACACCACCGTTGGCACCGGGCCCAACATCGCGGATGCCACCAAACCAGTGGTGTTCAACGTGACGGCGATCGGTAATGGCACCAGCAGCAGCCAAGTCTTGCGCACTAACTCCGGGTTCCAGGGCCAGGTGCACAACTCCGTGTTCCTGAACTATGGCCGTGGTATTCGCATCGACGATGCACTCACCCAAGGACTTGTTGGCGTGAACGGTCTCAGATTTGGCGGTAACACTTGGGTCACCCCTCCTACGCCGGTTCAAAGCGGCGGCGCAGCTGGAACAGCACTATATGATGGCGTTAGCCCCTTGTTTAACGATGAGGTCGCCAACTTCGCACAGCTGTTCTTCCTCGGAGACGCCATTCCGGCTCAGAATTCAAACAGCTTCGAGCCGCAACTGGCCTACGCCAGTCCGCTCTGGGGCTTCAACAGTGCCATTCTGTCTGGCATTACGGATATCCAGGACCTGTCCACGGACAACCAGCGTATCAACATCAACCAGCTGCCTTACCAAGGTGCCTTCGGTGTTGCCAACTGGGCCGATTGCTGGACCTACCTGACGCAGGAAGGATACTTCCCCGGAGAAGCCTCCACCGGCTCCTTCGCCGATGCCGACGGTGACGGTGTGTCCGATGCTCTCGAAAGCGCCAACACCGACCTCGGATTCAACCCCGGTGTCAACGACGCCGCTACCGTGCTGGCCAATGTTTACACCACCGCTCAAGTGCAAGCCGATCCGGGAGCCTTCGATCTCTATGACGAGGATTCCATCCAAAATCTGCGTGGCACTGGCATGATGATTGGTCCTGTCACCCCTGGTGGCAGTGCCACGGTCACCCTGCCTCTCTTCAGTTCCCCTGATCTGAGCACCTGGACCGCCGCAGGAAACGTAACTGGCACAGTGTCAACCCCGGCCGGCAAGAGCTTCTTCCGCGTGGACGTCTCCAACAACGCTCCGAATCCATAATCCAATGAAGTCAGCGAAACTGAGTCATCAGTTCCGAATCTGACGAAATTGTCACACGGGGGCCGTCGGCAAATGCCGGCGGCGCCTCTTTCATTCCGCCGTCACGCACGCCATGCGCATTTCCATCCCTATTTTCGCCCTTGTTTTGGCGCTTCCCTTGTCCGCACAGGAAACCGTCATCACCCCCACCGAAGAACTCCGCACCTCCGTCCGTGAATGGGTGGAAACCATGCGGAAAATCCAACAGGAGGAGAACGACTGGTCGCGCGACCAGGAAGTCCTCCAGAACTACAAGGAAGGCCTCGCGAAGGAAATCACCGACCTCCAACAACAGATCGCCGACGCCAAAACCCGCAAGGCCGGGGCCGATCAGGAATCGCTCGATCAATCGACCCAGCGCGACCGCTATGCCGCCGCCAAGGATGAATTGTCCGGCGTCGTCCGCAAGTTGGAGGAGAACCTCGCCGCAAAACTCCCGCTCTTCCCCGCTCCACTGCTTGCCGAGCCGAGAGTCGCCCAAGGCATCGAGGATCTCCAGCGCGACCTCAAGCTCCCGACCGAGAAACGCAGCGAAGGAGTCTCAAAGCGCCTGCTCAACGTGATCAATCTTCTAACCGAAGCGGAGAAGTTCCAACAGACCGTCCACCTCCGTCCGGAGCTGCGCAAAAACGCCGACGGCCGTGAATTCAACATGCAGGTGCTCTATTTCGGCCTCGCCTGCGCCTATGCCGTCAATGACGACGGTAGCTTCGCCGTGGTCGGCCGCCCTGCCGCGGATGGCTGGAAATTCGAAGAGCGCAAGGAACTCGCCCCGGAAATCCAGAAACTCATCGCGGCCACCACCGGCGATCAGGATGCCGCCTTCATCAATCTCCCGCTTTCCAAGCCATGAACTTCCGTATCGCTTCCGCGGCGCTCGCCGCCACCCTCATCATCGCAGTGCCAGCCCGCGCCCAGGGACCGGCGGATGCCGCACGCGCCGATCTCCAAAAGGCCGTCACCGAACTAACCGCCACCCAGCGCGAATATTCCGACCTCCGCCGCGGCCTGTACCGCGATATCAACCGCCTCGACGACGAAGCGCTGACGCTCGGAAAAGAACTCCGCGAACTCCAACGCGAGGAGGAACGGCGCACCGCCTCCCTCAAGACGCTCGAACGCGAAATCGAAGCCCGGAAAACCGATTTCAACTACTCCGCCGGCATCCTCAACCAGTATTCCAAAGCCTTCGTCACCCGCCTGCATCCGGCGGAAAACCAGATCCATAAGGAAGCCATCGACGCCCTCGATCAACGCGCCACCTCCGCCGCCGACGATCCGAAAATGGAACTCATCGAGCGCGCCAGGGTTCTCGAACTCGGCCTCGAACGCATCGGCTCCGTCGCCGGCGGCCAGCGTTTCGAAGGCAAGGCGCTGCGCAATGGCAGCGAGTCCATTGAAGGCACCCTGCTGGTTGCCGGACCCTCGGTGTTTTTCACCGCCAAATCCGGTGGCTTTGAAGGTGTCGCCACCTTCGCGGAAACCGGCACCTCACTGCCGACCGTAGTCGCCATCGAGGGAGCCAAAGGCATGATCAGCGAAACAATCCGCCAGGGACACGGCGAGCTGCCCTTCGACGGCACCATGGGCAAGGCCATCGAAGTGGCCGCCGCACAGGAAAGCCTGATGGACACCATCGAAAAAGGTGGAGTCGTCGGGCACGCCATCCTGTTACTCGGCGCGATCTCCTTCCTCCTAGCCATCTTCAAGGTCTGGGAAGTCTCGCGCATCCGCGTCCCGTCACGCTCCACCATCAACCACATCCTCGATGACCTTCTCAACGGTGAGTCTGAGGCCGCCGCCCGCAAGGCCGCCGCCATCGATGGCCCGGCGGGAGTTCTGGTGCGCACCGGAGTGAACATGTTTTACGAAAAACGCCGCGTGCTCGAAGAAGCGCTCTTCGAGAAACTCGTCTCCGTCAAGCCGCGCCTGGACCGTTTCCTGCCCTTCCTCGCCCTCACCGCCGCAGCCGCCCCGCTGATGGGGCTGTTAGGAACCGTGCTCGGCATCATCAAGACCTTCAAGGCCATGGCGCTTTATGGCACCGGCAACGCCAAGGCCTTCTCCGCCGGCATCTCCGAGGCCCTCATCACCACCGCCGAGGGACTCGTCGTCGCCATCCCGGTGCTCGTCATCCACGGCATGCTGAAGAGTTATGTCAAAGGCCGTTTCTCGGACTTCGAAGGTATCGGCATCGCCCTGATCAATGGAACCACCGAACGCGAACGCAAGTCGGACGCCGCCATCGCCGCCGAAGACGCCGCCAATGGCGACGAGGAGCTCGAACTCTCTCCGAAACCCGCTTGATCCTGAATTTCCTGTCTGAAATCTGAAATCCCACCCACCCATGCCACAAATCCTCCAGGACGGTTGGAAGCTCTTTCTCGAGGGCGGAGCCATCATGTACATGCTCGGCGGCGTGGCCTGCATCCTCTATGCCTCCGCCATCGCCGCTCTCGCATATGTCAATCAAGGGAACCTCAATGAAAAGGAGCAGAAACGCTGGGAGGATTACATCCGAGATCCCGAACTCGCCGATGGCCGCCTCGGAGAGGCGCTCCGCTACGTGCTCCACGGTCCCAGGCTCACCATCAAGACCGTCAGCCGCCGTTTCGATGAGATCAAACTCAACGTGCTCTCCGCCATCGACCGCCGCCTGCTCGTGCTCAACACCCTGGTCGCCGCCGCGCCGCTCGCAGGTCTGTTAGGAACCGTGATGGGCATGCTCGCCATGTTCTCCGGCCTCTCCCATGGCAAGGGCCCGGCCGGCATGCAGAAGGTGGCCGCGGGCATGCAGGAAGCCCTCATCACCACCCAGACCGGCCTCACCATCGCCCTGCCCGGCCTGTTCATCGGCCTCATCATCAAATCCAAGCGCGACCGCATCAAGGGCGCGCTCGTCCGTCTCGAAAGCCTCATCCTCAGCTCCCGCTTCCAACGCGAAACCAATCCATAAACCATGTTCGGCCGCAGCCTCTCCGATGAATCCGACGAACCCGTCACCATCGACCTCTCGTCGATGATCGACTGTATCTTCATCCTTCTCATCTTCTTCATCGTCTCCACCGTCTTCGTCGAGGAAACGGGCGTCACCGTCAACAAGCCCGACGTCAGCGGCGCGAGCGCGCTTGAGAAGAACTCAATTCTGTTAGCAGTTACTGCGGAGGACAAGGTCTTCTATGGCGGTGAAAGCATCGGCGTGCAGGGCATCATCGGAAAAATCAAGCCGCTGATCAGCGAGACACCCGACATGCCGGTCATCATCCAGGGCGACAAGGATTCCACCCACGGCATCGTCCAGCAGGTCCACGGCCAGGCCCTGCTCGCCGGAGCCATGAAGGACCGCGTCTCGGTTTCCACCAAGTGATCCGTCCATTCGGAATACAAATTTCATCATCCAAAATTTCCATTGTCCCGCCACGTTTACCGTCCCCCGAAAAGCAGGCTCACCGGCATCGTCTCGGTGATCGGCGGACTGCTGGCCACCATCGGCGTGTTCGTGGCCATTCCGCTCACCCAGAAACTCACCGCCATACTCGATGGCTCTTCCGCGCCACCGCCGGAAGTCACCATCGAGCCACCCGAGGACCAGAGCTTCGAGATGGACGAGCCGCCCGAAGAACCGGAGCAGGAACCCGAACCCGAGGAAATGGTCGAGGAATCCACCAATCTCGATCTCGGCATCGACCTCGGCGATCTGACGGCCGGCACCGGCGGCGGCTTCCTGATGGAAATCCCCAAGTTCGCCATGAAGGGCACGGAAGACGCCTTCGGCGGCGATCTCGATTCGCCACCCACTCCGGTCAACAAACTGCCTCCCACCTATCCGAGTTCGCTGCTCAGCAAGGGCATCGGAGGTCGCGTGCTGGTGAATTGCACCGTGGATGACAGCGGGCGTGTCACCGGCACTTCGATCAAACAATCCTCCGGCCATCCGGATCTCGACAAGGCGGCTGTCAACGCCGTCAACAAATGGAAATTCAAACCCGCATCCAAGGGCGGTCGGAAAGTGAAGGCCACCTGCGTCGTGCCCTTCAACTTCGAGGTGAAGAAAACCTGACGCCGAATCATCAATCTCCAATCTCCTCATCCCATGTTCCGCATCCTGATCCTGCTCACAATCACGACCGCCGCCCTCTTCGCCGAGGCGATCATCCCGCCGTCCAATCTGTTCCGGGATCCGAAGTTCGTGCGCGATTTCGTCGGTTCCTACGGCTTTCTATCCGACGTGGAGCCGAAGGTATCCGCCGATGAGCAGGCAGCTCTCGGCACCATCCGCGAACTTTTTGATCAATCGAAATTCCGCGAGGCCGAGGCGGAACTCGCCCGCTTCATCCAGGAGACCGAAAAACCCACCGATCCCAAGAAGGTGCCCGCCGAGATCAGCCCGGCGATGGTTTTCGTGCTGGGAAACCTGTATTTCCAGGCTGATCGACCGGACGAGGCGCGCCGCGCGTTTCTCGAAGCGATACGCCGATTTCCACGCTTCCGCCGCGCCCACACCAACCTCGCCTATCTCTACATTTCGAAAAACCAGACCGACGAGGCCACGCCGATGCTGCAGAAGGCAATCGAGCTCGGTGAAAACTCCGCCCGTGTCTATGGCCTGCTCGGCTACTGCCGCCTGCTGAAGAAAAACGCCGTCGCCGCAGAGAACGCCTACCGCCAGGCCTATCTGCTGGATGCGTCATCGCGCGATTGGAAACTCGGTCTCGCCCAGGCGCTCATGACTCAGGAGAAATTCCCGGAGGCCGCCAATCTGATCGGCACGCTCATCGAGGAGAATCCGAACGACAAACAGCTCTGGCTCCAGCAAACCAATGCCTATCTCGCCATGGAGCGCAAGGACGACGCCATCGTCAACCTGGAGACGCTCCGCCTCAAGGGCATCGCCGATGAGGCGAACCTCAATTTATTAGGTAACCTCCACATGGACCGCAACGAGCCGCAACTCGCCCTGCTTTCCTACCTCGCCGCCATGGACAAGGCGACCGTGCTGGACATTCCGCGCGCGCTGAAATCCGCCCGCATCCTCAATGACTACGGTTTCCCGGACAAGGCCGAGCAATTCATCGCCCGCATCCGCTCCAAAACCGGCGACAAACTTCCGTCCGCCCATCTCACCGCCCTGCTGCTCACCGAAGTGCGTGTTTCCCAGTCCAAAAACGAAGCCGAACGCACCGGCACGCTGCTCAAGCAACTCGTCGAACTCAATCCCGCCGATGGCGAGGTGCTCGTGGAACTCGGCCGCCACAAGGACCTGCTGTCCCGCGATGAGGCGGATGAGGAAAAACGCGCCGCACTCGTCAACGAGGCGCGCACCAGCTATCAGCTCGCAGCCCGCATCGAAGCCGTCGCCTATCAGGCCCATCTAGCCCTCGGCCAGATGCTCGTGCGCGAACGCCGCTACCCCGAGGCGCTCACCCACCTCCAGGCCGCCCTCAACCTCAGGAAGAGCGAATCGCTCGAACAATACACCAGCCGCGTCCGCCGCGCCGCCGACCGGGTGGAGGATAAGAAATCGTGATTTGTTAGTAGTTATTAGTCCCATGAATCGCATCCGTCCCATCCTATTCCTTGCTGCTGTCTCGCTGGCCCACGCCAATGAGGCGCTCGACATGCTGGAAGCCGACAAGAAACCCACCGAAGCACCGGTGCTTGCGACCCCCGAAGGCGCGATATCCCGGGAAAACCTCGTCTATCCGGACTACGTCTGGCCCGAGTGGCAGACCAAGACCTTCGATCCCGTCTGGTCCCGCGCCGTGCTGTTCGAGGATGATTCCAATCCCTGGGTCCAGCATGTCGCCATCACCGGCTTCTTCGAATGGCAGGCGTCCTTCGGGACGGCGGATGTCGATGGCGTGGACGTCACACCATCGAAGGACGTCAGTCTCGATTCCACCCGCACCCGCCGCGCCCGGCTTGGCGCGCGCATCCGCGCCTTCGGCAATACCGATATCGAAGCCACCGGCGAGATCGCCGGAGATGCGGATCACAGCGGCATCGAGCGCCTCAGCGCCCGCACCGAACTGCGGCCGGACACCGGCGTCACCTATGGCAAGTTCCGCCCGCAGTTCACTGCGGAATACCGCCAGGAGCCGGAGTTCTCCCCCTATCCGGACCGCGCCATGCTGGTCAACATGATCGCCCCGGCCACCACGCTCGGCGTGCAGTTCGATTACCAGCGCAACGATTGGGAATACGGCATCGGCTGGTTCTCCTCGGATTCAAATCCCTACATCCCCTCGCTCGAGGGCGACGGCATCCTCGCCCTCAATCTCGCCCGCAGTTTTGTCGAACCAAGTGGAAACACCATGATGCGCACCCGCTGGCATCTCGACTATCTGCATAACTTCGATGCAGGAAACTCCAGATCCGTCCCGCGCTATGACGTCGCGGGACGCCGCTCCGCGAATGTCGGCCAGCTCGTTGCCAACAATCCCGCCTTTCGGCATTTGTTCTCGACCGGTTTCACCCTCGAACAGGAGCGTTTCTCGTTCCTCGGCGACTTCATGATCGGCAAGGGCGACACCACCGCCTGGGGCCTCACGCTGGCCCCCACCTGGTGGGCGATGCCGGGAGTCATCAAGATTGTCGGCCGCTACCACTATGCCGGCAGCGACGATCCCGGTGCGCTGATCGCCACCATGGGAGCCTCCGCCGATCCGTTCTTCGACAGCTCGCCGTTCTTCATCGGCGATGAATACCATTCCTTCTATCTCGGCGCGAACACCCATTTCTATCAGGACCGCCTGGTTTTGATGAACGGTTTGGAAAACATCATCCTCAAGGATGAGGCCGGCGCCGGCTTCAATGCCGAGGCCTGGATCTGGCACACCGGCGTGAAGGCCTCGTTCTAGCATCCCGCGGCGCGGACCGCCTTCATTGCGCAATCATCATGAAAATCGACATTGTCACCGACACCTTCACACCGGATGTCAACGGGGTGGCAATGACCCTGGGCCGCCTGACCGATGGCATGCGGAGGCGCGGACACCGGGTGCATGTGGTGCATACCGGAATCACCGCCGGTTCCGGAGAGACCTGCGCCGCGGCAGTGCCGCTGCCCGGCTACAAGGAGGTGCGCGTCGGCCTGCCAAAACCCTTCGAACTGAGGGCCCGCTGGATCAGGAAGCGCCCGGATGCGATCTACATCGCCACCGAGAGTCCGCTCGGCAGGTCCGCGCTCAAAGCCGCCAACGCGCTGGGCATCCCGGTGGCCACCGGTTTCCACACCAACTTCCACCAATACATGCGCCAATACGGCATGGGCGGCCTGCAGCCGATGGCGATGGCCTATCTGAAAAATTTCCACCAGCGCGCCCATTGCACGCTCACGCCATCCCGCGATGTGATGGAGCGGTTGGCCGCCGAGGGAATCGAAAACGTGCATCTGCTGGGGCGCGGCGTGGATACGGAATTGTTCATGCCCGCAAAACGCTGTGAGAACCTCCGCTCCGAATGGCGGGTGCGGGCCGGGTGCCCGGTCGCGATCATGGTCGGCCGCGTGGCGCCGGAAAAAAATTTCGAACTGGCCATCGCGACCTTCCAGCGGATGCGCGAGTTGTTTCCGGACATGGCCTGCGTGGTCGTCGGCGACGGCCCGCTGCGCGAAAAACTCTCCGAAAACCATCCATGGATTCATTTTGCCGGCGTGAAAACCGGTGAGGATCTCGCGAAATACTACGCCTCCGCGGATGTGCTGGTCTTCCCCAGCGAGACCGAAACCTTCGGCAACGTGCTTCTCGAAGGCATGGCGAGCGGCCTAACGACCGTGAGCTTCGACTATGCCGCCGCCGCGCTCCATGTGCGGACGGGAGCGAACGGACTCAAGGCCGCTACGGGCGACGGCGAGCAATTCATCCGGCACGCGCTCCATGCGCTCTCATTGCCGGTGGACCACGACCTGCGCCGTGGCGCGAGGCAAACCGCCGAATCGCTCGGATGGGATTCCGTGATAGCGGAGTTCGAGCACAGGCTTTCGGAAATCGCCGGCATTGCACCGGATGCGGAAAAAAAACCGGCGAAACCCGGCAAGCAGGCGAGGTTTTCCTGCCGCACCGTCTTTCTATCCGACATCCACCTCGGCACCCCGGACAGCAAGGCTGACGAGGTGGTGGACTTTCTCAAACACATCGATTGCCGGAAACTTGTTCTCAACGGCGACATCGTGGATGGTTGGGCGCTACGGCGCGGCAGCCGCTGGACATCGCGCCACAGCCGCCTGATCCGCAAGGTCATCAAGATGACCGAACGCGACCAAACCGAGGTGATCTATCTACGCGGCAACCATGACGAAATCCTCGAACGCTTCCTTCCCATGTCATTCGGCCGGATCCGCCTGACCAAGGAACACATTCACATGACGCCGCAGGGGAAACGCTATCTCGTCGTGCACGGCGACGGCTTTGACAGCGTCTCGACCAACCACCGCTGGCTCGCCTTGCTGGGTGCGGTGGGTTACGATTTCCTGCTGCGCGTGAACCGCTTCTACAACCACTACCGGGCATGGTGCGGCAAGGAGTATTTCTCACTCAGCAAGAGCGTGAAGGCGAAGGTCAAGTCCGCGGTCAGCTTCGTGGACCGCTATGAAGACCTGCTCCAGAATCTGGCGATCCACCGGAAATGCGACGGCATCATCTGCGGACACATCCACACGCCCGAGGACAAGCAGGTCGGCGCGGTTCATTATCTCAACTCCGGTGACTGGGTGGAGAGCCTCACCGCCATCATCGAACATCACGACGGACGCATGGAACTGGTGCGGCATGCAGAGGTGATCGGGAGCCTCCGGAAAGGACTGTTGCCCGGTGCGGAACCCGCCGCGGAGAGCGCATGGATGATCTGACGAACGATCCAGCGCGCTACTATTTGAAAAGCACGTCCACGCCCATCGCGGACTTGCGGAGAAACTTCGGCATGACGGCCGGATCACGCGGTCTCAGCATGCGGTATGCGAGGCCGGCCAGTGGCAGGGTGAGCATCCGGTCCACCCAGCGATATCCCCGTTTTCGGCGGATCAACAGTTTCGCGACGATGGCAAGGGAACGGCGTTTCACAGGAAAAGGATCGAATGAGATGCGGATGCGGTAGCGCTGGCGCGTTTCCTTGGGCCAGCGTTGTTTATAGATCGCCTTTTCCAAACGGATGCGGGCGGTGAGCTCCTCGTCATAAGGCAGGAAATAATATCTCCGCGCCAGCAGGATCAGGTGAAAGAAATCACTCATGTGCTCGATGTCGCCGGCGGGTAGTCCGGCGTCCCGTGCGAGCGCGATCATGCGCGGAAAAAGCTCCGCCGCAGCCTCGGCTCCGGCCAACGCGCCTTGCGGATCGCCGACGAAGTGACGCATCACCTTTCGCACGCCGTGATTGATGAATAGCGAATCCCAGTAAACATGCACCAGCGGCGGAATGCGCACCCGGCGGAAGAACAGTTTCTGTCTCGCGAAGTCATGGATGTAGAGCAAATCCCGGATCACTGTCTCGGAATGGTCCAGAAGCTCAAGCGCCGCGGGGGTCCGCCCCGCGCCTAACAACAGTTCCACGGCGGAGTCGGCGCTTTTCCGCTCCTTGAAGACGGTGATGGCCGCCTCGGTGTTGAGCCGGATCCAGACGTCGCGGCCATTCTGTTCCAGATAGGCGCGCCGCCGGAAGCGGTGCCAGCCGCCGGTCTGGCACCACACGGAAATCCCGACGATATTTTCCGCACCGTGGAGTTCCTGTGCGATGCGCTCGCAATCCCAGCCGATGAACGATGGATACTCCCCAGCCCCCTCGTATTCGCGACGCGCCTGCAATTCGAGCAGCTTGCGTTGTCTCACCCGGAAGAACGCGCGGTTGATGGGCAGATAGCGGAAAAAATCGCTCTCCCCGTGTTTCATCGAAACGATAAGATTTGGCGAGTCCAGTCCTTCCAAAGTGCGCTCCAGCGTGCCGCGGTGCCAGATCAGATCGCCGATGCGATGGGCCCCCACGGTCCAGGTCCGGAAGATCAACTCGCGCCCGCGCTTTTCGAACTCCGGCAACAGATCGCGCAGCAGGCGGTTGGTCGCGGCGGCGTTCCGCAGGTGCAGCCGGGTCCGGATCGGATCGCGCACGTCATTTCCATCGCTCTCGCCGATGCGCAGGATCAGCCCCGCGAGCTGGGGGAAATCATCGAGGATGCCGCGCACCAGATTCTGATAGTAACCATCAAGCTCGGCCGGATTTCCGCCCATCACCGCCTCCAGCGCGGGCGTCATCGGCAGCACGTCGCTGGTTAGATAAACCCGCAGCCCGAACTCGCCGTGCAGCATGTCGAATATACGCGCGAACCTCATACGCAGCCTGGCGATGCGCTCGACCACCTCGGGCTCGTGCAGCGGATGCGGCGCGAGATGCGCCAGATCGTCCAGGCTCACCGCGTTGTATCCTTGCGCGGTGATCTGTCCCGCGAAGTTACGGAGTTCGTTTTCAATCGCCGCCCAGTCGTCCTCACCAGCCTCCTCAAGGTGCATGAAGGGGATTTTCGACCAGTTCACCCGTTTCCCCTTATAACCACGGAAAAACGGTCCAATCGCATCGATGAGGAATAGTTCCATTGGCAACGAATCCCGCAAGCTCGCGGCGCAGCGGTGCGCACGACGAGTTTTCATTTCTGACGAATTCGTCACCCTGCCCCATCAACACGGGATATCAGGATCAGCGGCGTTTTTTCCCGCGTCTTTTCGGCGGAGTGAACGGGCTGCCCTTGCTCCCGGCATGCTTGCCCACACGCTGCCCGGGAGACATCGGCCGGGTCTGTTGGAAGTCTGGAGGGATCTCCCATTGCCCGTCGTTTTCCGGAACCCGCATGTCATTCTCGCCATTCGGATGCCGCTTCTCCCAATCGGCAAGCGCCATTTCATATTCCCGCCGGGCGATCTGTTCGCAGATCGGCGAGAGATAATAGGCGACATAATCCGGATCCTTCGCCAGTTCCGGATCGATCTGGTTGATATGATGAGGCTTCGGGGGCTTCGGCTTGGGGTCGCCCCGGTCGGGGCGTCGCGTGAGGTGATCCCCCATGCATTCCTTCATCGCGCGCACACTCGGCTTCTTGTTGAAAAGTTTCAAGGCCAGTTGATAGCCATGCTCCAGCGACCACCTTTCCCGCGCCGGAATCAAATCGTTGTCCTCCGGCGTGCTGGTGTCAAAGACATGCTTCAAACCGGCGATCTCGCTGTCGGTGAGCTTCAGTGACAACTTCGCCTCCGCCTTGCGTTTGAACCGCTCCGGATCGAGCGCTGTCGTTTTGAGCAGGGAAACATAGGCGCGGGTCACGCCAAACTCGGTCGCAAGCGCGGTGGCCTTCTCGCCGGCCAGCACGCGGCTGGTGATTTCATCGCGCGTCTCCTTCGTGAGCCGATGCGTCGCCGTTTGATCCTTGGCCATGCAGCAGGCAAGGCCATGCTCGCCGGTAAATCAATCTGGAAACGCGTTCAAAGCGACTCCGCTCACACCTTGCCGCCCCGCTCGCCGCGTTTTTTCCACTCCGGCTGTTTCGGCTTGAAGGTCGAGGGCGGCAGCTCGTCATCATACACAAACCGATCGGTGGAACGCATGATTCCCGCGATCTCCTTGACCTCCTTCATCAGCTCGAGCATTCGTTCCGACGAGAGCCCCGGTTCTTTCAGCGCCGCTTTGACGGCCGTATCCCGCATGTGGAGAACTGTCCGCGAAAGCAGCGCAAGCGCGTGCTCCGCCGCCAGCATGCCATCCTCCGGAGCACCCTCCAGCGCCGTATCCCGCGTCAGCGCACGACGATCCGCTTCCGGCAGGCTTCCGAGAAACGTGTTGACCGCCGCGTTCGATGCCGGGTCCGGCGAGGCCGAGAGGATGGTTTCCAGCAAGGGAATCCCCTCCAGCCAGCGGGATGCTTCGTGCAGGGTTTCGAACTGCTCGCCTAACAAATGCTGGGCACCCGGCGAGGTCAGGGCGAGGTGACAAAGGAAGCCGACGATCCGGTGCATCCGCGTCGGTTCGGCAGGTGGCGCGGCTTGCTCGCTTGAGTTGGGATTTTTCCGCGCCATCCGCGGTGGTTTGGATTTCAGCCTGGCGATCTCCTGCCGAAGGGCGCTGGACGAGGTTTGCAAATGGGCGACCACCGAGTTGATCTGGTTCTCCCGCGCCGCCACATCCCCCATGAGGGCGAGAATCTCCGCGCATTCGGTCAGTGCGGCGGTCCGACCGGCGGCGCTGTTGAGCACTCCCCGGTTCCGCGCGTGTTCGAGTTTGAAATCAAAGAACTCCTTCGCCTCCGCAAGCAGGCCGCGAAAGCCCTCCACCCCGTGACTCTTGAGATAAGTGTCCGGATCGTCCCCCGCTGGCATGCAGACAACGCGCATCGACAGCCCCTCCGGCGCGAGTTCCCGGAAAAGCCGCTCCGATGCCGCCACCCCCGCCTTGTCCGAATCATAACAGGCAAGCACATGATGCGTGTAGCGACGCAGCAACCGCGCATGCTCGCGCGTGAAAGCCGTGCCCAGGGGCGCGATGGCGTGATCCACGCCGAGTTCGTGACATGAGATCACGTCGAGCTGGCCCTCGCAGAGCAGCGCCGCCTTCTCCTTGAGAATGGGCTTCTTAGCGCGATCCAAGGCATACAGGACCTTTGATTTCCGGAAGACGAAGGTTTCCGGCGAGTTGACATATTTTCCGCTGTTAGGATCCTCGCGGAGCTGGCGGCCGCTGAAAGCGATCACATCGCCGATCTCGTTGCGGACCGGAAACATCAGCCGGTCGCGGAAACGCACGCGGATGCCTGAACGGGCGTTTCCCTCCTCGCGGAGATAACAGATTCCAGCATCCACCAGCTCACGGCCGCTGAATTTCCGCTCGCGCGCCCAGTCGAGGAACATCCTCGCGTTTTCCGGCATCCAGCCGATCATCCAGTTGGCCGCCATTTCCTTTCCGAAGCCGCGCGATTTCAGATAGTCGCGGGCATGTGCCGCCTCCGGAGCCTTGAGCAGCAGCGCGTGGAAAAACTCCGCCGCCTCGCGGTGCAGATCGAGGATCCGCCCCTTGCTTTTGCGCTTCTGATCGGCCTCCGGGTCCGCCTCCTCCTCGCGGATCTGCACGCCCGCGCGGCCTGCCAGTTTCCGCACCGCCTCCATGAACGGCAGGTTCTCGTAATCGCGCACGAACGAAATCGCATCGCCTCCCTTGCCGCAGCCGAAACAATGGAACGACTGTCGCGCCGGATTGACGTAAAACGAGGGCGTCTTCTCGTTGTGAAACGGACAATTCGCCCGGAACTGCGAACCCGCCCGCTTCAAGGGCACATACGACTGGATCAGATCGACGATATCCGTCGCGCTGAGAACCTGTTCGATGCTTTCCTTGGGAATCTGGGCCACGGCTTCCTGCTGCGAGGCCGAACATACGCCCCTGTCACGCGCCGACAACACCGCAAACCCAAAAATCCACCCCAGGTCACCGAAGTGCTTGCCAAGCGCCGGGTTGCCGCGTAATTCTCCCGCCCGACCGAGTCCAAAGTGGCCTATTTCGCAAACGCGCGCTTAGCTCAGTGGTAGAGCACATCCTTCACACGGATGGGGTCGCAGGTTCGAACCCTGCAGCGCGCACCATCTGAAAATCAATACGTTACATTTCACAAATCGCCTAACATGGCGGAAATGGGAACGGAATTGGGAACCAGTCCGATAACGTTTTAAATGTCCGGTGGTGCGGGATTGCTTGCCATGGTCCGCCTGGGTTTCATCGGGAACGATAGCGGACCGGTGGGATTCTCACAATCATCATTTCAATACAACACTGACCTTGGAAGACGTTGCGTGCGGAGCCCGCAGTGCGGAGGAGGTGACAACGCAGTGTCACCGGAGGAGCCCCCTCTCCTACCACAAAGAATGAGCTGTTGCGGTCGTGATAAAAATTCCACCCATCCCGCGTATCATCCCCCGATGAAACCAACACTGGCCTTCCTGCTATCGCTCATGCCCTCCCTGCTCATCGCCGGAGAGACAGTCTCACTCTTCAACGGCAAGGATCTCGCCGGCTGGACGCTGGATGTACCGGCACGAGACAAGCTCTCGGACGCCACCGACATTCCAATCAAGGACGGGGTGATGACCATTGATACCCGCAAGGTCGCCTGGTGGAATGCGGCTCCGCCCAGCTTCATCGTCCGCGACGGCCTGCTCGTGAGCCTCGGCAAACCCGGCGGCCACCTGGTCACCAATGAGGTGTTTTCCAACTACAAGCTGGTGGTGGAATACCGTTTTTCAAAAGAGCCGGGAAACTGCGGCGTGCTGGTCCACACCTCCACTCCGCGCAAGCTGTATGAAATGTTTCCCCAGTCGATCGAAGTCCAGATGATGCATGAGAATGCCGGAGACTTCTGGTGCATCGGCGAGAACATCGAGGTGCCGGACATGGAGAAACGCCGCCCGCGCAAGGAACCCGGCCAGCCCTTCGGCGGCAACGCCCCTGACGCGCGCCGCATTCTCAATCTGACCGACGGCTCCGAAAAACCGCTGGGTGAATGGAACACCATGGAAATCGAGTGCAAGGGCGACGAGGTGAAGGTGCATGTCAACGGCACGCTGGTCAACCATGGCAGCAAGAGCAGCGCCACCTCCGGCAAGATCGCGCTACAGGCGGAGGGTTCCGAAGTCGAGTTCCGCAAGGTGGAACTCACCCGGATTCCCTAACGCTACAGTTCCTCATTCAGGATCTCGCGGGCGCGAATCAGGGCATCATCGAAATGCGCCACGAGGTTCTGCCTGCCGATGATCTTGACGAATCCCGCCTTGCGCAGCATGTCGAGCGGCTGGCGGTGCAGGCCGCTGAGAATCACGGTTCCACGGTGATTCTGGAATCGCTCGATCACGCTCTCCAGGGCGTTGAGCGCGGTGGCATCCATGGCGGAAACCAGGTGCAGCCGCAGGATGAGCACTTTCGGGAGTTTTTCGACGCGCTCGATGGCATCCTCCATCTTCTCGGCCGCGCCGAAGAGGAAGGGGCCGAAAATTCGATAGACCAGCACATCCTCCGGGATCTCCTTGCCGGAAACGAGCTGCTCCGGGGATTCCAACACATCGGACTCGAACACCTGTGAGACTTCCGTGGTGTCCGAGACACGCTTGATGAACAGCATTGCGGCGAGCACCATGCCCACCTCCACGGCGATCACGAGATCGAAGATCACGGTGAGAGCGAAGGTGGTGAGCAGCACCACGGCATCGCTCAGCGGCATCAGGCGCAGGCGCTTCATTTCATGCCACTCGCCCATGCGCAGGGCCACGAAGACCAGCACGGCGGACATGGCCGCCATCGGCACAAAGGCCGCCCATTTCGCGAAGAGCAGGATGATTCCCAACAAAGTTAGCGAATGCACGATACCGGAGACCGGCGAGCGGCCGCCGTTGTTCACATTGGCGGAGGTGCGGGCAATGGCGCCGGTGGCGGGCAGGCCGCCGAAGAATGGGCAGAAGATATTGGCCAGGCCCTGGGCCACTAGCTCGGTGTTGCTATCGTGGCGGTCGCTGGTCAGCCCGTCCGCCACCACGGCGGAAAGCAGCGACTCGATGGCGCCTAACAAGGCGATGGCGGTGGCTGGCCCGATGAGGTCGCGCATCATCGCCCAGTCGATATGCGGCCATGTGACGGCAGGCAGGCCGGAGGGAATCGCCGCGCTGCCGAACTTCGAACCGATGGTGGAAATGCCGAGGCTTTCCTGCCAGCCGAAGGCGGCGACGAGCGCCGTGGCACCGAGCATGGCGACGATGGATCCGGGCACGCGTTTCAAGCCGAGCTTCGGCCAGAACACGATCACCGTCAGACATCCCAGCGCGAGAATGAGCGTGGGCAAGTTGATATCTCCCAGATGCGCGCCCAGCCAGTGCAGCCGCTCGGCGAATTCCCGCGGCGCGGGCTCGCTGGTGTGGATGCCGAGGAAATCGCCGGATTGCGTGGCCATGATCGCCACGGCAATGCCGGTGGTGAAGCCACTGGTAACCGGCCAGGGGATGTACTTGATGAGCGATCCCATTTTCGCCAGTCCCATGATCACGAGAATCACACCCGCCATCACCGTTGCCATCATCAGGCCGGCATAACCGTGCTTTTCGATGATGAGCAGGATGATGGGAATGAACGCCGCGGTAGGCCCGCCAATCTGCACGCGGCTGCCACCGAAGACGGAGATGAGGAAGCCAGCGATAATGGCGGTGAAAATCCCGAGCGCGGGTGCCGGAAACGGGGTCTCCGCGCCGGCCGGCACACTGGCGATGCCGAGTGCGAGCGCCAAGGGCAGCGCGATCATGCCGACGGTGAGTCCCGCCATGATATCGTTTCCAAGGTCCGCGCGGCTATAGTTTCCGCTGAACACCTCCAACAAGCGCGGTTTGAACATCAACCGCGCCAGCATGCTCCTTTTCCTCCCTTTCTGCATCCGCAAGCTCCTTGTCCGTCGTTTTCTGGCGGGCGGGCGGAGACTCCGCCCCCGCGCCCGGAGATTCAAGAGAAATCCCGCCAGCGCATCACTTGCCGCTTCCCCGGATGCGCAGCCGCCTGCTAAGAACGACGCGCAAGCCACCCCGTCATGCCGACCTCACTCCCCCACCCTCCCTGCACCGCGATCATTGTCGCGGCGGGATCCAGCCGTCGCATGGGGTTCGACAAACTGTCGGCACATCTGGGCGGCGTGCCGGTGCTGCGGCGCACGCTGGAAATGTTTCTTGCGGCGGAAACCATCGGTTCGGTGGTGATCGTTTGTCCCGGGGATCGCTGGCGTTTGTTAGACGGCGTGGATTTCATCAAACCCGTGACGCGTGTGGACGGCGGCGCGGATCGCCAGGATTCGGTGGCGCATGGACTTGCGGCGCTGAATGCTCGATTTGTCGCCGTCCATGATGGTGCGCGCCCCTTGATTTCACCACAGGATATCGATGCCTGCGTGGCAACGGCCATGAAACACCGGGCAGCGACTCTCGCACGTCGCGCGACGGAGACGATGAAGCGCGCCGATGAAAACGACTTCTGCACGGAATCCGTAAGCCGGGAAAACCTCTGGTGCATGGAAACCCCGCAGGTGTTCGAGACCGCCCTGCTGCGCGATGCCTATCAGCTTGTTAGCTCGCGCGGACTGCTGGTGACCGACGAGGTTTCCGCCGTCCAGCAAACCGGCGCGAAGGTGAAATTCGTGGAGTCCCGGCATCCGAATTTCAAAATCACCACGGCGGCGGATCTCGCGCTGGCGGAGGGTTTGCTGAAACAAAACTCATGAGCAAGGCGGTTTACGAATGGCGGCGGATTCCCAATGGCCCGCGGCTGGCGGTGGCCACGGTGGCGGACTCGGAGTGCGCGGCGCTCTCCATCCACATTCCGGCCGGAAGCCGCGATGAGGACGGCCTGCCCGCGGGGCTGGCGCATTTTGTCGAGCACATGGTCTTCAAGGGCACGGATCGCCGCAGCGCGCGGGACTTGAGCCTGGATATCGAAAACGCCGGCGGCCAGATCAACGCCTGCACCTCCGAGGATCAGACGGTTTACGAAGGCCGCGGTGAGGCGGAACTGCTTCCACTTCTGGCGGATGTGCTCTCCGACATGGTCTGGCACGCGACTTTTCCAGAGTCCGAAATCCAACTCGAGCGCGAGGTGATCGGCGAGGAAATCACGATGTATCGCGAATCGCCGGCCGACCACATCGGCGACCTGATCTCCAAAGCGGTGTGGGACGCGCATCCGCTCGGCAATCCCATCTCAGGCTCCCTGGAATCCATCACGGCCATCGATCGGACACACCTGCTGAAATTCCGCGAGCGCCATCATTTCCGCAATGATCTGGTGATCTCCGCCGCCGGCCCCTTCACACTGGACGAGGTGATGCATGTCCTCACCGCGCATCTGCCGGGCGGCTTCCGCGACGGGCGGGCCTGCCTGCCCTTTGATCGCACGCAAGACGCGCCGAACCACCTAACGGAGACTCGCGAGACCGACCAGCTCCAACTCTCGCTGGCCTGGCACACGCCCGGCCGCCATGCGGAGGCGCGCCACGCGTTGCGGCTGCTCAGCCTGATGCTGGGAGAAACCGCCAGCTCGCGCCTGTTTCTCGAACTGCGCGAGGAACGCGGGCTATGCTATCAGATCAGCAGCGATGTGACCTTGTTTCATGAAACCGGAGCCTTCGAGATCAATGCCGGCCTCGATCCCGAGTCCCGTGAGGAGGCGCTCGCCTGCATCCACCGGGAAATCAAGGACCTGCTAACGAACGGTCCGCGCCCCGGAGAACTCGAGCGCGCCAAGCGCCTGGCCATCGCCCAGAGCAAGCTCGCCTTCGAATCCACCGCCGCCCACGCCGCATGGGCGGGAGAAGGCGTGCTCGACTTCGGCCGCATCCCGCCACACGCGGAATGGCGCGACCGCATGCTCGCCGTGACCGGGGCCGAGGTGCAATCCATCGCCCGCGGAATTTTCCAGAACCAACAACCCGCCATCGCCGAGATCGGTCCGCTGTAGCGGAGGGGCTGAAGCTCCGCTTCCCGCATACCGCATACCGCACTCTCCCATGCCCTTCCAACCCTTCAGTCGTGAGCATCTGGTGACCGTGACCATCGGCGCGATGGCGGTGGCGGCGCTGATTCTGGCGGGCAAACGGGGTGGCAACGGCCGCTTGTTGGCGACCGCCTTGCTGGCGTTCCTGAACCTGAGCGCCTATCCGCTCAACCAGGCCGCGTGGCTGTCGCTCGGCAAGCCGCTGGCGCTGGAGAACATCCTGCCGCTCCATTTGTGCGACATCGCCGCGATGACCGCGGGCTTCGCGCTGATCACCAAACGCCCGATTCTCTGTGCGCTCACCTATTTCTGGGGCCTTGCCGCGACGTTCCAGGCGCTGCTCACTCCGGCCATCGGCATCGGCTTCCCGGCCTGGCCGTTCATCACGTTTTTCATCCAGCACTTCGCCATCGTCGCCGCCGCGCTCTACCTGCCACTCGTCGAGGGCTGGCGGCCCAAAACGCCGCTGTGGAAAAGCCCGCTGGAAGTCTATGGCTGGTCGATCGCCTATCTCGTGTTCGCACTTTCGATCAACTTCCTGCTAGATACGAATTTCGGTTTCGCCACGCGCCCGCCGGACAATCCGAGCCTCATCGATCACCTCGGCCCGTGGCCATGGTATCTGCTGTGGATGCAGCTCATCGCCATCCTGGTGTTCCTGCTGCTGGCACTGCCGCTGCGCGGGAGCGGGGAGAGAAAAGGTAAGAGCCAAGAGCTAGAGAAACGAGGCTAAAGCCTTTATCCCTGCGCTCTACGCACTTCGCTCATGCCTCGTAGATCTTCTTGTAATACTCTTCGGCCATGCGATCGGCATCAAAAAATGGAACCACGTCGTTCATCGAGTTGAAGACGATTTCACTCCATTCGTCCGGGCGGTCGTAATAGGTCGGGAGGACCTTTTCATTGAGCAGTTGATAGAAACCGAGCAGGTCCTCGCGGTCGCGGTCCTCGGGACTGAGATCCGGATGCGCGGGCGGAATGATGAACGAGTTTTCGCCATCCTTTGCGAATTCGCAGACCCAGCCGTCGTAGGTGGAGAGGTTCACGGAGGCGTTCATGGCGGCGGACATGCCGGAGGTTCCGGATGCCTCGCGGGTGACGACCGGATTGTTGAGCCAGATGTCGGAGCCGTTTTTGAGGAAGCGCGAGAGTTCGAGTTCGTAACCCACGAGCACGGTGGCGTTCGGAAAATCACGGGTGATGTGGATCAGATGGTTGAAGGTTTCGAGTGCGTTGTAATCGAAGGGATAGGGCTTCCCGGCCCAGATCATCTGCACCGGGTATTTGATGTTATTGAGCATCTCGCGGAACAATTTGATGTCGCGTGTGATGAGGTCCGGGCGCTTGTATCCGGCAAAGCGGCGCGCCCAGACGATCGTCAGCACATCGGGCTTGAAAAGTTTCCCGGTCTGGTCGGCCACCACGCGGAACAGACGCTCCTTGAGCTCCCGCTTGCGGTGGCGCAGTTCCACGGCGTCGTGGCTGGCGCGGGCGTGTTCGAGTCCATGGTCGGCCCAGTATTTCTTGTTCTGGGCATTGGTGATGTGGGTGATCTCGCAGATTCCGGGATATTCCCTCCACATTTGGCGGGAAACCTCGCCATGAAGTTTGGACACGCCGTTGGCGATGCGGGCGAGACGCAGCGCTGCGAGTGAATGGTTGAATACGTCGCCCTCAATGCCGGTGATTTGGCGGATCTCCGCCTCGGGCACCCCGCCGAAGAACGAGAAATCGCGCAGTAAATTGAAGTCATGCCGCTCGTTTCCGGCCTCCTCGGGTGTATGGGTGGTGAACACCAGGCGCTTCTTCACCTCCTCCACACTATGGTGCTTCTCGTAAAGATGGAAGGCGGCGGAGAGCCCGTGCGCCTCGTTGAGATGCCAGACCTCCGGGTCCACGCCCAGTTCATCGAGCAGTCGCGCACCGCCGGCCCCAAGAATGATGTATTGGGCGATCCGGCGGAGGTGATCCTGATCGTAGAGCCGGTGGGTGATCGCGCGGGAAAGGCTGTCGTTTTCCTCGACATCGGTGCTGAGGAAAAACATCGGCACCGTGCCGAAGATGTCCCCCGGCAGAAACATCGCCTTCACCCAGACCGGGTGGTCGTGCACCGGAACGGTGAACCGGATGCCGGTGTCCTGCAGGAAGGCGTATTCCTTCTTGCGGAACTGGATTGCCAGCTCGCGATCCTCGCCGCGGGCCTGGTTGTAGTAGCCGTAGGTCCAGAGAATGCCGATGCCGCAGAGGTTCTGTTTCAAATCCGCCGCCGAGCGCATGTGGGAGCCGGCGAGGAAACCGAGGCCGCCGGAATAAACCTTGAAACTTTGGTCGATGGCGAACTCGCAGGAAAAATAAACGGCGCTTTTCCCGTATTTCGGGTCGATATTGTAGTGGTGCGTGAACGGTTTTGGAAGAAATGACGATGCCATGATGTTTTGGGTGCAAGGGAATGAGAGGGCCGAGCCCCAGCAGGATTGAACATGGGGCCGGACCTTGTAAAGAGGCGGGAAATTGGAGAATGGCCGCGCACTTGTCCAGCACTGCGCGTCCCTATCGCCGGATTTTTGCCAGGTTTCCCGGATTTAGCGGGCCGCACCGGACTTTCGCAGGGAGCGGCAGAAATTTCTCCGAATGCCGCGAAAACGAGGTTGCAATCGACGATTCCGCGTGTTGTTCTCCGCCCGGCCGCAAGGTCACCGTGCTGCGCGCGTGGCGGAATTGGTAGACGCGCTAGATTCAGGTTCTAGTAGGGGCAACCCTGTGGAGGTTCGAGTCCTCTCGTGCGCACCATATTCGAAATCAACAACTTAGGGAGCCAATAAGGCTCCCTTTTTTGCGTTCCAGAAGCCACTTTCGGCCATTCTTCGGCCACTTTTTCAGGCCCTTGCGATTTTGGGAGCGCAGAACGTCGAAGTTCCCCGCCCCTGCCTTCAAGCGGGCGAGTTCCCAATCTTCAGTTGGAAAATTGGTGCCGAGCCTTTCGTTCCGACCGCTTTCCGCGCGCTTGCGTGTGTCTCCGTTCGAGGAGATCTCCATTGTTGCCCGCCGCAGCAAGGATCAGGTTCTCACCACCGGCGGAAAGCGCGTCAAGGATACTGGTCCAGGCTTGGACCTCGTCAGCATCTACAGGGAGATCAGGGCCGAGGCTGAAGTTGTAAGGATCGTTAGAGCCAGTCTCGATGACGTCTTGAACTCGACGTAGGATTTCGAAAGCGTGGACGTCATTGTCGGTGCCATCGTCCACTCCGAGAAACCTGAAAACGATCAATTGAGCCGTAAAGGCGGCGAGGCGCATTGTTAAGGGGTCCCACATTAATGCGACAATGACTGTTAATCACTAGGTCGTTGGTTCGATCCCAACCGCCGGAGCCATCTTTCCCTTGTATTTAAAGGGATTTTTGGAAGAGCGATATGCACAGATAGGAACGGAATTCCTCAAATATGCACGCTTGAGCATCGAAAAGTTGCACCAAAGTTGCACCGCTGGCCTCCCGGATGAGGCGTTTACTGCTCAGGGCGGCTGTTCCATGCACCCGCAGACGAAGAGGAGAAAAGCCGAAGGGCTATGAAAAGGCGCGATTTCTCTCTCCGGGAAAGTCGGTGGAAATGGTGATGGTGGCAGCAGGAATCCCAAGCTTGGGATGTTCTCGGGTGTTTGACGCTACCGATGTTTGTCGGGATTCGGCCCGAGAGGCTCAGGAGATGGACCAAAGGTTTCGAGGCTCCGAATCGTCTTTGGGAGCACATCGAGAACGAACATGTCTCCATCAACGTGGAATTGGGCAAGACCGGAAGCGGGCACTGGATACAAAAGTTCCAGTCGCCTTGGTGCACAGGCTCGAGTTTCTGAGAAAAAAGAAGGGGGAAACATCACTCCTCCGGGTGAATGGAGTTCTTTTTGGGTGATACGGTTCACTTCCGGATCGTTTTATTTCAGGGTAATTGGCAACAATCTTGAAATTTTGTCTTAATTTACCTGACCGCGTTATTGACAGTCAAGGGTGTGTATGCTTTTAATGTCTCTGCATGCTCCTAGCAGCTTCTATCACTGACCGTCAGCAAGCCGACTCTGTCCTCGGAAACGAGGTTTCACGGGTCATCTCTTCTTGTGGTCTGGTTGGAAAGCTGAATGACGGAGCATGCCGAGTTGGAAAATGGTTAGAAACCGCCATCGTCCGGGCTCGAACAAAGGCCGTATTGGGACGCTTAATTGAAGCATACCCGCGCAGTTTGGCAACTGCGCTTCGTGGAACCCAAGTGCCAGCCAGGGTGACTAAGCATCATGGGCACAGCGACTCCGGTGGAGCGCTGGTCCCTTGGTGCCCGCCGTCGCTGCGCCTTGAAAAACTTTGAACGGTGTTGCCAGTGTGGCTTGCCTCGCCCGCCCCGTCTTTTCACGGTGGCGAAGGCGGCTGAGTATCTCGACTGCTGTGAACGCCAGGTCCGTGAGGAGATCTCCGAGGGAAAGATCACCTATCGTCGCCCTCCGGGAGGTATCAGATTCACGGAGGAGGATTTGATCGAGCGTTTAGCGCCGGTTGGTGGACCGTCGGCAAAAAAGCCGAGAAAAAACCACAAGGCCGTTGCCGATGTTCACGACCGCACCCGTTCGAAAAATGAGGCGAATGTCATCGGATTGGCCGGCAAGCCATTTGGAATGGGATCTGGTTCCACGGTGTATTTCCGGTTTTTCAATGATCATGCCGAGATAAACGGTCCGAACATCACTTCAACATCGAATTTCTGACAAACAACCCAAACGGATTCTGCCTACGAACTAACAAAATAGCCGAAAAATGAATACCACACTTCCATTCCTGTTTTTTACGCTACCCCCGGAGATTAAACTCCTCACCTACGTTCCAGTCTCCATTCCGCCGGCCTGGCTGCGTTATTCCAAACCACCGGAGTTTCCCAAGCCCCTTTTAGAGTGGTTGAACTCAGCAAAAGAGCCGACCATCGACGAGTTGTTGGAAATCCTGGCACGTGCCATGGTGAATTCTGAAAAAGATGTCTGGGAGATGGGTGATGATGTGATGCCGCCGGCGATTCCAAGTGAAGTGCTGGAATGGCTGGAGTCCCCCCCGCCCTGGCCAGCTTTCCGGGCGGCTCGGGAAGCTTGGCTTGCAGCCTGCGTTTTCAGTTTGAGCCCGGATGCAGGGCGATGGCGGATGGGCCATAAGCGAATCCAGGATTCCTGGGTCCGGTATCATGTGTCCCGTTTTTTGCAGATCGCTGGGCTCCTTGATCCGGCCGACAAGGATTCGCCGAAGCTGATCAATGCCACCATGACGGAGTTGAACCGGCTGCCATGGCCCGACGATCAGTCCGCTTCCGAAGATCCGATCGCCGGGTGGATTCGGACAGTTCTGGTCGGGGTTCCGGATAGTTATGTAACATCATCTGAAATTCATACTGTCTGGCAGGCGGAAAATCCGGATGACCGCACTTCTTTGAAGGTATTTGCGAAGCGCCTGAAGATCGTGATCAAGGCATGGGGAGTGTCTAACGGCGGTAAGGGTGTCGTTGACCTAGTCGAGAACATCAGCCAAAGCTGTTGCGAGAAATTTCCGCATGCAAACCGCCCCCGTGGCTGGGCAGGGTTGGCGCTGAACGCCCGAGGGATGACTCTCTGGAGAAATGCAACTCGCGGAGGCATGGAGGCATGATGGAGGCATCAAAGATTGGCCAGATGCCTCCAAGATTCTCCGCGCCACAGCAGGATTTTCACGGCTCGGAGGCATCAAAACATCAAAGGGCATTACTAATTGTGATTGGAAGAGGCGGGGGCCTCCGTGCAGAGGGCATTGGCGTGCGTCAGGCGTAACCAGCAACAGCTTGGTGGATCATGAACATTCAACGTGAGCAGGAAGCCGAGGGTGCCTACCTCCCATTTCTCCTTCCCTCTGCAAATTTCACCAAAGGCAACAGCGACAAACGCCTTGTAGTCGCTTGGTAAGGCGTATCGTGGTTTCCAAGCGGCTCCAAAGGGGCTACAAAATTGTGATCAACGTTTGGATCCCATGTGAGACCCAGGCCATTGGGCAAACGATACAGGAAGGAAGCATCCGAATAAGGTCTTCCCGCTGACGAGTAGGAGAATTGGGTCGTGAGGCGACCACTTCGGGGTTCTATCGACACGTTTTGTTCGCATAGAGTGAGGCATTGGATTGATCGGGAATGTGGTTGCTTTTTGGACCGTTCCGAAGGTTAATTCACCTAAATCGGTCCCACGAACGGATTCATCATCACTGAAAACCAAGCCTAGGCCAGGACACAATGAGCGAAAATCATCCCAATTCCTATTTCCACTGGGGACCCTACCTGCATAAGGCTAAACTACCTGAAGAACTATGCCGTGACATCCTTTCCCGTGGAAGAAAAACGCGCACCGACCATAGTCAGAACTTGGCTGGAGTCGTCGAGCGACAATACCTCCTTGGCGAGGACGATCGGAAGCACATCGAGTCGGTCCTGCAAGACCCGCTGTGGACATATGTTCGAGAAAGAGCCCGCTATCATGGGGAAAAGTCCAACGTCGTTTCGATGCGAATTGATGAGGTCTGGATCAACATCATGAGCCCCGGTGATTTTAATCCGCCGCACAACCATATTGGAGGGGATGTTTCTTTTGTTTTGTATTTGCAGATTCCTGACGGCCTCAAAGAGGAATACGAAAACAATAAGAGTGCCAACGCAGGCCCCGGCACTATCGAGTTCTACTACGGTCAGCCCGATAGTTGGGTTACGTCCGGTCACGTGATTCTCCCCGAAGAAGGAGATCTGCTGATTTTTCCGGCGCAACTGATTCATTTCGTTCAGCCTTACAGGACAGTCGGTGAAAGAATATCTGTCGCTGGAAACATCGTATCACTGCGTGAAGAGGTCCTCAGGTAATGAGCGATCCCTCGCCCACTCTTGGAGACTCAGGCACGCCCCCACACGCTGCGGGGGTGGCACTCTTGACGCCAGAAGAGAGGCAACAGGTCCTTGTTGCTTGGAACGACACGCACGCTTCGTTCCCGCCTGACACTTGCATCCACCATCTATTCGAGGAGAATGTTAGAACGCGCCCTCAGAGGATAGCGGTCGAGTCCGAAGAAGGTGCTTGCACTTACGATGAGCTAAACAAGCAAGCCAACCGACTAGCACATCACCTCCGAAATCTTGGAGTGGGACCTGAAGTCTTGGTGGGCGTTTGCCTTCAACGTTCCATCGAGATGGTCGTCGGGTTACTAGGGGTCCTCAAAAGCGGGGGGGGGTATGTTCCCATCGAACCGAGCCTACCGACAGACAGACTCTCGTTCATGCTCTCGGATTCTGGAATCAACGTCGTTATTAGCCAGAGTCAATTTATCGAGCAACTGAATGCGCTGCCTCTTACGGTTGTGTGTCTTGATCGTGACTCGGATCTGATCGAAACGCAGCCGACGACCGATCCGGTGCGTCAGGAAACACCAGCGAATCTGGCCTATTTGATCTATACCTCGGGTTCTACCGGGAAACCGAAGGGGGCGATAATTAACCATGAGAGCGTCTTCAACCGGCTGTTCTGGATGCAGTCGGCACACCCCTTGGACGCCGAGGATCGCGTGCTCCAAAAGACGCCGTTCTCATTCGATGTTTCTGTGTGGGAGTTCTTCTGGCCGCTGATGTTCGGTGCCCGCCTTGTGTTGGCGCGTCCTGGAGGCGAGCGCGAACCAGACTACCTGATTGAAGTTATCCAAAGATGCGAGATATCGACCCTGCACTTCGTTCCTTCGATGCTGCAGGTCTTTCTGGGGGCTGAAGGCCTAGAAAAGTGCCAAAGCGTCAGGCGAGTATTCTGCAGCGGCGAAGCTCTGAGCGCCGAGCTTATGAATCGCTTTTTCAATGTCTTTGGATGCGAGTTGCACAACCTTTACGGGCCGACAGAAGCTGCGGTCGATGTGTGCGGCTGGACTTGTCGGCCCGATCCGACGCTGCGGACCGTCCCGATCGGCCGTCCGATAGCCAACACGCAGATGTATGTCTTGGACGCCAATCTGGAGCCATTGCCTATCGGCGTCGCGGGCGAACTGCATATCGGCGGTGTGCAAGTAGGAAGAGGCTACCTCAATCGTCCCGAATTGACCTGTGAACGGTTCATTGACAACCCATTCGGATCTGGGCGCCTTTACAAAACTGGGGATCGCGCCCGGTATCTCGCGGACGGGAACCTGGAATTTTTAGGCCGACTGGACGATCAGATAAAGATTGGAGGTTTTCGTGTAGAGCCGGCCGAGATCGAATTTGCGTTATTGCAGCACCCAACCGTGCGCGAGGCCGCGGTTGTGGCGCGGTTGCAGCCTTCGGGACACCAGCGACTGGTAGCCTACATAACGAGGCGCGATCAACAGGCTGGCGAGCGTCAACTCATCTCCGATCTGCAAGAGCTGCTGAGAGCACAATTGCCAGACCTCATGGTGCCGGGGGTCATCGTAGTGCTGGATCGACTTCCGCTGAGTTTGCACGGGAAGCTCGACCGCCGCGCTTTGCCTGATCCCGACCTTGGCTTGCCTGCAGATGCTACTGCGGATCAGTTGCCAAGGTCCGGGGTAGAGAAGATTCTGGCGGAAATCTGGTCGGAGTTGCTGGGCGTGGCTTCAATCGGACGGCGTGCGAACTTTTTCGAATTGGGCGGTGACTCTATTTCCAGCCTTCAGGTCGTAAATATGGCACGACGGAGAGGCATTCAGATTTCGTCGCGGCAAATTTTTGAAGAGAAAACCCTAGAACGGGTCGCCCTGAAGTCTTCGCTCCAAATCTTCGTATCGACTGAAGAAGATACGCTGGAAGGCGACGTGCCTCTTACCCCGATTCAGCACTGGTTCTTTGAGAATCATACGGGGGCCCCTCATCATTTTAATCAGTCCACGTTGGTGGAGCTGCCACGGCGCACAGATGGACCTACGGTTCGGCGAGCCTTGGAAACCTTGGCGAGCCGTCATGATGCCCTCCGCCTTCGCTTCGAGCTGACCAGCACCGGCTGGAAACAACACCTGACCGATGCAGTCGCGGATTCCGTAGGATTGCGGGAGACGAAGTTGGCTGGTCTGTCGGACGAGGACGCGCGCAAGCTGCTGGAGACAGTCAATAGCGAGCTTCAAACTGCCATCGACTTGGGAGCGGGGCCACTTCTTCAAGCCGCCCTCCTTGATCAAGGAATTGAAAAGGCTCAGAGCCTCCTGCTGATTATCCACCACCTCGCGACGGATTGGGTCTCGTGGCGAGTCCTTATTCCTGAGGTTCTCGATCTTTGTCAGACGGGTGCCCACGAGGGACGGCGACTTCCTCCGGTGACCAGTTCCTTCCGGCGTTGGGCGGAGTGGCTGACTGAATATTCCCGCCAGGAATCGGTTCTGTCGGAACTCGATTATTGGCAAGGTGTCGCCCAACATTCGGCTCATCCACTGCCGACTGACTTTCCCCGATTTCCAGGGAGCAACTTGATGGCGAGAAGCGATGTCGTCGAAGTTAAGATCGATGCGAACTTGACGCGGGCCTTGTTGAGGGACGTGCCAGGAGTTTACCACACGCACATCAACGACATCTTGCTGCTCGCCTTGGTGAAGGCTCTTGGGGGGTGGATGGGGAGCGATCTGATCAGGATCGACTTAGAGGGACACGGGCGTGAGTCTGAGTCGCTGGATCTAACCCGAACCGTTGGCTGGTTTACCTCGCTGTTCCCAGTTGTTCTGAAGCTTGGGAGTAATGATCTCGACGAAGCCATTAAGTCAGTGAAAGAGCAGCTCCGCCGGGTGCCGAATCGAGGAATCGGCTATGGAGTGCTGCGTTACCTAAACGCAACCACCAAGGCGAAACTAGAGAGCCTTCCCCGGCCAGAGATTAGCTTCAACTACGGTGGACAATTTGCGTCAACGGAATTGCGCTTCCGAGCGGGAGATTGTGCGCTGACTGAACAACTATCTCACCTGTTAAGCGTCGACGGTGGCGTGTTTGGAGATGAGCTGTCATTTTCGTGGATATACAGCGCCAGCCTGTATCGCCGCGAGACGATTCAGTGCCTAGCGAATGGATTTGTGGCTGCCTTGCTGGAGATCGTATCCCATTGCAGCCAGACGCATTGGGGAGGCTACACCCCGAGCGACTTCCCGTTGACGTCTCTGTCTCAGAAGCAACTGGACTATCTGTCCGGCGACGGTCGGAATATCGAGGACATCTACCCGCTAGGCCCGGTGCAGGCGGGGATACTGTTTCATTGCCTGCTGGAACCTGATTCCGGCGTGTATTATGTGCAAACTACGCTCCGCCTCCTGGGGGCCTTGGATACATTGCGGCTTGAGCGTGCATGGCGAAGTGTGATGGACAGGCACACCGCCATGCGAACCGGCTTCTTCTGGCAGCAACTCTCTCAACCGCTTCAGATCGTCTACCGAACGGTGCAATGCGCATGGCAGGA
This sequence comes from Luteolibacter sp., assembly GCA_030696085.1. Classification (GTDB taxonomy): domain Bacteria; phylum Verrucomicrobiota; class Verrucomicrobiia; order Verrucomicrobiales; family Akkermansiaceae; genus Luteolibacter. The sequence continues at coordinate 30,173 of JAUYNL010000109.1, forward strand.
GATGGACTGGCGGGCGCTTTCTCCGTCGGATCAACGGTCCTCGCTCACCAAGCTTCTTGAGGAGGGGCGGCGCAACTCCAATCAACTTTCTGTACCACCGCTTGTTAGGTGTCACATCATTAGACTCTACGACGAGGAATATCTCTTCGTGTGGCAATGTCACCATATCCTTGCTGACGGCTGGAGCAGCTCAATCGTGTTCGAAGAGATCTTTAGTCTTTATGACAGTCCCTCTCTCGAGTTGCCCGCTCCCAGAGCTTTCAGGGACTACATCTTGTGGTGCTCCACGCAAGATCCTGCCGCTGCCGCGCGTTTCTGGGATGAGCGACTGGCGGGGTTTACAACACCGACTCGGTTCGGACAGTCTACCCGATTGACTTACGTGTTTGACGGTCACGAGACCCATCAACGTGCGCTGCCGACGGGCCTCTCGTCCCGGCTAGTGGAGTTCGCTCAAGGTCATGGTTTGACGATGAACACGCTTATTCAGGGCGCATACGCGCTTCTGCTGGGCTACTACAGCGGCGAGGATGACGTTCTCTTCGGCGTGACGGTCTCAGGGCGGCCCGCCGAGTTGGTCGGAGCGGAAGGTATTGTCGGGCTACTGATCAACACCCTGCCTTTAAGGGCGAGGCTTCCTGGTGCCGCCCAATTGATTCCGTGGCTTCACGAGTTGCAGATCGAGGGCGTGCGCATGGGAGAGTTTGCGACGTCGTCCCTTGCCGAGATTCAGCGATCTAGCCAAGTGCCCGCCGGAGCGCCCATTTTTGACAGCATCCTGGTGTTTGAAAACTATCCGGTGAATCGGCACCGTGCTGGGTTCTCTCGCAACGTGGAAATCGGCGAGGTCGTGACCCATGAGCGCACGCACTATCCGCTCACCGTGGTCGTTGAACCTGGATCGCAGCTTCGCTTGTCGCTGAACTATTGGCCAGCGGTGCTCGACCGGGCGTTGATCGCTCGCATGGCGGAGCACTTCGAGGCGCTTCTGGAGTCCATGATTACTCACCCGGCAGAGACGCTCGCCATGATGTCGCCGCTGACCACCTCGGAACGCCAGCGATTGCTGCGGGGATGGAGTCCTGTTTCGAGTTTCGAGCCTTCGTCTCCTAGCCTGCACGAGGATTTCGAAAAAGAGGTGGCGCGCGGACCTGACCGCGAGGCGCTCGTCTTCGGCGGAGAGAAGTGGACCTACGAGGAGGTAAACCGGCGTGCGAATCAGCTCGCGCGTCACCTGCGCTCTCTGGGCGTGCAAAGCGGCAGCCTCGTCGGCCTCTTGGTGCCGCGATCGTGCGACCTGATAGTTGGCATTCTCGCCATCCTCAAGGCGGGGGCTGCCTACGTTCCCCTAGAGCCTAGCTATCCTGAAGCCAAGCTTTCCTTCATGATGGAGGACGCGGGGATATCGCTGTTGTTAAGCCACACCCAGCTCCATGGCCGCCTGCCGCGCACCAGCCGGCCAATTGCTTGGATCGATGACCTGGCCACCGTGCTCGCTGCGTATCCGGAAGAAAACTTGGTGTTGGTGCCGGATCGCGAGGCCCTGGCTTACGTCATGTTCACCTCCGGCTCGACGGGTCACCCCAAAGGAGTGGAGGTCAGCCATTTCAACGTGCTGAGGCTATTTGCGGCGACCGCGGAGCTTTTCGCGTTCGATTCGCACGACACTTGGACCCTGTTTCATTCGGCGAGTTTTGACTTTTCCGTCTGGGAGATGTGGGGTGCGCTCCTCCACGGCGGGCGACTGGTGATCGTCGATCACCTCACGTCTCGCTCGCCGGATGTTTTTCTTGAGTTGCTCGTCAAGGAGCGGGTCACGGTGCTGAATCAGACCCCCTCTGCATTTCTCCAACTCATGTCCGCGGAGGCCAAAGCCCAAGACCTCGATCGGCTCCATCTGCGATTCGTAATCTTCGGCGGTGAGAGCCTGATCGCGGCCCGCCTCCGGCCTTGGTTTGAGCGGCATCAGGCCAGACCACCCCGGTTGATTAACATGTACGGGATCACCGAGACTACGGTGCACGTGACTTTTCGGGAGGTGACGAACGCCGACACCCAGGACGCTGGCAGGAACATAATCGGCACCCCCATTCCAGACCTTCGAGTCTTCCTCTTGGACCGGCAACTGCGCCTCGTGCCCATAGGAGTGCCAGGGGAGGCGTATGTTTCCGGCCCGGGGGTGGCTCGCGGATACCACCAACGGCCAGAGTTAACGCGGCAGCGTTTCGTCGAGCGAGCGTCCATTTCTGCCCTTTCGGAGTTGCCGAACGTTTCGCGTCTGTATCGCACGGGAGACATGGCCCGGTTCCTGCCCGACGGAAACCTTGAGTTTCTCGGACGATGCGACGATCAAATCAAGGTTCGGGGTTTTCGGATCGAACCGGGAGAAATCGAGAGCGTGCTCGGCACGCACCCCGCAGTGCGTGAAAGCGTGGTCGTGGCAGAAACGGACGCCACGGAACCGTCGCGTTTGGCCGCTTACATCGTGTGTCACCGTGAGGCGACCGGGTGCGAGACGCTGCTCCTAGAATTGCGGGACCTGGCCAAACGAGCACTACCTGACCATATGGTGCCCAGTGTGTTCCAAGTGCTGGATCAACTCCCTCTCACGCCAAATGGCAAGGTTGATCGGGCGGCACTGCCCAAGATCGATGGCCAGAGAATGATGAGAACGGCCGACCGTGTGCCGCCACAGTCCCCGACGGAACAGACCCTCTGCGAGGTCTGGGCGGAAGTGTTGGGTGTTCGGGCGGTGGGCCGGCACGATGACTTCTTCGAACTCGGCGGGCATTCTTTGACCGCGACCCAAGTGGTCACGCGCCTCCGGGACATCTTCGGCGTGATGCTGCCCGTGCGCCTCCTCTTCGAGAACCCGAAGCTAGCGGCGCTGGGGGGCGAGATCGACGGGGCGATGCGGATTCAGAGTGCGTCTCCTTCCTTTCCCCAGATGTTGCGGGTGGAGCGCAGCGAAGAACTTCCCTTATCGTTTTCCCAGCAGCGGCTGTGGTTTCTCGACCAGCTCGAGGGTGCGAACCCTGCGTACCACGTTTCGTTGGCCGTGCGATTGCGCGGCACCCTCCACGTGGCTGCGCTGGAAGGTGCGCTCAATCAGATCGTCATCCGGCATGAGGTTCTTCGAACGACCTTCGTCGATCAGGAGGGGGTAGCGCGGCAGAGGATTGCTCCTGAGCAGCGACTGGTGCTGAGCGTGGTGGAGCTTCAGCTGGTGGAACTCGAACGGCGGCTGCATGACGACAGCGCCGCGCCTTTTAACTTGAGGAACGGTCCGCTGTTCCGCGCTTCGTTGTATCGGGTGGGTGAGAAGGAGCATGTGCTCTTGCTGGGAATGCACCATATTGTCAGCGACGGCTGGTCGCTTGGGGTGCTCTGGCGGGAGCTGGCAGCCCTGTACCCTGCATGCGCGCGAGGCGAGCCTTCGCCGCTCGCTGCACTGAGCTATCAGTATGCCGATTTCGCGGTCTGGCAGCGGGAGTGG
>JAUYNL010000110.1 GCA_030696085.1 Luteolibacter sp.
CGCTCCTCGTCGGCTCCACCGTCCCGTCCCAGCACGGGAGAACCTTCGGAGCTTGCAAGTGAGATCGGATTCTCCTATCGAATGTCCATCAGCCAGACCGCTGAAATTCTAACGATTTAACGGAAAGAAAAATTTCCCCGGGCAATAGTGGAAGTCCGATTGTTGATCTCAACAATTTCAAAGTTCTTGGAATTTTTACGTGGGGCAGTTATGATTCCAAAAAACCATTAGACCAAATCTGGCTGAAGTCAAATCCAACGACACGAGAATCCAAAGGGGCGGGGGCGGGACTGGCTGGGGTGAATTACGTTCCCTGTAGTTTTGAGAAGCTTTACAAGCAACGGATCATGATGAATGAGCTCAAAAAGTCTGCTCGCCTGATGGGTCTCATGGACACTTTGATCCCAACAAAACAGGGTTTGTTCATGAACAAGAATGCGATTGTCATGGGCGATTACAAGGTCGAAGACATATTCACTGAATCACGTAACAACCCCGTATTGAAAGAGCTGGTAGGATTGAGCACATGGCTGGCAAAACGAGGGGAGAGTAATATTGGCATGAGCAATCAGGACATGCTCAAGGTATACATCCCGAGCTATCAAAAGTGTCTTGCTCTCATTCAACAACAAAGAAAGGAATTTGCGCGTCCCGAAGAGCTGACTTTTTACACGAAGTGCCACCTCAAAAACACCAGAGCTCTCGATATTTGTCTGGCCTACGAAAAAGCCACATCCAAATCCATCCAATGGTTTAGCATGCAGCGTGGCACCGGAGGGCAGGCACTTCCCCTCAGCCAAAGGCTCCGTCTCCCATCCTTTACTGATGGAACCTCTGCTCTTGGTCTAAGGGAGGAATAATTCTCGCCCCCTGTCGTTGATTTTCCCGCTATCGGGCAAAATACCGGGAAATCACGAGAAATGCCGCCGTCGGCAAGTCGCTGGGAACCTTGACCACGCGGGATGGGCGGGAATACCTCCAGGCCGTCATTTCGCGGGTGACGGATGTGGGACTGGAAATCCGCCATGAGCATGGAACCGCCAGGATCCAGGCCGCGGATCTGGATGCCTCATATCAGGAACGGTTTCAGTGGGAGCAGGTGGACGGCCTTGATCCTTGAAAACCCCGATCATTCCGCTACTTTCGCGTCACTGCCGCCTCACCCGTTTGCGTTCATGCAAAGTTTCCTCACGACCATCTCCCATCTCATCGAGCAGAAGAATCTCCCGGCGCTGATGATCGGAGGCCATGCGGTGACCGCCCTCGGCCACCCTCGTGCGACTTATGATCTGGATCTGCTCATTCCTAGATCCGCTGCAGGAAAATGGAGGGCCGAACTCTCGAATCTGCACTACAGGATTTTTGCCGAGTCCCCGAATTTCCATCAGTTTGAAGCCCCTCCCGGGTTACCCCTCCCGCCTCTCGATCTCATGCTGGTGGATGACGAGGTCTTCCAAACTCTGGAGCTCACCAAAACCGATTCCAAGCCCATTGCCACCCCTGGAGTCGTGGCGATGATCGCACTCAAGCTTCACGCGATCAAACAGCCCGCCCGCTGCGATGTTGAAAAGGACTGGTCCGATGTCCTGGCCCTCGTCAAGGCGCACCAACTCTCACTCGACGATCCGGAATTTTCCGCTACCGTCCTCAAGCATGGAGGAGAAACCGCCATCAAACGCATCCAAGCCGCGATCCTTGGCGGAGATTGAATTCCCTACCGGAGATGGCCCGATGCCTCATCCCGCCCGCTTTCTTGATCCACGAGAAGTGGAAAATCACTTCGCGCCCCTCCTCAAAAACCGCCCCAGCCCCGCGCAGCGCTGGGCGCGCAAAGCCAATGCCGCCGGGTTTCCCGGTCTCTAGTTGCACCCCAAACAATTGCTCTGAATGACAGGATCGAAGCGCCGGGACGCCCGGCATCGCTGAGAAAATCCCAACGTTGTGGTTTTGAATCAGGAAAGCAGGAACTCAGGAAAAGAAACCCCCTCCACTTCCTGCCTTCCTGCTTTCCTGCTTTCCTGCTTTCCTAATTCAAACCCTCCCCGCCGGGGACGCCCCCAGCCAGCGGCTCCTACGGAGACTTCCGAAGCATGAGATTCGTTCCCACGCGCATTTGAGTTCCCTTGTTCGCCCATTCCGAGGGGATCTCGGCGATCTGGGTGAATCCGGTTGTGAAGGTTCCATGGGCAATGACCCTCAGTGGCTCCTTGTCTTCCTTCTTGGCCAATTCAGTGACCGCCCAGAGGATCTTGGATAGATCCACCCCCTCGGCGAGTTCCGCATCACACTGGATCCTCACTTTCAGCGGCAGCGGCTTGCCGGCGTCGTCGTATTGCGGTGTGTAGAGTAGGAAACTTCGATTTGCGTCGGCACCCTTGCCATCGAACTTGCCGTGCTGGGTGCCTCCTCCGATGATGTCCATTTCAAATTCGAGACTCTTGGGTGCGGCTTTCGCCAGTCCGGCGGGAATCCCGGCATCATGTCTCCTGCGGTCGTCGTCACTCTGTTTGCGTCCGACCTTCCGTTCACCGGTCCGGTCGAGATTTCCGGCGTGACCATTCCTGGCAGACCGGCCTTGCGGCAGGTGTTTCGTTTCGCCCAGGCGCAATGAATCCGGATCCACCGGGGAAACCAGAAGATCGTCAAAGCGGGTCGCACCCGTCTCATGGCCCAGCAGCCACAGTTGGATCCCGTCCTCCCGCGAAGTCTCGGTAGGGCGGATTTCCGATAAAACCACCTCGCCACCGATTTCGAGATCCCAGGTGCCAGTCGCCATATTCTGACAAATTCCGATCCGGATCCATTCCTGCGTCATCCCGGAAGACCCGACAGCCGCAGACACACCGGTGGAAACCCAATACCCCGCATCCTCCGGCAACGCGTGGTAGGCGTGGAAAGTCGCGTGCCCGTCCGGTCCATACGCAAAAAAGCCAAGCACCGCTCCATCCAGATCCATGAACTCCTCGCTCTTCGCCAGCGGGCTGGCGCAAGGCCTCACCCAGACTTCGTAATAGGTCTTGTCGTTCCGGGAAACCCGCTCGCCGTGAAAGTGAATCGACGCGTAGGGATCCCCGGCCACCGTTTCCAAACACTGGCCCGCCTCATCCCTATCCTCGCGAACGATCCGGGCTTCTCCCTGAAGCAATTGCAATCCACCTCCGGAACCTTTGAAAGCCCCCGCCTGATAGCCCTCGTTTTCCTCGAAGCGGATCAAGTGATAGGGAAGCGACTCGCTCTCCGCACGCAGCAACCCCGCCGCCCCCATCAGGCAACAGGTGAACCTGCCAATCTCAAGGGCGAATTTAAAAGCGGCGATCCATTTCATGGGTTCTTCTGTTTGCTCTCAAACATGGAACCATCCACCCCGCTGTCACGCCCATTCTTCCGACAGCGCAAAAGCAAATCCCTGCGGCGCAAAAACACCGGCCGCAAGCCCGGCGGTCAGCCAGGCCACACCGGCCAAACCCTCCAGCAAAGCCCCGCCGCCGGCATCACCCATGCCACCGCGCTGGCTCACTGCCCCCATTGCGGCGGTGGCTTGCGCAAAGAACCCGTCGCCAGCGTGGAAAAGCGCCAGGTTTTCGACCTGCCGCCCGTCGCCATGCAAGTGACCGAGCACCAAGCCGAGTGCAAATGGTGCTGCTGCTGTGCGAAATTCGTCACCGCGCCCTTTCCCGCAGGAGTGAGCGCCCCGGTTCAATACGGTCACGGCATGCAAAGCGTGATGAGTTATCTCAATGTCGGCCAACTCCTGCCCTGTGAGCGCACAGCGGATGTCTGCGAGGATCTTTTCGGGCACCGCCCCAGCAGCGGCAGCGTCGTGCGCGCCGTGGCACGGTGTGCGGAAAAAACCGCCCCGGCAGTGGATCGCATCGCCGGAGTGCTGCGGGAGTCGGAGCGACTTCATGCCGACGAAACCGGCGTGCGTTGCGCGGGCTCGACCCACTGGATTCATGTGGCGAGCAGCGAGACCCACACCTTGTTCGGCCTGGGGAGGAAAGACGGCGTTCGTTTACAAGATCATCTTCTGCGCGGTGATCATCGCCGGTTCCGCCGCCTCGATGAACAAGGCGATCGATTTCTCCGATGCCTCGCTCTTCGCCATGAGCATTCCCAACCTGATTGGCGTCTATTTCCTGCTACCGGTCATCCGCCGCGAGCTGGACAAATACATGGATTTCACCCGGCGCGTGGATGGCGGAAAATCCATCAAACAGTCAGCCGGGGAGATCGAGAGGGAATACCGCTGATCGCCCTCCGGAGCGGTCGCCACGCTCACATGCCCGGCACCTGGATCAGCTTGGAATACTGATAGGAATTCTTGGCGAGCCACGCGGCGTCGCTCGCCCTTGAGGAACTC
>JAUYNL010000064.1 GCA_030696085.1 Luteolibacter sp.
AGCGCTACGCGGGCCTTGAATTCGGGTTCGTGTCTTCTTCGTTTTGCTTTCATTTTGTGTGGTTCAGGTTCGGGTCAATGCCCGCCCCCGGCCACCATAATCATAGCTTAGCTCCTGGCCCGATTTTCGGGGTCCGCCTCAGGGGAGGGGGGGCGAAAAAAAGTGTTCACTGGAACGCCTTTTTGGTTGGCCTCCGGATTTTCACCTCCTAATGAGTTTCGCATGACCGCCATGAAGACGCGTTGGTGCTAGAGAAAGGATCTTTCGGAGTTCCGGGGCCTCACGGACCGGGAGCGGGCGGGGTTTCTGCTGGTTTTAGAGTGGTTTGAGAATTGATTCGGGGGCTCCGCCAGCCCCCTCAGCCCTGCGGGGCACGTCGCTTTGCTCCTGTCCAAAACACCTACAAGCCTTCGGTGTTTTTTCCGGCTGCGCCATGAATTGGCGGCGGGCCGGGAGGCGGCGAGATTGTTTTGGAAGACAGAGGTTTTACGGGAGGCCCTGCTGGAGGACGCCTGCGGCACCACCAGCCGCGTGAATACCCTGATGGAAAAGGCGATGGGTTGACTAGATCACCCGCGACCAGAGCACTTTCAGATATCTCGACTCCGGGTAATTCGACAGGCTGGGATGGTCCGGGCCGGCTCCGGTGCGGTCGAAGATCTGCAGGCGCTTGTCGCGGCGGTGGGCGGAGGTGATGACGATGCGCTCGAAATCGCCCGCGCCTAACATGCCGGAGCACGAACAGGTGACGTAGAGCCCTTCCGGCGCGACGAGTTGCAGGGCGAGCTTGTTGAGATCGGCGTATTTCGCGGTGCCGATCTCATCCTCGCGGCCGTGGATGAACTTCGGGGGATCGGCGATGACGAGGTCCCAGGTGCGGTCGTTTTCGATCATGGTGCGGGCCCAGGTGAAGGCGTCGGCGTGGGTGAATTTGATTTTGGCGGAGTTGATATTGGCGTTGCGTTTCGCCATGGAGATGGAGACCTCATCGAGGTCCACGCCGGTGACGTCCCCGGCGCCGGCGAGGGCGGCGGAAATGGCGAAGCCGCCGGTATAACAACAGAGATCGAGCACCGTGCGGCCATCGGCGAGCTTGCCGAACTGATGGCGGTTATCGCGCTGGTCACAGAAGAATCCGGTTTTGTGGCCTTGGGAGAAATCGACCTCGTAGCGCGCGCCGTGTTCGCGGATCTTCACGGATCGCACCGGATCGGACTCCACGCCGCCGCGGCTCGGGATGCCTTCGATGCGCGCCAGCTCCTCATCCACGGAGACGACCACGCGCCGGGTGTCGAAACATTCGTGCAGCAGTGGCAGCCATTGCGGCAGGCGCTGCCAGGCGGCGAGATTGGTGATTTCCACTGAGAGCACATCTGCGAACTTGTCGGCCACCATGCCGGGCAGGAAATCCGCGTCGCCATGGATGGCCCGGTAGCTGTTGGTATCAGCATCGAGCTTGAGGGTCTCGCGGCGTAGTTGGGCGGCGCGGCGGATGGCGCGTTCGAAAAACGATTCGTCCAGTTCATCGGGCAAGTGACTTACCACGCGCAGCGGCATGCGGGATTTCGGGTTCCACAGGCCCCAGCCGAAGGGGGTGCCTTCCTTGCCGAGCACCTGCACCAGATCGCCGGGGCGGGCGTCGCGCGAGACCTCGCCGATCATTTTGGGCCAGATCGATGGATGGAAGCTGATGGTTTTGATTTGGACGGTCGGCACGGCGGAAACTTCGCCGCAGAGGCATGAGGATGTCGATTGGATAAAGAAACCTCATTCGTTTCCATTGCCACCCCGTTGCTTTTCGGGAAGGGTGCGCGTTCATGAAAATGCACCGTATCCTCGCTGAAGCCGCCGCCGGCATCGTGAAATCCGTCTTCAAGGAGCACAAGGTGCTGGATCACGCGCTGGCGGCCGCCTTTGAGGAAAATCCGAAGTGGGGGAAACGCGACCGCAGTTTCATCGCCGAGACGGTGTTTGAAGTCGTGCGTTGGCGGCGGGCGCTCGGATTTCTCGCCGATAGCGAGGAAGCGAATGCGATGTGCGCCGCGCAGTGGGTGCGCATGGGCTTTGAAATCCCCGCTTGGTGGACTTACAAAGGCCTGCAAGCCGGGGAAATGACCGCCCGCGAGGCGGATCTCACCAGTCAACCGCGGGCCCTGCGCGAGTCCATCCCGGATTGGCTGGATGCGCTGGGTGCCGCCGAACTTGGGGACGCATGGGACGCGGAAATCGCCGCGCTCAACCGCCGCGCACCCGTTTTTCTGCGGGTGAACACGCTCAAGGCGACCCGCCCCGAGGTGATCGCCTGGCTGGCGGCGGCCGGTGTGGATGCCGCCGAAGTCCCCGGCCTGCCGGATGCGCTGGTGCTGGCTCCCGGCAAGGCGCTGCCGAAACTGCTGCGCACCGATGGCCGGGTGGAAATCCAGGATGCGGGATCTCAGATGATCGCGCCGCTGCTCGATGCCCAAGCCGGCCAGCGCGTGATCGATACCTGCTCGGGCGCCGGCGGCAAGGCCCTGCATCTGGCGGCCCTGATGGGCAATGAGGGCCGCGTCTTCGGCATGGATGTGGATGCCAAAAAACTCAACGAACTCGAACGCCGGGCGAAACGCGCTGGCGCCACCTGTCTCAAAGCCAAGGCCATCACCGCCACAACGCCTGCGGAATTCGCCGATGTCGCCGATCGCCTGCTCATCGATGCGCCGTGCTCGGGCCTCGGCACCTTGAAACGACAGCCCGATCTGAAATGGCGGCTCAAGCCCGCCCAGCTCGAACGCGTGCGCGGCATCCAGAAGGATTTGCTCCAGACGTATGCCGTGATGCTCAAGCCCGGCGGCCGCCTGGTCTATGCCACCTGCTCCATCCTGCCCTCCGAGAATCGCGCGGCGGTGGATGCGCTCATGGAAACCGGCGGTTTCACCTTGTTGGAGGAGCGTTCGCTTTCTCCGGCCGCCACCGGCTTCGATGGGTTTTACGCCGCGGCGCTGGTGAAAATCCAATGCATTCCCTGGGATGCCCGGGCTTAGTGTCACGATTGGCCGCTTGCAGGGCGGGTTGCGCGTGATTTAGCCTGCGGCCGAATCAGACGAAACCAAGATCATGGCACAACACATCGGAATCCTGACCAGCGGCGGCGACTGCCCCGGTCTCAATGCCGCCATCCGCGGCCTGGGCAAGGCGGCGCGGGAACAATACGGCATGCGTGTCACGGGCTTTCTCAACGGCTTCCGCGGCATCGCCCAGGACCAAACCGTCGAGCTCGATGGTCCCATGCTCTCCGGCATCCTCACCGACGGCGGCACCATCCTCGGCACCAGCCGCGACAAACCCCACCGCATGCCCATCGGCGGCAAGCTGCTGGATATGACCGAAGCGGTGGTGGCCACCTATCACCGCCACCATCTTGACGCGCTCGTCTGTCTCGGCGGCGGCGGCACCCAGAAAAACGCCCTGCGCCTGGTGGAGGCCGGCCTCAACGTGGTCACACTGCCCAAGACCATCGATAACGACATCGCCCACACCGATCGTTCGTTCGGCTTCGACACCGCGCTACAGATCGCCACCGAGGCGATCGACCGCCTGCACTCCACGGCCACCAGCCACGAGCGCATCATCGTGGTGGAGGTGATGGGCCATCGCGCGGGCTGGCTGGCCCTGGAAGCGGGCATCGCAGGCGGCGCGGATGTGATCCTGCTGCCGGAAATGCCCTATCAGGCGGATAAGATCGCCGAGGCGATCCGCAGCCGCACCCAGAGTGGAAAGCGCTTCAGCATCGTGGTGGTGGCGGAGGGGGCGATGTCGATCAATGAAGCCGCCGAAGTGGAGGCGCTGGTCGCCGCGCGCGGGATGGCGGACTCGAAGAAACAACGGGCGGAACTTTCCGAAAAACTCTGCAAGTTCCATGACGAGCACGTCGGCCATACGATCCGCCTGACCCGGAAGTTGGAAAAACTAACGGGCCAGGAGACGCGGCTGACGATTCTCGGGCACTTGCAGCGCGGCGGCACGCCCTCCGCGGCGGACCGCGTGTTCGCGACCTGGCTGGGCACCGAGTGCGCGCAGGTGCTCGACGCGCGGAAATACGGCGTGATGCTCGCGCTTCAAGGCAACCGCATCAAGCATGTGCCAATTTCCGAAGTGGCTGGAAACAAACGTCTCGTTCCCGCCGATCATCCTCTGGTCCATGCCGGGCGCTTGGTCGGCACCTCGTTCGGAGTCTGAGTGCCTGGCGTCAAGCCCCACCCGGAGGCGCGGCGATCCGGGCGAGGGCTTCCATCACCGCATGGACGGCGGCGGGCGGCAGCGCGTCCGGCACCACCGCGCCGAGCACGAGGCAGCCGTAGGCGGTTTCCACCGGGATCACTTCGAGCGTGGTGCCCGCGCCTATTTTCACATGCACATTGGCGGCGGAAGTCCCGGGGCGGCGCGAAGCAAGCGCCAGACTGCGGGCCAGAAAATGCAATCGACCGCGGTCGCTCTCATCGAAAATCACCGCGCCCTCGCGATCCAGAATGAAAACGCCGGTCGCCGAGAACTCGCGCGCCATCCAGTCCCGGAAACGCTGAATCCTTTCGAGAAACGGACCGCGTGCCGCAGAGGGAGACGGGGGATTGGGAAGCGGCGGCGTGGAAACCACGACCGGCAAAGCTGGCGGGGTGAGTGCCTCTGGCTGCGGGGCGGGCGGGGCGGGGGATGCGGTGCGCTCGCCTGTAAAGCCGACGAATCCCTCGTCAAAACCCGCGTCGGAGAGATTCACCGCCGGGTTGCGCACGGGTCGCATCAGCCGCGCGGCGAGGCGGCGGACTTCATCGGCATCGATCCATGGATTGATCGGATTCATCAACCATGGACGCCGCGCGTGGCGTCGGCGGGTTCGAGTTTGGCTTCGATTTCGGCGCGCAGCGCGTCGAAAACGACTTGCGCACCAGCTCCGTCCTCCAACACGCCCACCGGCAGGCCGCGGGCGCTGGCCCGCACGAACAGGCGGTCCCGCGGAATCTGGGTCTGGAACACCATTTCCGGAGGCAGCAACTCTCGCAGCGCGGCGGCGGCCTCGGTGCTTTCCGCCAGATCGTTCTGCACCATCGTCAGGCACACACCCAGCACGGTGAGCCGCGGGTTCATGACGCGCAGGCGGTTGAGACCTTCCAGTAGCTTCGGGACCGAGCGGATGCCGAGCGGTTCCGCCTGCTGGGGAATCATGATGGCATCGCTGGAGGCGATGACGTCACCGGTGACGCCGAATAAACCGGCGGCGGTATCGATGATGCAAAGCTCGAATCCACGCGCCGCGACGCCGCGCAGAAAGGCGCGCACCCGCGCGAGGTGGGCCCCCATGCCGCCACCGGCCTCGTAGTCGCTCGCCTGGCCGCTGGCCACCAGCGAGAAGGTTTCCAGACGGGTGGGAACGATCAGCCGGTCCAGCGAGATGCCGGGATCCTCCAGATAATCATAAAACCCGGTGAGCAGACGGGATTGGCGGGTGAGGGACAATCCCACGGAGCCCTGCGGATCGGCATCGACCAAGAGGGTGCGTACGCCCGCACGGGCGAAGGCGTGGGCGAGATTGATGGAGAGTGTGGTTTTTCCCACCCCTCCTTTCTGGCTTGAAACGGCGATATTGATCACGCGGCGTCGGGAATTGATGCCGGAGGATAGCTTCAGCTTGCCACACCGGAAGTCTTTTCTTCATGATGCGCCCGCATGAGGGATCCCGTTCCTTGCGCATCTTCCTCCTAGTATGAAAATTCAATTTCCCTTTTCCCGGGTGTGGCTTGCCATGGTGCTGTGCTTTTTGGGACTCCTGTCCGTTTCCTGCCGGAAGGGAAAAAACGTCGCTGATCCGGGTGGCGGTCCGGTGGTGATGATCGCTCCCGAGTTGCTGACCAACCGGGTGGGCATGCTGCCCGGGGCTATCTATCGCAGTCAGGCGCGTTCTCCGATCCACTGGCAGCCATGGACGAAGGAAACCCTGGAGCGGGCGCGCGGCGCGCGGCGCTTGTTGTTCGCCGTCATCGCCATTCCACAGCAGCCCTCCTATCAGAAAGTGCTGGATTCACTCGCCAGTGATCCGTCCGCGCTGCAAAGCATCAATGATGACTACGTGCCGGTCCTCATCGATGGCGACGCGGCCCGCGAAATGGGCATTCTAACATCCGATTTATGCGTCGAGATCAAACGCGGCCTGAATCTGCCCTTGTTCGTCTGGATGACACATGAGGGAAATCCGGTGGCATGGATTCCGGTGAGCGCCAGCGATCCGTCCGGAGCCCGGGACTTGTTCAAGCAGTCCCACACGATGGTCTCCCAAATGTGGCAGGACGTGCCGGAATACGTGTTGAAGAATAGCGCGCTCGACAACGCCAACCGCCGCGCCCGCCTGGAGCAGCGCAAGAACATCAAGGTCATGAGCCAGCAACCGGCCTTGGATGCGGTTCGCAGCCTGCGCCAGCTCGCCTCGCTGTATGATCCCTACTCGCGCAGCTTCGATGAGACCGGTGGTTTGTTCCCATCCAGCGCGTTGGAGTTGCTGGCATCCTCATCAGTGCATCCCGGACTGCCCGCCGACGCACGCTCCCGCTGCCTGGCCACGACCCGGGATTTATTGAAGGATCTTCTGCCCAGTGCGATGTTCGATCCACTCGATGGCGGGGTTTTCAGCTCGCGCCGCGGGCTTTCCTGGGCGCTGCCCTCGTTCGTCCGGGATTGTTCATCGCAGGGCCGGGTGGCCGTGTCCCTGCTGGCGGCCTACCGCGCGACCGGAGACGCGCGGGCCTTGGACAAGGCGCTCGGACTGATCACTTTTTCCGAAAACGTCCATGCCACCCCCAAGGGATTGTTCGCCGCCGGGCTCACTGAGGAAACCAACCCGGAACTGTGGATGTGGAGTGTGGAGGATATCGGAAAAATCCTCGGCCCGGATGACGCCGCATGGTGGATCAAGGCCACCGGGATGAAAGGTCTCGGCAATCTCCCGTCTGAAGTCGATCCGCGGCGCGAGTATTTCCGCGGCAACACACTGGGCCTGTCCCAGTCGGTAGCCGAACTTGCCGCCCGGGAATCCCAGCCACTTGAAATATTCGCCCCCCGCTTTGAGGCGGTCCAAACCAAGCTCCTCGATATCCGCAACTCGCGTCTCGGCAAGCTGCGGCGCGATGATTGCGCCCATGCGCCATCGACTTTCCGGATGGTTTCTGCCTATGCCGCAGCCTTCGTGGCCACCGGCGATGATGCGTACCGGCAGAAAGCGGTGGCTCTGCTCGGACGGGCGCGCGAAGCCTTCGCCGTGGGGCCGAAACTGCGGGTGTTTTCCGAGGAGGCACCTGCCACCATCGGCGCGGGAAGAGCTTTTCTCTACGCGCTGGCCCTGCAATCGATTCTCGATGTGGCCGCCATCACCTCCGACGAGCAATGGCTGGTCTGGTCGGAGGATCTGGCGACCACCGCCGCGGAGTTGTTCACCGGCGATGATTTCCTCAAGGAATGCCCGGATGATTTGAAACTGGTGGATCTGCCGGTCACCGACCTGGTCATGCTTTTTGATGATTCCACCGCGGGATTGGTCTCCCTGGCCGAGTGCCGCCTTGCCGAGATCGGGCGGCCGCTGGTGGCGAGCTTCAGCCAACTCGCCACCCCCATGCCCTCCTATACGCTTGATCGGCCGGTTCTTCACACGGACCTGCTGCTGGCCACCATCGCCCGCCACTACAAGGTGACTGCGGTGTATGCGGCGGATATTCCACCGGCCTTGAAACTTGCCGTCGAGCGACTGCCGATGCGCGTGGTCCAGCGCAGGCCGGCGCAGGCCGGGGATGAGGTTCCCGCAGGCACGGTGAAGGTGCTGCTCGGTGAGGAAAATGAAAGTCGCATCGTCTCCACACCGGAAGCTCTGAGAGAAGCGGTCTTGCCGTTGCCAGGAAAATCGGAAACCCTCCCTGCGGGCGGCACGCGGCCTCCTTCATCCTCCTCTACGCCAGAACCATGAAAATCCAAATTCCTTTTGTTTCCGTTTGTTTGATTGCCCTCCCGTTTCAGGCCGGGGCCGACACTTTCATCCTCAACGATGGCAGCAAGATCGAAGGATCGATTCTAAGTGAGAATGAAACCTCCTATGTGCTCGAGGCGCGGATCACCAAAAGCATCAAGGACGAGCGGGTCGTCGCCAAATCGGACGTTGCTAAAATCCAACGCGAGAAACCGGACTTGATTGCCTTCGAGCCGATCGCCGCGCTCATCCCCATTCCCGATTCGCTCACCGCCGAACAATACGCCGGAAGAATCCGCATGATCGAGAAGTTTCTCAGCGAGCATCGGGGAAGTTCAAAAACCAAGGAGGCCCGCAAAATTCTCGCCACCCACAAGGCGGAGGCAAATGAGATCCTTGCCGGCGCCATCAAGCTCAACGGAAAAATCGTGCCGCCCGCCGAATACCGGGCCAACGCATACGAAATCGATGCTCGCATCGAGGAGACCAAAATCCGCGAGCTTATCAAAAATGCCCGCTATCTGGAGGCCTTGCGCACGTTTTCCGAGTTTGATCGCGATTTCCGCAACACCGAAGCCCGTTCCGCGGTTCTGCCCTTGATCAATCAGGTGATGAACACCCATCTCACTGAAGTCGGCCAGTTGCTGGCCACTTACGATGCCCGCGCCAAGGAGCGGGCCAGCGGTTTGGAACGCATGAGTCCGGCGGACCGCCGCAGCACCGAGATCGCCATCGCCGAGGAGAAGACCGCGCTCGAATCCCGCCTCAAGGCGGAAAAGGACGCCAAAATCGGCTGGGTCACGCCCCATCCGTTTTACAAGCCCTCGCTCGACGATACCGTCAATTTCGGGAAACAGGAAATCGGCCGCCTCTCCATCTCCACCAGCGCGCCGGTCGTCGATGGAGGCAAGACCTTCCGCGACGCGCTCCAGAAAATCCAGAGCGGTGCCGACAAGGCGGCCGCCACCGCTGCCATCAGCGCCGCGAAGTCCGCCATGGTGGCGCCCAAATACATCGCCATCCTCGAAGCCGCCGCCGCCAACCGCTGATCGCTTTCCAAGTCCGCCTTTCATGACCGCATCCCGCCACGCCAGCCGCCGCCGCAAGACGGCCGAGACCTCCATCGAACTGTCGCTCGATATCGACGGCTCCGGAGTTTCCTCCATCGATACCGGCATTCCGTTTTTCGATCACATGCTCACGCTGTTTTCGAAACACGGCCTCTTCGACCTCACGGTGAAAACCGTCGGCGACATCGCCGTGGACGCGCATCACACCATCGAGGACACCGGCATCTGCATCGGTGATTGCCTGCGCGAGGCGCTCGGCACCAAAGAGGGCATCCGCCGTTACGGCTGCTGCTATCTGCCGATGGACGAAACGCTCGCCCGCGTGGTCGTGGATCTCAGCAACCGCCCGCACCTTGAATTCCGCTCCCCGGCCGGCACCGCTTCGGCTCCCAACATGCCATTCACCCTGGTCGAGGAATTCTGCCGCGCCGTCGCTTCCAATCTCCGCGCCAACATCCATGTCGAGCTACTTTACGGCCGCGACGGCCACCACATCGCCGAGGCCGTATTCAAGGGCCTTGCACGCGCATTGCGGGACGCCTGCGAACGCGACCCTCGCGTCGTCGGAATTCCCAGCACCAAGGACGCGTTGTGAAGGTCGGTATCATCGATTACGGAGGCGGTAATCTCCGCAGTGTCGAAAACGCCCTGCGCGAACTCGGCCAGAGCCCCGTCATCGTCGCCAGTCCCGCCGATGTGGCGGACGCCAGCCGCCTCATCCTGCCCGGACAGGGGGCCTTTGGAGATACCATGGAACGCCTGGAAAGCCGCGGTCTCGTTTCCTTTCTAAAAGAATGGATCGCCGCGGACCGGCCGTATTTCGGCATCTGCGTCGGCTATCAGATCCTCTTCGACGCCAGCGAGGAGGCCCCCGGAATCAGTGGCCTGGGCGTGGTGCCCGGGATCGTCCGTCGTTTTGCCGACGAGCCCGGCCTCAAGATCCCCCACATGGGATGGAACTCGGCGCTTTCCAAACGCGGCGAAACCGCGGTCTGGAAAGGCCTCGGCGAAACCCCGTATTTTTACTACGTGCACTCGTATTTTCCCGATCCGCAGGATCCCGCGGTGGTGGTCGCGGAGACCTGTTACGGCACCCAGACCTTCGCCGCCGCCGTCGAAAAGGGAAAACTCTTCGCCTGCCAGTTCCATCCGGAGAAAAGCCAGCAGACCGGCATCCGGCTGATCCGGAACTTCCTCGGCCTCTGAATCAGTTGAATTTCCCCTTGCCAAGTCCGGCGGCTTTCCCTACCTCCCGCTTCCCCTTTCGCGCCGCCTCATCACCAACGAAGATCCCCGGGGAACCCACATGCGGCGGGACTTCAAGAATCGCCCGTCCTGAATCAAGGCGGGAAACCAAGCATCCCATGATCAACGAACTCATCAACGAAATGGTGGACGCCGGCGTCCACTACGGCCACCAAACCAAAAAATGGAATCCGCGCATGAAACCCTTCCTCATGAAGGACCGCGGCGGAATCTATATCATCGACCTTGAGAAAACCGTCCAGCAGCTCGACAAGGCCGCTGAATTTCTCGGCGACCTCGTCGGCAAGGGCAAGAAGGTGCTCTTCGTCGGCTGCAAGCGCCAGGCCCAGGACGCCATCCGCGAAGCCGCGGAAGCCACCGGCCAGCACTACGTCAACCATCGCTGGCTCGGCGGCATGCTCACCAACAGCCTCACCGTCCGCAAATCTGTCGAGCGTCTCAAGTATCTCGAAACCATCGAGAAACAGCCCGAATTCAAGGCCATGTCCAAGAAGGAGCTCGCCGCCCTCGGCCGCGAGCGTGAAAAGCTCCTGCGCAATCTCCGCGGCGTGCGTGATATGGACAAGAAGCCCGATGCCGTGGTCATCGTGGACTCCGCCCGCGAAACCATCGCCGTGGCCGAAGCCCGCCGTCTCGGCATTCCAATCATCGCCCTCGTCGATACCAATGCCGACCCGGCCCTCGTGCAATACCCGATCCCGGGCAACGACGACGCCATCCGCTCGATCCGCCTCATCCTCCAGAACCTGGTGGATGCCATGGTCGCAGCTCGCAAGAACTGATCCCCAGACATTTCCCAGGGCGGTTTGCGTGACCGCAGACCGCCCTTTTTTTTCCCCAACACACACGTTCAACTCACCATGATCACCGCTGCCATTGTCAAAGAACTCCGCGATAAAACCAACGCCGGCATGATGGACTGCAAGAAAGTCCTCACCGAAACCAACGGCGATATTGAAGCCTCCATCAAGCTACTGCGCGAGCGCGGCATCGCCAAGGCCGGTGCCAAGGCCGACCGCGCCGCCAACGAAGGCGTCATCACCGCACGCCTCAATGAGGCCGCCACTTCCGGCATCCTTCTGGAAGTCAACTGCGAGACCGACTTCGTTTCCAAAAACGAGAACTTCCAAGCCTTCGTCGCCCAGATCGCCGATGCGCTTGCCGCCACCAACGCCGCCGACCACTCCGCCGCGCTCGCTGTGAACATGGGCGAATACAGCCTCGAAGACTCCGTGAAAGCCAAGGTCCTGGAAGTCGGAGAAAACCTCCAGTTCCGGAAATACATCCGTTACGATGCCGCTCCCGGCGGAGTCATCGCCGCCTACATCCATCCTCCCGGCAAGGTCGGCGTGCTCATCGAAGTCGGAACCACCAAGCCAGAGACCAAGGGAGCCGATTCCTTCAAGGAACTCATCAGGGATCTCACCCTGCACATCGCCGCCTGTGCGCCCAAGGGACTCTCCCGCGAGGACATTCCGCAGTCCGTCGTGGACAACGAACTCGATATCTTCCGCGCCCGTCTGGCGGCTGAAGGCAAACCCGCAAACATCATCGAGAACATCCTCAAGGGACAACTCGGCAAATTCTTCGCCGAAACCTGTTTCCTCGAACAGGCGTTCGTGAAGGACACCGCTCTCAAAATCACCGCACTGCTCGAAGCCAAGGGCAAGGAACTCGGCGACACCCTCAGCGTCACCCGTTTCGTCCGCTTCGGCCTCGGTGAGTAAGTCTTCCACTTCCTTCGTTTCCTCAAACGCCCGCCTCCCTCGTGGAGACGGGCGTTTTTTTGTAGCCGGAATTAAATAAAGAAATTTTTTTCTTGTAATGATTTTTCGCTGGAGGAGCTTTCTCGCGCCATGAGCCATACCGCCACCATCTTTACGCCCGCAGGAACCCGCATGCCCGATCGCACGGTCGGGGAAATCGTTGCCGAGCGACCTTCGCAAGCACGGGTTTTCCAAGCTTTCGGAATCGATTTCTGTTGCCAGGGAGGCCGCACACTGCGGGAGGCTTGCTCTCTCAAGGGGATCGATCTTGATTCCGTTGTCGATCAACTCAATGCGGGGGCCGCCGGGAAAGAACCCTCAGAAAACAACCCGGCCTTGCTTCCGCCGGTGGAATTGATCGAGCACATCGTAGGCGTCCACCACGAATATCTGCGCTCCGAACTTCCGCGCCTGCATGCGATGTCCGAGCGGGTTGCCAAGGTCCACGGCGGACACACACCCTCGCTGGTCGAGGTGTTCGGAATTTTTTGCGGCATGTCCGACGAGCTCAACAGCCACATGGTGAAGGAGGAGCAGGTTTTGTTTCCGGCCATTCAAATGCTTTGTGCGGAGCCCTCCACCATGATGTCTATCGATGGCCCGGTTGCTTGCATGCTCCATGAACACGATGAAGTCGGGGCCGCGCTCGCCCGCTTGCGGGAACTCACCCACGGATTCACCGCTCCTCCCGAGGCCTGCAACACCTATCGCGCACTGTTTGCCGGACTGGGCGAACTGGAAGAAGATCTCCACCGCCACATTCATCTGGAAAACGCGGTGCTCTTCCCGCAAGCACTCGCACTGGCGGGTTCCAAGTCATAAGCATCCCCCGCAAGACGGTTTGCCGTGATGGATTTCCAGACCGTCGCCCTGTCGCCACATCGCTCAAAATCGAAGCAGGCGTGAGAGCGAGAAACAGGGCGGCTGCGGTGGCATTCACCGATTCCGCCCCAGACCCGTCCTGGTGGCCATGGCCACAAATCTCCGGCTACCCTGAGGACCAAGGACAGCTGCAAAACCGTCACCATCATCCAGACATATCCGGCTAACAGACAGGTGGCCATGAATCGCGGCAGTCCGCCTTGCCGGATGGTCATGCGCGCGAGGTCATGGATCGCCTGCTCACAGTCCGAGCGCGGGGAACAAGCACGGCTTCGACCACTTCGAGGGCATGCGGAATTGCGCCAACTGGATGCGCTCCCCGCGATGGTCAACAACAGGAACGCCAACCACCAAAGAACGACCTGAGATATGGGAGCTCCCAGCGCAGCGGATGTTTCCGATGAATCCTGTGGCGGACATACGAGAGTAATCCCGCAAGTGACTCCGTATCAGTAATATTGACACCTGCTCGCAGCTGGGCAACTGAGTGTGAGATAACCGCCACAAGTTTCATTAGATTGGCGAAAGTCTCCTCAACGGTGGCGCGATCTTTCTCCCGGTTGTAGTCGGCGATGATGTTTTGATACTTCTTGTAATAGTCCATCCGCATCGGATTGCGGGCCATCATCTCGGCCAGCTTCTGCTCCACGAAATCATCAGCCAGTTTGTCGAGCCGGTCGGGGGCCGTGACCACCTCGTAGTCATTTCCTAACAAATTTTGCAACAGGGCTTCCTGATCCGCATCCAGTCCGGCTTGCTCGATTTTCTCCGCGATACGGTCATTCAGGTCGAGTTTGGCGATGCCGAGTTTCTCGCCCCGGTTTTCGTAAACCAGCTTGACCGTGCTCTTGTCTTCCTCCGCCCGCTTGAAATCGTAGCGCGAGACGTAGCCGCCGAAGATTCGCTTGGTCAGGTGGTCGTGCCTGAAAAGCGGAGTGCCGGTAAAGCCAAGGAACGACGCGTTCGGCAGCGCCAGCCGCATGTTGCGGGCGAACCTGCCCGCCTGGGTTCGATGGGCTTCGTCGGACATCACGATGATGTTGTCCCGCTTGCTGTAGGGATCCTCTTCGTCCACGGGTTGGTTGAACTTGTGGATCAGGGAGAAAATGAAGCTGTGGTTCTGTTGCAGCGCGGCCTTGAGATCTTTTCCCGAGCTGGCGCGGGGCGTCGTCTTCGTATCCACCATTCCGCAGCCGATGAATGTCCGCCAGATCTGGTCGTCGAGATCCTCGCGATCCGTCATGACGACGAAGGTGAAGTTGCCGGGCACACGGCGGCGCACCTTTTCAGCGAACATCACCATGGAGTAGGACTTGCCGCTGCCCTGCGTTTGCCAGAAGACACCGAGACGTCCGAGATCCGGGTGGGCGCGCTGGACGAGAGGAACCTCGTTGATGGCATCGGTGAGGGTGACGATTTCCGTTTCGCTTGTGTCTTCGCTCGATTTCTCCGCAACCATGGCGGTTTTCATCTTGCCCGTCTCATAGCGGACGATGCGCCTTTCAACCGGATATTCCCGTTTCAATTCCTCCTGCCGCTCCACCGAATCCACCGCCAGATTCACTCCGAGGACCTGGTGGTTGCGGGCCACGATCTTGCGTGTGCCGCCGGGCCGGCTGTCGTCGAAGAGAATGAAGTTTTCCACCAGATCGAGCAATTGCTCCTTGGCCAGCATTCCGTTGAGCAGCACTTCGGCCTCGACGCTGCCCTTTTCCTTCTCGTCGTTGCGCTTCCACTCGGCGAAATGTTCCCACTTGCTCGTGATCGACCCGTAGCGGGCGCGATCTCCATTGCTGACGATGAGGAAGGCGTTGTGGTGGAAGGCGTGGGGGACGACGTTCGGGTCGAGATACCAAGTCAGGTTGTTGTCGTATCCCGCCCGCATGTTGAGATACACCGCCTTGAGTTCGATGAACACGAGCGGCAGGCCATTGACAAAACAGACAAGGTCCGCACGGGTACCATAGTGCGGCACGCGCAAGCCTTGGATCTTCAGCTCCCGCACGGCGAGGAAGCGGTTGTTTGCCGCGTTGCTGAAATCAATCACTCTGGCGCGGGCATGGTGCGCTTGACCGGCGGCATCGCGCCAGTCCACGGGCACGCCGTTGCGGATGAAGTCGTGGAAATCCTTGTTCTGCTGGATGAGCGAGCGGGAGAAATCCACCCGCGTGAGCTTTTCGACCGCCTGCTGCCGGGCGGATTGCGGGAAATCGGGATTGAGCCGATCCACAGCGCCCCGCAGGTCGCGCACCAGCACCGCTTCGCGCTCATTCGCCCGCCCGAGCGTGCCGTTGGGGCCGAATGTCTCCTCGTTGTGAGCGTAGATGCTCTCCCAGCCAAGGACGTCGCGCAGATGATTGGCGAAGGTCGTCTGAACCTCACGGTCTTCGCTGTGGATGTCTGTAATCATGAGGCGGGTGAGCTTGCTATGGGGTCATGGTGAAACCAACTGCACCTCGGGGAAATAGGTGCGGTAACGGCTGACATCCCGGGTGAGAATCGGGATGCCCAGAACCAGCGCATGAGCGCCGATGAAAAAGTCGGGCAAGGGCGAGGTTTTCGTGCCGCCTTGGC
The DNA here is from genome assembly GCA_030696085.1 of Luteolibacter sp. Lineage (GTDB taxonomy): Bacteria > Verrucomicrobiota > Verrucomicrobiia > Verrucomicrobiales > Akkermansiaceae > Luteolibacter. The sequence continues at coordinate 15,540 of JAUYNL010000064.1, forward strand.
GGCGGTATCGCCGAAACGCTTTGGCTGCCAAAAAGAGTGCCTCACGCGGCAATTCCAGATACACAAGCCCAAGGCTCACAATCATTGCCTCTACTTCTTCGGAGGATTCCAGAGGAACACACAGCTCGGAATAGATGACCGGGTTGATGTGCAGACCGCCGTAAAAATCCGCAACCTTCTCCCGCGACCACGCCAGCCATTCGCCGGTGCCATTCGTGACATCCACCAGAATGTTGGTATCTACCAGAACTTGCGGTGTTTCAGTCATCTCCGCGGAGTTCCTTCATCCATTCGTCGGTGCTTTTGCCCTCGTAGCGGTCTTTCCAAATCCCCGTCACGGCCAGAAGCCGCTCGCGCAATTCTTCCTTGCTCCGGGGGGGCATGATGGCCCCCGACTCCTTGGCGAGGCCGACGGCAAGAATCTCCCGCGCCTCGGCCTCCATGGAACGACCATGGCTGGCTGCCTGCATCCGCAGCCGTTGTTTCACGGGTTCAGGTAGATTTCGAATCGTCAATGTCGCGCTCATGCGTCAAATGCTAGCAATGCTTTCACTGCTTGCAAGCGGTAAATTCAGTTTTGGCAGCGGAGAAATCCGAGAATAAGGAAGGTGTATTTGATCCAAAATGGCTCACGAGGGAGATTTTTGGATTTTGGGGGACGTTTTCAGGCCACTTCAATCTCCCCGCTTATCAGCCATGGCAGCAGCAGATCGCGGGCGGTGCGGCGGGCTTCATCGAGCTGTTTGATGAGGCGGGAAAGCGTGCGGCGGTCATAGACCTCCGCCACATGCGAATGAGATGAATGTAGCGGCGCTCTGTGAGCGTCGTGCGGATGAGGTGTGCGGAGCTCTTTTTCTTTGGCGTTCTCTTCTGTGTCCCTGCCTCTGGGTAGTTTGCGACGGTGAACGAGTGCTTGATTACCACACTTTTTTGAGGTATTCAAGCTCCCATGAAATCGAAAACAAAACCACTGGAGCGTCCGCCCGTCGTGCGGGACGCATATTCGTATATTCGCTTTTCCTCCAAGAAGCAAGCC
>JAUYNL010000068.1 GCA_030696085.1 Luteolibacter sp.
AAAGAGATTGAGGCGGGTTCGGGATTGACCCGGACGATACGGAAGCGGTCGGCCGCAGCACCCGTGATTCCAAAGAGATTGAGGCGGGGAGCTCATCGTCCTCACGGACACCAGCTCTTCGCCGCAGCACCCGTGATTCCAAAGAGATTGAGGCGGCAGATCGCCACCGCCCGCCGATACCCGCGCCAGCTTTGCCGCAGCACCCGTGATTCCAAAGAGATTGAGGCGGGATGCGCTGAACCTGCCAATCATCGTGCGCGACGCCGCAGCACCCGTGATTCCAAAGAGATTGAGGCGGCGATCAAGGCGACGGTGCAGCTTGAGGAGGGCGCGGCCGCAGCACCCGTGATTCCAAAGAGATTGAGGCGGCAGATCGCCACCGCCCGCCGATACCCGCGCCAGCTTTGCCGCAGCACCCGTGATTCCAAAGAGATTGAGGCGGTCACGCTCGCGGGAAAACTGGGCTTGCTTCGACTGCCGCAGCACCCGTGATTCCAAAGAGATTGAGGCGGCCTTTCTCGCTCCAGTTTCCGAGCGAAGTCAGCCAGCCGCAGCACCCGTGATTCCAAAGAGATTGAGGCGGCAGAAAAAAGGAAGTGTCACGGAATACTACTCCAACGCCGCAGCACCCGTGATTCCAAAGAGATTGAGGCGGCTTCAGGACTGGGAGGACATCGCTTCCGACTGGGATGCCGCAGCACCCGTGATTCCAAAGAGATTGAGGCGGGAAGTCCACGCATGCCGCCCCACCGAGGCCGAAGCCGCAGCACCCGTGATTCCAAAGAGATTGAGGCGGTTGCATACCCGCCGCAGAAATGATTCCGGCGGCCCGGCCGCAGCACCCGTGATTCCAAAGAGATTGAGGCGGTTCTCAGACGATCAGATCAAACAGGTGACCGCGCAGGCCGCAGCACCCGTGATTCCAAAGAGATTGAGGCGGCCCGGTGCGTGGAAATGATGGACAGCGTTCCGCCCGCCGCAGCACCCGTGATTCCAAAGAGATTGAGGCGGTGTAAAAACGGGCGATGGCGGGTGTCCTTACAGGGCCGCAGCACCCGTGATTCCAAAGAGATTGAGGCGGGAATCGGAAGGCGGGAAGCGGGAGGCGGGAGGCGGTAGGCGTGCCGCAGCACCCGTGATTCCAAAGAGATTGAGGCGGGGTCAAACCACTCGCGAACGAAAGAATGCAGGCTTTCAGCCCTGAGAATGGGATTGGCGGTTTGAGCCAGAAGAAGGAGACGGTCGAGGACGGCAGATGCGGTGGAGGAGTCGCAGTTGAAGAGGGCGGGCCACTCACGCCGCCGTGCTGGCGGGGGCCTGGATCAGCAGGCAGTCTTCAAGAAAAGGCTGCAATTCATAAAGCAGCGGAGAGCCCTCTTGCTGAAATTGCTCGCGGAAGTGATCCTCGATTCTGCGGAGGGCGAATTCCAGGTCGGAAAGCACCAATTCGCCGGGGCGGCCATGCACGATGGCGACGAGCACCACGTATCGGCCTTTTCGGGCAATCGCCCGGCGGCTGGCGGAGAGCTCGAATGCGGAGCGAGCTTCCTTCGCGCTGTCCTGGAGTTGCAAAGCCAGGCGCTGGGCGGTGGAGGCGACCCGCCGGACGGACGCGTGACGGGCGGGATCGCAACTGGCGAATGAGACCAGCGCAAGCGTGGCGGCATCCAGCAGGAAAACCTCCTCCACCTGGAAACGCCGGGTTTTTTCAAAGAAAATATCCTCGTAGGTGCGGCTGGTGAAGAGCGCCCGCGCATGCCAGATGAGGCGGTCCAGCGCACCGGGCGGCTGGAACGGGCGCGAGGCCGGCGCATACTCGGCGAGCGCCCGGCGGATGGTGGCGCGCAACATCGGCTCGAGATAGGTGTCGATGCCGTTTTCCTTGGCATAGACCGCACTGCGGACCGCTTGTTCGACGATCGGGCCGAAGGCCTCGCGCAGGTCGTCATCGGTGAAATCCACACCTTTTTCGAGGCTCACCGCGTCCTGTGGAGGGAGCTGCGGAGCTGCGGTTTCGGATGCGGGAAACGCGGCAGGTGTGGTGGCGGGCGCCGGTATCGGCGAGTGGCGGGGTTCCTGCGTGGATTCGCTACCCGGATCCAGCATGGTGGCTGCCGGTAGCACCGTCAGCGGCGCGGGCCACGAAGTCGGAAATGCCGTGGTAGCAGCCACAGGGACAGGACGCCAGGTGGGCGGGGGAGGAGGCCCCGGATTCTGCGTGGGCAGCGGAAATGGCAGCATGTTTTGCGGTCGCGCGGCGTCCGGGCGGCTGGTGAGCCCCGGATGAGGCAAGGGCAATGGACTGAGCATGGCTGCGGTCATCGGGGCGCGGAGTGTTGGGAAGTTGGAAGGGAGGGAGACGCGCTTTCCGCCAGTGCGCGGGCGGCCGCAGCGATGCGGGCGAACCTTTCTTCGATCCAGTCACGGTCGGTGCCGCGGCTTTGCAGGCGAGTGATTTGGGATTCGGTGTTTTCCCATAGCGCCGCCACCTCACCACGCAGTTGATCGGCTACGCGCTGCTCGCGTTCAATGAGATGGGCCTGTAGCGCGCCCTGCCAATTCGTCAGCCAGGTACCGATTCGCCCCTCAAGCTGCCGGGCTGCCGCCTGTTCGGATTCGCTGGATTTCATGGCGACGACCTGTTGGATCTGCGCGGCCAGGCGCTGGATCTCCGTGCTTTGCCGTGCGCTGCGGGTTTCCGCTTCCTCGCGCGTATTCTCGGTCAGCCGCAGGAGCGAGTGTTGGAGCGCCTCCAGGCGGGCTTCATGAGTACACACCCGGTCTTCCCACGAGGTGGGAACCCGCTCGGACGCCGGTTCCGTGGATTCAAGGCGGGCAACCCGCAACTCAAGGCGCTCGAGTTGACGGCCTACGATGATTTCCCGGATGCGTTCGACCGCTTGGGACGGATTGATGGGTGATGGACTGGGGGGCATTGCGATTCTCCGTGGGGGGGAGTTCAAGATGGGGGAGATCGAGAACACGGTCGAGTGAACGGCGCACAAAAAGTTGTGGAAAGTTCGGCCGGATGTAAATAAGAACGATGATATTTCGTATTTAGAGACCATTCGGTAATTCTAATCGAAATTTATTTGGTTGATAATGAATGATTTGCGAAAAAGTGCAATCGGTGAAAGACAGCGGGCCCGGATTGAGGTAAGGAAGTCCTGATGTCTGAGGACGACGAGGAAAAAGAAGGCGGTCGCAACGAGGTGCTGGCACAGGCTTATGCGAAGACCCGCAAGAGTCTGATTGCGCGTCTCGACAACTGGGAGGACCAGCGCACCTGGGACGAATTCTATCAGACCTACTGGCGTTTGATCTACTCGGTGGCGGTGAAAGCCGGGCTGAGGCCGGACGAGGCGTTCGATTGCGTGCAGGAGACGATTCTTTCGATCGCCAAGCAAAGCAAAAAGAAGCTGTACGATCCCGAGCAGGGTTCCTTCAAGACCTGGCTGATGAACATGACGCGCTGGCGCATCAACGACCAGTTCCGCAAGCGCAAGAAGGACACCGCGATGGCGGGCGGCGAGTGGGACAACGACCGCAAGACCGCCGTGATCGACCGCGTGGAGGATCCCGCGGGCGATGTGTTGTCACGCTTGTGGGATGTGGAATGGAAGAAGAATGTGGCGGATGCCGCGTTGTCCCGCGTCAAGGCCCAGGTCTCGCCCAAGCAGTATCAGATTTTCGATTGTTATGTGATCAAGCAATGGGACGCCCGCAAGGTGCAGGATAAACTCAACGTCAGCATGGCCCAGGTTTATCTGGCGAAGCACCGGGTGGGCAGCGTGCTCAAGCGCGAATTGTCCAAACTCGAGGACGAAGACGATGCCGGTTAGAGAGCGCCCGAGCCCCAATATACCCGATCACGAGGTTCTCCGGAAAATCGGAGGCGGAGCTTACGGCGAAGTCTGGCTCGCCCGCGGGGTGACTGGGGCGCTGCGGGCGGTGAAGGTGGTGTGGCGCGAGGATTTCGAGGACAAGCGCGGCTTCGAGCGCGAGTTCGAGGGTATCCTGAAATTTGAACCAATCTCCCGCGATCACCCGGCGCTGGTCAATATCCTCCATGTGGGCCGCAGCCCGGATGGCGCGTCGTTTTATTATTATGTGATGGAGCTCGGCGACGATGTCGGCAGCGGCCAGGACATCAATCCGATCGAATATCAACCGCTGACCCTGCGCGGCGATCAGGCGGATGGGGCCGCCGAGCGTTGGGACACCGAGGACTGCATCGATGTGGGATTGCGGCTGGCGGAGGCCTTGGGGCACCTGCACGACCACGGGCTGGCGCACCGGGATGTGAAGCCCTCCAACATCATATTCGTCAACGGCAAGGCCAAGCTGGCGGACATTGGCCTGGTGGCCGCCCGCGGCCAGCGGACCTTTGTCGGCACCGAGGGCTTCGTGCCTCCGGAAGGGCCGGGCTCGGCACAGGCGGATATCTACAGCCTGGGCAAGGTGCTCTACGAAATGGCGACCGGAAAGGACCGGATGAATTTTCCTGAATTGCCGGATGAAATGCCCGGAGCGGCAAACCGCAAGCGCTGGCTGGAACTCAACCGCGTGATTTGCGATGTGTGCGAGCCGCGGATTTCCAAACGCCGGATCACCACCGCCGCAGAGCTCGCCGAGGCTTTACGGCGCATCCGGAAGGGCAGGGGAATCCGTCGCGGCGGCGCTATCGTATGGCTCGCCACCTTGGCGCTGTCGGCTTTTACATGCTGGGCGGGCTGGGAGCTTGCCAAAGACGCCGCCTGGCTGAAACGCTGGGTGGACAAGCGGACCACCCCCGCTCCGGCCGTGGGACTGCTGCGCGTGTTCAGCACTCCGGAAGGGGCTGACGTGTTGGATGCCAACGGCGTGGTCATCGGCACCACGCCGACACCCACGCTGACCGCCAAGGTCGGGGAGCAGGTGGTTTTCACGCTACGCAAAGACGGCTATCGCCCGCAGGAGGTGAGCGCGAAAATGTCGCTAATCGCCGTGAGTGAGCCCATGGTGCTCTCGGTCGCGCTGCATGTTTTCGCGCCACCCGTGGAAGGGGAGTTATGGACCGATCAGTTCGGGATCCGCTACCAGCCGGTGGCCAGTCACCACTTGCGTTCCGGATTCGTCACGCGGGAGGAGTGGTCGCGATTCCGCAAGCAGACCGGCAGCGCGGCGGATTCAGCGGAAATCCTCGCATTCTCGCAGGACGGACAGCCAGTGGACGTGGTGCTTGCCACTGATGAGGCGGCAAGGGCTTTTTGCCGGTGGCTGAGCGAGAGCGGCATCAAGGAGGGCTATCTAACAAGCGAGCATGAGGTCCGCCCGCAGATGGAGTTGACTTTTGAAAACCCGGGTCTCAGCCAGCGTGCGCGGCGTGACAGCTTGCGGCCGTTCCGGGTGATGGTGCGCAAGTTCGTGTTCAGCCGCCTGTTGCTCACCAGCCAGCCTCCGGGAGCTGAGGTTTATTTGAATGGCCAGTTGGCGGGCACCACCGAAACGCAGCTCGATCTACCCGAGCTCAAGCCGGGCACGGCAAATCTCCTGCTCGTTTTGGAAGGTTACAAACCGCTTTCGAAATCCATCACCCTCACCGAGGGGGAGATCCTGGAGGAATCCCTCAAACTCGAAAAAAACCAGGGTGCGGTGTTCGGCCGTCCCTGGGAAAACGGCATCCAGATGCGCTTCGCTCCCGTCGGCCGTGATTTGATGGCTTCGATTTGGGAAACCAGGGTCAGCGACTATGCGCTGTTCGTCACGGAAACCAAATATCCCATGCCGCCGGCACCGTTCTTCACCCAGGAACCCGACCACCCGGTCATTCATGTTTCCCGGGACGATGCCCGTGCGTTCTGCAAGTGGCTCACCCTTCGCGAGCGCAAGGGCGAACGCATCACCCGCTCACATGAATACCGGCTGCCAACAGACCTCGAGTGGAGCCTGATGGCTGGCATGGAGGAGGAGAAGGGCATCAGCCCCAGCTGGCGTGACGCCCGCAAACAGCGGGTTTATCCCTGGGGACTGAGCTGGTCGGACGGCGAAAAAGTCGGTAACTTCGCCGACATGGCCGCCGCCCGCATGCCCGGCGTGCCCGGTAACCGGACCATCGCCGGCTATGATGACGGCTTTCCATTCACCGCGCCCGTCGGCTCGTTCCACCCCAACGAATATGGCCTCTACGATCTGAGCGGCAACGTCCAGGAGTGGGTGGATGATGAATATTCGAAACTCGGCGCCAACGTGCTCGGTGTGTTGCGCGGCGGCGGCTGGAATACCTATCAGACAGAGAACCTTTACACCGGATCGCGCAATGCCATCCCGCCCGACTACCGGGATTCGTTCTATGGATTTCGCGTCGTGCTTGCCAAAATTCCGCCAGTGGCCGAATGAAGCCCCTCTCCAATCACTGCCATCATGGTTGAAATCAAACTCACATACGAAGGCGAGCTTCATTGCAGCGCCGTCCACGGGCCCTCGGGAAACACCCTCGTCACCGATGCTCCGTTGGACAACAACGGCCGCGGCCAGGCCTTTTCCCCTACCGATCTGGTAGCCACCGCTCTTGCTTCCTGCATGGCCACCGTCATCGGCATCATCGCCCGGCGTAAAAACCTCTCCGTCGAGGGCATGGAAGTGGCTGTTCGCAAATTCATGTCCGCCGACCAACCGCGCCGGATCAGCCGCCTGGAACTCGATCTCACCATGCCGCTGGCCGCCGACCATCCGGACCGCCCGCTCCTCGAGAGTGCCGCGCGTGGCTGCCCCGTCCACCACAGCATTCACCCGGACATCGTGGTGGTGATGAACTGGATCTGGCGCTGATCCGGGGCGCTCCGCCGTTTCACCCCTATTTGCCCCTTGAACAAACCTCCGCCCCGGGGTTTCCCTCTGCCCGCCATGAACGACCGCAAGACTCTCGACGAACGCCAGCAGATGACCGACCTGGAGCGACTCCGCCACTCCTGCGCCCACGTCATGGCCACCGCCATCCTGCGCATCTGGCCGGACGCCCAGTTCGCCTATGGCCCGCCGATCGAAAATGGTTTCTATTATGACTTCGAAATGAAGCACCGGATCACCCCGGATGACTTCGGGAAAATCGAGGCCGAGATGAGGAAGATCGCCAAGGAAAACCAGAAGTTCGAATACAAGGCGATCTCCCGTGACGAGGCCAAGGCCATGGCCGAAAGCGGACGACTCGGCGGGCTTTCGGAGCGCCCCGGCAACCCGTCCCGCTTCAAGCTCGACCTCATCGACAAGATCCCTGCCGGCGAACAAATCTCCTGTTTTCAAAACGGCGAGTTCATCGATCTCTGCGCCGGTCCGCACGTCGGCTACACCTCGAAGTGCAAGAACGTGAAACTCATGTCGGTCTCATCGTCCTTCTATCTGGGAGATGAATCCAAAGGCCAGCTCCAGCGGCTCTACGGCACCGCCTTCGAAAACAAGGAATTGTTAGAGGAACACCTCAACAGGCTCGAAGAAGCCAAGAAACGCGATCACCGCCGCCTCGGCAGGGAACTCGGGCTTTTCCACATCGATGAAATGGTCGGCCAGGGCCTCGTCCTCTGGAAACCGAAAGGCGCACTCGTTCGCCGCGCACTCCAGGATTTCATCACCGAAGAACTCGACAAACAAGGCTACTCCCAAGTCTTCACCCCGCACATCGGCAAGCTCGACCTTTACCGCACCTCCGGCCACTTCCCCTACTATCAGGAAAGCCAGTTCCCGGCCATCGCCGAGCGTGATGTGTTGGAAAAACTCGCCGATGAGGACGCCACCTGCGCCACCCTCATCAACGGTCTGTCAGATGGCACCTACGAAGGTTATCTGCTCAAGCCGATGAACTGCCCGCACCACATCAAGATCTTCGCGAGCGATCATCACTCCTACCGCGATCTGCCCGTTCGACTCGCCGAGTTCGGCACCGTTTATCGTTGGGAACAATCCGGCGAACTCGGCGGCATGACCCGCGTCCGCGGCTTCACCCAGGACGACGCCCACCTCTTCTGCACTCCAGACCAGGTCGCCGCAGAAGTCACCGGGTGCTTGGATCTTGTTAAAAAAGTTCTCAAAACCCTGGGAATGAATGATTACCGTGTTCGTCTCTCACTCCGTGATCCGGCCAGCGACAAGTACGTCGGCTCACCGGAAAACTGGGACAAGGCTGAAGACGCGCTGCGCGAAGCGGTGCAAACCCTCGGCGTCGATTACACCGAGGAAATCGGCGAGGCCGCCTTCTACGGCCCGAAAATCGACTTCGTCGTCAAGGATGTCATCGGCCGCGACTGGCAGCTCGGCACCGTGCAGGTGGACTACAACCTGCCAGTTCGTTTCGGCCTCAGCTACGTCGGCGCGGACAATCAGCCACACGTTCCCGTCATGATTCATCGTGCGCCATTCGGCTCGATGGAACGCTTCACCGGCCTGCTCATCGAGCACTTCGAAGGCAAGTTCCCCGCCTGGCTCTCTCCCGAGCAGGTTCGCATCCTGCCGATCTCCGAGAAAACCCTCGAACACGCCGAAGCCGCCGTCGCCAAACTGGCCGACGCCGGCGTCCGCCTCACCGTGGACCGCAGCAGCGACAAGATTGGTGCCAAAATCCGCAATGCCCGGCTTGATCGCGTGCCCTACATGCTCGTCATCGGCCAGCGCGAAGCGGACGAAGGCAGTGTCTCCGTCCGCCACCGCGACAAGGACGACCTCGGCGCGAAGCCGTTGGACGAGTTCATCGCGGAGATCACGCAGGAGATTCGAAGCCGGGGTTTGTGATTCATGGGGTGTGGGTGTTTCGCCCGCCCGCAGGCAGGAATTTGCAATCCTGTTCCCCTTCACCCAACGGGTGAACCAGTTGATCGCACGTTTTCGTTTTCAAACGCCGTGACAATGAACACTTGCGCCTCCCATCCTCAATCTCAACTGCGGATTAGAGGATGAACACGATGAAGTCGGTGCCGGGCTCGCCCGCTTGCGGGAACTCACCCACGGATTCACCGCTCCTCCCGGGGCTTGCAACACCTATCGCGCACGGTTTGCCGGACTGGGCGGACTGGGAAAGATCTCCACCGCCACATTCATCTGGAAAACGCGGGCTCTTCCCTCAAGCACTCGCACTGGCGGGTTCCAAGTCATAAGCATCCGCAGCAAGACGGTTTATTGTGAAGGATTTCCAGACCGTCGCCCAGCCGCCACATCGCACAAAATTGAAGCAAGCGTGAGCGCGAGAAACAGGGCGGCTGCGGTGGCATTACCGATTCCGCCCCAGACCCGGCCTGGCGGCCATGACCACAAATCTCCGGCTACCCTGAGGACCAAGGACAGGTGCAAAACCGTCACCGGCAGATAGAAAATCGTGCGGAAACGAATCGGCAATCCGAGAACCGCCGGGAAAATCATCGGCGCATGGCCGAAAATCATCGAGAAGGCGAATCCCATGAAAAACGCGTGGAGGGTGGCGTCATAGAGGAACCCTCCCGTCTGCGGCCAATGCCAAATGAGCAGCAGTGCCGTCACCATCATCCAGACATATCCGGCTAACAGACAGGTGGCCATGAATCGCGGCAGTCCGCCTTGCCGGATGGTCATGCGCGCGATGTCATGGATCGCCAGCCAGACGGCCAACCCGGCAAGGCCCGATCCGACGAGCAGCCCCACCAGTTGTCCGCCGCAGAGCGCCGCCGGCCCCAAACTCCACAAGAGGCCGCCAGCCAGCAGTCCGAGCGCGGTGAACAAGCACGGCTTCGACCACTTCGAGGGCTTGCGGAATCGCGCCAACTGGATGCGCTCCCCCGCGATGGTCAGCAACAGGAACGCCAACCACCAAAGAACGACCTGTGATATGGGCGCTCCCAGCGCCCAGCGGACGTTTCCGATGAACCATGTGGCGGATCCGGCCGCCATCACCGCATTCGATGTCGCCCGCTGCATTCTGTGGATTTTCCAGTTCACCGCCACAAAACAGCCGCTGCCAGCAATGATGACCCACAAGGGCCATGGCTGCTGAACACCCGCAACCAGTGCGATCCCTCCGATTCCCGTGAACACCGGAGCCGTCCATGTCCATCCCGCGCCGAGACCGACTGCCCGCTCGATTCCAATGAGCGTGCCGAGAAAGCCACATACCATCATGGGGCCGTGCAGGTGTACCCAGTTGGCTTGAACTATCGAAATGCTGACAGGAAGCCGGAATAATCCGCCCGCCCCTCCCGCTACCAGAGCGGAGAGCCCGATCAGTAGCAATGCCATGCGCCCCACCCGCCCCCAGGCTGGCACATGCTGGCGTCCGCTTGTGGTTCGGTGATCCATCATCGTGTGATTTTCATCGCGCCCCATGGCATGAAATCCGATTCCCGCCGGCAAGAGCTCTTCCAAATATTGTGCGCGTCCCGCTTGTCTCACGCACACTCCGTGGGGTTTTTTGGTTGTTACGGAGAAATTAAGAAACATTTTTCTTGATTAGTGGCGGCATGGATCAGAAAGTCATTCCGTTCGGTTTGGAATCGTCTCGTGAACGCCAGACCTGGCAAGAATCAATCTCCCATCATCCCATGTCATCAAAGCATTTCATCCTGCCGGTCACTCTCCTCGCTTGTCTTTCACTTGGATGCGGTTCCAAGGAAGAAGCGGAAACAGCCGCCGCGGAGTCTCCCAAACCGTCAGAGTTGATCGATAAGAACGCGGTCGTTCACGGCAAGCAGATCAAATCCGTGGAACTCACCACACCCCTCAACCAGGAGTGGGTGTCCAAGGGTAAGGCCGCCTACGAAATGAAATGCCTCGCCTGTCACCGACTTGATGAGACCCGCCTGGTCGGTCCGGGATGGAAAGATGTGACCAAGCGCCGCGAACCGGCCTGGATCTTGAACATGGTCATCAATGTGGACATGATGCTCGAGACCGACGAGGAGGCGCGGAAACTTCTGGAACTCTGTCTCGTACGCATGCCCAACCAGAACATCACGGAGCCGGAAGCGCGCGAAGTCCTTGAATTCATGCGCCACAACGATGGCGAGGAATAACCTGTTTCCCAAGATAACACCAACCACCGAAGATCATGAAACCGAACCCCCGACCAGCCGCCACCGTATTGCTGGCTCTCGCCGCCGCCGTGCTCGCCACAAGCTGCAAGCCCAAGTCCATCATCCAGAAAGTCGAAAGCGGCACCGCTGAAAAAGTCTATGTCGCACCGGGCCGGAAAGATGAAATGTATAACTTTGTATCCGGAGGCTTCAGCGGCAATGTCGCGGTTTACGGGCTGCCGTCCGGTCGTCTGTTCCGCCAGATCCCGGTGTTTTCCGCCCATACCGAGTCAGGTTGGGGCTACAGCGAGGAAACCAAGGCCATGCTAGAGACCTCCCAGGGGTACGAGCCATGGGACGACCAGCACCACCTCGCGCTTTCTCAAACCAAGGGCGAGCACGACGGCCGCTGGGTTTTCGCCAACGCCAACAACACCCCGCGCGTCGCCCGCATCAGCACGGAAACCTTCCGCACCGAGGAGATTCTGGAAGTCCCCAACAGCTCGGGAAACCATTCCTCGCCCTTCATCACCGAGAATTCGGAATACATCGTCGCGGGGACCCGCTTCGCTTATCCGCTGGATGACGAGGGAGCAAATCCCGACGTGCCCATTTCCTCCTTCAAGGAGAATTTCAAAAGCGTCTTCAGCATGATTTCGGTGGCTCCGGAAACAGGCCGCATGAAGGTAGCCTTCCAGATCATCGTGCCCGGCATCGACATGGACCTGGCCCGCGCCGGTAAGGGTAAATCCCACGGCTGGATGTTCTTCTCCTGTTACAATAGCGAGCTCGCCCACACCCTCCTTGAAGTGAACGCATCGCAGAAGGACAAGGATTTCATCGGCGCGATCAACTGGAAAAAGTGCGAGGAGTATATCAAGGCCGGCAAGGGCCGCAAATCCCGCAACAAGCACCTTCATCACGTCTGGAACGAGGAAATCCAAACCACGGAATCCACCGTTGAGGAGGAGGTCGTCATGCTTGATCCCGCCGAGCTTCCGGGCATTCTCTACTTCATGCCTTGTCCCAAGTCGCCCCATGGCTGCGACACCGATCCGACCGGCAGCTACATCGTCGGCAGCGGCAAGCTCGCCGCGCTCATTCCGGTGTTCTCTTTCGACAAGATCCAGGCCACCATCGCCGCCAAGGATTATGAGGGCGATTTCCACGGCATTCCGGTTCTCAAATACGAATCGGTGCTGCACGGAGAAGTCAAGAAACCCGGCCTCGGCCCGCTTCACACTGAATTTGATGGCAAGGGTTTCGCCTATACCTCGATGTTCGTCACCTCGGAGATCGTGAAATGGAACATCGAAACCCTCCAGGTCGTGGATCGCAGCCCGACCTTCTACTCGGTGGGGCACATGACCATCGCCGGAGGCTCCACCGCCAAGCCCCACGGCAAGTATGCCATCGCCTACAACAAGATCACCAAGGACCGCTACCTGCCTACCGGGCCGGAACTCACCCAGTCCGCTCAGTTGTATGATATCTCCGGTGATAAGATCAAACTCCTGCTCGACTTCCCGACCGTCGGCGAGCCGCACTATGCCGAAGCGATCCCCGCTGATCTGATCGCCCCGCGTTCCAGGAAGATCTACAAGCTGGAAGAGAACAAACACCCCCACGCGACCAAGAGCGAGAAGGATGTCAAGGTCTTGCGCGAGGGCAATGTGGTTCACGTCTACATGACCGCCATCCGCTCCCACCTCGCTCCTGACAACATCGAGGGCATCAAGGTGGGCGACGAAGTTTATTTCCACGTCACCAACCTCGAACAGGATTGGGACGTGCCGCACGGCTTCGCCATCAAGGGTGGCCGGACATCCGAACTGCTCATCATGCCGGGCGAGACCGTCACTCTCAAGTGGACTCCAAAACGCGTCGGCATCAGCCCATTCTACTGCACCGACTTCTGCTCGGCGCTGCACCAGGAAATGCAGGGCTATGCGCGCGTTTCCCCGGCGGATTCCGATGTGCCGATCCGCTACGGAATCGGCGATACCGCGCCGAAATAGGCTTCGCCACTGAGCAAACCCGCCAACTGTGGAAGCACCGGCACCGGCGGACATGCGCTGCCGGTGCCACGGTCTGCCTCGTCCTCACATGAAACGTCTTCACATCATCACCCGGATTCTGCTCGCACTGGCGGTTCTCTCGTTGCTTGCCGGCTACTATCTGCCGATGTGGGAGATCCAGCTCTGGGCGCCGCAGTACCCGGAGGGGCTCAATATGAAAATCTGGCTCGACCACCTCAGCGGCGATTTTGATATCATCAACGGACTCAACCACTACATCGGCATGAAGTTGATCAAGGAGGAGATGTTTCCCGAGTTTCAATACATGGGTTACGCACTCGGCCTTCTCATTTTCATGGGGCTGCTACCCGTCATCATCGGCCGCGGGATTTTTCTCGGTGCGTTCGTCGCGATTCTTTTCATCGCGGGCGGGCTCGGCATCTATGACTTCCACCGCTGGGGCCACGACTACGGCCACAACCTCGATCCCAAAGCCGCGATTTCCGTTCCTGGAATGACTTACGATCCGCCGATCATCGGCTACAAGAACCTGCTCAACTTCACCGCCTACTCCGGCCCGGACAAAGGCGGCTGGATTCTCATCGGAGCCGGCGGCACCGCCGTGGCATTGCTCGCATGGGAACTCTGGCGGACGCGACGCAGGAAGAACCCTGTCGGAAATCTCGCGAAAACCGCGCTGCTGCTGCCCTTGTTATTGTTTCTCCCGGGATGCGATCCGAAACCCCAGCCGATCGAATACGGACTGGATGCCTGCGCGGAGTGCAACATGACCATCGTCAACAAACACTTTGGATCCGAGTTTGTCACCGGCAAGGGCAAGGTTTTCAAATTCGACGATCTCAACTGCATGGTCGAATTCATTGGACGCGAGCCGCACGCCAGCGACTCCAGGGGAATGAAGCTGGTTATTGATTTCCATTCCGAGGGCTCGTTCCTGCATGCGGATGAGGCGGTGCTGCTCCAGCATAGGAAGTTCCGCTCTCCGATGCGCGGCGATGTGGCCGCCTTCTCAAACCAGTCTGCTGCGGATGCGGTGAGCCGCGAACTCGGTGAGGGGGGGCGCTCGCTCACTTGGTCGGATGTCTTGAAATCCTTCCAATCCTCCCGAAACCCATGATGTCTTTTCCGCACCGCCTGCTTTGCCTGTCACTCGCGCCGGGAGTGGCGTGGGCGGCCGTTCTGCACGTAGGACCGGGAAAAGAACACGCCACACTGCGTGGTGCGCTCAATGCCGCGGGCGCGGGAGACACCATCACGGTCCATTCCGGCACCTACCGCGAGGGTGCGCTGCTGGTGGACAAGCCGATCCAACTCGTCGGCGAGGACTGGCCCGTTCTGGATGGAGAGGGAAAATATCAGATTGTCACCATCACCGCCGCCGGAGTCGAGATGTCCGGTTTCGAAGTCCGCAACGGCGGTGCGGGCAGCCTGGAGGATGTCGCCGGCATCAAAGTGAGCGGTACGAGGCAGGCCGTGGTCCGCAACAACCGCGTGCGCAACTGCAATTTCGGCATATATGTCTCCAAGGCAAACGAATGCCGGATTCTTGATAACGACGTGCTCGGTGTCCAGGGCGGCGCGCACGAATCCGGCAACGCCATCCACCTCTGGTCCTGTGAAAACATCACCGTCACCGGCAACAAGGTCCATGATCACCGCGATGGAATTTATCTGGAGTTCGCCAGTCATTCGGTCATCGAGCACAATCTCGTCGGTGATAATCTGCGCTATGGTCTCCATTACATGTTTTCCCACGAGAGCACCTTCCGCCACAACCGTTTTGAACGCAACGGCGCCGGTGTGGCCGTGATGTACACCCGCAAGGTGGATATGAGTTTCAACCACTTCGGAGACAACTGGGGCAGCTCGGCATACGGCCTCATGCTCAAGGACATGAGCGACGGTCGTATCATCGGAAACAGCTTCGTGCGCAACTCGATCGCCATCGCCATGCATGGTTCCAACCGCATGGAGATCGAACACAACCTCTTCTCGGGAAATGGCTGGGCCATCCAGATCCAGCGTAGCAGCTCGAATAACAACTATCGATCCAACAATTTCTCCGGAAACTCGTTCGACATTGCCGCCGATGGTGAGCTCGACAACAATCGCTTTGAAAAAAACTACTGGGACAAATACGAGGGTTATGATCTGAATCGCGACGGCACCGGTGATGTGCCATACCGCCCGGTCAGCCTCTACGCGGTGGTGGTCGGCAGGATTCCTCCGTCCGTTCTGCTGCTTCGCAGTCCCATCGTCCACCTGCTCGATCAGGCGGAGAAGGCCTTCCCCTCGATCACCCCGGAACGGGTGGTTGACGATGCTCCCGTCATGCGTCCCCATCCCGCCGATACACGCATGGCAAATGACCAAACTGAAAAACCATGAAAACCAAAACCATCATCCACCTCGTGATAGGATCCGCCGCCGTGCTCTTGCTCGGCCAGTGCAACAAGCCCGTATCTGATGCTGCCGCCAGTGATTCCGCGGATGGCGCAGCTCTTGGAGGCCAGTCCGCCGTCAGCGACGACGTCTCGCAGAAAGACATCGTCAAGGTCGCCGGCGGCAGTCCCGCCCACACCACGCTGGTGGCCGCCGTGAAAGCCGCCGAATTGGTGGACGTGCTCTCCAACGCCGGCCCATTCACTGTCTTCGCGCCCACCAACGAGGCCTTTGACAAACTGCCAAAAGGTACCGTCGAGACCCTGCTGAAGCCTGAAAACAAGGACAAACTCGCCGATATCCTTCAATACCATGTGCTGATCGGTGGATACCCGGAGGATAAATTCACCGATGGCAGGACCATCGGCACCGCGAGCGGTGGCTCGGTGAAAATTTCGCTCAAGGACGGCAAGGTCATCATCAACGACAGTGCCGCCATCATCGGCACCGTGACCGCCTCCAACGGACTCGTCCACGTCGTGGATGCGGTTCTTCTGCCGCCGCAGTGAATCTCAAATCTCAAATTCATCTTCATGCTCGTCTCCCGACACCTCACCAAGTCCTTCGGCCGTCTCCGCGCGCTGGACGACGTGAGCGTGTCGATGGAGCGCGGCCAGTCGGTGCTGCTCATCGGACCCAACGGCTCCGGCAAAACCACCTTCATCAAGTGCGCGCTCGGCCTGGTCCTGCCTGACAAGGGCGAACTCACGCTCGACGAGGAGTGCCTGTTAGGCGATCCGATGCTGCGCCGAAAGATCGGCTACATGCCGCAGATCGGGCGTTTTCCGGACCACCTCAAGGTCGGGCAGATCATCGACATGATGCGGGAAATCCGCTGCGGCACGCACGAGCGCAGCGATGAGGATCTGATCGAGGCTTTTGAAATCGAAAAGCTCGCCCACAAGACCGCGCGCACGCTTTCCGGTGGCATGCGCCAGAAACTCAGCGCCTGCCTCGCCTTCCTTTTTGATCCGGAAATCCTCATCCTTGACGAACCGACCGCCGGCCTCGATCCGCTGGCGGCGGAAATTCTCAAGGAAAAAGTCCATGCCGAGCGCGCAAAGAACAAGCTCATCCTGCTCACCTCGCACATCCTCAGCGATCTGGAGGAAATCACCAGCGACGTGCTCTATCTGATCGATGGCCGCATCCGCTTCTACCGCCCGATCAACGAGCTTTTCGAAGAGCACGGCGATCCGAAACTCGGGCGGGTCATCGCCAAAATCATGCGTGAAACCGCCGATGCTTAAAATCGTCAGATACGTCCTCCAGGACATCATCCGCAGCCGCATCATCATCGCCTACACGCTGATCCTGCTGGCCGCCTCGTTCGGTCTCTTCAATCTCGGAGGCGATGTTTCCAAGGGACTCATCGGCTTGCTGAGCCTGATCATGCTGGTGGTTCCGCTGGTATGCCTGATTTTCGGAACGATCCATTTCTATAACTCCTATGAGTTCATCGAACTACTCGCCTCGCAGCCGTTGAAACGCCGCACCATTCTGCTTGGCGAGTTTCTCGGCGTGGCCGGCGCTCTGTGCGGTGCGCTCTTGTTGGGAATCGGCCTGCCGGTTCTGCTTTATGCGGCGGGAGCCACGGGTTTCACCCTGCTCGCCGTGGGCGTGGTGCTCACCCTGGTCTTTGTGGCCCTCGCCTTCCTCGGCGCGGTGGCCACCCGCGACAAGGCGCGCGGCGTGGGCATGGCGATGCTCATCTGGTTTTACTTCGCCCTGCTTCACGGCGGACTGATGCTGCTCATCATGTTCGCCTTCGAGGACTATCCGCTCGAAAAGCCGACCATGGCGATGATCGCGCTCAACCCGATCGACCTCGGCCGCGTGGTGGTGCTGCTACAGATGGATGTTTCCGCGCTGATGGGCTACACCGGTGCGCTTATGAAGGACTTGCTAGGCACCGCCAGCGGCATCTCAAGCGCGGCGGGAATCCTGCTGCTCTGGATTCTAATTCCGCTCGGTCTCGCGCTGTGGATCTTCCGCAGGAAGGATCTTTGAGGCGATATTCCAATCACCGCGCGAGTGACGGATTCCAGCGGTTGATCTTGCGTGATGGATCGAAGGTGTCCTCCACGCGGAGGGTTTCCACATGGCCATCCAGAAACAGATAGTTAGCCTTGCCGTCGTGAATCGCGTGGTTGAGCGCGTTTTTGGCAGCTTGAACGCCCGACCATTGGTGGCACATCAGGTGATCCCCGAAGCGCACCGCTTTGGTCTGCCCCAGCAGGATGGTGGCGCCGGGGCTTGGGCTCTGGTGCAGGCGACGCCAGTTGGCGGGACTTCCGATGTAGTCGTCGCCATCCGGGTCGAGCTCGAAGTGCACGTTGAGAGCGTAGCTATAGACAAACGGATCGGTGGAAGGATCGGCCGGCGAGCGATAGTGGGTGTTGAACACGCCCTTCCAATCGGTTTCGATTTGTGATTCGGAAATACCCAGGTAGGGGGCTGTGGATACAGCCCAGCCAGGCTGGTGGTGCGAGCCCGCGCTATGAAAGCTCCGTGGAAGTTGTCCCTGGTTTTCCTGGCTGTAAAGAAGGGTGGCCGTGCCGAGTGATTTGAGTTTCGCCGCGCACCTGATGGCATTTGCCTTGCGGATGGAGCCCCGCGCGGATGCGGTGGCGACTGCCGCCAAGGCCCCGATGACCAGCACCACGACGAGCAGTTCCACCAGGGTGAAACCGCGGGTGCGGCTGTGATCGCCGGTGAAGGCTTTGACGGCATCTGTCATCTTAGCGGTGTCTGCGGCGGATGAGCAGGGATGCGATTCCAGCGCCCAGCAGGATGCCGCTGGATGGCTCCGGGATCACGCTGAAGTTATAGGTGACGAACGCGGACTCGAAGTTCGTATTTTTCGAGGCGGTGAGAGCCGCCTCGTCGTATTGCGCGAACCCGGTGCTTCCGCTGAACCCGGTATTGGCCACAAAGACCTCGAAGGTCGCCGAATAGCTGCCCGCCGGCGCATCGTCTGGCAGGGTGAAGTAGTTGTGCCACATGCTGCCATTCCACAGCACCTGGGAATCCACGGCGTCAAAAACCTGGTCCCAGCGGTTGGCGGCATTTCCGTAGTTGAAGGATTGCAGCGAGGCCGAGGAAATCGAGTCGAGCCGGATGGCCAGCGAGTTGCCGGTCGGCACGTTGGCCATCATCATTGATCCCATCGACATGAACATGAACCCATACTGGTTGTTGAAAAGATCGCCGCTCCCGGCATTTGCGACCGGTGTGCCGCCAATGCCTTCGGCAGAACCCAGGTCCGCACGCCACGCGGCGGATTCGTCATACCAGCCTCCGGGAACCCATTCCTGCGTCGATTTAAGAATCGGCGTGGAGGATGGACTGAAGGAAATATTGATGGTGCCTGCGGTCGGATTGCTGCCCGTGCCGGCGGTGGAGGTGATCGTGACCATCGGCATGATCATTCCACCCTGGTCATCCGGGCCGGGAACTGCGGTGATCAGGGCGGCGTGGGCGTTTGCCGCAAGAGCGAGCATGCATAGTAGTGGGTAGGTGGCTTTCATTGCGGGCTCATGCTATCGGACGCCGAGGGATCCGGGAATGCGTCAAATTGCCGCAGGGTTGATGAAAAAGAGGGAAAACCACTCGGAAAAATCTGCCTGACGTGTCTCTATGGGCCGCCCCATGACCGCAAGCACGGATTCGACATCGGAACAACAACTCGGATTGCATTGGCTGATTCGTCTGCGCTGGATCGCTGTCTGCGGCCAGATCCTGATCTGTGTGGTGGCGGCCGGACTCCTCGGCATCCTGCTGCCCTGGCCGACTCTCGTGGTTTGTATTGGATTCACCGCCCTGAGCAACGCGTTTCTGTTGTGGCACATCAGGCGCTCCGGCGGCGGGGAATGCTGGTTGATGCCGTTTGTCCTGGGGGCCGACATCGTGGCTCTAACCATCATGCTCTATTTTACGGGAGGTGCGCACAATCCCTTCACGATGTTCTATCTGCTGCACATGACGATGGCGGTCATCCTGCTGCCGACATGGGGGGCGTGGGGAGCCGTAGCGCTTTGCACCGCGGGTTTCTGGTGCTTGTTTCAATCCGACCATGAGCTGGTGAGTCGCTGCGGCGGCACCTGCTGCAATGATATGAGGGCCCACCTCCAGGGCATGGTGGTGGGGATGGTTCTCACAGGCTGCGGCATCGCCTACTTCGTGAGCCGCCTGACCGCCGGGCTGCGCGCGTCACGCCGAATGACGGCGCTGGCCCAGGCGGATGGCGAGCGCGCGCGGCGGACGATGGAAGTGGCGACACTCGCGGCCGGCATCGCCCATGAACTCGCCACGCCGCTGGGGACCATCGCGGTGGTCAGCCAGGATCTCGAAACGGTGGCCGGCGAATGCTGCTCGAACCGCGGGTGCGCGGCGGACGCCCGCGTGATCCGCCAGGAGGTGGAGCGCTGTCGTTTGATCATCGAAAAACTCGGGATGGCGGGCCGGACGGAGCAGGAAGCCTGCAAACCCCTCGATTGGGAGAAACTTGGTGTTTTGCTTTCCAGTTATCTTTCCGAACCGGTGCGCGAACGTCTGGATCTGCGGCTGCGGCCATCGGCCAAGCGTCCGCTGCTGCCCCAAAGCCGCTTGTTCCAGTGTCTGGCCATCCTGATCAAGAACGCCGTGGAAGCCGCTCCCGCCGGGACAGCGGTGATTCTGGAGGCGGAGGTCGTGGCTAACAATTGTGTCTTCCGGGTCACGGACCAGGGCCCGGGATTTCCCCCCGGCTACGGGCGGCGCATCGGGGAACCCATGGTCACCACCAAATCGAAAACCGGCGGCCTGGGACTGGGTCTCTATCTGGTGAAGGCGTTTGTCGTCGAGCGCGGCGGCGAATTGCGTTTGGAGTCCGGCCCGGGCGGGGAAACCGTTCTGGTGATGCAAGTGCCGCTCATGGAAAACGGATCGTGATGAAGTTTCCGCCCAAACGAATCCTGGTGGTTGAGGATGACGCGGTGTTTCAGGAACGCCTGGCATCCTCGCTGCGCCGGCGCGGCCACGAGGTGATGACTGCGTCCAGGCTGGATGAGGTGATGGTCCTGCTTTCCGGGTTTTCCCCCGAATGCGCCGTCATCGACCTCCGGCTTGAAGGGGAAAGCGGATTGGTGGTCGCGCGGTCGCTGCGGGAAAACCTGCCGCAAATCCGGATCCTGATTCTAACCGGATACGGCAGCATCGCCACCGCCGTGGATGCGATGCGTCTCGGGGCGGTGGATTATCTATCCAAACCGGCGGATACGAGCCAGATCGAAGCGGCCTTGTTTTCGGAAAGCGCGCCGATAGTGGCGGCGGAGCAGGAAGCGCCGGTGCCCTCGCTGGAACGGGTCGAGTGGGAGCACATGCAGCGCGTGCTGCGGGATAACGGCGGAAACATCAGCGCCACAGCCCGCAAACTCGGCATCGAGCGCCGCACCCTGCAGCGGAAGCTGTGGAAATATCCGCCGGAATCCTGAGTAACTGGGGTGGATTTTCGGGAATGATGCCGCTCATTCCTCGGGCAGCGTGAGCAGTTCCTCGTCTTCTTCGCGGTATTGTTCAAGCAGGAAGCCGTCATTCGCATGCCAGCGGAGCCAGACGGAATCGCCCCAGCTTGGAGCGGCCTCGTCGAGCTGGAAGGTGCGGTGTTGTTGTTCGGCGCAGATCCGGTATTCGCCGCAGCGCACCCAGTAGCTGGTGTGGGAGCCGAAATAGATGACATCCTCCACTTTTCCCGGCACCGCGTTGTCCCACTCGCCGATGAACGGCTTGTCGCGCGAGACCATGAGTTTTTCCGGGCGCAGCGAGAGGTGGATGCGGTCGCCGGGGCGCACCGGCTTGTCGTTGTCGATCATCACCGGCCCGAGGCCCGGGATCTCCGCGCGGGAGAAACGGGCGCCCAGCGATTCGGTCACGCGCCCTTCGAGAAAGTTCGTGTCGCCGATGAACGCCGCGACAAACGAGGTGCGCGGAGTTTCATAAATCTCGGCCGGTTTTCCGATCTGCTCGATGCGCCCGCCGTTCATCACGGCGATGGTGTCGGATATCGACATCGCCTCGCCCTGATCGTGGGTGACGTAGAGGAAGGTGATGCCCACCTCGTCGTGGATGGCGTCCAGTTCGACGAGCAGGCGCTGGCGCAGCTTGAGATCGAGCGCGGCAAGCGGTTCGTCCAGCAGCAGGACGCGCGGCTTGTTAGCCAGCGCGCGGGCGATGCCGACACGTTGTTTCTGGCCGCCGGAGAGCTTCGCTGGCATCTTGTCGGCCTGTTCGGTGAGGTCCACGAGGTCGAGCATGCGATCCACCTCCCGGGTGATGCGGTCCTTGGGCAGCTTGGCGATCCGAAGGCCGAAGGCGATGTTTTCACGGATGCTGAGATGTGGAAAGAGCGCGTAGTTCTGGAATACCGTGTTCACCGGCCGCTGCTCGGGCGGGAGGCCGGTGATGTCCCTGCCATCCAGCAGCACGCGGCCTTCATCAGGTTTTTCAAAACCGGCGGCCATGCGCAGCAGGGTGGTCTTGCCACAGCCCGATGGGCCTAGCAGCGAGAAGACCTTGCCGTGTTCGATTTCCAGCGTCACTCCGTCCACGGCGGTGAAGTCGCCGAAGCGCTTGCTGATGTTTTCAAAACGAAGGGTGCCCGTCATGGTGTGGAAGTTGCAAGACTGGCGGGCGGCGGTGGAAAGATCAAGCGGCTGTGCGCGGTTCAGTGATTCGCCGCATTCAGGATCCGCAGTCCCTCGCCGAGCGCCTCGCGGGAGGTGAGGATGGAGACGTGGCTCTCATCGAATCCGCTTACGGAAACGGCGTCCGACACCGCCGCCTTGCGCAACTGGCTGGCCACGCTCACGGTGCCGTCGTTTTCCGCCGGCAGCAGGGCCGAGCGTTTCGCCTGGTGGCCGTAGAACAGGTGATGGGCCACCCGGCCCTTCAGGCGCTGGTCGAAGAGGTGGTCGAGGAAATCCGAGCCATGTTCCATGTCCCGCCAAGAGGGCACCACTTCCGGCGC
The DNA here is from genome assembly GCA_030696085.1 of Luteolibacter sp. Classification (GTDB taxonomy): domain Bacteria; phylum Verrucomicrobiota; class Verrucomicrobiia; order Verrucomicrobiales; family Akkermansiaceae; genus Luteolibacter. Next base: position 22,494 of record JAUYNL010000068.1, read on the forward strand.
GTATTTCACACCCATGGCGGCAGCCTCATGGCCATCCCAGGGACTGGAAAAGGTGATGAAGGTGTTGATATATGGATTTCCATCCCGGAGCACGTTGTTCTGGATGAAGCGCCGTGAGACGAGGCCGCCCATGCTGTGGGCCACCACATGCAGCCGTGCGAAACGGTAGCGCGCATGCAGCGAGCCGACCGCTTCATTGAGTGCGTCCGCCGCGGAATCCAGGCGCATGCCGGACGGATAGTAATAGAACCATGGCTGGTAACGCTTGCGGTCGATCTTCTCCATGGCCGGCCGCCAGTCCTGCGGCGATCCCGCGGCCCCGTGCACGAACAAGACCGGGGTTTTCGACGGATCGTAGTCTTCGAGGAAGTAGATGCCGAATCCGCTCTGGATGGCGAATGTCGCGGGCGTCCAGAGTCCGTCGCCTCCGCGCGTGGCGGCGAAGCGCGGATCATCGAGCTCCGCCTTCTCGCCGATGGCGAAACGGACGCCCTTGTTCGAGATGAACTGGGAATATTCCCGCCCCCCGATGGCATCGGCAATCGCTCCTAACAATTCTTTCGGCGGCTTTTCTGCGGTGGTGAGCAGTCCTTTCAGCCGCACGCTTCTGCCGGATGCATCGAGGGGCACGGGAGCGGCGACACCACTTGCATCACGGTGGATCCAGAATGGCTCTCCTTCGTTGTAGCGGCCGTCGCGGTTGCGATCCGCATGCGCTGCGACATACTGGTGGAGCGGGCTTTTCACCAGGAAAACGAAGGATCCACCATCGGTTAGCTCGACCAGATCCGCGGAGAACACCTTGTTGGACCCGCGGTCCCATTCCACCACGATGGCGCGGACCGGGCAGTCATGCTCACTGGTGTTTCCAACCGTGCCCGAGATCCGGTATTCGTCCCGGATGAGCTTGAGATCCTGGCCGAGCTTGCGGAAGTTCGCGCAGGACAGGGGCAGGCAGCAGAGAGCGGCGACGAGCAATCGGAGGCACCGGAGTTGTGACATGGGGTGGTGGAGGGAAATCAGGTGTTCGGAAACGAGCCGGATCACACGCCAATTCTCGCGGGTTGGCCGGTGGATTCCACCACCGAGCGCCAGAGGTCACCGGTCGGATCGACCTTGCGGCGGCCGCGGGTGACCAGGCTCATCGGCAGGTGGACATAACTCTGGTGCCAGCGCGCCACGACCATGCCGGTCTTGCCCGCCATGCCCGCGTGCACCGCGTGGCGGCCGAGATTGAGACAAAAGATCCGGTCCTCCGGGGAGGCCGGAACGCTGCGGATGAGATAACTCGGGTCGATGTATTTGACGTTGAGCTCGATCTTGCGCTGCTTGAAATGCGCGATGATGCGGTCCTTGAGAAACAGGCCGATATCGGCATGGAGTTTGTTTCCGGAGGCATCCGTGGTTTGTCCGGATTCCGGTATCAGGTTCTGCCCCGCGCCCTCGGCGGTGATGAGAACGGCGTGGCCGCGGCTGGCGATGCGCTGTTCCAGCATCGCCAGCAATCCGGTTTCCCCCTCCAGCGCGAATGGCACCTCCGGAATGAGCACGGCATTCGCCTCGCCGGTGGCCAGCGCGGCGGAGCAGGCGATGAATCCGGAATCACGCCCCATGAGCTTCACCAGCCCCAGCCCGTTGCGCGCGCCCTTGGCCTCGGTGTGAGCGGATATCACCGCATGGAATGCCGCCGCGAAGGCCGTCTGATAGCCGAAACTCCGGTCCATGAACATGATGTCATTGTCGATGGTCTTCGGCACCCCGATCACCGCCGTGCGGCTGTTGCGGCGCTGCATTTCCTCATGGATGGCCAGTGCGCCGCGCTGGGATCCGTCCCCACCGATCACATAGAGGATGTCCACGCCCAGTGCCTCCAGGCGGTTGGCCATGACTTTCACATCGCGCTTGCCGCGTGACGAGCCGAGGAAGGATCCGCCGAAGCTGGCGATGTTCATCACCATGTCCGGCGTCAGCTCGATGGGCTTGTGCCCGAACGAGGGGTCCAGCCCTTCATAGCCGTATTGGATGCCGAGAATCTGCCGCACGCCATAGGTGTAGTATGCCTGCATGACGATCGCGCGGATGACGTCGTTGATGCCGGGGCAGAGACCGCCGCAGGTGACGATGGCGATGCAGGTGTCGGCGGGATTGAAGAATATCTCGCGCCGTGGCCCGGCGAGTTCGATCGAGGGCGGATCGATGTCGATTTTCATCGCCTCGCGGATCGAGTCCATGTGGTCGTTGAGCGCGATGCGGTCTCCATCGGCATGCCAGCAGCTTCCCTCGGCCGGGAAGTCCATCTTACAGGCCGGTGTCGGGATTTCGCGAGGTCCGAGGTTGGTGATGTTCAGATCGTCTGGCGATACGATGGATGAGGATTGCATGTCGGGCATGATGAGGGAAGCTGTTGTGGCCGGGCGCGTTTCAGGGATTGGAAAAGCCTTTCACAAACGACTTGTTGACCTTGAGATGGACCGGGAGGGTGACTTTTTTCGAGTCGTTCAGCGTGCCTGAACTGGTGACGATGGTGCCATTGAGTTCGAGCGATTCGTCGAGCATGGTGCTTAGATCCACCACCACCTGGCCGCTGAGTTCCACCTGGGCGCGGGCCTCGCTGCCGTCGGCCCGGAAATCCCCCCCGGTGCTGCGCACCGAAATATCGATCACAGCCACCTGTTTCCGCGCCGTGCGGCGGATCTGCCGGAGTTTCATCGTGCCGATGGTCTGCGCCTTGTGCAGGTCCTTCTCCACAATCATCCGGATCCACGCGGGGTCGAATTCCCAGGAATCACCCACATTGACCACGCGATCGGGATACCACTGGCGTTTCAGATAGATCGTCAGCTCGTCGATTTCCTTCTCCACGCGCCGCAGCGGGATGGATCCGTCGAGTTCGAATTTCCAGTCGCCCGCCGGGGCCTTGCTCATGGCGAACATCTTGCCGCAGAGCGGACTGCCGTCCTCGGATTTCTCTTCCTTTCCATCGAGCGTGAAGGATGAGAAAGTGGCGATTTTGGAGATGCTGACCATGCCGCGCAGAGTGCCGTCCGTAGCCGGTGCGCGGAAGGTCCAGGAAAGATCGCGCTCACGGTAAATCCGGATGGGGCCCTTGCGGGTCCGGCCGTCCTGAACCACTTCGAGGGTGCCGTCCTTGCTTTCCGAAACGGAGGTCATGCGCACGCTCTCGCCGGGCTGGGCCCGCACCGGACCGAAGGCGGTTCCCGCTCCGGAGGCGGCCAGGGCGCTGGCAAGAAACAAGGACAGGGCGGACAATGGCGCACTTTTCATGGTGCGGCGAGTGTCGGGGAGTGACGCATGCGGTCAATCCAAATTGCGGGGTGTCACAGCGGGCAGCAGGGAGATTTCGGCATCGATATCTGCCAGAATAGGCTTTCGGCCACGAGATCTGGCAACTTTTTTATCGCGCACGGGCGTACCGTCATCACATGTGGGAGTCCCGGCATCCCGCACGGGCGGTTTCCTGCAAGCTCTTCGCCGCCAGTATCGAGACCGGCGAGTGGAGGGGCGGAAATTTCTCCGATCCGCGGATTCGGGCTTGCGCGGGAGAGGGCGCTTCTATTGATTTCGCCATGGCGGACATTTCCCTAGGACTTTCATTCGACGACGTGCTTCTGGTGCCAGCCATGAGCTCGGTTCTGCCCGGTGAGGCGGATCTTTCCACGCACGTCACAGCGGGCATTCCTTTGTTTCTGCCGGTCGTTTCGGCGGCGATGGACACGGTTTCGGAGCACGATCTGGCGATCGCGCTGGCGCGCGAGGGCGGCATGGGCGTGATTCACCGGGCCTGCCCGATCGATGAGCAGGTGACGATGGTTTCGCGGGTGAAGCGCTCGGAAAGCGCCGTGATTCTCAAGCCGCACACGGTGCGCAAGGAGGATTCCGTGGAGCATGTGCGGGGCGTGATGGCCCAAAACGGGTTTTCCGGGTTTCCGGTGGTCAATGCCGAGGGCATTCTCGAAGGCATGGTCACCGGGCGCGATGTGCGCTACCTCGAACGCCTCGATGCCACCGTGGCCGAGGTGATGACCCCGCTGGACCGGCTGGTCACAGCTCCTCCGAGCACCGGGCTGGAGGAGGCGCGGCGCATTCTGTATCAGGCGCGCATCGAGAAACTTCCGCTGGTTTACCCGGATGGCCGCCTGGCCGGCCTGATCACCGGATCCGATATCGAGAAACGCATCACTTTCACCAACGCGGCCAAGGACGACAAGGGCCGCCTGCGCTGCGGTGCCGCCGTGGGCGTGGGACCGGATTGCATCGACCGCGGCAAGGCGCTGATCGAAGCCGGTGCGGACGCCTTGTTCATCGATGCCGCGACCGGACACACCCGCCATGTGATGGAGGTGATCGGCAAACTCCGCGCTCTTTCCGATGTGCCGGTGGTGGCGGGCAACGTGGTGACCGAACAAGGTGCGCGCGACCTCGTTTCCGCCGGTGCCAGCGCCGTGAAAGTGGGTGTGGGCCCGGGATCGATCTGCACCACCCGGGTGATTTCCGGCGTGGGCATGCCGCAGTTCACCGCCATCCGCAACGTGGCCGACCATTGCCGCGCGCACGGCGTGAAAGTCATCGCCGACGGCGGCATCCGCTACTCCGGAGATGTGGTCAAGGCGCTCGCCGCCGGTGCGGATCTCGTGATGCTCGGTTCCCTGCTCGCCGGAACCCGCGAGAGCCCCGGGCAGACGGTGCATTTCCAGGGGCGGCGTTTCAAAACCTACCGCGGCATGGGCTCGATCGGCGCGATGCAAAAGGGGGCGGGGGACCGCTACGGCCAGAACAGCTCCGGCAAACTCGTGCCCGAGGGCGTGGAGGGCCGGGTGCCGTACAAGGGACCGCTCTCCGATGTGATCTTCCAGCTCATGGGCGGACTCAAGTCCGGCATGGGCTATGTGGGCGCCTCCAATCTAACGGAGTTGCGCGAGCGGGCCGGTTTCACCCGCATCACCGCCGGTGGTCTGCGCGAAAGCCACGTCCATGACATCGTCATCACCGAGGAACCCACCAACTATCAACCGATCAGTTGAAGCACGAAATCATAAGCACGAAATTCCAAACGATGTGTGGGGAATATCGCGCACTGAACAAGGGTGTTCCTCTCCGTTTCGAATTTAGAATTTAAGATTTAGAATTTTCTTCCTCATGCATGATTCCAACCACGTCGCCGTCATTGATTTCGGCTCCCAATACACCCAGCTCATTGTCCGCCGGGTGCGGGAGCTGGGCTTTTTCGCGAAACTATACGCCATCGAGGATTTTCCGGACATCGGGAAACCCGGAGCCATCATTCTATCAGGCGGGCCGAAGAGCACCAGCGAGCCGGACGCGCCGGATCTCGATTTCGAGGCGCTGAAAGCCTTCGGTGTGCCGGTGCTCGGCGTGTGTTACGGCATGCAGTTGCTCAACATCAAGTTCGGCGGTACCGTCGAGGCGAGCGACCGCCGCGAGTATGGTCCGGCCAATCTTTTCCCGGCGGAATGCACCGGGCTGTATGAAGGGGTTTCCGCATCCTCGCAGGTGTGGATGAGCCATTCGGATACCGTCAAGGTCCTGCCTGAAGGTGCGAAGGTGATCGCCACCAACCAACACGGCACACCGGTTTCCATGCGCTGGAACGAGCTCTTTTTCGGCATCCAGTTCCACCCGGAAGTCACCCACAGCCATGAGGGGCTGCGCATTCTGCATAACTTCCTGTTGGAGGCGGAAGGCCTGCTGCCATTCCGCATCGATGACCTGAAGCGCGAGATCATCAATGGCATCCGCGAGAAGGTGGCTGGAAAACAAATCGTCTGCGGCGTCTCGGGCGGCGTGGACAGCACCGTGCTCGCCGTCCTGCTCCATGAGGCCGGCGCGAAGGTGCGCGCGATTTTTGTCGATCACGGGCTGATGCGCAAGGACGAGGGCGAGGAGGTGCGCAACAATTTCCACCGCATGGGCGTGCCCATCGAGACGGTCGATTGCGCGGAGCGGTTTCTCACGGCGCTTGATGGCGTGGATGATCCGGAGAAGAAGCGGGTCATCATCGGCAACCTCTTCATCGATGTATTCTGGGATTCCGTGGGCGATGCCGAGATGCTGGCCCAGGGTACGCTCTATCCGGATGTGATCGAGAGCGCGTCCAACGCGAAATCCAAGGCTTCCAAAATCAAGACCCACCACAACCGGGTGGACCGCATCCTTGAACTCCAGGCACAGGGGAAGGTATTGGAACCGCTCGCCGAGTTCTTCAAGGACGAGGTCCGTGCGCTGGGCGCCTCACTGGGCATTCCGCACGACATTCTCCACCGCCACCCGTTCCCCGGCCCCGGCCTGGCCGTGCGCTGCCCCGGCGTGATCACGCCGGACCGCCTGCGCATCATCCGTGAGTGCGATGCCATTTTCATCGGCAAGCTCAAGGAGCACAACTGGTATGACAAGGTGTGGCAGGCCTACGCAGGACTCATCCCGGTGAAAACCGTGGGTGTGAAAGGCGACGAACGCTCCTACGAGTGGGCGATCTCCCTGCGCGCCGTGATTTCCGAGGATGCCATGACCGCCGACTGGGTGGAGCTCCCCTATCAACTGCTGCGCGAAACCAGTCACCGCATCCTCAACGAGGTGAAAGGCATCAACCGCGTGCTCTACGACGTCTCCACCAAGCCGCCCGCGAGCATCGAGTGGGAGTGAGAGGGGTGGAATGCCTGCGCTTTCAGGCCATCGTTCCCGCAGGAATCCTGAATCGAATCCGCAAGACCGCCGCGACTGCCGCACGCCACTCAACCATGGGCCCGTCCAACAACGGATAGCTGTGAGGCAAGCTCACCAGCTATCTTTGGGGTTCGATTCTTTTTTGGTTCTTGGTGATTTTCGGTGGGAATTCTTGTGGAAATCGGCGTCTTTGTATAACTGACGCCCATGACGAGCACCAAATTTTGCCTCGTCGATGTCAAACTCTTGGTCTCGTATTTGGATGTTGGTGGTCATGGTGAAATTTCTCAGCAGAACGTCCGCGATCACCTGCCCCGACCGCCAGCTTGTAGGGGTTAGGTGAATCGCTCCGTTCGACCTTTTTCATTCTCGGCTGAACGGCATGGAAATATGCTGATGAATGATCCGCCATTCATGGCCGTGTTGCACCAAGTGAGGCGGACCCCGAAAATCGGGCCAGGAGCTAAGCTATGATTATGGTGGCCGGGGGCGGGCATTGACCCGAACCTGAACCACACAAAATGAAAGCAAAACGAAGAAGACACGAACCCGAATTCAAGGCCCGCGTAGCGCT
>JAUYNL010000003.1 GCA_030696085.1 Luteolibacter sp.
GGCTGCTGCGGCGGGCATGGCGTAGGGGTGATTTCCCCACCCGCGTGGGGATGGCCCGCTGCCGCGCTTCGCGGGGGATGCCGTGGGACGGATTTCCCCACCCGCGTGGGGATGGCCCGGGTCATCGGCCCCTTGTAGGGCGTCCAGTCCTGATTTCCCCACCCGCGTGGGGATGGCCCGCTTGTCAAAGCTGCCGCGGAGTTCGGGATCCCGATTTCCCCACCCGCGTGGGGATGGCCCGGGACTTGTCCCCTTCGAAGAGCAACTTCTGCGGATTTCCCCACCCGCGTGGGGATGGCCCGCGTGAGCGTGTATTGGAGTTTTTCCTCGGCCAGATTTCCCCACCCGCGTGGGGATGGCCCGCAGCTGCAAGCTCGAAGGGGACTACCGGCAGCGATTTCCCCACCCGCGTGGGGATGGCCCGATGGCCGATGACCAAATCGTGCAGGAGCAGAAGATTTCCCCACCCGCGTGGGGATGGCCCGTGTATGAAAACGTGTCGGCTACCTCTGAGGGGGATTTCCCCACCCGCGTGGGGATGGCCCGCCCGGAGAGAACGACCGCGGTATTTATGACGAGATTTCCCCACCCGCGTGGGGATGGCCCGGAAAGCCGCCGCCGAAGGAATCGACGCCGAATGGATTTCCCCACCCGCGTGGGGATGGCCCGATGGGAATCCATCTTACCGAGGAACAAGCGTGGATTTCCCCACCCGCGTGGGGATGGCCCGCGATTTCTGCAAAAAAATTCCGCTCTCTGTAGGATTTCCCCACCCGCGTGGGGATGGCCCGGTCTATTGGCGGCTTCGTGCGGTCGTTGTGGCGATTTCCCCACCCGCGTGGGGATGGCCCGACGGTGCACCGGCTGTGCGAGCTGGGTGAGGAGATTTCCCCACCCGCGTGGGGATGGCCCGGCAGCCGCCACCGCTCAACTCGAAATCGACCGGATTTCCCCACCCGCGTGGGGATGGCCCGGCCATGAACACCACGATGAGCGGCCCCATGCCGATTTCCCCACCCGCGTGGGGATGGCCCGGATGCCAAACGCTACACCCAGCGCAATGGGACGCCTTCCACGCAGATTTCCCCACCCGCGTGGGGATGGCCCGCGGCGTCAAAGCCCACCAGCGCCCCGGAGGGAGATTTCCCCACCCGCGTGGGGATGGCCCGTGCGGAATGGAGGAAACGAGGATCGGGCAGCGGATTTCCCCACCCGCGTGGGGATGGCCCGAAATGGCGGAGACTCCGGTTGTCGGCAATCGAGATTTCCCCACCCGCGTGGGGATGGCCCGTGATCGGTAGGCGGCAGGCGGTAGGCGGTAGGCGGTAGGCGGTAGGGATTTCCCCACCCGCGTGGGGATGGCCCGCCCCGCCTCACCGGCCGTAATTGCGCCGGATAGATTTCCCCACCCGCGTGGGGATGGCCCGCGATCTGGAGCAACTTCTCGGGGATGCTTGGCGATTTCCCCACCCGCGTGGGGATGGCCCGCATCCATGATCTGGCTCACGAACAAACGCAGTGCGCCGGACCCAGTGCCGCAAGGCGAGCAAGGAGGACCGGCAGCTTATCAAAGGCCAGCGCTAACGGATTCTCGGCAACCAGGAGAATCTCGCTGCCGACGCGCGCGGCAAACTCGACAAACTGCTTGAAGCCAACGAGGCCATCAGCACCGCATATATCCTCAAGGAGCAGTTTCGGTGGCTCTTTTCCCACAAGGCCCGCGGATACCGCGATTTGGACTATCTCGAACTAAAACTCCGCCATCGTTCCGTCATGCATTGACGACGAGGAACCTGGACAAAGGAAATGGATTTACAGAGAATTCCGATTGCGGGACGGCTGCGGGCGGGCTTGACTCTGCCAATGAGTGGATCGGAGGAAAATGCGAACCGACTGGGTGCCGACAGGGTGCTCCTGCTGCTTGCGGCGCTGGTCATCGCGGTGGCGGGATTGCGGATGGCGCAGAATTTCTTCCTGCCGGTGCTGCTGGCGTTTTTCGTGGCGACGGTGAGTTTTCCGATCACCCGTGCGCTGACCCGGCGCAAAATGCCGCGTTGGATCGCGGTGTTGCTGACCGTTCTGGTGGACTTCTCCTTCATTGCGGGCGTGGTCTTGCTGGGGGTGGTCCTGATGCAGGACTTGCAGGACAAGTGGAATTCCAAATACGCCGCCCAGATCTATCAACAGGTGCGGGATGGGTCGCAGATCCTCGCGGAAAAACTCGATCAACTCGGAGTCGAGAACGCGCAGGAGAAAATCCGCATCGCGGTGGAAAACAACCTGGCCTCGCTGCAGCAGATCCGGTTTGAGAGAATCTGGGATCTGGGCACCGGAGTTCTGGGGCAGTTGGTGGGATTTTTCGGAGCGGCGGTGATTTTTCTCATTCTAACGGTGTTCATGCTGGCGGAATCGGAACAATTCGGACGCAGGCTGCAGGCGATCAGCCAGGCGCAGGGGCCTAACATCAGTCGCATGTTGAGCGCCACGCGCGACATCCAGCGCTACCTCGCCATCAAAACCGTGGTCAGCCTGGTCACCGGATTTCTCGCCGGCCTGCTCTGTTGGGCGGCGGGCCTCGATTTTTTCATCCTGTGGGGAATCGTGGCCTTCGCGCTGAATTTCATTCCGGTGATTGGTTCGCTGATCGCCGGTGTTCCGCCGATCATCCTGGCACTGCTGGTGGCCGGCGTGCCCAACGCTCTGCTGGTGGCGGGCGGCTACTTGTTGATCAACAATTTTCTCGGTAATTTCCTCGAACCCATCCTGGTAGGCAGGCGTTTCGGGATCTCGACGCTGGTGGTGGTGATCTCGGTGATGTTCTGGGGCTGGGTCTGGGGGCCGCTGGGCATGTTGCTGGCGGTGCCGCTCACCATGGTGCTCAAGCTGATCCTCGATGGCAGCGAGGAATTCCGATGGATCGGCGTGGCCATTTCCTCCGATGACCCGCGCCTTTCCGCCGATACGAAACTTCTGGAGATTTCCCCACATCCGGATCCTGAAACTACGGCGGAACCGCAAAACGGTCTCGGTGCATAGAGTGAAACCTCACCCCTTTGCGCTGGAAAATCCGGTCTTGCACGACATTCTCCGGCCATGCCTTTGACGCGCTTTCAGAAACTCGCCGCCGCGGCGCTGATCTCCGTATTGTTTCTGATGTTTGTCGGTGCGACCGTGCGGGTCACCGGATCCGGCATGGGATGTCCGGATTGGCCGACCTGCTGGGGTTGCCTGATCCCGCCTACCGATGTGGATGACGTGGATTTCGACAAACTGCCGATCGAACGTTTCCAGAAAAAAGCCGAACGCATGGGACGCGATCCCGAGTCGATCACGGTCGATAGCCTGCGGGCTGAATTCAATCCCCGCCATGTGTGGACCGAGTTCACCAACCGGCTGTGCTCGCTGCCGGTCGGGTTTTTCTCGCTGGTCACCTTCATCGCCGCGTTCTGGCAGCGGGAAAAACGCCCGCTGGTGTTCTGGATGGCCTTCACCTCGTTGATCGTGATTCTAATCAATGCCTGGATGGGCGCTCGCGTGGTCTATAGCGGGCTCAAACCCGGAGTGCTGACCGCCCACCTCGCGCTGGCCATGTTGTTGACCGGCATGCTGATGTATTGCGCCTGGCGGGGTACGGACCGGCCATGGCAGGTGCGCATGGCAGCCGCGCCGCTGATCCGACTGAAATGGGCGGTGGCGCTCCTGCTGGCGATGGTGGTGGCGGAGGGAATCCTAGGCGCGCAAGTGCGCGAAATGACCGATGAACTCGCGAAATTCCACGTCAACGCGCCGCGTGCCACCTGGATCGGCGAGCTTGAGGAGTCATGGAAATACCTCGCGCACAGGAGTTTCTCGTGGATCGTTTTCGCCACCACCATCCGGGCCTGGATGCTCACCGTCCGCCACCGCGAGGGCGGCCCCGGATGGGTGGAGCGCTCGGTGCTGGGAATCGTACTGGCGCAAATGCTCCTGGGCCTGGTGATGGCGCAGGTCCACATCTACTCGTGGGTGCAGGTGCTGCACGTCGGCCTGGCCGCGGTCCTTCTTTCACTCATCTGGTTGTGGGCATTCGGCCTGCGGTTTTTTCCTTCCGCCCGCGTCCCATCCGGGTGTTAGCTCTCCCATCCCATGAAGATCGGCATCGCTCAAATCAACCCGGTGGTCGGTGATTTCCCCGGCAACGCCAAACGCATCCTTGCAGCCTATCGGGAATGCATCGAAGCGGGCGCGGAGCTCGTGCTCACCCCGGAACTCTCGCTGGCCGGCTATCCGCCTCGCGACCTGGTTTTCAAGTCGCAGTTCGTTCCCAAATGCCTGCAAGCACTCGATTATCTGGCAGGCGAAACCCGAGATGTGCCGCTGCTGGCCGGTTATGTGGACCACAATCATCCCAAGCATCCGGGCAAACCGTTCCGCAACGCCGCCGCCTGGCTGGAGCATGGGGAAATCCGCCACCGCATCTGGAAAACCCTCCTGCCCACCTACGATGTCTTCGACGAACGCCGCTACTTCGAGCCCGGCGAATCCTGCGACCCGATCCTCTGGAATGGCAAACGCATCGGCGTGACCATCTGTGAGGACATCTGGACGGAAGACTACCTTCAGCGCCCGTTCTATGACCGGGATCCGGTGGACGAACTCGCCGCCAAGGGCATCGACCTGCTGGTCAATCTCAGCGCCTCGCCCTTCCACCTCGGAAAACCCGCGCTACGCCGCGCGATGATCGGCGGCATCGCCCACCGGGTGAAAACCCCGGTGGTCTATTGCAATGCCGTGGGCGCGAACGACCAACTCGTTTTCGACGGCCATTCGCTCGTCGCAGGGGCCAATGGCCGCATCCAGGTGCAGGTTCCCGGTTTCACCGAAACCTGCCGCGTGGTCGATCCCTTCGCGCCCGCAGAAAACGACGCGCCGCCCGATGATTGCGAGCCATCGCATATCTATCAGGCATTGGTGCTGGGCCTGCGCGACTATGTCACCAAGTGCGGCTTCTCCAGCGTCTGTCTCGGCCTCAGCGGCGGCATCGACTCCGCGCTCACGGCCGTGATCGCCGCCGATGCGCTGGGCCCGCAAAACGTCCGCGGGCTCACGATGCCCAGCGCCTATTCCTCGCGCGGCAGCGTGTTCGACTCCTTCGCCCTCGCGGATAAACTCGGCATCCGCTGCGATGAAGTGCCCATCGGTCCCGCCTTCGAGGCGATCAAGCAAACCATGCGCCCCGTCTTCGATGGAAAACCCGAGGATGTCACCGAGGAGAACATGCAGGCGCGCATCCGTGGCCTGCTGATGATGGCGCTCTCCAACAAGGAGAACCACCTTCTTCTAACCACCGGCAACAAGAGCGAGCTCGCCGTCGGCTACTGCACCATCTACGGCGACATGAACGGCGGCCTCGCCGTGATTTCCGACCTGCCGAAAACCCGCGTCTATCAGGTCGCGCGCTGGATCAACCGCGGGCGCGAGATCATCCCTTGGAACACCATCGACAAGCCGCCGAGCGCCGAACTCCGGCCCGACCAGAAGGACCAGGACACCCTGCCGCCATATGAGATTCTCGATGGCATCCTCGAGTTGTATGTGGAGCACCATATGTCCGCCGATGAGATCGTCGCCCGCGGTTTCGAGGAAAGCACCGTGCGCTGGATCCAGCGCCGCGTGGATCTCAACGAGTGGAAGCGCCACCAGGCGGCACCCGGTCTGCGCGTGACTTCGAAAGCCTTCGGCATCGGCCGCCGCATGCCCATCGTCCAGCGCTTCGTCGGCTAGCATGCAATCCGCGGTTGACGCGGGGACCTTGATGAATGAAGCCTTTGGTGCCAATCGTTCCTCCATCATGACTCTTACAGAAGCGCGCGAAATCCTAGGTCTGGGACCGGACGAGGATCCGCGCCCGCATCTTTCCGAATTCCATGCCGCACGCGAGCGCATCGCGGAAATGGTGCGCAACGCGCCCAATGAACACCTCGCTCTGCGATATCAGGAAGGACTCGTCGATTTCGATCAGGCGCTCGCGGCGGTCCGCGAGTATCTCGAAGCTCTGGGCCTCGCCATCCTGGCCCCGGAACCGGAAATTCCCGCAGCCACACCCGCCGTGGTGGGGGAGATCGCGGATAACCAGGCCGCGCCGCCATCGCGCCGCAGCGCCTTCGCCTGGTCCGCATGGCTGCTGGTATTCCTGATCGGTGCCGCCGGGGGCGGATTGCTTTATTACAAGAACGAGGAAAGCAAGGTGCTGCGTCTTCAGGCGCGCATCGCCTATCTGGAGCGCGAGGGATCCGTGTTCATTGAAAACCGCCGATGGCAGGATGCCGCCCGTTCGTTTGCTGAAATCGAAGCGCTCGCCCCGGGATCGGAGCTGGCGCTGCTCGGGCGCCGCAGCATCGAGGCGGGTATGAACGAGGAGCAAAACCAGTTCATCGGCTACTGGACCGGCCAGGCCATCGCCGAGCTGGATGCCAACCGCCTTGAGGAAGCCGAGGCCGCCGCCAGGCGCGTGCTCGAAAAATTTCCCGCCGAGAGGGAGGCGGCCGCGATTCTTGAAAAAATCACTGCCGCACGCGCCGACCAGTCCCGTGACAAGGCACTCGCCGCCGGCCGCCGCTTGTTGGACGAGAGGCAGTGGGAAACGGCGATTTCCACCGCCCGCCGGATACTCGCCGCCGATCCCGCCGATCGCGATGCCGCCACCATCCTCGCGGATGCCACTGCGGCGCTGGAAAAACAAGCGGCCGATCAATCGCGTGCCGAGGAGCTTTTTCGCCAGGCCGCCGCCCGCGATCAGGGGCAGTTTGATCAAGAGGCCTTGGATTGGTTGCGCGAAGCCGCCTCGCTGGCACCCGAGCATGCGGAAATCGCGGCGCTTTCTGAAAAAATGGCGTCCTACACCCGCACCTTCCGCGTTCCAGGTGATTTCGCCACACCCGCCGAGGCGCTGGCCGCCGCCCGGGATCGCGACCGCATCGTGCTCGCCGGGCAGACGTGGAAAGGTCCGCTAGTGGTCAATGCCGCCATCGATCTCCAGGGCGCGGGTTCATCGAAAACCGTCGTCGAATGCCCGCCGGTGGAGGGCTGTCCGATCACCATCGGGCCGAATGCCAAAGGGGCGCGCATCACGGGCATCGCTTTCCGCCACGAGTCGTTCCTCGCCGATGGCTCCGAGCGTTTCGCCGCCGCCCTTGTGCGTGGTGCTGGCGCGACTTTTGTCGATTGCCGCTTCAGTGAGGCCAGCGGCCATGGACTGGCGGTGATCGAGGGCGGGGAGGCCGTCGCCAACCGTTGCCGCTTCGCGGACAATGGCTGGAATGGTGCCGCCGCCATCGGCGCGGGCAGCCACCTGGAAGTCAGGGATTCCGAATCGCTCGGCAATTTCGAGCACGGCATCGAGTCATGGGACGGGGCCTCCGCGACTCTCGTCAACAACCGCTGCGAGGGCAACAGCCGCAACGGCATCCATACCGACAACGGAACCGCCGTCGCCGTGATCGAGGGCAATCAGCTCATCGCCAACCGGGAGTTCGGACTGGTCCTCGGCAGTGCCGGCTCCGGCAAAATTTCCGGCAACACCGCCCGCTCCAACCTGCTGGGAGGTATCGTGATTCGCGCCGCCGCCGCCAGCCTCACCGTGGTCGGAAATCAGGCCAGCCTCAATCGCGGACCGGGTCTCGTTTTGGAAAAAGGGCTGGCTGCCGATGCCTACCTCTCCAACACCTGCACGCAAAACACCACTCTCTCCCAGGTCCTCACCGAGGCGGATTTATCCCGTCACGAGGAGTGAGTCCCGCTTTTTTCAGCCCGCTGGACTTGGGCGGTTCGCAGGATGAAAGTGGCAGCCAACCGCAGAGGCCGTGCCAATCGGAGGAATTCATGTTTCGGAACGGAGCTTCTTGGGAAACGGTCCGCAGCGACGGCGGCTTGGCCTCCCTTGCATTCATCCGAACGCTTCAAGACACGGGCCACCCACATCCAGTCCTGTCCTCCGCCAACCAGCCCGCAGTTCCGGCGTCTTTCAGCCATGCGGAGCGTCAAAGAGAGTAAGAAGCGCGACTCGTCCGATGATGTCGCCGCGAAGCACACCGATTCCGCGCTTCCCCTGCAAGCGATCATTTGCCATCAATATCCCACCTTGCCCCGCATCGTTTCCATTTCCCTGACGCTGCTGCTTTTCATGCTGGCCGGGATCTCCCCGCCCGTTTCAGGAAAAAACCTGATGCCGTGCGCCGGCACCATCATCGACACCAGCGGCCCCCCCCGCGATGACATCGACCCCAACGGCAACCTGAGCCGTCTGCTAGTCCGCCATCACCCGGACAACACCACGACCTACTGCCACTACGACGGCAATGGCAACGTCACCGGTCTCTCGGATGCCAGCGGCGCACAGACTGCGGAATACCTCTACAGCGCCTTCGGCGAACTGCTGGAGCGCAGCGGGTCTTATGCGGACAAGAATCCGTATCGGTTTTCGACCAAGCCATTTGAGGACGTTGGCGGGCTTTATTACTACGGCTATCGTTACCTGCAAGCCGCCCACGGCGGATGGCTGTCACAGGACCCGCTGGGAGAAACCGGCGGGCTGAACCTGCATGGGTTCGTGGGCGGTGATCCCATCAATTCATTCGATTCGCTGGGCTTGCTTACCGAAAAGCAAGCCATGGCAGCGGATGCATTGTGGGGAGGCGTGCTTTTCGGTGCCGCCGGGGGACTGGTAGAAGGCGATCTTTTGACTGACATGTCAGCGGCACAATACCTTGCCGCGTGCGGAGAAAAGCAAATGGCGGAGGATCAATTCCGGGACCCGAGCCGTTATCTCAAAGATGCAACTAAGGGAGCGGTTGTTGGAGTGGTTACGGGTGGCGTCCTTAAAGGAGGCGGAGCACTTATCAAAGGTCCACTGTCCGGAGCTTTCAGCAGAATCAGTCCTTATCTTGATAAGCTCAAAAAAGTGGCAAACCGCCCGCTGGGGAGCTTTTTCAGAAAAAATGCCGCAAAGGGCGTAGCGACGCCGCACGGGTTAGCACTACAGGCTGATTCGGCAGCCGCACGGGCAGCACTTGGAGAAGTTCAATCTGGTGCAACGGTTTACCGACAAGGGACATTTGGCGTTCAAAATACTGCGGATGCACAGTTCTGGTCGCTTCAAAATCCGGCAGGTGCTCAAGGCTTTGCCAACAAGATGGGAATGCCCGGAGGTTCTGGATCTCCAGATTGGATTATGGGAGGCACTGTATCGCGAGGTTCCCCAGTAATTACGCGTCCAGCCCCAGGTATCGGAACCAACGTGGGTGGAGCCATGGAAGCGGTTGTTCCTAAAAATGGAGTCAGCAACCTTTGGTTCCATATGCCGGACTAACACTCGCTCTAAAATGAATCCACGCGCATTACAAAACAATGAAGACCTGTTTGAATATTTGGTTCAACTTGGGGAAAGCCTTCAAATTCACAAAAAGTCAGCACTTGCTGAAATTGTCAATCAAGCCAGTCGTTTCGCGAGCGGTTCAGCATCAGAATTTATGCATGAAGCTCAGGTGGCACTTGATCTGGTGAAAAAAGATCGACCAGAATATCTATCAGCCGATGAGATGAAGTATCTCAACGATGTGATTGCTCAAATCCAGGAAGCGTTTCAAAAAATTGGTGGAGCGTGAATTAATAACCACCCTTCGGCCCGCGCTAACAACTCCCTCCCGGAAGATCGTCGCTCCGCACCCTTTATCCATCCCAACGTGCTGTCACGCGTGCTGCTAGCCTGCGGGGCCATGTGACGTGCGCGGTGTAATGCTGCATCTCGGTCCGGGTGCCTCCCGCAAGCGGGTCCCTCCCTCCCCGGATGTTCCCTCGGGGAATACCCTCGGCAGCATTACCCGACGCAGTCACAAGTCGCCTCCGGCATGCAGCCCCCGCGCCAGCACGAAGTCAGGCTCGTTATCACTCGCATCCTCCGGCCACTACACGCCCCACGGCCAGGCGGGCGGCGGTTCCCGCCCCCCCGGTTCCGCTCCGCTTCACCGCCGCCCGCCTCGCCGCCCACCCCCACGCCGCAAAGATGCTCCGCGCCCCGGCCTGCGGCATCATGTTCGTGCCTCACATCATGCCTCCGGCCCCCAAGACTCCCGTCGCGATGCTCTGGGAATTGCGCTTCGGGTGCGTCGTTCGTGTCGTCCACATCGGAGGCTCGCGCGGCCACCTCCGGGCGCTACGGCGTCAAGTGCTGTCCTCGTCATTCCCGGCGCTTCCGCGTTCGTGCCTCACTTGTGCAGCTTGGTCATTCCTGCGGGATCACTTGACCCCGCGCCCTGCGGTGGCAAAGAGCGCCTATCGGTTTTGCGTTCGCAAAATCCGGTGTTGAACGGGGTCAGTCCTAGAATTTTGAATATTGTGGATTGACCCGGATGGGACTGGAAGGAAGCATCGGCCCATGGCGAGGCAGTTGAGATTTCAATACGCGGGTGCGGTGTATCACGTCATGGCCCGTGGAGATGGAGGTAGGCAGATTTTTATCCGGAAGGAGGATCACGAGTCGTTTCTGCATTGGCTGGAGAAGGTCTGCGAAAGCCACGGTTGGCGGGTGCATGCCTGGGTTTTGATGGGCAATCATTTCCACCTGCTGCTTGAGACACCCGAAGCGAACCTTTCCTCTGGGATGCGTGTCCTTTTGGGAACTTTCAGCCAGGCTTGGAACAGCCGCCATCAGCGTCGGGGCCACGTGTTCCAGGGGCGATACAAGGCGGTGCCGGTGGCGGGCGAGGCGGCTGCCGACGCGCATTATTTCAAGAGTGTGGCGGATTACATCCATCTCAATCCTGCCCGGGCCGGCCTGGCGGGTGGTGACAGGGGAAAGCTTGTGGATTTTCCGTGGAGCAGCCTGCCGCAGTATGCCAGAGGGAATCCCCCGGCATGGCTGGCGATCCACCGCGTGCTGGACGCCTTCAAGCTGAGTCATGACCGCCGGGGGAGGAGTTCCTATGTGGCCTGGTTGGAGGCGCGCGCTTCCGCAGATGGAGGCAGGATTGAAGAGGCTGCGATGGAGGCCCTGCGGCGCGGTTGGTATCTCGGCAGGGAAAGTTTCCGCGACAAACTGCTGGGATTGATCGACAAGGCGAAGTCAGGGAGTCGGAAGAAGGACAGTCACGCGGGCGGCGCCGTGCGCGCTCACAACGAGAATGAAGCGGAGCGGATTGTCCAGGTGGTGGGTGCCGCTCTGGGGCTTTCCACCCGGCGGGAGGACCTGATGCTGTTGAAGAAGGGGGATCGCCGCAAGGTGATCTGCGCCACCATCGCGCGAGGCAGGACCGCGGTGGGCAATGATTGGCTGGCCGAACGCCTTGCAATGGGCCATGGTTCCTATGTTAGCACGCTGGTTCACCGCTTCCGCAGGGCCCCTAAGGAACAGAGGATTTTGAAAAAGTATGACCGAATTTGAAGAATCTAGGACTGACCCTGTTCACGAGATCGCGGGCGGGCGGATTTCCCGCTGCCGACCGGAAAATGCCCTTCGAAAAATTCCGGGCATGCGCGTCAAGTTGATGGGCCAAGGAGCGGCGAAACGCGTTCGCCGATGTCCATGAGCTGGCAATGAGATGAGCGGATGCGCCGGACATTGGCTTTCCATGGGCGTCGGCGGACACGTTCCGCCGCTCC
>JAUYNL010000019.1 GCA_030696085.1 Luteolibacter sp.
TGGCGCTGCTGCGGGCCCAGGAGGGCTTCCGGCGGGTCAGGGGACACAAGGAGCTGGGGCAACTGGCCACCGCGCTGGGACGGGCCGGTTCCGCCGCCTCGTCGCTCCGCTCCTCGTCGGCTCCACCGTCCCGTCCCAGCACGGGAGAACCTTCGGAGCTTGCAAGTGAGATCGGATTCTCCTATCGAATGTCCATCAGCCAGACCGCTGAGATTCTAACGATTTAACGGAAAGAAAAATTTCCCCTTTTCGAAAGAGCGGGTTCAACAACGGCTTGGTTAAAGCTTTGAGTAATCGAGTTTGTGGTGATTAGTCCGAATCTCTGGATTTTCCCATTGTCTAGCAATTCCGCTGAGTGATTCCACCAATACATCACGAAATCGATGTTGGCTGGAATGTGGGAATGCGCGGCGCGCAAGGCGGATAAATAGCCGTCGCCCAGATACTGACGATTCGTGCGAGCACCGATGAACGGCGGATTCCCCACGATGAAATCCGCCTTCGGCCAATCGGCGCGGCGGGGATTGACATAATCGAACAGCACGGTGCGCGTGCTTTCATCGGGGACTTCGTTGCCAGTGACGGGATGGGGTTTGGTGCTGCGGCCGTCCCAGATCGTCATGATTTCACCGCTGTCCGGATCGCGGCGCGGGATTTTCTCATCGTAGGCGAGCACGGCGTCGCGGCATTCGATGGTGTTGTCCTTGGGCAGGAGCGGGCGGTCGTTGGTATCGGCCTTGCCGGTGGTGCGCTGGTGCCACTGGAAGTAACCGATCCAGAGGACGAGCTGGGCGATGGCGGCGGCGCGCGGGTTGAGCTCGATGCCGAGGAAGTTGCCGGGGCGGATGATGGTGGTGTCCATCTCGAGCTTGCGGTTGCCGCCGAGGGCTTCGAAGAGGTCGAGCACTTCGGCTTCGAGGCGCTTGAGGAGTTCGAGGGCGACGTAGAGGAAGTTTCCGGAGCCGCAGGCGGGATCGAGCACGCGGATTTTGGCGAGCTTGTGATGGAAATCCTCGACGGCGGCGCGGGCGTCCTTGGCCTTGCCCTTGTCGTCGAGTTGGGCGGCGGCGATTTTCACGGCCTCCCATTCGGTACGCAGCGGCTCGATGAGCGTGGGGCGGACGAGGCGTTCGACATAACTGCGCGGTGTGTAGTGCGCGCCGAGTTTGTGTCGCTCGCGGGGATCGAGGGCGCGTTCCAACAAGGTGCCGAAGATGGCGGGCTCGACGGCGGACCAGTCCTGCTTGGCGGCGTGGATGAGATAGACGATCTGGTCCGTGCGCAACGGCAGCGCGGTGGCATCGCGAAAGAGGCCGCCGTTGAAGTGCGGGATCTTGTCGTGGATGGCCAGGGAGAAGTCGCTGCCGGTGGCCATGTCCTTCCACAAGGTCTGGAGAGAGGTGACGAGCCCGGCGGGGTTGTCCTTCACGCGGACGAGCATGCCGAAAAACGATTCCTTGGGCAGCAGGCCCACATCCTCGGCGAACATGGTGAAGAGGCAGCGCTGGAGGAACCCGGCGGTCACCTGCGGATCGTGGCCGTCCTTTTCCAGCGATTTCGCGAGATCGGCGAGGGCCTTGGCCACCTCGCGAGTGACCTTGGCGGCGTATTTCGAAGGATCGAGCGAATGGGGATCGTGCCAGATTTTCCGGAAGCGCTTGCGGACCTCTGGATCATGCAGGTCTTTGAGGTGGACGCGGCGTTTCCGTGGCGTGGGAAACGGTTCGTATTGCCCGCCGGTGCCGGAGAACTCGGCGTAGATGTCGAAGCAGTGGCCCACATCGCAGACGATGAGGAAGGGCGGCCGGCCCTCCTCGGGCGGCAGCAGGTGGATGTAGCGCTCGCCCTGGGCGTGGGCGCGGTCCAGCGCCTTGTCCCATGCGGCGGACCCGCGGTGGCCGTGCCCTAGCGAATGGTTGGCGGGCGCGGTGGATAGATCCGGCAGCAGCGGCTGGTCGGGATCAGACTTGTCGCGGCGCTGGTTGACGCCCTGCTTGCTCTCCAGCACGAAGTGGGCGGACTTGTAGAGGTCGATCCAGTTCGGGGCGGAGCCGCCATCGGGTTTCCGGCGGTCCACGCGGCGCTCGAAGGTGTAGGAGTTGAGTTCGTTCTCGGAGACGGGCGGAGCGGGTTTCTCAAATCCGAACAAATCGCAGAACTCCAACAGGAATTGCTGCCCCGCACCACGCTCGTGCCCGCCGGATTTCTCCCAGCGCTTGATGAATGCGTCGATCTGCTCCGCGGACGGGTCCTGCATGGCGTGATGATGCGCGAAAGCCGGAGGTGGCGTCAATGCGGGGTGTGGGTGCTTCCTATCAAAATTCCAATAGTTGCCCGGCCGTTCAGCGCGGCAAAGCCAAGGGCGACGACGGGAAGCGTTGGCGGAGACGTATCCGGGCCGGTCGCGCTGGCGGAACTGCGCAGGGAGTTCCCGCGATGAACTACCGGTTCCTGACACCCGCGCTCGGGGAAATCCGCGAGGCTGCGGAGTTTCATAAAAAAGGCATATGAATTGTGGGCAGACTTTCTGGATGAGAAGGATGTGCGGCGATGGAACGCATCCTTGGCTTTCCGGAGCGGCTGAGGGCAAGCTGCGCTGAAAGGAGCGGATTTGATACGCGTATACTACTGTGCACGGCATTTCCCGGTTTTTATGAATCACGAATCGCACATTCCCTTGTCTCCTTTCTCCACGGAATTCACGCGTCCGATGGGACGCCGCCGGTTTCTGGCCGGTTCGTTAGCCTCAGGTGTTTCGTTGGGTTTTCCCAGTCTCCATGCCGCCGGGGCCAATGAGGAGGTCCGCATCGCCATCGTCGGGCTGCGGATCAAGGGCAATCAACACATCGAGCTGTTCAAGCAGATCCCCGGCGTGCGGATTGTGGCGCTGTGCGATGTGGACAGCAAGATCCTCGCGGCGCGGGCGCAGGAGCACTTCGGCGGCAAGGTCGGCCAGCATGCGGATTACCGCGAGGTGCTCGACCGCAAGGATGTGGATGCGGTTTGCCTGGCGACGCCCAATCACTGGCATGCGCTGGGGGCGGTATGGGCCTGCCAGGCGGGCAAGGATGTCTATGTGGAAAAACCCGTTTCCCATAACATTTGGGAAGGCCGCCAGATCGTCACCGCCGCCCGCAAGTACAAGCGCATCGTGCAGGCCGGCATGCAGTCGCGCTCGTCAATCGGCACGCAGGAATTCATCGCGGACGTGCATGGCGGGAAGTATGGCAGGATCAAGGTGGCGCGCGGCCTCTGCTACAAGCAGCGGGGAAGCATCGGCAAGGTGGCGGGCCCTCAGGCGGTGCCCGCGAACATCGACTACAATCTCTGGGCGGGGCCGCGCAGCCCCGCTCCGGTGATGCGCAGGCAGTTTCACTACGATTGGCACTGGCAATGGCCCTATGGCAACGGCGACCTCGGCAACCAGGGAATCCACCAAATGGATCTTTGCCGCTGGGCGATCGGAAAACACGAACTCCCGCGCCGCGTCATCTCGCTGGGCGGACGTTTCGGCTACGACGACGACGGGGAAACGCCTAACACGCAGGTCGTGCTCCTGGATTACGAACCTGCGCCGATCATTTTCGAAGTGCGCGGATTACCGGACGACTCCCGGGGGAAATGGATGAGCAATTATCGCGGCGGGCAGGTATCGATGGTGATCGAGTGCGAGGCTGGATATTTCGTAGGCACCAACGGAGGCATTTTCTATAACAACGACGGCAAACGGGTGAAAGCATACTCCGGCGGACTCGGGCTCCACCATCATGTGAACTTCATCGAAGCCGTGCGCAGCAGGAAACACGATGATCTCCATGGCGAAATCGCCGATGGCCATCTATCAAGCACGCTGTGCCACATGGGCAACATCTCGCAACGCCTCGGCAAGGCGATCCCGCTGGAGCAACTCAAGGAGCAATGCAATGGCAGGAACCTCCAGGCGGAGGTTTTCGAGCGACTGCTCACGCACTCGCTGGTGCATGAAAAGGACTTCACCCGGCACCCGATGATCCTCGGCCCGCAACTGGGATTCGATCCCGCGGCGGAAAGTTTCACCGGAGAATTCTCGGCGGAGGCCAACGCCTTGCTCAAGGATGAGTATCGCGAACCCTTCGTGATGCCAGATCTAACCTGACGTTCCATGAACCTTCGAAATACATTCCCTCCCGTCGCCGCGTTCCTTCTGCTGGTCGTGGCGAATGCTCATGCGGAAGATGGCTGGAAGCCGCTTTGCAATGGCACCGATCTCACGGGATGGACGAGCGAACCGAAACTGGATCACTGGTCGGTGCGGGACGGAGTCATCATCGGAAAAAACGGCGCGGAGAAGAAGGGTTCCATGCTCTGGACGGATGCGAAGTTCGGCGATTTTGTTGTTGAAACGGATTTCCGTTTCGAGGGCATCGTCGATTCCGGAGTTTTTATCAAAGGCATGGACTATCATGTGAATCTCGGAATTTCGAGTTCACTCATGACCGATATGACCTGCTCGATCTATGCTCCGAAGGACGGCGAGAAGTATCCCGGTAAAGCCAGGGACGTGGCCGTAGCGATGAAGCCGGGCGATTGGAACCACCTGCGGATCGAGGCCATGGGCAAGCGGATCACCGTGCATCTGAATGGCCGCGAAGTGCTCGTGTACGAAACGAAAGCCCTCGAAACCACCGGGTCCATCGGCCTGCAGGTGCATGCCGGACATGACATGAAGATCGAGTTCCGCAATCCGCGGGTCAAGCCCTTGCCCTGATCTTAACGAAGTGGGGGTGAGGCGGGATCCACCCGGATCATCCGCCCCACCCCCGGTTTCCCTCTCCTGTCTGGAGAATGTTTTTTCTATCAACTTACGCGTCGAGCCTGAGGGCGGCTTTCTGTGCGGCGGATTTGGGCCCGTTGGCGGATTTCGATTCGTCGGCGGCGGCGGTGAGGCGCATGCCGACGGGTTTGGAAACGCCGAACTCCTCCATGGTCACGCCATACATCACGTCGGCGCGGGCCATGGTGCGCTTGGAGTGGGTGACGATGATGAACTGCGAGCGGTCGATGAAGCGGTCGAGCACTTTCACGAAGCGGCCGATGTTGGATTCGTCGAGCGGGGCGTCGAGCTCGTCGAGCACGCAGAATGGGCTGGGCTTGATCATGTAGATCGAGAACAGGAGCGCCACGGCGGTCATCGAGCGCTCGCCACCGGATAGAAGGGTGATCGATTGCAGTTTCTTGCCGGGCGGCTTGGCGATGACTTCGATGCCGGATTCGAGCGGGTCGTTTTCGTCGAGCAAGGTGAGGTCCGCCTCGCCTTTGTCGCCGAAGAGCTCCTTGAACATCTCGCGGAAATTGATGCGGACCTGGGCGAAGGTCTCGGAGAACAGGCGCTGGGTCTCGGTGTTGATGCGGTCGATGACTTCGAGCAGCTCGGTTTTCGAGGAAACGAGGTCGTCGTGCTGGTTCTTGAGGAAGTTATATCGTTCTTCGAGTTCCTCGAACTCCTCGATGGCGTCGAGGTTGACGGGGCCCATGGCATCGAGGCGGCGCTTGATGTCGGTGACGATGGATTCGACGAAGGACCAGTCGGGCTCGCCGGTCATGTCGCCGGGGATTTCCATTTCGTCGTCCTCGCTGGTGCCATCGACGACCATGGTGGGCATGTCGTCATCGTCGGAGTGTTCGCCGGAGTCGCCGTGGTTGGCGGATTCATCGGCGGAAACGATGACCTGGCGGCCATTGCGCGCCTGGAGGGCCTTTTGGGAGGCGATGGAGGCGAGCAGGGCGTGGGCATCGGGCTCGAAGGTGGCGAGATCGATCTGATAACGCTCCTGGATCGAGTTGGTTAGGTTTTCGAGGCGGAGGTCGAGCTTGGTGGCGGCAACCTCCTCGCGGCCTTTTTGTTCGGCGACTTTCGCATGATCACGGCGGACGGCGGCGAGCTGGGTCTCGGCGGTTTCGATGGCCTCCATCAATTCGGCGCGGCCGGAGGCGCGGGATTCGATCTCCACCTGGAGGTCGCCGACTTCCAGGCGGTGGGTCTCGCATTCCTCGGCGAGGCGGGAGTTTTCGCCGATGGCGGCCTCGATGCGCTGGGTGAAGGCTTCGATTTCGGTTTCGCGGCGGATGGACACCTCGCGGAGTTCCGAGAGCCGGGCTTCCATCGGTTTCTGCTGCTCCTCGGCGGCTTGTTTGGCGCGGCGCTCGACGGCGAGTTCGGTGCGCAGCTCGTTGAGCGTGGCGCTGAGTTGCTGCTCGCGGTGGACGGCGGAGTCGGACTCCGATTGCAGTCGGCGGGCTTCGGTTTCAAGCGCTTCGAGGCGTTCGCGGGCGGAGGCGAGTTCGCCTTCCATCTGTTCGCGGCCATCGGCGGCGGCGCGTTCGCGATTGTCGAGTTCGCCGCGTTCCCAGCGGACGTTTTCGGCCTTGGTTTCAAAGTTTTCCACCTCGCGGGTGGCGAGGCTGAGCTGGCCTTGCAGGGTCGAGAGTTCGACTTTCTGGCGCTGCAGGCGTTCGCGTGAAACCTCGACCTCCTCGCGCAGGCGTTCGAGCGTGGCTTCGAGTTCGGCCACGCGGTTGCGGGCGGCCTCGTCGGCGGCTGTTAGCTTGGCGACTTCGGCTTCGAGCGAGCGGGCTTCGTTGCGCAGTTCGAGCACCGAGGTGGTGCCTTCCTTGGATGCTCCGCCGCGCAGCATGCCTTCACCGCTGAGCATCACGCCGGCCAGGGTGACGAAGGTCACGCCGGAGTGATGGGCGCGCAAGCGCAGGGCGGTGGAGAGATTCGGCACGATGAGCACCTTTTCCAACAAGCGCTCGATGACGCCCGAAATGCGTTTGTCCGACTTGATGCGGTCGAGCGCCCAGGCGGTGGCGCCTTCGGGCAGGGATTCCATCTGGGTGCCGGACGCGTGCGGGACGAAACTTTCCGGCAGGATGGCGGCGACGCCGAGTTGCTTTTCGGTGAGGCGCTCGATGATGGCCTCGGCGGCGGCCTGGTCCTGGACGAGCACGGCATGCAGGTGGGTGCCGAGAGCGGCTTCGATGGCGCGGGCACAGGTGTTGTCCGCCTCGATGAACGAGGCGAGCGCGCCGTGGATGCCGGGTTTGAACTGATCCGGGTTTCCGAGGCCCTGGAGCACGCTCTGGGTGCCTTTTTCAAAGCCCTCGCCGCTTTCGACGAGTTGGCGCACGGCCTCGAAACGGGCCGAGCGCTGGGCGAGGATCTTGTTGGATTCGATCGCGGCGGTGCGGGCGGCATCGAGGTCGCCGCGGGTGTGTTGATAGGATCGCTCGGCGCTTTGGAAGGATTCCTCCAAGTCGGCGAGTTGCGAGCCGGTGCTTTCCACTTCGCCGGCGATGCGGGAATGCTCGGAGCGGAACTCCTCGAGTTCCAGATTGAGGCGCTGTTCCTCGTCGGCGAGCTGGCGGGCGCGTTCGCGGGTGCCTTCGAGTTGCGAGAGCGCGCTTTCGATCTTGGCCTGGAGGGTGGCGATGAGCGTTTGCGTGCGGTTCGCTTCGCCGCGGGTTTCACGCAGCGCGGCTTCGATGCGTTCGCGCTCCTCGCGGGTCCCCTGGGTACGGGTTTCCTGCTCGGCGAGTTGAAGTTCCTTTTCAACGATCAGGCGGCTGAGTTGATCAAGCGATTCGTTGGCGGCGATGAAATCGAACTCCTGCTGGGCGAGTTTTTCGCGGGTGGAGAAAATGTCCTCGTGGTTCTGGCGGATGCGGCTTTCGAGCTCCGACTTGCGTTCCTCGTTGAAGGCCATGCGGCCCTCGGCGGAGTTCAGCGCGTTGCGGTGCTCGTTGAGGCGGCCGCGCAGTTCGGCGAGCTCGCCCTCGAAGGTGCGGGCGGCGGCGCGGGCTTCGGAAACGGCTTCCTCTTTCTTGGGAAGCATCATTTCCAATTCGGTGTCGCGCACTTCAAGGCCGCGGATCGAGGTGAGCAGCTCGTCGCGCTCGGCGGTGAGTTCGACGAATTTCCGGTGGCCCAGATGGGTGTCGAGCACGCGGGTGTCGGCCGCGAGCGCCTGATAGCGGCGGGCCTTGGCGACCTGGCGGCGCAGCGAGTTCATCCGGCGCTCCTGCTCGGCGAGCACGTCGGAAACGCGCAGCAGGTTGGCCTCGGTGTATTCGAGCTTGCGCAGTGCCTCCTTTTTTTCGCGCTTGAACTTGGTGATGCCGGCGGCCTCCTCGAACACCGCGCGGCGTTCCTCCGGCTTCGAGGAAAGGATCTGATCGATCTGGCCCTGCGCCATGATCGAGTAGGCGGTGCGGCCGATGCCGGTGTCCATGAGCATGTCATGAATGTCCTTGAGGCGGCAGAGCGTGTTGTTGATCCGGTATTCGGATTTGCCATCGCGGAAGACCCGGCGGGTGATCGCCACTTCGTTGAAATCGACTTTGAGCGGGCCCTCGCAATCGGCCATCGTCAGGGTGACTTCCGCCATGCCGAGCGGCTTGCGTTTTTCGGTGCCGTTGAAAATGACGTCGGCCATTTCACCGCCGCGCAAGGCCTTGGCGGAGGTTTCGCCGAGCACCCAGCGGATGGCATCGACGACGTTCGACTTGCCGCAGCCGTTCGGGCCGACGATGCCGGTGACGCCTTGGGCGAATTCAAAGACGGTCTTGTCCGCAAAGGACTTGAAGCCGTGGATTTCGAGTGTTTTGAGATACATGCAGACAGGAGGTTAAGGTTCCGCCCGAGAGGGAAGTGGGCGTTCGGAAACCTAGCCCCGGTTCCGGCGCTCCGCAAACCATCAGCGGAAATGACACCGCATGCGGTATGGCGAAGATTATTCAATCACCATATCTTGAGGTTTCGGGTATTTTGGAAACCTGAACCACTTTGCAGACGGGCAGGAATCACCTCAGAATTTCACCCCGAAGGAAAGCAGCAGCGCGTGGCTGGTGAAGTCGTATTTGCCGTCGGCGTTCTGGCCGGCGAAGTTGCCGGGTTTGGAGGTGGTCACACTGCCAGTGACCGTCCGGGCCGGGGCAAAGCCGTATTGGTATGCGAGATCCACCGTGTAACGCGACCACTGGCGGCCGAGGCCGAGTGTGAGAAAGTGCCGGTCAAGATCCGCGGCGAGCGGGCTGTAGTATCCCGTGGGTACTGAGTTTTCGTTGAACACGTATCCGCCACTCGCATACCAGCCCTCGTCGAAATAACGGGTGGCTCCGAACTTGAGGATCCAACTGTCTTTCCAGTCCAGCGTGACGGGGATGTCTTGTTGCACGCTGCCTCTTGGTTTTTCACTTTGGCGGATGGTGGTGGTGTCGATGGTGCTCCAATCCGAATAGTCGGCGTTAAACTCGATGTTCCACTTCTCCGTAGGGCGGTAGGAGATCCCAAAAACCGTAGTGGAGGGGAATTCCAGTTCCATTTCGGCAGAGGTTCCGGCCCGCTGGAAAGGAGGCTGTTGGATATCGGTTTCACCTTCGAAATTCAGGCGGTTCTTACTGCGATAGGTGGCACCCACGGACCACTGCTTGTTGATTTGCCAGAGCAATCCCATGTTGTATCCGGCACTGAACGCGTCACCCTCGAAACGAAACTCGTTGAAGGGAGTAATCCTGCGGCTGAGCCCCTGTCCCATCGCGATGCTCGCGTCATCGATCATCACTCCCAGTGCGAATGAAAGTCCGGGGCGGAGCTCCAATGAGGCCACGGGGTTGATTCGCAGATAAGTCAACTCGCCATCCACGGTCACCGCGCGGAAACCCGTTTCCTGCGGCCACGTAACGCTCGCGCCGTGGGGAGCGTAAACTCCCAGCCCTAGCGTGAGCGGAGAATCGTGAATTCCGTAGGTGTAATAGAGTTGTGGGGCAATCGCGTCCTTTTCCTCAATTTCGTAGGTTTCTCCGGCATTGACGAGGCCTTCCGGAGCTTGAAACGTGGGGTTATAATGGAGCGCATAGGCGCCCATGCGGAATTGGTGCCCTTCAAGCTGGCTGATGCCCGCCGGGTTGTAGTGGATGGCGGAGGGATTGTCCGCCGTGGCGGCGAAGGCCTCACCCCGCGCCGCCGCGTAGGCGTCCTGGCTCACCAATCGGAAGCCGTTCGCCTGCAATGGGTTCGGAGTGCCCGCAAACAGGGCGATGACGGTGATTCGAGGGAGATTCATCGATTGGATCTGCGTTCCTGGTCGGATGAGCTGCTTACGCCTTGCAGCCGGGGGGCGTGTTCTTCAGGGAATATTACAACGCTAGTGTTTGTCGAAATTCAACAAAACTTGATAATAAGGCCGGGCAGCAGGGTCAAGAACGATTTCCTGTTTCGCGACTTGATGCTGGCGATGATTTCTATCAAATTCCGCTCCATGTTCCGATTCGTATTCCTGTGGATGGCTCTGGCGGTGCTGCGGGCATCGGCTGGATTCAGTTCGATTTATGCCTTCGGTGATGGGGTCTGCACGACGACGGCAGAACCGACGGGTATTCCCTACTATGGCGGTCGCTATTGCAACGGCCGGGTTTGGATCGAGGTAATGGCCAAGTGGCAGGGAGTGACCTATGATCAAGGGAAGAACATTTCGGAATTCGAGTTGGACAGTATTGATCTGAAAAACAGCGCGAATGCATTCGTGCAGCCCCCCGATGCGGGCACCGCACTGTTCATCGTGTGGCGCAATGATGCGGATTTCGTGAACGCCATTGGTGCGGACATTTCTGTTCCGTATTCCAATGCGGCACCTTGGGACGCTCTAGCTGATCAGTCGATTGCAGATCATGTTTACGCTATCGGGAAACTCCATGACAAGGGAGCCCGTGAGTTCGTGA
Organism: Luteolibacter sp.; assembly: GCA_030696085.1. GTDB lineage: Bacteria > Verrucomicrobiota > Verrucomicrobiia > Verrucomicrobiales > Akkermansiaceae > Luteolibacter. The sequence continues at coordinate 10,759 of JAUYNL010000019.1, forward strand.
TGCCGAATGCGGTGAATGTCACGAGTGTTCCCTTTTACAATGATTTTGATCCGGATGACCGCGCATACGCCAGGGCGAGGATCATCGAATACAACGCCCAATTCAAGCAGGCCATGCTCGGTCTGATGGCCGCCAGGCAGGGACTGAAAATCCACCTGCCGGACACCTTCACCTTCTTCGAGCAGGTGCTGGCGAACCCGGTGGCTTACGGGATGATCAATCCTAGCATTGAAGAAGGCAACGCGGGTGGTCTGGACTCCGGGGATCCAGCCCTCGCTGGAGCTGGCGCTCAATACGTCTTCTGGGATGATTACCATCCCACCGCCAAGTTCCAGATGCATCTGGCGGCGTTCATCCAGCAGATCATCTCGCCGGTGAAGGTGAACAGCCTGTCGCTTTCCGGCGGGAATGTGAATCTGCAGGTGGCCAACATTCCTTTGGGCCGGGCGGGCTTCGTGCAGGGCAGCGCCAATCTCCAGCCGCCGTGGGCGCAGGATCTGGCGTTCACCGAGCCTTTTGTGGCCGGTGGCAGCACGACGAAGACCCTGATCTTTCCCGCGTCTGGCACGAAGCGTTTCTACCGCACCGGGTTTCCGGTCGTCTGGACCTGGCCGTGACGCTGGGAACGCGGGTCAGTGGAGCGCGTGCCGGGCACCGAATGGGGAAGCGGCTATATGGTCGAGCGGCGTGGATGAGCACCGGTTATTTCCGGACGAAACGATAAACGATGAGCAACAAGATGGCTCCTGCGGTGGCGATGAGGATGCCGCCGAGATCGAAGGACTGGATTTTTCCGAGTCCGATGAAGGTTCCTAGAAACCCGCCGATCACTCCGCCGGCGATGCCGATGAGGATGGTGATGAGGCAGCCGCCCGGGTCCTTGCCGGGCATGATGAATTTGGCAAGCGCTCCGGCGATCAGGCCGAGAAGGATCCAGGATAAAATGCCCATGGTGTGTGAGGAGTTGGGAATAGTGGAATGCTGAAACGACAGTTCATTTCAGGCATGGAGGAGAAGGAATGGGGAGGGGTGAATTCCAATAACGGTCGTTATTGCGCAAAGTCCACCGCGGAATTCACACGCCGCGGCGGTCTCCCCAGAGGCGGATGTGGAGGCGGTCGCAGAATCGGAAGCCGAGCTCGCGGCAGAGTTCGGCGAGTTGAGGGGCGTTGTGGTCGAGTTCGGCAGGGGTCCGGCCCTCGGGCATGAGCAGGATGCGCGAGCGGGGGATTTCATAGCGCCCCTGGAGCTCCATGATTTCCGGGAGGTCGCCTGATGCCGTGACTACGAATTTGAACCAAGCTTCCGACGACTTCGCGAAAAACCGCAAGGTGTCATCGTGGAGCCGCAGCGATTCGGGCATGCCGGCGTTGGAGAGTTTCGGCGAGACATTGAACTGATCCACGGCGGCGGCGAAGGCGGGCGAGGGGATGCGGGTGGCATTGGTTTCCACCTCGAACGCACAGCACGGCATGGTCGCGCGGATGCAATGAATCATTTTGAGAAGCGCGTCCTCCTGCAGCAGCGGTTCTCCGCCGGTGATGACCACGCGCGGGCAATCGTAGGCGAGGATGCGCCGCGCGGCATCGGCGGGGTCGATTTCAAAGGTGACCTCCTCCTTCCTGTGTTTCCTGTAGCCGGGTGTCTTGTCCTTTTCGTGCGGCCATGGAGTTCCCTCGAAGTTCCAGGTGTGGTCGGTATCACACCAGGCGCAGTGGAGATTGCAGCGGGACGTGCGGATGAACACGGCGGGCAGGCCGACGGACACGCCTTCGCCTTGGATGGTGTGGAAGATTTCCGGGCCTTCGCCGAGCTTAGCGAGTTTCATGGGTTCACCTTCATTCCTGCTTTTTCCGCGAGTTTTTTTTGGCGGCTGTCGAAAGACAGGAAGCAACTGCTGGGAAGCGGATTTTTTTCCGTTAAAACGTTAAAATCGATTGGTGCTGGTTGATCGGGCGATGTTCCGACATCGCCTGTTTGGAATTGAATTCAAACCAACCAACACCATGAACGATCAGACAGGGACACAGGCACCGGC
>JAUYNL010000022.1 GCA_030696085.1 Luteolibacter sp.
GCTGGCCATCGTCGGAAAATGAGGTGATCTCCCGTAACAAGTGGGCGTTGCAGCGGGAGTGATCACATCGTTCGAGGGTATCGTATGAACCCCAGAAGTCGGTGATGAGATTGCCGCGGTAGTTTGGCAGCACCCTGCCCGCCTCGAAGCCTTCGCGTCCGCGTTTGGGACTGTGGTTGTAAAGGGTGTGGGTCGCGGTGGATGCCACATGGATCCATTCCGTATGTCCCGCGCGGCGCACGCCGGTCTCGTCGGCGTGGAGTTGTTTTGCCTCGCGCAATACTCCGGCGATGCGGTCAACCGCAGGGGCGATTTTCTCCGCACAACGCGCGACGGCACGCACGACGCTACCCGCACTGGGGCGATGGCCGAAAAGATCCTGGCAGACCTCTGCGGTGCGTTCGCAGGGCAGAAGTTGTGCGATGTTGAGATAACTCATCACGCTTTGCATGCCGTGGCCGTATTGGACTGGGGCATTCACTTCGGCGGGAAACGGGGCGGTGATCCATTTCGCGCAGGCGGGGCACCATTTGCATTCGGCCCGGTGTTCGCTCACTTCCATGGCGATGGGCGGAAGATCGAAAACCTGGCGCTTTTCCTCACTGGCGACGGGTTCTTGGCGCAAGTCCGCGCCGCAGTCGGGGCACTGATCCAATGCGATGGAATGGGTGATGTCAGGAGCGGGGCTTTGCTGGAGGGTCTGGCCGGTGTGGCCTGGTTGGCCGCCGGGTTTGCGTCCGGTGTTCTTGCGCCGCAGGGATTTGGTTTTGCGCTTCAGGCCGTCGCTGGAGGGCGGCTTGCTGCTGTTGGAACTGTTCATGTTGAGGCGCTTTTCGAGTTCCGCAATGCGGGCTTCGAGGGGAGCGATGAGCGCGCAGACGGCATCAAGCCCGCCCGCATCGAAGGCGGCTTGGACGGCGGGACGCAGGGCTTTGGCTCGGTCGGTCAACATTTGGTAGCGATGGATACGCTGGAAATTGCTTAAGCTATCTTAAAGACCTGAATAGTTACGTGTGTTTTTCATAACACCCTACCGAGTGGCAGGGATTTCAACTCAACACCAGCCCGCTTTTTCTTCCCTAGCTAAGCCGTCCTGTGGGACGGCTGTGGACAGGATTCTTTCGAGGAAGCTAGCTCCCACTGGTGCCCCTCGGAGAACGATTCCGCCGCTGGATGATGGTGCCAAACCCCTTGATATCACGAAGTCACGGATTCAATCATCGCATGAAACGAAGACCTTGCCTCTCACACCGGAACAGCCTTCCGTTTTGTGGGCGTGGGCGATTGGTTCTGGCCTGGTCGTTTTCATGGTGGGCGGTGCGTATTGGATGCTTATTCGCAGAAAGTGAATTTCCAAGCTGTCAGGGCAAGACCGATGGAAGCAGATTATGAGATTTTCGGCGTCACTTTTTGCACTGATGTAGCCGAAGCCTTGCGGTCGGCACGCTCGGCCATTACAAGAATCCCGTGGAACCGATCCGCTATTTCAACCGCCATACCCACGCGCTAGAGACCGAACAAGTCTATGGCGAGGGCTTTCTCCGCTGGACCTACGGCCACCCGCTGGGAGCCATTTCTCTGAATGCCTTCGTGAAACGCCCGTTCTTCTCGGCGTGGTATGGCAGGCGCATGAGCACGGAAAAATCCGCCGCACGGGTGGTTCCCTTCATCGAACACTATGGGCTGGATCCCGCTGAATTCGAGGATGCGCCGGAGTCGTTCCGCAGTTTCAACGAGTTTTTCTACCGCAAGCTCAAGCCCGCCGCGCGTCCGATCGATGCGGATGAAACGAGCGTGGTCTTCCCTGCGGACGGGCGGCACCTTGGATTTGATCGCGCCTCGGCCATCGAGGGGGTGTTTGTGAAGGGCCAGAAATTCGATCTGGCCGGCTTGCTGGGCGATGCCGGACTCGCGGCGCGATATGCGGATGGCACACTGGTCCTCTCCCGGCTGTGTCCGGTGGATTACCATCGTTTTCATTTCCCGGCGGCGGGCACGCCGGGCGAGACGCGACTGATCGACGGACCCTTGTTCTCCGTCTCCCCGATCGCTCTGCGCAAGCGGCTTTCCTACTTGTGGACCAACAAGCGCACGATCACCCCGCTGCTAACCGGACGCTTCGGCACCGTCTTGTTGATGGAAATCGGCGCCACTTGCGTGGGCACCATCCGCCAGACCTTCACGCCAGGGACACCCGTGGAAAAAGGAGCTGGGAAAGGTTATTTCGCATTCGGCGGCTCCTCCACCATCACGCTTTTCGAACCCGGCGCAGTAACGCTGGAGCAGGATCTCGCCGCGCATTCGACCCGGCAAACCGAGCTTTATGCCAAGGTGGGCACGCGGATGGCATGCTCCGCTTGACCTTCCCGGATCAGTCACCAAGCTGCACATATCACGCATGCCCGCCTACCTCCAGACCCTCGAACAACACGCCCGGGAGACCCTCAAGTCCGCCACCGAGGGCCAGCTTTCTCCAGCCGAACGCATCGCGCTCTACAAGCGCTTCCTCAAGGTCGAGGAACAGCGCATCCTCACACGCCACCGCGCCGGGGCCGACGGTCTCGAAATCGCCCGCGACCGCGCGGCCCTCATCGACACCCTGCTCGCCTCGATCCTCCAGGCTTCGATCAACACGCGCGGCAAGGACGGCAGTTCCAGCCACATCGCGCTCGTCGCCACCGGCGGCTATGGTCGCGGCCTGCTCAATCCACGCTCGGACATCGATCTGCTCTTCCTTCTCCCACGGGCATCGACCAAACTTCCGAAATCCCTCCAGGATCTTGTCCAGGATGTACTTTATCCGCTCTGGGATGTGGGATTCAAGGTGGGCCACGCCTGCCGTTCGATCACCGAGTGCATCCAGCAGGCGAAGATCGATCAGGAAAACAAGACCTCGCTGATGGATGCGCGCCTGATCGCCGGAGACGCGGTGCTGTTCGCCAAGTTCGAGACCAGTTTCGCCAAGGAATGCATCAACAAGAACCAGGCCGCTTTTTTCGAACTGCGCCGCCAGGACCTCCGCAGCCGCCATGAGAAATACTCCCGCACCGTTTTCCTACAGGAACCCAACGTCAAGGAAAGCTGCGGCGGTATGCGGGACTATCACAGCGTGCAGTGGGTCGCCCGGGTCAAACGCGGCAGCGCCAGGCTGGAGAATCTGGTGGAAAGCAAACTGCTCACAGCCTCCGCGTGCCGCGAAATGGAGGATGCCTACGACTTCCTCCATCGAGTCCGCAACGAACTCCACTACCACACCGGCAAGGGCACCGACCAGCTCACCCTCCAGCTCCAGGGCGTGGTGGCCACCGCCTTCAACTACCCGCAGCGCAACATCCTGCGCAGCACCGAGGCCTTCATGCGGGACTACTACCGCCACACCCGGCATCTCTATCAGCACACCACCTCGCTGATGGAGGCCTTCGAGATCGAACGGGACTCGCGCGCCGATTCCGGCATCCGCTCCTTCCTCACCTTCCGGAAAAAGAGCCGCGAGGAATTCGATGACTTCATCGCCAGGGACGGCCGCCTGTTTCCCGCAAACCAGGACATCTTCAAGGACGATCCCAGCCGCCTGATGCGGCTCTTCCAGCACTGCCAGCTGCGGAACCTCCAGCTCAGTCCGCAACTGCGCCGCCTCATCGCCCAGCACTGGGAGGATATCGACCGGCCCTTCCGCTACTCGAAAACCAACCGTCAGATCTTCCAGGCCATCCTCGAACGCAAGGGCGACGTCGCGCGCACGCTGCGCCTCATGCACCGCATCGGCTTCCTCGGCCGCTACCTGCCCGAGTTCGGCGCGCTCGACTGCCTCGTCCAACACGAGTTCTTTCACCGCTACACCGCGGACGAACACACGCTGCGCTGCGTCGAGGAGCTCGACAAACTCACCGCGGAAAACAATCCGCGACGCGAAATCTATCGGCGTCTTTTCCATGAGATCGCCGATCCCTACGCGCTCTACCTCGCCGTGATCCTGCATGATACCGGACGAGCCGAAAACGTCCGCGAACACATCGACGGCTCCGCCATTCTCGCCGCCAAGCTCTGCAACCGCCTCCAGATCCATGGCGCGCGGCGCAGCCTCATCATGTTCCTGGTGGACAACCACCTCACCTTCTGGCGCACCGCCACCACCCGCAATCTCGACGATCCGGAGGTGATCGCCGAGTTCGCGGCCATCGTCAAAAACCGCTCCAATCTCGATGCCCTGCTGCTCTTCACCTTCATCGACTCCAGCGCCACCGCTCCGGACGCATGGAACGGCTGGAAGGAAAGCCTGATGCTCCAACTTCACACCGCCACCCGGAATTTCCTGGAGGACGGCCGTGAGAAGTATTCCAGGAAACTCGATGCCGACCGCCTCGCCCTGCGCGACGCCGTGATCGGCCAGATGCGCGAGGACTATCATCCGGACATCAAGCGCCACTTCGAGCGCATGCCCGCCGCCGCCTTCCACTTCCGCCAGCCCGGTCCCATCGTCACCCAGGTGCGCACCGTCCGCCATTTCCTCCAGCGCGAGGCGGACACCAAGGCCCCCTTCGCCTCCTGCATCAAATGGATCGACCACACCGAACAAGGCTACTCCGAAGTCGTGCTCGCCACCCGCGACAAGCCGTTGTTGCTGGAAAAAATCTGCTGCGCCTTCGCCTCCGAGCAGGTCAACATTCTATCAGCCGACTTGTTCACCCGCGCCGATGGCATCGTGGTGAACATCTTCCGCGTCTGCACCACCAACTTCGAGGCCGTCTCCTCCGCCGCCACGCGCAAGCGTTTCCACACAACCTTCGAGACCATCCTCTCCGCCGAAGTCTATGAACCGGAGCGCTACCTGAAACGCCGCGTCAATTTCCTCAGGCCGCGCACCGACCAGGGCATCCCGGTGCCGGTGCGCGCCTACGTGACCAACGAACTCCACCCGAACTGCACCACCGTGGAGCTCCAGGCGCTCGACCGCATCGGCCTGCTGCACGATCTTTTCCATACCATCAACGAGCACGGTCTCAACACCGCCCACGCCCGGATCTGCACCGAAAAAGGCGTGGCCATGGACACCCTCTACATCACCACTGCGGAGGGCGGAAAGATCGAGGAGGCGGCGATCATCAGGCAGCTCGAAGAACGCTTCTCCACCCTCATCGCCCGCCCGGAGGCGGAGTGAGGAAACCGGCATTCCCGCCAAAGAGGGGCATTTGCCCGGAAAGCGGTTGCAGGTTGTGATGGCACTGTCTTTAATCCTCCGCCGTGCCCCCATTGGATCTGCAAACAGCCCCGGGTGACCTGGCAAACAACCGCGACTTCCTGCGTTCGGTTTTTCAATCGATGCTTCGCGCCAGGATTCTGGAAAACAAGCTCTCCAGCCTTTATAAAGCGGGAAAAATAGTCGGCGGCGTCTATCTCGGGCGCGGTCAGGAAGCGGTCAGCGCCGCCCTCGGCTCCGCTCTCATCCCAGGCACGGACTTTTTCGCCCCGCTCATCCGCGACCAGGCCGGACGCACGGCTTTTGGAGAACCGATGCTCGACTGCACCCGCACCTACCTTGGCTCCGTGCAGGGGCCGATGCGCGGCAGGGACGGCAATATCCACCGCGGACGACCGAAATCCGGCATGCCGGTGATGATTTCCCATCTGGGTTCCCAGGTTTCCGTGGTGGCGGGCATGCTGTTTGCAAAGCGCCTGCAAGGCACGCTGGATGGCCGCGTGGGAGCCACCTGCATCGGTGACGGTGCCTCCTCCACCGGGGCCTTTCATGAAGGGCTCAACATTGCCGCCGTCGAAAAACTGCCGCTGGTGGTGATCATCGCCAACAACCAGTTTGCCTACTCCACGCCCAATCACCGGCAGTTCGCCTGCGCCGATCTGGTGGAAAAAGCCCGTGGATATGGCATCGGCGGCATGACCGTGGATGGTACGGACCTGCTGGCCTGTGCCTCGGTGATCACCGAGGCCATCCACCGCGCCCGCGCCGGACAGGGACCACAGATGGTTGTGGCGCGGCTGCTGCGCCTTTCCGGCCACGGCGAACATGACGATGGCTTCTACGTCCCCGGTGACTTGCGCCAGGGCCATTACGGGCGCGATTGTGTCGAGGTGGCCATGCTCCAACTCGTGGAAAACGGCATCGCCACCGTGGATGAGATTTTTGAATGGCAGGAACAATTCGCCGAGGAGGTGCAGCGGGCCGTGGCCCAGGCCCAACAGGAAGAGCCTCCCGATCCATACCATGAGGACTGGACGGCGCTTTCCACCCGCTTTCCCCTGCCCCATCACCCACCCGCAACCCAATCCTTTTTCCCGTGAGCGTCACCTACATCGATGCCATCCGCGCAGCGCAGGAAACCCTGCTGCGGGAGGATTCGCGCGTGTTTCTCTACGGCCAGGACATCGCCACCTTCGGCGGTGCCTTCAAGGCCACCAAGGGCCTCGCCGAAATGTTTCCCAACCGGGTCTTCGACAGCCCGATCTCCGAGGACGCCATGATCGGCCTGGCCGTCGGCGCAGCCATCGAGGGGATGCGCCCGATCATTGAAATGCAATTCGCGGATTTCTCGTCGGTGGCCTTCAACCAGATCGTCAACCAGGCGGCCACCCATTTCTATCGGACAGGCATGCCCATCCCCATCACGGTGCGGCTTCCCTCCGGAGGCACACCCGGCTCCGGCCCCTTCCACAGCCAGAGCATGGAGGGCATCTACGCCCAATATCCGGGACTGGTCGTTCTAACACCCGCTTCCGTTTCGGACGCCTACCACATGCTCATCGACGCCGTCGCCCTCGATGATCCTGTTATTTTCTGCGAGCACAAGTTCCTCTATCGCTGGCTCAAGGCGAAGTCCATCAACGGCGACCACCTGCCCATCGGCCAGGCCCGCATCATCCGGCCGGGCAAGCACGCCACGGTCGTCGCCTACTCCGCCATGGTTCACGAGGCCGTGCGCGCCGCCGACCGCCTCCAACAGGACGGCTGGGAGATCGAAGTGGTGGATCTGCGCTCGGTGAAACCGCTGGATATCGATACGGTGCTCGCCTCCGTCGCGCGGACCGGGCGGCTGCTCGCCGTCGGCGAGGCCTTTCCCTGGGGTGGCGTGACGGCGGAAGTCGTCTCGCGCGTCACCGAGGAGGGATTTCATTTGTTGGACGCGCCGCCGCAGCGGCTCAACGCCCGCGACACGCCCGTCCCCTATCATCCGAAACTCTGGGCCGCCCACCGCCCGACGCCCGAATCCATCTGCCAGGCCCTCCGCAAACTGCTAGCCTTCTAGCCCTACCAGCATTTCTGTTTACCGCATCCCAGCTTTTACCCAAATGCCCACCGTCCCCATCTTCATGCCCCAGCTCGGCGAATCCATCGCCGAGGCCACCGTCATCCGCCTCGGCATCGCGGTAGGAGACGCGGTGCGCACCGACCAGGAAATCATCGAGGTGGAAACCAACAAGGCCGTGATGGGCGTGACCACCCTTTGCAACGGGATCGTTGCCGAAATCAAGGCCCAGGAAGGAGTTTCCTACTCGGTCGGATCTCTGTTAGGCCTGCTGGACGTCACCGAGGAGGAAGTCGCCCGCACCGGCGTGGACACCTTGGAATCACTCGAAGCGAAACGCACCGATGCCGATCAATCCGCCAGTCCGGCCCGCGCCGAGGCCAACCTGCATTTCGCCCTTGATGATGGCGACGCCTACGAGGAAGCCCCGGCCGTGGTGCCCAGCGTGAAAGGCCTGCCGGTCCCCGCCGGCACCATGGGAGCCCACTACATTTCACCCCGCATGCGCGCCCGCATGAACGATCTCGGCCTGCGCGAGGCCGATATTTCCGCCGTCGCGGGAACTGGCGCCGGCGGCCGCGTCACCGTGGAGGACCTCGAACGATTCCTCGACTACCTCGAAGCATGGCCAAGCACCCAGGCCTCTCCGATGCGCCTCGCCGTGGCCGACGCCATGCGCCGGAGCTGGACCCGCCCGCTCGCCACCGTGGGCCTGCCCGTTCTTCTCGACCGCGTGCTCGACCACCGGCGCAACCACACGCCGAAACCCGGCCTCACCCTTTACGTGCTCCGGGCATTCGCCATCGCGGTGGGGGAAAAACCCTCCGCCGCCGGTTACCTCATCGGCGACAAAATCGTCCACCCGCGCTCACTGGACATCGGCGTGGCCGTGCAGGTGGAGGACGGCGTGCTGGTACCCGTCGTGCGCAAGGTGGATCAAAAAACCCTGCGCGACCTCATCGGAGAATACGACGATCTCATCGAGCGCGGCCGCCGCCGCCGCCTCAGCGAAGCGGATTGCAGCGGCGGCATCGCCACCGTGACCAACTTCGGCACCTTCGGCCTGACTCTCGGCACTCCGATCCCGCTGCCAAATGAAACCCTCATCCTGGGAATCGGGGCCGGTGTGAAAAAACCGGTTTGGAGCCAGGAAGTGGAAGCATTTCTTCCCGCCACCGTCGCGGAGATCTTCATCACATTCGACCACCGGGTGGTCGATGGCGGAGATGTCGGACTCCTGCTCAACCGGGTATCCGAGCTCCTCCAACAGCCCGAGGCCCTCTGAGACCTTGCTGAAAAGCGCGATTTCCAATGAGGAAGACAGGAAAGCAGGAATAGAATTTGCTACCGATATTCCTCCTGTCTTCCCGCTTTCCAAAATCAACCCATCCAAATCCTGCCGCGGAGCCTGCTCGTTTGCCGGCATCTGCTGTTGATGTGCCGGCCCCGGCGTTTGGGTTTGCTTCGCGGGTCCATCCTGATTCAGAGTGCCGCTGCGATGGAGAAACGCATGCCCGGATTACTTCGCTTTGTCAGCCGGGTGCTGGGGGATTTCTTCCTGCGCAACCACGGCCTGCTGCTGACAGGCGCGGTGGCCCACAGCATGATGCTTTCGCTCATTCCGCTCTCGGCGGTGCTGATGGTGGCCGTCTCCCATTTCTTTGACCAGAAACTCCTGATGGAAGCCCTCACCACGGAAATCTCACTCATCGCGCCAGGCTTCGCCCCCACTCTAACCGAAGTTCTGGATGGCTTTCTACAAAACCGCAAGGTCGTGGGCTGGATCGGTCTGCTGATCCTGCTGTTCTTCAGTTCCATGGCCTTCCGGGTGATCGAGAATTCCATCGCCATCATTTTCCACAAGCCCATGCCGACCCTCAAACGCAAATTCTGGGTCTCCGCCCTGATGCCCTATCTGTTCGTTCTCATCGCCGCCGCCGGACTGATCGTCATCACCTCCGCCAACGCCATCATTGATGCCCGCGGCCAGCTCCGCCATGTGTTTCCCCAGATCGACGCACTCATCCACCACCATCTGGGCTCCATCCTCTACGCCGGCGGCGTGCTCGGACTCGTGCTGCTTTTCACGCTGTTTTACAAAATCATGCCCGTGGGCAAGGTCTCCTTCCGCCTTGCCCTCGCCGGTGGAGTCACTGCCGCCATCCTCTGGGAAATCATCCGCCATCTGTTGGTCGCGTATTATACCAATGTCTCCATCGTCAACGTCCTCTACGGCTCGATGGCCACCATCATCATCGTCCTGCTCACCATGGAGGCGGTCGCACTGGTCCTGCTGCTCGGAGCCCAGGTCATCGCGGACCTCCAGGGCAATGCCAACGCCGGCCTGCCATGGCACGAGGACCCGCCCGCCCCTCCCGGACCACCGTATCAGGTTTGATGACCCGCAGGACTCCCAATCTCTGCGCAAATCATGCCATGACCTCGACTCCCTCCTCAGATATCTCATTATCAGCTCATCCGGCACAGGTCCGCCCCAGGCAAATCCCAGGGGTAAAATACGCGTAGCCTTAGCGACTTCCTGCGGTGTCAGTCACCCAGGACCTGCAATCATCCTTCCAACACACCCACTTCCGCCACAATGATCACGAAAATCGACCACTTGGGCATCGCCGTCAAATCCCTCGACGAAGCCATCCCCTACTACGAAAACGTTCTGGGCCTCACCTGCGAAGGCCGCGAGGAAGTGGAATCCCAAAAAGTCCGCACCGCCTTCTTCGCGGCCGGAGACGTCCACATCGAACTGCTGGAGCCAACTTCCAACGAAAGCCCGATCGCGAAATTTCTCGAGAAAAACCCCTCGGGCGGCATCCATCACATCGCCTTCGCCACCACCGACATCAATGGCCAACTCGCGCAAGCCAAGGACAAGGGCGCGAAGTTGATTCACGAGGTCCCCTTTGAAGGTGCCGGTGACAAGCTCGTCGCATTCCTCCATCCGAAATCCACCTTCGGCGTGCTCACCGAGTTCTGCCAACCCGCCCACGCCCACTGAAGCGACGGCCCGCCTCCTCACTCACAGCCATAGAATTCCGCCATGCCCATCGACCCATCACTACTGGAAAGCCTCAAGCTCCGCCGCGAGGAAGCACTCATCGGAGGCGGCATCGACCGCATCGAAAAACGCCACGAAAAAGGACTGCTCTCCGCCCGCGAACGCCTGTCCGCCTTCTTCGATGGCGGTCATTTCATCGAGTTCGGCATGCACGCCCACCACTCGTGCATCAACTTCGGTCTCGAAAAACGCAAGATGCCCGGTGACGGCGTCGTCTGCGCCACCGGCTATGTCGATGGCCGCCCCGTCGCCGCCTATGCCCAGGACTTCACCGTCGGCGGCGGTGCCGTCGGGGCCATCCACGCCAAGAAAATCTGTGACCTGCTGGACTTCGCAATCAAGGCCGGCATGCCGGTGGTCGGCATCAACGATTCCGGCGGAGCCCGCATTCAGGAAGGCATCGAAGCGCTTTCCGGCTACGGCCAGATCTTCTTCCGCAACGTGCTCGCCTCCGGCGTCATCCCGCAGATCTCCATCATCGCCGGCCCCTGCGCCGGTGGTGCCGCCTACTCGCCCGCGCTCACCGACTTCATCATCATGACGCGGAAGAATTCCAACATGTTCATCTGCGGACCGGACGTCATCAAGGCCGCCACCGGCCAAACCGCCTCACTCGACCAGTTCGCCTCCGCCGATGCGCATGCCCAGATTTCCGGCAACATCCACCTCATCGCCGAAGATGACCAACATGCGATGGACCTGGCAAAAAAACTCCTCGATTACCTGCCCTCCAACAATCTTGGCGATCCACCGTACAAGATGAACAACGACATCCCCTTCACCGAAGATCCCGGGATGAATGAAATCATCCCGGCCGATCCCAAGTCACCACTCGACATGCAGCAAGTCATCTGCCGTCTCGTGGACCCGGGCACCTGGTTTGAAATCCAGCCGGACTTCGCGCCCAACATGCTCACCGGCTTCGCAAAACTCGAAAACCTCGTCATCGGCATCATCGCCAACCAACCGACCGTCAAGGCCGGCTGCATCGACATCGATGCATCGGACAAAGCCGCCCGCTTCATCCGGGTTTGTAACATCTACTCGATCCCGATCCTCTCGCTCGTCGATGTTCCCGGCTTCATGCCCGGCCTCGCCCAGGAACGCGGCGGCATCATCCGCCACGGCGCGAAAATGCTCTTCGCATGGGCCTCCGGCACGGTGCCGAAAATCACCCTCATCTGCCGCAAGGCCTATGGCGGAGCCTACCTCGCCATGTGCCCGAGCGACCTCGGCGCGGACTTCGTTTTCGCCTGGCCCACCGCGGAAATCGCCGTCATGGGCGCCCAGGGCGCGATGAAGGTGCTCTACAAGAAGGAACTCGAGGAAGCCGAGGACCCCGCCGCCCTCGAACAGGAACTGCGCAAGGCCTACTCGGAGAAATTCGCATCTCCCTATCAGGCTGCCTCCAACGGCATGATCACCGACGTCATCGATCCCGCTGTTTCCCGCCGCACCCTGGCTCTCGCCTTCCGCGGCATCATGGGCAAGAGCGAGTCCCGCCCGCCCAAGAAACACGGCAACATCCCACTCTAACACCCCATGCAACTCACTCCGATTCTAGCAGCCGCAGCCAAGGCCGACGTTTCCATCGTGGACGCCCTGCCCCACCTCGCGGGCATGCTCATGGTGGTCGGCACCCTGGCAACTCTCTGGGGAGTCTGCGCCTTCACCGCCAAGATCGTCCAGTTTATCGCCCCGGAACCCAAAGCCGCCGCAGCCCGCATGGCGAAAGCCCCCGGAGCACCACAGCCGCTTGCTCCTGCCGGCATCACCCCGGAAATCGTCGCCGTCATCGCCGCCGCGGTCGCCACCGCCACCGGCCAGGCCCAACGCATCATCTCCATCAAACCCATGAGCACCAGCTGGGAAAAGGCTGGCCGCCAATCCGTTCTCACCTCACACCGCATCCGCTAACCTAACATCATCATGGACCATCTTCGCATTACCGTTGAAGGCAAAGTTTACGACGTCATCGTTGAAAAAATCAACAGCGCCGAATCCGCAAGCCCTGCCGCCCAAGCCCCTGCCGTCCGCACGGCCGCTCCCGCCGCCCGTGCCGCGGCTCCCACACCGGCACCCGCGCCGAAACCTGTCGCCGCTGGCAGCGGTGATGCCGCAAGCCCCCTTGCCGGCCTCGTCCAGGCCATCGATGCCCAGGTCGGCTCCGCCGTCACGGAAGGCGATCTGGTCATCACACTCGAAGCGATGAAGATGTACACGCCGATCAACGCCCCGATGAGCGGCACCATCACCGCCATCCACGTCAAGGTCGGCGACGCCGTCGAGGAAGGTCAGATTCTCTACACGATCGGATAAAGGAATTTCCCCAGCGAAACCATGAACAAACTTTACGAACTCTGGATGACAACCGGCTTCCCCTATCTGCAATGGCAGATGGTGGTGATGTGGGTCGTCGTCGCGGTGCTGCTCTATCTGGCGATCGTCAAGGGCTTCGAACCGCTCCTTCTGGTCCCTATTTCGCTGGGTGCGCTCATTTCGAATCTTCCGATCCATGATTACATCATGCAGCATCCCGTCGGGGATGAACCCGGCGGACTGTTCTATTATCTCAACCAGGGCATCAAGCTCCAGATCTATCCACCGCTGATCTTCCTCGGGGTCGGCGCGCTGGTGGACTTCGGGCCGTTGATCGCCAACCCGCGGACTCTCCTGTTAGGCGGTGCCGCCCAGTTCGGCATTTTCGCCACCTTCCTCGTGGCTCCCATGCTGGGTTTCAATCTTGCCGAATCCGCCGCCATCGGCGTGATCGGCGGCGCGGATGGTCCCACCTCGATCTTCACCGCATCGAAACTCGCACCGGACCTGCTGGGGCCGATCGCCGTGGCCGCCTACAGCTACATGGCCTTGGTTCCACTGATCCAGCCGCCGATCATGAAACTCTTCACCACCCAGGCGGAGCGCAGAATCAAGATGAAAACCCTGCGCAAAGTGAGCCAACTGGAGAAACTCATTTTCGCAGCCGTGGTGATGGCGTTCTGCTGCATCATTGTGCGCGATGCGGCCCCCTTGCTCTCCATGCTCTTCGTCGGCAATCTGCTGCGCGAGTGCAAGGTCACCGAACGCCTGGTCAAAGCCGCGCAAAATGAAATCATCAACATCGTCACCATTTTCCTCGGAATTTGCGTCGGCCTGAAAATGGGCATGGGTGACGGGAACAAACACCTGTTCCTCAACCCCCAAACCCTCGGCATTCTGCTTCTCGGTGTCATCGCCTTCGGTGTCGCCACCGCCAGCGGAGTCCTCATGGCCAAGGTCATGAACATCTTCAGCAAGAACAAAATCAACCCGCTCATCGGTTCCGCCGGCGTCTCCGCAGTGCCGATGGCCGCCCGTGTCTCCCAGGACGTCGGCCAGAAATACGATCCCTCGAACTATCTGCTCATGCACGCCATGGGCCCCAACGTCGCCGGTGTCATCGGCAGCGCCCTCGCCGCCGGATACTTCATCTCGATGCTCAAATAATCCGTATTCCGCCGGCTCCGATTCTCTCCATCATGAACCATCCATTCCCGATCCTCACCCCGGAAGAGGCCGCCGCCCTCGTCAAACACGATGAAATCATCGGCTTCAGCGGATTCACCCCCGCCGGTGCCGCCAAGGTCATCCCAACCGCCATCGCCCAAAGGGCCATCGCCGAGCACGAGGCTGGTCGCGATTTCAAGGTCGGAGTCATCACCGGCGCGTCCACCGGCCCGTCCCTCGATGGCGCGCTCGCCAAGGCGGACGCCATCAAGTTCCGCACGCCCTATCAGTCCGACAAGGACCTCCGCGCCAGCATCAACGCCGGGAAGACGCATTTCTTCGACATGCATCTTTCCCTGCTCCCCCAGTACGTCCGCTACGGATTCCTGGGTGAGGTCGATTGGGCCATCGTCGAGGCAGCCGATGTCTCGGTGGATGGAAAAGTCCTTCTCACCACCAGCGTCGGAGCGGCCCCCACATTCCTCACCAAGGCAAAACGCATTCTCATCGAGATCAACAAGCGCCACCCCAAGGAGTTGCTGGGCTTCCACGACATCTATGAGCCCGCCTCGCCGCCTCACCGCCGGCCCATCCCCATCTGTGCCGCGGATGACCGCATCGGCACCCAGCGTGTATGGGTGGACCCAAAAAAGATCGCCGGTATCGTGTATTCGGACCGCAAGGACGAGGTGAAGGACTTTTCTCCCGTCACCGATGTCACCACCCGGATTGGACTCAACGTCGCCGAATTCCTCGCTGCGGAAATCCGCAACGGCCATATCCCCAAAGCCTTCCTGCCCATCCAGTCCGGCGTCGGCAACGTCGCCAATGCCGTGCTCGGTGCCATGGGCGATCACCCGGAAATCCCACGTTTCCAGATGTATTCGGAAGTGATCCAGGACTCGGTGATCGAACTCATCAAACAGGAGCGCTGCTCGTTTGTCAGCGGCGTTTCCCTCACCGTCACCGATCCAGTGCTGCAAAGCATGTATGACAATCTGGACGCATACCGCGGCCGCCTGTTGCTCCGCCCTCAGGAAATCGCCAACAACCCGGAAATCGTCCGCCGCATCGGCATCATCTCCGTCAATACCGCGCTCGAAGCGGATATCTTCGGAAACATCAACTCCACCCATGTGCTCGGCCAGAAGATGATGAACGGCATCGGCGGCTCCGGGGACTTCACCCGCAACGCCTACATCTCGATCTTCACCTGCCCCTCCACCGCCAAGGACGGCAACATCTCGGCCATCGTGCCCATGTGCTCCCACACCGACCACAGCGAACACTCGGTGCAGGTGCTCGTCACCGAACACGGCATCGCCGACTTCCGCGGCAAGGACCCGCGCGAACGCGCCGAACTTGTCATCACCAACTGTGTCGATCCCTCATACCGCGATCTCCTCTGGAATTACTTCAAACTCACGGAAAAAGGCCACACACCACAGTCCTTCCGCTCCGCCTTCGCCTTCCACGAGACCTTCCTCGAATCCGGAGACATGCGCAACACCAAGTTCTGATCGTCAATTTCAAATCTGGAATTACAAATTTCAAATCCCACCATGGAACAACTCCTCACCGAATTCCCGGAGCACACCTACGACCAATGGCATGCCGCCGCAGAAGCGCTGCTCAAAGGCGCTCCGTTTGAGAAACGCCTCGTCAGCAAAACCTACGAGGAAATCACCATCCAGCCGATCTATCGCCGTGAAGACATCGCCGGTCTGGAGCACCGCAAGCACTTCCCAGGCTCCGGTTCCCTCGTTCGCGGCAGCCACGCCGCAGGATTTCTAACGTCCGGCTGGGAGGTCTCCCAGGAACTCAGGGCATCATCCGCCGAATCCCTCAACGCCCTGATCCACGAGGGCCTCAACGGCGGCCAGACCGAACTCAACATTCCCGTCGGCTGCGGTTCGGATGAATGCTGCAAGGGCGGCGTGAAAATCACCACCGCCAACGAATTCTCAACCGCCCTCTCCCAGGTCGCGCTCGCATCGATCTCGACCTGGCTGCAGGCAGGCCCCGCCAGCGTTCCGGTCGCCGCCCTGTTCATCGCCGCGGCCGAACAAGCAGGCGTCTCCGCAGAGAAGCTCCGCGGTGGCATCGATAACGATCCGCTCGCCGAACTCGTCGCAAAGGGCGCGCTCCGCCAGTCGCTCTCCCTGCGCTTCGACCACATGGCCGCCCTCACCGACTATGCCGCGAACAACGCCACGCAACTCCGCACCATCTCGATCCAGGGCGACGTCTATCACAACGCCGGTGCCACCGCCACCCAAGAGCTGGCTTATATCATCTCCACCCTCGTCTGTTACCTCGAGGAAATGAAATCCCGCGGCCTCGCCCCGGAAACCGTCCTGCCCCACATCCGTATCCGCCTCGCGATCGGTTCGGATTATTTCATGGAGATTTCCAAGATCCGCGCCGCCCGCCTGCTCTGGAGCAAGGTCGCCTCCGCTTATGGGGTGGTAAACGCGCCCGTCCACATCCACGCCAGCACCTCGAAGTGGAACAAAACCATCTACGACGCCCACACCAACATGCTGCGCGTCACCGCCGAAGCCTTCGCCGCCGTCGTCGGCGGAGTCGATAGCCTCCACATCGGCCCCTACGATGAAATCGCGGGCCATACCGATGAATTCTCGCGCCGCATTGCCCGCAACATCCACACCATCCTCCGCGAGGAATGCGGCCTCGACCATGTGATCGATCCCGCCGGCGGCTCCACTTACATCGAGTGGCTCTCCGATCAACTCGCCGCGAAAAGCTGGGGCATCTTCCAGGACATCGAGAAACAAGGCGGCATGATCCCAGCCCTCGAAAGCGGCACCGTCCAACAGGCCGTGCAAGCCGTCTGCAAGGCGAAGTTCAAAAACATCCGCATCCGCAAGGACAAGGTCGTCGGTTCGAACATGTATCCCGATCTCAAGGGCAAAAAACTCGCGATCCACGCCCCGGAATGCAAGGCGTCTGAAACAGCCGCCGCCGCCATCCCTACCGCCAAACCCGCCGCAGTGACGCTTTCCGCCACCGCCGCCATGGTGATCGAAGCGATCGCCGCCGCGAAAGCCGGCGCATCGAAGTTCTCGCTGGCCATCGCCACCGGCCTGACCAGCCCCGATGGAGCGCCCACCGTCACCGCGCTGCCGCCGCGCCGAGCCGCCGAGGAATACGAAGCCCTGCGTGATGCCTCGGCCGCCTTCAGCGCCAAAACCGGTGCCGCGCCATCCATCCTGCAACTCAACATCGGCCCATCCGGCCGCTACCGCCTCCGCGCCGACTGGACCGCATCATTCTTCGAAGCCGCCGGGTTCGTCATTGATGGCACACGCGATTTCCCAACCATCGAGGATGCCGTCAAAGCCCTCGCCGCCAGCAAGGCGGAAATCGCCGTCATCACTTCAGATGACGCCACATACCTCACCACCGTCGCGCCCCTCGCCGCCGCCGCCAAAGCCGCGAAACCAGGCATCTCCCTGTTAGTCGCCGGTGCCCCCGGCGACAACGAAGCCGCCTGGCGCGCCGCCGGAGTCGATGACTTCGTCAACGTCCGCAGCAACAACTACGAACTCAACGAGCAACTCCTCAAAAAAGCCGGCGTCCTCTGACTCCTCCCGGTTTTTCAGCATCCCAGCATTTCAGCTTCTACCACCATGTCCCGCCCAGCATTCGCAGACATCCCCTACACCACAGCCCCATCAAAAACGGGATATGACCAATGGCGCGCCGCTCTCGAAAAAGAGCATGGCAAGCCCATCGGTTCCATCGTGTGGGACACCATGGAAAAAATCCCCGTCAAGCCGCTTTACACGGAAAACGACATCGAGGGCATGGAGCACCTGAAATACCAGGCCGGCATCGCCCCGTTCCTGCGCGGCCCCTACGCCACGATGTATTGTTTCCAGCCATGGACCATCCGGCAATACGCCGGATTCTCCACCGCCGAGGAGTCCAATGCCTTCTATCGCCGGAATCTGGCAGCCGGACAGAAAGGACTCTCCGTCGCCTTCGACCTCGCCACCCACCGCGGCTATGACTCGGACCACGAACGCGTCGTCGGCGATGTCGGGAAGGCCGGTGTCGCCATCGATTCGATCCTCGATATGAAGATCCTCTTCGACAGCATCCCGCTCGACAAGGTCTCGGTCTCCATGACCATGAACGGCGCGGTGCTTCCCATCCTCGCCTTCTACATCGTCACCGCCCTCGAACAAGGCGCGACGCTCGATCAACTCGCCGGCACGATCCAGAATGACATCCTCAAGGAATACATGGTGCGGAACACTTATATCTACCCGCCCGAGCCCTCGATGAAGATCATCGCCGACATCTTCGAGTTCACCTCGCAGAAGATGCCGAAGTTCAACTCGATTTCCATCTCCGGCTATCACATGCAGGAAGCCGGCGCCACCGCCGACCTCGAAATGGCCTACACCCTCGCCGACGGCTGGGAATACCTACGCACCGGCATCGCCGCTGGCATCGATATCGATGCCTTCGCGCCGCGCCTCTCCTTCTTCTGGGCGCAGGGAAAAAACCACTTCATGGAAGTCGCGAAAATGCGCGCCGCCCGCGTGCTTTGGGCGAAGATCGTCAAGACCTTCAACCCGAAAAACCCGAAGTCGCTCGCACTCCGCACCCACTCGCAGACCTCCGGCTGGTCGCTAACGGAACAGGACCCCTACAACAACATCGCCCGCACCTGCATCGAGGCCATGGCCGCCACGCTCGGCCACACCCAGTCGCTGCACACCAACGCGCTCGATGAAGCCATCGCCCTGCCCACCGATTTCTCAGCCCGCATCGCCCGCAACACGCAGATCTTCCTCCAGGACGAAACCTCCATCTGCCGCGTCATCGATCCCTGGGGCGGCTCGTATTATCTGGAATCCCTCACCCACGAACTCATCCACCGCGCCTGGGCACACATCATGGAAGCCGCGGAATATGGCGGCATGTCCAAGGCCGTCGAAGCCGGCATCCCCAAGATGCGCATCGAGGAAGCCTCGGCCCGCCGCCAGGCCCGCATCGACTCCGGCGAGGAAACCATCGTCGGCGTGAACAAATTCCGCCTCGCCCACGAAGATCCGATCGACATTCTCGACGTGGACAACACTGCGGTTAGAATTTCCCAAATCGAGCGACTCAAGAAACTCCGCGCCGGGCGCGACGAGACGAAATGCCAGGCCACCCTCGCCGCGCTCACGGCCTGTGCCGGCGGCGGCGAAGGCAACCTGCTCGCCCTCGCCATCGAATGTGCCCGGGCCCGCGCTTCACTCGGTGAAATCTCCGACGCCATGGAAGTCCACTTCGGCCGTTACAAAGCGGTCATCCGTTCCATCTCCGGCGTCTATGGCAAGGAATTCAACCATCAGGGCGACATGAAAGACATCCCCGATCTCATCGCACAATTCGAAGCCGCCGAAGGCCGCCGCCCGCGCATCATGGTCGCAAAGATGGGACAGGACGGCCACGACCGCGGTGCCAAAGTCGTTTCCACCGCCTACGCCGACATGGGCTTCGATGTCGATATCGGCCCGCTGTTCCAAACCCCCGAGGAAACCGCCAAACAAGCCGTCGAAAACGACGTGCATGTCGTCGCCATGAGTTCCCTCGCCGCCGGCCACAAAACCCTGCTGCCCACGCTCATCGCCGAACTCAAGAAACTCGGACGCGAAGACATCATGGTCGTCTGCGGCGGCGTCATTCCCGCGCAGGACTACGACTATCTCTATCAAAACGGAGCCGCCGCCATCTTCGGCCCCGGCACCGTCATTCCGGACTCGGCGAGGAAGATCCTGAAGTTGTTGCTGGAGCAGGTCGAAGATTGAACCTACAGGATGCCATGCGCCGTGGTGCTGATCGGATGGAGACGACCCACCGCCCGGGCATTCTGTAAATCCGGTGATCTCCGAAACTTAATAAGAGCAGTGATTCCTGAAATGCGCCCCGCGCGAATCAGGGTTTCGGGGGTTCCGGCTTTTTGGCGAATGCCATGCACCAGCCATTGCTGGCTACCAGTTTGTTCTGGAAGGCGCTGCAGGGGACGAATTCTCCGGCTGGGGATCCCGGAGTGACCAGGGCGCAAACGGAGCATTTTTGTTCGGCAGTGTGCTGCGGGTATTTGACGGCATCCACCTTGGTGGTGTCCATCTTGTAGCCTAGGGCCATCGCGACCGGGTCGGTCTCCTCAAGCTTGACGGGCGGCGGCGCATCCTGGGCGAGGAGGCGTCCGCCCAAGGCCACCGGTGCGCTGGCGGAGACGGCGAGTTTGAAGAGGAAATTTCGGCGGGAATTCATGATGTGGTGTGGATTGAGGTGGGATGGGCGAGGGATGATGGGATCAAAAATCATGCTCGCGCGAGATATTTGTGGCAGATATTTCGAGAATTTCACGTCTTGAATTGAGATTTTCATCATGTGCTGACGATGACTGAATTTTCATCAAATCGGGTCCGGCTTCCGCATTTTTCAGGCAATTGATCGCCGCTCCCCTACGGTGGGCACTTTTTGCACCTCCAGCCCATCCATCAAATCAATGCCGGTTCCGCCCTTGGTGCGGCCATCCGGGGGATTATGCGCTTGCAGGGTAGAGGGACTGTCGGAACGCTGCACCGGTGATTTCGCCGTGGGATGTCCTGGGTTCGGTGCTGCCGATCTATCTGTTGTTGGTGGCCGGCTCCGTCCTGCGTTGGACCGGAGTCCTGAGCAAGGGCCTAGACGAGGGGGTGATGCGGGTGGTTTACACCATCATGCTGCCGGCTTTCATGCTGGATAAAATCCTCGGCAGCGAGGCTCTTCGGAGCGGTTCGGTGGTGCTGGGTTCCATCGCTCTGGGCTTCGGGCTGATGCTGGCGGGCACCGCCATCGGCATGGGCGTGGGACGGGTCATCGGGCTCGAACGTGGAACCGGTATGCGGACCTTCGGCTTGGCGTCAGGATGCCAGAATTTCGGTTTCACCGCTGTGCCGGTGGTGCAGATCCTCTGGAGCACCAGCGCACTCGCCATTTTATTCGTTCACAATATCGGCTGCGAACTGGCGATGTGGACGGTCGGTGTGATGGTCATGAGCGCGGAACGCGGCATTCCGTGGCGACGGATGGTCAATGGACCGGTCA
The DNA here is from genome assembly GCA_030696085.1 of Luteolibacter sp. Classification (GTDB taxonomy): domain Bacteria; phylum Verrucomicrobiota; class Verrucomicrobiia; order Verrucomicrobiales; family Akkermansiaceae; genus Luteolibacter. The sequence goes on from JAUYNL010000022.1 coordinate 20,938, forward strand.
TCGCGGTGCTCGGTGGCCTGCTGCTGGTCGCGCTGGGCTGGGATGTGCATTGCACGGGACCCGCCCGCAGGGCGCTTTCGATGATCGGCGTAGGAGCTATTCCGCTCGCGGTCCTGATCACCGGATGCACCATTGCGGATCTGGTGGCTGCGGAGCGCCCAAGCACGAAAATCATCCTGGGTTCCTCATTGGTGCGCCTGGTCCTGGCACCGCTGGTTTTCCTCGCGGCGGCGAAATACCTGCCGATCGCCACGGAACTCCGGCAGGTGTTGGTGGTGCAGGCTTCCATGCCGGCCGCCGTCACGCCGATCATGTTGGCGCGGATGTATGGTGGGCGGACGGCCATCGCCGCGCAGATTGTGGTCTTCACCACCGGGCTGAGTTTGTTTTCACTGCCATGGATCATCACGCTGGGTTGCCGGTGGATTGGTTTGCACCCGTTGTTGCCATAGGCGCGGGATTGACCTTCGATAGAGCGCATGAAAGCGGTCGGTGCGCGACAATATCTTCCGGTTTTGGATCCCGGATGCCTGGTGGAATTCGAGGCGGAGAAACCCGCGCCCGGTCCCTTGGATCTGCTCGTCCGGGTGCGTGCTGTCGCGGTAAATCCGGTGGACACCAAAATCCGTGCCTCGCTGGCTGCCGGTCCGCACGATCCGCCCCGCATCCTCGGCTGGGACGCCGCCGGGAGCGTCGAAACCGTAGGCGCGGAAGTCGTCGGGTTTTCGCCGGGTGACGAGGTGTTTTATGCGGGCGATCTCACCCGGCCGGGATGCAATGCGGAATTCCAGGCGGTCGATTCGCGTTTGGTCGCACACAAGCCCGCGTCCTGGTCATTCGCGGAAGCGGCCGCCATTCCGCTGGCAGGGCTCACCGCATGGGAGCTGATATTCGAGCGCATGGGTGTGGACCCGCATGGGAACGACAGCGGCAGGCACCTGCTCATCATCAACGGCGCGGGCGGTGTCGGTTCGGCGCTCATACCCATCGCCCGGAGTGCGGGACTGATCGTGATCGCCACCGCCTCGCGGCCGGAAACGAAAGCCTGGTGTTTTTCGCTCGGAGCCCATCATGTGATCCATCATCGCAAGCCGCTGCGGCAGCAGGCGGAAGCATTGGGCATCACCGGATTTCCCTTCATCGCCAATCTTTTCAATACCGAGACCTATTGGGAAACGACCGCGGATCTGATCGCTCCATTCGGCGCTTTGGGACTCATTGTCGAGCCTCGCGAAAAGCTCCACATCGGCGATCCACTCAAAGCCAAGTGTGTGCGCATCGTCTGGGAATTCATGGCCGCCCGCGCGAAGTTCCAATCCCCCGACATGCATCTTCAGGGCCAATATCTCGCGGCCATCGCCGCCCGCTGCGATGCCGGGGACTTTCCGAAACTCAACACCCGCATTTTCGACGGTCTCACCGTGGATCATCTCCGCGAGGCTCATGCCGGTATGGAACAAGGCACCGCGATTGGAAAATGGGTGATCGCGTTGTAGTTTCAAACTTGATCAATGATGCGGTGCTCAGGGGCTTGCTCCGCAGCCGCATCGGCATCCCGCCCACGTTTCATGGTGAATCCCCTCATGGCGCGGGAATGATTCGAAGGTTATGCCATCGGTCGCTGCAAGAGGGCGGCAAGGCAATGCGGAGAACCGCATCCCTGGCAAACCTGAGGTTTTGATTGCATGAAGGGCGCGATCCCGGAACAGTGCGCGCGTTCCATGAAAGTCATCGCCGTTGCCAATCAAAAGGGAGGTGTGGGGAAAACCACCACCGCCCTGAACCTGTCCGCCGCCCTCGCACGGCGCGGCCAGCGAGTGCTTCTGGTGGATCTGGACCCACAGGCGAACTGCACCAGCGGCCTCGGCATCGAACCACCGGAAAACGGCAGCATGTATCCCGTGCTCATGGCCGAGGCCACGGTCCACCAGCAAATTCTTCCCACCGGTCGCGACAATCTCTCGATCGTGCCTTCGGAAATGGACCTCGCCGGGGTGGAAATCGAACTGGCCCGCAGCGACGACCACCTCACACGCCTCCGCACGATCCTCCAGGGCCTCAAGCCCAACGATCTTTTCGAATTCTGCATCCTCGACACCCCACCCTCGCTGGGCGTGCTGATGACTTCCGCCCTGGCCGCCGCCGATGAAATCCTCATCCCGCTCCAGTGCGAATGGTTCGGCCTCGAAGGACTGGCGAAAATCGTCCATGTGATCGACCAAATCCGCGGCTCGGACGCCAATCCGGACATCCGTCTCGAAGGCATCGTCATGACGATGTATGATGGCCGCACCCTGCTCTCGCGGCAGGTGGTGGAGGAGGTTGCGAAGTATTTCCCGGAGCAAATGTACCGCACGATGATCCCCCGCACGATCCGCATCGGAGAAGCGCCCAGCCATGGGAAATCCATCTTCGAACACGATCTCCACGGTCTCGGCGCCCAGGCTTATGGCGCACTGGCGGACGAGTTCCTCACCAGGCATGCGGTGTGTGGCCCGCTGCTGGCCGGGACCTGATCTCCACACTCACAGAGCGCCGCCATCACTTCCCATGCTCGCTAAACGCATCATTCCCTGTCTTGACGTCACCGACGGCCGTGTGGTCAAGGGCGTCAATTTCGTGGACCTGATCGATGCCGGGGATCCGGTGGAGTGTGCGCTGGCCTACAATGCGCAGGAGGCGGACGAACTGGTATTTCTCGATATCACCGCGTCCTCGGACAACCGCAGAACGATGGTGGATGTGGTGCGCAGGACCGCCGAACATTGTTTCATCCCGCTGACCGTGGGCGGCGGCATCCGCACGGTGGAAAACATGCGCGAAATGTTGTTGGCCGGCGCGGACAAGGTGGGCATCAACACCTCGGCGGTGAAGAATCCATCACTCGTCGATGCCGGGGCCAGGACCTTCGGCAGCCAGTGCATCGTGGTGGCCATCGACGCCAAGCGCGAGGGACCCGGCAAGTGGGGCGTCTACACCCACGGCGGCCGCACCCCGGTGGGGCTCGACGTGGTCGAATGGGCGCGGGAAGTCTGGAACCGCGGCGCAGGCGAAATCCTCCTCACCAGCATGGATGCGGACGGCGCCCAGGCCGGTTATGACATCGAACTCACCGCTGCCGTATCCACAGCCGTGGGCATCCCGGTGATTGCCAGCGGCGGAGCCGGAAATCTCGACCACATGGTGGACGTGCTGGACCGCGGCAAGGCGGACGCGGTGCTGGCCGCCAGCATTTTCCACTTCGGAAAACACACGGTGGGCGAGGCCAAGCAATACTTTGCGAGCTGCGGCGTGCCGGTGCGCCCTCTCTTCAAGGACGCATGACCGGCCCCTGGCAATTTCGTTCAAGTCCCATGAGATGAACGGATTCCGGCTTGACCTCGCTTCAATCAATGCGGAAGGTCGCCCGCTTTTACCGAATGTTTCCCGCCCTTCTCTTCGTTCTTCCATGGCTCGCCTGCCGGAATGAAGCGGCGTCCGGATTCCATTGGGCCACTTAAATTTCCAACTACTCTCTCATTTTCAACACCTTCCATGTTCAAAAGAATTTTCGGAAACTTGTTTTCCAATGATATCGGCATCGACCTGGGCACTGCGAATACTCTGATCAATGTCAAGGACCACGGCATCGTCCTGCGCGAGCCGTCTGTGGTCGCGGTGAAAGCCGGCACCAACGAGGTGCTCGCCGTCGGGGATGATGCCAAACGCATGCTCGGCCGCACGCCGGGCAATATTGTCGCGATCCGTCCGCTCAAAGACGGCGTCATCGCGGACTTCGAAGTCACCGAGGCGATGCTGCGCCATTTCATCCGCAAGGTGAACAAAGGCCGCCGCTCGAATCCCCGGGTGCTCATCGCGATTCCCTCCGGCATCACCGAAGTGGAACGCCGCGCCGTCCGCGAGTCCGCCGAACAGGCCGGAGCCCGCGAGGTTTACCTGATCGAGGAGCCGATGGCCGCCGCGATCGGGGTCGGCCTGCCGGTGCAGGAGGCATCCGGAAACATGATCGTCGATATCGGCGGCGGCACCACCGAGGTGGCGCTCATTTCCCTCTCCGGCATTGTTTACGCCCGCAGCGTGCGCACCGCCGGCGACGAACTGGACGAGGCGATCATCCAATACATGAAGCGCGCCTACAATCTGATGATCGGCGAGCGCACCTCGGAAGACATCAAGATCCGTCTCGGCTCGGCCGCCCCGCTGCCCAAGGAACTCACCATGGAGGTCAAGGGCCGTGACCTCGTCGCCGGACTTCCCAAGACCATCACCATCACCTCGCAGGAAATCCGCGAGGCCATGGCGGATCCGCTCAGCACCATCGTTGACGCCGTCCGCACCACTCTCGAACGCTGCCCGCCGGAACTTGCCGCCGACCTTGTCGATCGCGGCATCGTATTGGCAGGCGGAGGCGCGTTGCTCAAGGGGCTTGACCGCCTACTTCGCGAGGAAACCGGGCTGCCCGTCCACATCGCCGAGGATCCCCTCAGCGCCGTGGCGGAAGGCACTGGCAAGGCGCTTCAGGAACTTTCCCTCCTGAAGCGGGTCACCAACTCGGACCGCTAAGCGGTCCAGTCGGCAATACCCGGCCATGAAGCCGCTCAATCTCATCGCATTGCTGCTCTTTCTCGGAGGTGCCGTCTGGGCCCTGACGCGCAGTGATCGCAGCGTGCGCGAGATTCAAAACGCCTACTATGCGGCGATGTCGCCTTTCCTGAAATCCGGTTCGAAAATGGAAACCCAGGCCCGGGCCTTTCTTCAGGAAACCCGCCACTCGAAGGAACTCGAAGCTGAACTGGAAGCCACCCGCGAACAACTCGGCCGCCTGCGCCTGATCGAATCCCGCTTCCGCGCCCTCGAATACGAAAACGTGCAGCTCCGCCACGCGCTGGATTTCAAGAAAGCGACCCGCTTCGATGTGGTGGCCGCCCGCGTCATCCGGCGCAATCCCGCCACCTGGTGGCAGACCGTCGAGATCGATTCCGGCTCCAAACGCCGCGTGGGCACCCAGCTCGCCGTGCTTTCCAACGAAGGTCTCGTCGGAAAAATCGACCGCATCGATAGCGGCGGAGAACGCTCGTCGGTCCTACTTCTAACCGATGAGAAATGCCAGGTCTCCGCGCGGGTCGAAGGCTCGCCGGAAGTCGGCATCCTCAGCGGCCAGCGCGGCGGATTCGATGGTGAGCCGATGTTGCGGCTGCGATTTCTATCACCCAACGCCGCGGTCCGCCCCGGCCAGCGCGTATTCACCACCGGCCGGGGAGGCATCTTCCAGGCCAACATCCCACTTGGAACCATCGACTCCGTCGAAAAAGGCGCGCTCGATTCCGAAGCTCTCGTCCGGCCCTCGGTGAACTTCGCGGATCTCGGCGCGGTCTTCGTGGTCCTGTCCGCAGATTCCTAACAAACGCCGTGATCCGCTATTCCATCATCACGATCCTGCTCCTGCTCGCCGCCTTCATCGTGCAGCAGTTCCTGCCGGCGTTCACGGGCCTGCATCACTCGCGCATCCTGCTCGTGCAGTTGGTGTTTCTCTGCTGCGCCGTGACCGTCGGCCAGCCGACCATGCTGTTGTTAGCCTTTATCGGCGGGTTCTTCTGGGACGCGCAGTGCGCGCTAGGCCCGCACGGCGGCGATCCCGAGGTTTACACCCAGCAGGTGGAGAACCTCCGTTTCGGATACTCGATCCTGCTGTTCGGCGGCATGGGCTTCCTGATGCAGGGCATCCAGCCGCTCTTCAAACAAGGCAAGTGGCAGTTTTCCGCCCTGCTCTCCGGCATCGCCGTGCTGCTCTATCTCGCCGCGGAATACACCATCATCAACTTCGTCCGCGGGGATTTCACCCTCAGCCAGGCCACCATGCGCCAGATGGGATACACCGCCATCCTCACCATGCTCTTCTCACCGGTCATTTTCTGGATGCTCTTCCGCATCGCCGGAATCTGTGATCACTCCATCAACCCCGAAGCCGGTCGCCGCCGCAGGCGCACACGTTGACCTCTCATGGAACCCGGCTACCGACTCCGCATCTACCTGCTCACCGCCCTCGTGCTGGTGGGCTTCGGCGTACTGTTGAACCGCCTTCACGAGTTCCAGATCGAACGCCGCAGCGAGTTTCTCAACCAAGTCCCCGGCAACCGCACCGTCACCGTCCGCGAGCCCGGTATCCGCGGCGAAATCACCGACCGCAACGGCATCACCCTCGCCCGCAACCTCCGCAAATACGAGGTCTCCTTCAACCTCGATGAAATCCGCGAGGCCTACCTCGCCCAGCACGAGGAGGACCCCATCATCGAGCGCCTCACCAAGGAGCAGGGCATCACCCGCAAGCGCTCGGAGAAGGACATCGTGACCATCGTCAACGAATGGACCATCACACGCCTCAGGAAACTCGATCTCGCCCGCAACTACAACGCCACCGCCCTGCGCACCCACTATCTCACCCACGGCGGACTCATCCCCTTCAGCTATCGCGCGGATCTCAGCTATGACGAATTCTCCCGCTTCGCGGAACACAACCTCGAACTCCCCGGTGTTTATCTAACCATGCGTCCGCAGCGCAAGTATCCCTATGGATCGCTTGCCAGCCACGTCATCGGTTATCTCAAACAATGGGAAAAGGGTGACATCCCGGAAGGGGACGCCCGCAAGTTCAACCATTACATCGGTGATGAGAAGGGCATCGCCGGCGTCGAGGCCTCCATGGACGCCATCCTCCGCGGGCCGGAGGGACGCAAGACCATCGTTAGAAACGAAAAGGGCCGCACCATCCGCATGTCGGATTACATCAAGCCTGGCATCGGCGCCAAAGTCCAACTCACCATCGACGCCCGCGCCCAATATCTGCTGGAAAACGTGCTGCGTCACGCCGGCCGCGCCGCCGGCGTGATCATGGATGTCAATACCGGCGAGGTGCTCGCCATGGCATCCGTGCCCGACTACGATCCCAACGCCTTCATTCCGAGCATCGAGCCGCAGCGGTGGAAATCCTACAACGAAAACAAGCTGCTCTCCCCACTCACCAACCGGACCATCTCGGCATACGCTCCGGGTTCCACGATGAAAATCCCCACCGCCATCTCCGGTGCCCTGCAGGGCATGGCGGCCCGTTCGTTTTCATGCGATGGCTATGTGACCTATGGCAATCATCCGGTGGGATGCTGGCTGTGGAACAAGAGCAAGGGCAGTCACGGTTCCCTCACCCTCCCCAAGGCCATCCAGCAGTCCTGCAATCCCTATTTCAACAAACTCGCCAACACCATAGGCTGGCGCGCCATGGTCGATGGCTGCCAGATGGTCGGCATCGGCAAGCGCACCGGCATTGAACTTCCTGCCGAAAAACCCGGCATCCTGCCCGGCAGCCGCGCCTGGCGCTCCGCAAATCCAGGCGCAGTCATGACTCCCGTGCTGACGGCATTCACCTCCATCGGCCAGGGCGACACCCTCGCCACCCCGCTCCAACTCTGCGCCATGATCGCCTCCGTCGCCAACGGCGGAAAATATTATCAACCGCGCATTGTCCGCAAGGCCGTTTCGGAAGAGGGCAGGATACTCGTCGAGAACAAACCCAAACTGGTGGTCGATCTCATCGAAGCCGGAATCAAACCCCAGGACTTCCAACTCATCCGCAAGGGCATGTGGATGGCCGTCAACGTGCCCGGCGGAACCGCCGGCAAAGTCAAAATGCCAGGAATCGAGGTCGCCGCCAAAACCGGCACCGCGCAAACCACCGAAGACGGACAGAAATCCAACAACTCCTGGGTGATCAGTTTCGCCCCCTTCGAGAATCCGAAATACGCCGTTTGCGTGCTCGTCCAGAACGCCGGATCCGGCGGAGCCGTCTGCGGCCCCCTCGTCCATCTCATCTATCAGGGACTGTTCGGCAGCGACGAGGGCGTCAAACTTCCGCTCAAGCCCCAAACCGAATACGCCGGCAACACCGAACGCATCGAAGCCATCGTGCTTCCGGAAAAACCCGCCACCACTCCCGAAACCGCCGAAACGGTGGAAACCGCCGCAGCCTCCGGCGACGAGGAAGACCTCGGCGAAACCGGTGATGAAATCGGTGAGATCACGCCCGACCCCGCCAGGCTTCCGGCAGACAACTCAATGACCCCCATTCCCACTCTCACACCGGAAATCGATGCCGAAGGCACCGTCGTTCCAAAAGCCATACCTGTTCCCGAACCCTGAATTCCCGCACCACAAGCTCTCAACCATACTCAACCCCAAAATCTCAACCCTTATCTTCAACATCATGATCCAACATATCAAACGACTCCTCGGCATCGGCAAACCCGACCCCTTGCGCGGCAACACCATCATCGTCAATGTCGAGAAACTCGAACGCCGCGTCGCCCTGCTCGAAGACGGCGTGCTCGAGGAATACACCGTCGAACGCGAAGGTGACCAGAACATCGTCGGCGGCATCTTCAAGGGCCGCGTCAAGAACATCGAGGGAGGCCTCAAGGCCATGTTCGTGGACATAGGCCTCGACAAGAACGCCTTCCTCCACTTCTGGGATGCCATCCCCGCCGCGCTCGATGCCGGACTGGAGGAAATCCAGCGCGAGGGCAAGAAAAAGCAGCAGAAGAAGGTCACCTCCAAGGACATCCCTGATATCTATCCGATCGGTTCGGAAATCGTCATCCAGGTTTCCAAAGGCCCCATCGGCACCAAGGGACCGCGCGTCACCACCAACATCTCGCTGGCCGGCCGCTACCTCGTGCTGATGCCCTACACCGAACAGTTCGGCATTTCCCGCAAGATCGAGGATCCCAAGGAGCGCGCGCGCCTGCGCAAGATCGTCCAGAAGCTCTCCGTGCCGGAAGGCATGGGCATCATCATGCGCACCGTCGCCTCAGGCACCCGCGCCCGCCACTTCGTGCGGGATCTCGCGATGCTGCTCGAACAATGGGACGAGATCGAAGCCCGCAGCGCCAACAATCCGGCTCCCGCCTGCATCTTCCAGGAGCCCGGCCTCATCGAGCGCACCGCACGCGATTTCCTCACCGAGGAAGTCAACCAGGTGATCTGCGACGACGCGGAAACCACCGAAAGGATCCGCGAGATCGCCGGAAAAATCTCCCGCCGCGCCAAACGCCGCGTCCACCTGATGGCTGCCAGTTCGCAGCCGATCTTCGAACGCGTCGGCATCCAGAAACAAATCGACGAGGCCTTCTCCCGCCAGGTCTGGCTGCCCTGCGGCGGCTACATCGTCATCGATGAAACCGAGGCGCTCATCGCCATCGACGTCAATACCGGCCGCAACCGCGGTTCCAAGGATGTGGACAAGATGATTCTCGAAACCAACGTCGAGGCCGCCCGCGAGGTCGCCCGCCAGCTCCGCCTGCGCAACATCGGCGGACTGGTCGTCATCGACCTCATCGACATGCGCCACCGCAAGGACCAGCAGACGGTTTACAAGGCGATCAAGGAGCGGCTCAAGAAGGACAAGGCCAAGACCCAGGTGCTTCAAATCTCACCCATCGGCCTGATGGAAATGACCCGCCAGAGACTCAACGAATCGCTGCGCGACTCAATGTATGAACCCTGTCCATATTGTCAGGGCCGCGGCCGCGTGAAGACCCCGATGACCATGTCCGTCGAGATCCAGCGCCGCCTCAACTCCGTCATCCAGAAACACCACGATTCCGTCGGCGACCTCATCGTCATCGTCAACAGCGACGTGCTCAACCGATTCAAGAGCGAGGACTCAAAATTGTTAGGAGAACTCGAGCGCTCGCACTCCGGGCGGCTCATCTTCCGCTCGGACCCGACCCTCAACCGCGAGCGTTTCGCCATCATCGACGCCAAGACCGAAAAGACCATCGACCAGGGGTGAACAAGGGTTAAAACGCCCACTCGGCACCCAACCACAACGAGCGCGGACCGGCCAGCGTGCGAATGCCATCGCTGCTGAGACCGGTCTGGATCTCCTCGTCGAACAGGTTCTCGATCCGGATCTGATAGATCGCGCGCTCCGTCCGCCAGGACGCGCCGATTCTGACCCGCGTGTAGTCCGGGATCGAACGCGTCGCCAGCGCGTCGTCAAACTGCGAACTGCCGTATTCGCAACCCGCGAAGAGCGCGAACCTCTCCACCGGCCGCCACTCGCCGCTGGCGATCAGTCGCAGTTCCGGTGCCTGGGGAAACGGCTTGTCCTCCAGCAAGGGCTGCTCGCCGGACTCGCTGAACCGCGTGTCCGACCACAATCCGGTGAGCCCTAGCGTCACCTGTTCATGTGGCAGCCATTCGATTTCACCCTCGATGCCCGCAACCCTTGCGGCATCGACATTGCGTTTGATCGAGCCGCTGCCACCCGGAGGAATCGTGCCGAAAATTTCGGCGATCTCCGCGGGATCGGTTACCGGCACGTTCGCCACGGCGTCCGCGATCCAATGATGAAACAGCGCGGCGCTCATCGTTAGATTTTCCGACGGGGTCCACTCGAGTCCGGCCTCGATGCTCACGAAACGCTCCGGTTCCAGTTCCGGATTGGCCTCCACGATGTCATTGCGCACGCGATACGGCCGGTGCAGCTCATTGAGTGTCGGCAGTCGGAAACCCGAGCCCGCGGAAACCCGCGCTTCCAGATCGTCGCGGAGCCCTCGCGTGAGTTCGACCGAGGCCGAGGGCTCGATGCCATCGCGATCGTCCTGATGGTCCTCGCGCAAGGTGGTGCCATTGATGAGCGAGGTCTCGATCCGCCGCCCGTTAGAGAGCCGCCACGCGTCGAGCCGCGCGCTGCCGCTCACGGTGGTGGCCTCATCCGGCCGGTATTCGGTCACGCCGAAGATGCCGAAAAAATCCTGATCTCCACCGGCCTCGCGGCGGCGGAAGATGCCCACTTCCTCGTTGGTTTCGCCGGACACCAGGCGCGTGTCCGCCCCCGCGAGGAAGCTCAAACTCTCGCCGTGATCCCACTTCAAGGTGATGGCCCCGCCGGTGCCGCGGCCCGGCACATCGAATTGATCGAGGGCCATGGTTTCCGCGGAGCGGTCCGCGTTCACGGAACTGAAGACCGATTCGAACTCGCGCCGCTGATGCCATGCGAGAGCCTGCCAGGAAAGGCCGGGATTATCCGCCGTGACACGCAACGAGAAATCCAGCGCATCCGTCGAGTTCCTCGCGAGCGGAGTACCGTTGCCGCGCTCCTCGGTATAATAGGAAACGCCCGGCTCCACGGTGAGCCCCGGTGCCGCGAGCCAGGCGAACTTCGCATCCGCGCCCCACAGATCGATGTCGAGCTTGCGATCGATCGATCCGCGCTGCGAGGGACCAACCGCATAAAAACCATCCGAATGCAGGCCGAATGCGGCGAACGATAGCGATTTCGTTTTTTCCGCATCCGTCATCTGATGAACCATCGAGCCGGCCACGGTCCCCTGCCCTCCCCCGCCGGCTTTGATGACATGTCGCTCTTCGAACGGCGCGCGGCTGTTCATCTGGATCACCCCCGCCGGGCTCTGGTTTCCCCACACCGCGGCGCGCGCCGAGGGCACGATGCGGATCGACTCGAGCGCCGCCGCATCATGGCGCGCCCAGTAAACCCAGCCGCCGAAGGGATCGTTCTGAGGCACGCCATCCAACAAAACAAGTGTGCGCGATGCCGCCGTGGCCCCGGTGTTGCGCAGACTCACGCCCGCCGAGGACGGATTGCCGAAAATCGCCGTCTGCCGCCGGTAGAGCGAAAACGCGGGCTCCTCGTCCAACAGTTCGTCGATCGTGCGCGGTGCGGCCGCCCGCATGTCCTCGCGATCCCACTCCGCAAGCGCGGCACCGGAGCCATCGCCGCTGCGCCGCTCCGCCAGCACCAGCATTTCCGGCAGCAAGGCCGGCGACTGTCCCAAAACCCGAATTGCCGTTAGAAGCAGGCACGCATGGACGGCGGTGCCATTGCGAATGGTGGAGGGAAGATCTGCGGAGTGCGGTGGCATGAGTTCCGCCCGCATCCCAAATCATGCCCCCCGGCCTTGCAAGGAGCGTTTCCCAGCGGGTTGACAGCCCTGCGGGCGGCCTGCATACTTTCCCTAGCCACACCACATGATTTTCAAAAGCCTCTGTCGCCACACCGGAATCGGTGCGAATTCCTATCTGCTCGAAACCCGTTGCGCGAAAGTCGTCCTGGATGCCGGCATGCATCCGAAACATGAAGGCATGGAGGCCGTGCCACACTTCGAGTTTCTGGAGAGCGGTTCGGTGGACTCGGTGGTCATCACCCACTCGCACCTCGATCACGTGGGGACCTTGCCGGTCCTGCTCAAGGACCATCCGGAGGCCAAGGTCTTCCTCACCCCGGAAACCGCGGAACTCGCCTCCGCGATGCTCCACAACTCGGTGAACGTGATGCAGTCCAAGCGCATCGAACATGGCATCGTCGATTATCCGCTCTTCGAACACCGCGAGCTGGACCGCATCACCGAGACCTTCGAAGCTCGCGGCATCGAGCGGACCTTTGATCTGGACCGCGAGGGTACCATGCGGGCCACCTTTCATGATGCCGGCCACATTCTCGGCTCGGTGGGCGTGACCATCGAAGCCTCCGGCAAGCGCGTGATGTACACCGGAGATATCAATTTCGAACACAGCACGCTGCAAAAGGGAGCTTTGTTTCCGGAAGAACATGTGGATGCCCTGATCGTGGAAACCACGCGCGGCGCGCAGGAACGCACACCGGGATACAACCGGGCCGACGAGGAGAACGCGCTTGCGGAAGCCATCGCCGGTGTCATTGCCCGCAAGGGCTCGGTGCTCATCCCGGTATTCGCCATGGGCAAGACGCAGGAGGTGCTCGGCATGCTCCACCGCTTCAAGAGCGAGGGACTCATCCCCAGGCACACGCCGGTCTACATAGGCGGACTAAGCACCAAGATGACCCATGTCTATGACCGCTTCAGCGATGTTTCGCGCCGCCACCTGCCGGGCTTCCGATTTCTCAAAGACATGGATATCGAAGGCAGCGAACGCAAGCGCAAGGGGCCGATTCCCTTCGGCTCCGGCTGCATCTACGCGCTTTCCAGCGGCATGATGTCCGAAAAAACCGTTTCCAATGTGTTCGCCCGCCAGGGGATTCTTGAAAACAAACGCCATGGATTGTTTTTTGTCGGATACGCGGACCCGGAAACGCCGGGCGGCAGGATCCGCATGGCGAAACCCGGCGAGATGGTTTTGTTGGACCCCGCTCATCCGCCGGTGCCGCTCCACTGCGAGATGCGCGTCTTCGATTTCAGCGGCCACTCCACCCGTGACGCCATCGCCGACTATGCCGTGAAGTTGCGGCCGAAGAAGGTCTTTCTCGTGCATGGCGACGATGATGCCGTGGAGTGGTTCCGCCAGGAACTCCAGCGGCGCTTGCCGGAGACGCAGGTGCTCGTGCCCATCCCCGGTGAGGAGCACAACATTTGAGCGCCCATCCCGCAGCGCTGAGTCATCGGCTGAGGTTCTTCAGCCATTGGCGGCCTTGCGCAGCAATTGCAGGCGTTCGTGGGCGGCGCCGCTGAGGATGGTTTCGCGGGCGATTTCGATACCATCGCCCATGTTGTCCGCCAGACCGGCACAGGCAAGGGCGGCCCCGGCATTCATGAGCACCATGTCGCGTTTCGGCCCGATTTCGTGGCCGGAGAGGATGGCTTCCAGAATCGCGGCGTTGGTCCTGGCGTCGCCGCCTTGCAGCTCGCTGACTTCGGCGTGTTTCAGCCCGAAATCGCGCGGCCGGATCTCCTCGTCCGCGATGTCCTGATAGAGTCCGGATTTGCAGATGCGGGTGGAACCCATCAGGCTGACCTCGTCCACCGAACGGCCGTCGCCGGTGGTGCCATGGACCACCCAGGCGCTGTCGCGTCCAAGGCGTTGAAGGATTTCCGCGAAAGCCGGGCAGAGCTCGCGAGTGAAGACGCCGATGAGCTGGCACTGCGGTTTCGCGGGATTGAGCAGGGGGCCGATCAGGTTGAAAATAGTCCGCACACCTCGCGCGGCGAGGCTTTTCCGCACACCGGCCACCGCCCTGAACGCCGGATGATAGCTGGGCGCAAACATGAAGCCGACGCCCGCCTCCTCGATGCAGCGGCGAAAGCCGTCCGGCGAGAGCTCGATGGGAATGCCGAGCGCTTCGAGCACATCCGCACCGCCGCTTTTGGAAGTGATGCCGCGGTTTCCGTGCTTTACGATCACCGCCCCGGCTGCCGCGGCGACGAACATCGTGGTCGTCGAAACGTTGAATAAATCCAACTGGTCGCCGCCGGTGCCGCAGACGTCGAGGGTCGGTCCCTCCAGTTCGAGCAGCCCGAGATGGGGATCCACCGCATGACTCAGGAAAGCCTCCACGAAGCCGACGATTTCAGCCGGCGTCTCGCCCTTTTTCGACAACGCTTCGAGCAGGCGCTCCTTCTTGGCATCAGGCACGGCGGAGTCAAACAGCAACTCGGCGGCGACCTGGACTTCGCGCGACGAGAGCTCCTGCTGTTCTTCGAGGTGGTGAATCAGGGCGTCCATGTAAAAAAGCTATACCCATCCGGCTCCCCTGGACCAGAAAGAAGCTCTATAAAAAAACCGCCGCAGGGCGGACCCGGCGGCGGTTTTAAAAAAAGGGACAAATCAATGCTCGCGGCAGAACTGCTCGAAGCGGGTGAGTCCTTCATTGAGAATGTCCAGGGTAGTGCAGTAGCTCAGGCGGATGCCTTCGTCATAGCCGAACGCGACGCCAGGCACGGTGGCCACCTTGTAGCGCGAGAGCAGTTTGTCGCAGAGGTTCATCGACTTCAGGCCGGTATTGCCGGTGTAAACGAAGAAGTAGAACGCGCCCTGTGGCTCCACCACGCGGATGTTCTGGATCGCCTTGAGGCGGGAGAATACGAACTGGCGCTTCACGTCATATTCGCCGCGCAAATCCTCAATGAACGATTGGTCGCCTTGCAGGGCGGCCAGCGCTCCGTATTGCGAGAAGGTGTTGGCGTTGGAAATCGTGTGGTTCTGGATCTTGTCGATCGCATCCGCCAGCGGCTTGGGAGCGGCGGTGTAGCCGAGACGCCAACCGGTCATCGAGTATGCCTTGGAGAAGCCGTTGACGGTGATGGTGAGATTGTAAAGCTCGTCGCTGAGCGAGGCGATCGAGACATGTTTGGCTTCGCCATAGACGAGTTTTTCGTAAATTTCGTCAGACAGGATGACGATGTCCTCCTCCAATGCGATTTCGCCCAAAGCGCGGAGTTCCGCCTCGGTGTAAACGGCTCCGGTCGGGTTGCCGGGGGAATTGATGATGACCATCTTGGTGGCCGGAGTCATGGCTTCCTCGAATTGCTCGGGAGTCATTTTCCAACCGGTGGATTCCTTGGTTTCCACGATCACCGGCACACCGCCGGCGAGACGCACCATTTCCGGATAGGAAACCCAGAACGGTGAAGGGATGATCACCTCGTCACCTTCTTCGATCACCGCGAGGATCGCGTTGAAACAGGCCATCTTGGCACCTCCGGTCACGCAGATCTGGTTGGCCGCGTAGGTGAGCTTGTTGTCGCTGAGGAACTTGGCCGAAAGTGCTTCGCGCAGTTCCGGAATGCCGCCGGCGGGCGTGTATTTCGTTTTTCCTTCGAGTAGCGCCTTGATGGCGGCCTGCTTGATGAATTCCGGTGTGTCCACTTCGGGTTCGCCGCCGGCGAGGGCGTAAACCTCCTCGCCCTTGGCGATCATGGCTTTGGCCTGCGCGGTGACGGCAAGGGTGAGTGACGGGGAAACCTTGGCAATACGGGATGAGATGCTGTCCATTTGAGCTCGCGAATAAGGATTATGTCCGCCCGGCCGAGGGGAACGAAGGATTCGCGCACCCATCCGGTTGAGGGGGGCGCTTTTGTGGGGCCTGCCCCAGAACGTGGCAAGCGAAATGCACCGCGAGCGCTTCACCCGTTCGGGTGGCCGAGGACCTCGACCTTGACGGGGGCGACTCCGCGCTGACGGAAGCCGAGACGCTCGGCGCAACCGATGGTCAGGTCGATGACGCGTCCGCGGATGAAGGGTCCGCGGTCGTTGATGGTTACGATTTCGGATTTGCCGTTCGATTGGTTGGTCACGCGCACCTTGGTGCCCATGGGCAGGGTCTTGTGGGCGGCGGTGGCACCCTGGTCGCTGAGACGCTGGCCGCTGGCGGTACGGGTGCCGCGATTGGTGCGGATGGAATACCACGAGGCTTTTCCGTGTTCGACGGATTGCACCGCGTATTGCGGATCATCGTGGTTTTTTTTGGGGTTGGCTTGGCCGGTTGTGGCGCAACCGGGCAGCATCATGACGCCGGCGACTGCCAGGGCCACGGATTTGAAGTTCCGGGTCATGTTCATCGTGTTTGGTCGTTGGTTCAACCGACCGCCACATGGGTGCGACAGCCAAGTCATGGCCAATTATCGCCACCAGGCAGCAGGGGCAAGCAAAACCTTCCTACCCCGGATTGACTACAAATCCTATGTTTTATATGGATTGCAGGCGATCTTCTTAACTTTTATTGATATTTTTCTGGCCATTTGAGTCCCGATTTTGCTACGGCTGAGGGCGATGCTAGAGCACTGGATGCCCACCTGCCGGAGTCGATTCACGCGATCAGACTTCGATTTTGTGGCGTCGGTGTTGGCACCGGACGGGACGCGTTGTCACTTGGAGAAGCTGTGGCAGGACCCGGACGGGATGCGTGAGATGCTGGATCTGAGGGAGCTGTTCAATTGTGTGATTGAATCGCCGGCGGCGATCCGCATCACACCAAGGTTTTATTTTTACATGTTGGTGAGGCATGCGTTTCTCCAATCCGGATTGAGCGATGTCGAGTTGGCGGATTACGTGGCCGGGGTTTTGGCCAAGCGGGTCTGCACGGAGCTTGCCGACCCGCTACAGGATGTGACGTGCGGTTTCACCCATGCGGCGGAGTTCATCTCGTTCATTTCGTCGTCCACCGGGAGAATGCGCTTTCATTTGCAGGTGGCGGCCGGCAATCAGTTTCTGGTGCTCACGGGCATGTATCCGGATTTCCTCAAGCGCCGGAGCGCGATGGGCCATGGCCCAGGTCTGGAGTTTTACGAGGCCTTCGCCCAACGCTCTTTTCTCGAAGCTGCGGATAGCGGAACCGCTGCCGGAGTGGCATCGCGGCATCTGTTCGGCAGCCTGGCCGAGGCCATGCCCACGGCCCGCCGCACCCTCAACCGGGTGGCGGAAGAGTTTGTCTTTCTGGGAGATTGATGCCGCATTCCGTGTCCGTACCGGAGGTTTCCTATAAAATCCAGGGCGAAGGAATTTCCCGCTTGGAACACCGGGGCTGACGGGTTGTGATGCTAGCGCCATGGCTTACCTCGACGAAAACTTCCTGCTCCATTCACCCACGGCACGCCGCCTTTTCCATGAGGTGGCCTGCAACCAACCGATCATCGACTACCATTGCCACCTCTCGCCCCGCGAGATCGCCACCAACCACCGTTGGGCGGATCTTTCGGAGATCTGGCTCGGCGGAGATCATTACAAGTGGCGGCTGATGCGGGCCAACGGCGTGGATGAGGACCTGATCACCGGGGATTCCACCCCGCGCGAGAAATTCCAGGCCTGGGCGGAAACCGTGCCCTTCACACTGCGCAATCCGATCCACCATTGGACCCACATCGAGCTGCGGCGCTACTTCGGCATCGATCTGATGCTCAGTGCGGACACTGCGGACGAAGTCTGGGAACAGGCCAATGCAAAACTCGCCGAGCCGGACTTTTGCGTGCACGGCATTTTGAAAAAGTTCGATGTGCGCGTGGTGGGCACGACCGACGATCCGGCGGACCCGCTCGACGACCACGCGGCCATCGCCGCCTCGGATCTGGTCACGGTGGTCGCGCCGACATTCCGGCCGGACAAGGCTTTTCTCGTCGATCAACCGGAGTTGCTCGCGCCGTGGCTGGCGAAACTGGAGGCGATATCCGGCATCTCCATCGCGCACTTGTCCGATCTGCTAGCCGCCTTGCAGAAGCGCCACGATGATTTCCACGAGGCGGGCGGCAGGCTCTCGGATCACGGGCTGGAACGCATGCCGGCCCTGCATTGCACGGATGAGGAAGCCTCTATGATTTTCGAGAACGCGCGTGCCGGCAATGCCGCAACGGCTGAGGAACGGGAAAAGTTTTCGTTCTATCTGATGGTGTTTCTCGGCCAGCTCGATGCGGCGAAAGGCTGGACCAAGCAGCTCCACCTCGGGGCTTTCCGCAACACCAACACCCGCATGACCCGCCTCCTG
This sequence comes from Luteolibacter sp., assembly GCA_030696085.1. Lineage (GTDB taxonomy): Bacteria > Verrucomicrobiota > Verrucomicrobiia > Verrucomicrobiales > Akkermansiaceae > Luteolibacter. The sequence goes on from JAUYNL010000022.1 coordinate 39,179, forward strand.
GGGCCGGACTCGGGTTTCGACACCATCGGCGACACCCGCCAGGGCGCGGCACTCGTCACCTACCTCGATGCCCTTGCCCGCGATGGAGCGATGCCGAAAATCGTGATCTATAACCTCAATCCGGCCGATAACTACCTGTTTGCCTGCCTCACCGGCGCGTTCCAGGACGGCACCTTCCCGGGCAAGATCCAGTTCGGCTCCGGCTGGTGGTTCCTCGATCAGAAAAACGGCATGGAACTTCAGCTAGACGCGCTCTCGGCCACCGGCCTGCTCTCGCGCTTCGTCGGCATGCTCACCGATTCGCGCTCTTTCCTGTCCTTCCCGCGTCACGAGTATTTCCGGCGGATCCTCTGCAACCTGATCGGTTCCGAGGCGGACCGCGGCGAGCTGCCGGACGACTTTGAAGCGCTGTCCGGGCTGATTCGCGCGATCTGTTTTGGAAATGCCAGGCGGCATTTCGGTTTCAAAGTGTGACGGACTTCACTTTCCGGCGAGTTTCGCCAGCATCGCGGCATCGACTACAAAGTTGGCGGAACCGAAGGGTTTCACCGCCCCGCCCTCGGCGATCTGATGTTCGAAAGCCTTGATCGGCTGCACGCCGGGGGTTTCGGACATCAGGTAAACGCGGATGGTCATGGCCTCCGTGCCGGTGCCGCCATCGAGCTTTTTGGTGGCGAACTGCACCTCGTTGGGGCCATCCACCGCGCCGCCGATGACGATTTCCGCCTCCTTGGCGTTGGCGAAACGATGGTGGCTGATCTTGTTCACCTGCACCCGCACCTCGCGGCCGGGGCAGAAAACATAGACCTTGGCGATGGTCTTGGCCGGCCGGGCCTCGACCGGAGTGGGTGGAATCACGCCGGAGGGCTGGGCCTCGGGCGTTTCCTCCAGATACTTGAGGCTGCCGGCGGCGAGTTCCTTGCGCACTTCCGGCAACGCCGCCAAATTCACAAAATCCGCGCGGTCATAGAGCCAGCCCGCGCCGCCGCGGATGAATGAAAGCACCAGCAGGTTGTCGGTCGGATCGCCGCCGATTCCGAAGTCGATTTTCCCGAAATACGATGCCTTGGCAGTGGGGCCGTTCTGTTTCGCCGTGAGGAACTTGAGGCCGCCGATGGCGGGCGGCGGGGCTGGCAGATCGAACACGGCAGCCGGAAACGCGCGCTTTTCGGAGACGATGCGGTTCTTCACCTCCATCCGGCGGTGCGCGGCGGTGACCCGCTGCCAGGTGGCCGGATCACGGCGCATGATGGCATCGCGCCATGCATGGTAGCTGCTTTCAAGCGCGGGCCGCAGCTCCTCCCCGGCACTCGCCAGGGTCGCCGCGCTTAGGGTAATGGCACAAATCATGCGGATCATGCGCGAAACCATTGGACAAGACGGTCGCTTTCACAACAAACAAATCGCGCGCCACACGCGGAAATCCCCCCCCAGCGCAATCCCCCTTATGAGCAGCATTTTGCAACGAGTGGCCCCCATCGGCGAGGCGCGTGACCGGGAAATCCTCAAGGATGCGGCCACTTATATCTATCAGGAACGACCGCAGGGACCTGTGCAGGCCCATCTATTCCTCCCGGAAAAACTCACGGCATCGCCCCCGCGCGCGCTCATCGTTTTTTTTCATGGTGGTTTCTGGGATTCCCCCACTCCCACGCAATTTGTGCCCCACTGCCTGCATTTCGCCAGCCGCGGCGCGGTGGCCGTGGCCGCGGAAACCCGCACCGGCGCGCGCCATGGCACAGGCCCTCTGGAAGCCATCGATGACGCACGCGACCTGATCCGCTGGCTGCGCCACAATGCCGATACCTTCAATCTGAACCCCGACCGCTTCATCATTGGCGGCGCTGGCGGCGGAGCTCTACTCGCCCTGCTCACCGCGCTGCCCAAGCCCAAGGCAATGCCGCCGGTGGATGGACTCGATTGCCGCCCGCAGGCGCTCATCCTCTTCAGCGCCCTGGTCAACAGCGCGATCAAGAGCCAGGCCTTCAACCGTTTCCCGGACGCGAGGACGGCCAAGCGCCTGAGCCCTTCCTCACTGGTGCGCCGCAAGCTGCCACCGATGATCTTTTTCCATGGAAAAAACGACCGCATCACGCCCTTCGACGAAATCGAGCGCTTCCGCCGCCGGGCCCGCTTCTGGGGCAATCACTGCGAACTGGTGGACTTCGAACGCGCCGACCACAGCTTTTTTAACTTCAACGTGAGCCACAAGAATTTTGAGCTTACCATAGATGCCGCCGATCGCTTCCTTGTTGAAAAAGGCCTGTTGCCGCCCAATGAGTCGACGGACCCGCCATGGCCTTGAACACTCACCTCGCGACCACCGACCTGACATGTTAATAATACCAATGATTCCAAAATAGTAAGGACATTATTATTTCAACAACTGGGCCGTCGTCATCCCGTAGGCGAATGAGATGAAGGACGCCGCCCCTTTCCTCGAATAGTTATCCGCCGTCATGGACGTTGGAATTACCCATTGAAGGCGAGGTTTTCCGGGGTGGGCAGCTGGTGCTGTTTGACGCCGCTCTGGGTGGCGGGCTCTGCTTCGGGATGTGGTCACCAGAACCAACCTCACAGCCACAGGCAATCCATGCTCGCAAATGGAATGACCGTGAAATGATGATGCCGATGAGAATATTTTAAGCTTGAAATCAGCGGCAGTCCGTATAGCCAACTATCCCACGGTCATGAAAGAACGATCCATTCGATTCAAATATTTGAGCCAACCCTTCTGCGGCGCACTCGCCATCCTGTGGTTGATTTCACTCGCCCCGTCCTCGTCGGTCCTGCTTGGCCAGCAGGAAACGGCATTTCCGGGTGCCGTCACCTCGCCAACGCAGGAAGCATGGCGGCTTCCCGCAGACCAACTGGATTCCCTCGTCGCACCGATCGCTCTCTATCCTGATCCGTTGCTGAGCCAGACTCTGGTCGCTTCCACATATCCATTGGAAATTATCCAACTCCAGCAATGGATGGAGCGGAACAAGGATTTGAAAGACCAGGCACTGGCGGACGCCGTGCAGAAGCAGCCCTGGGATCCGAGCATTCAGGCCATGGTCGCGGTTCCTGACGTGATCGAGCGCCTCGCCGGCAACATCCAATGGACGACGGAACTGGGGAACGCGTTCCTCGCACAACCGGAGGACGTCATGGACGCCGTTCAGCGCATGCGGACGAAAGCACAGGGGACGAATGTTTTGGTGAGTAACACCCAGCAGACAGTGGGAACCGAAGTGGTCGAAGGCGAAAAAGTAATCGTCATCCAGCAAGCAGATCCGGAAGTGATTTACGTCCCATCCTACGATCCGGTGGTCGTTTACGGCGCTCCGGTGTATCCTTATCCATCCTATGTCTATCCAGGCTATGTGCCGGGAACGGGACTCGCCTTTGGCATGGGAATCGCCTTGGGAGCCGCGTGGGGGAATGGCTGGGGATACAACTGCGGCTGGCACGGCGGTGATGTCGATATCAACGTCAACAACAACTACATCCGGAATTCCGGCAATTTCAACAACATGAATGGCGGCAAATGGGCCCACCAACCCGCACATCGTGGCGGCACTCCATATGGACGCGGCGGCATCAATGGTGTCGGCGGCGGAAGCCGCCCTGGAGGTATCGGCGGTGCAGGCAGGCCCGGCGGCGTAGGCGGACCCGGAGGTGTCGGCGGTGCAGGTAGGCCCGGCGGAGCAGGCGGACCCGGCGGCATTAGTGGACCCGGTGGCGGTGGAACACGGCCAAGCACCAAGCCCGCCACCCGGCCCAGCACCAAGCCCGCCAGTCGTCCCAGCAGCAGCAGCATCGGTGGCCGTAGCGTTTCATCCGGTGCCAACTCCAGCAGAAGCGCCTTCGGAGGAAGTGGATCCAGCGGAAGCGCCGCTCGCTCCAGCAGCTCAAGGGGCAGCAGCAGCAGAAGCTCAGGGGGCGGCAGCCGAGGCGGCGGCAGCCGAGGCGGCGGCGGTGGTGGTCGAGGCGGCGGTGGCCGTCGATAATGTCATGCACCAATCTTTGGAAGCTCCTCAACGAAAACAAATTTCATTAGTATGAAAACTTCGAATCATTCATTCCCGGCGCTCCTGGCATCAAGCCTTCTCTGCGTCATCGCACAGGCGGCACCTGAAGTTGCCGCCATACCCGCACAGAAAAAATTTGATACGCCCCAGCAGGCGGCGGACAGCCTGATTCAGGCGGCAGCCTCCTTCCAGGTGCCCGCGCTCAAAGAGATCCTCGGGCCGGATAGTGAGGACATCGTCGCCTCGGAAGATCCCGTGATGGACAAGGCTCGGGCGGTCGAGTTTGCCGAAAAGGCAAAGGAAAAACTATCGGTTGAAATCGACCCGAAGAATCCGGAAACAGCCAAGCTTTCTGTGGGTGAAGATGCCTTCCCGCTGCCGATTCCCATCGTCAAAAAGGACGGCAAATGGTCCTTCGATACCGCAGCCGCACGCGAGGAAATCCTGAACCGGCGCATCGGTGCCAACGAGTTGGACGCCATCACGATCTGCCGTGGCTACGTAGAGGCACAGCATGAATACGCCGCCTCCAAACACGATGGAGCGATCGTCCATCAATATGCCCAACGCACCATCAGCACTCCTGGTAAACAGGATGGGCTGGCATGGAAGAACGCGGATGGCGAATGGGAAGGGCCGGTGGGTGAGGAAATCGCAAAGGCTCTGGAGCAAGGCTACTCGGAGCAGAGCAAGCCTCAACCCTATCACGGTTACATTTTCAAGGTGCTCAAGGGTCAAGGACCCGCCGCACCCCTTGGCGAGATCGATTTCGTCATCAAGGGTGCCATGATCGGTGGTTTCGCACTCGCCGCCGCCCCCGCCGAATACCAAGTCACCGGCGTGAAAACCTTCATCGTCAGCCATACAGGAATCGTTTACGAAAAGGATCTCGGCCCGGACACTCTCGAAGCATTCCAGAAAATGGAACTCTTCAACCCCGACGAATCATGGTCAGCGACTGATGACGAGTGGTGAGCGGGGCAAACCCAATCAAACGTCCAAGAGGTCCTGGTGGACTATCCTTCAGACCTTGTTTTCTTTCAACGATTGCCCCGTCCACAATGATGAGCGTAGCTCTCTGTGGAGATGACAGATGCAATTTCGCCGCCTCGCCACACAAGATGCCTCACCACATCACCGACACCGCAGCGACGAAGTGACCGAGATCCGAGCCGGTCTGCCGCCGCGTGCCCTGGTCGATGTAGCCGAACTTGAATCCCACGCTCCGGCTCACCGATACGCCGCAAGTCACTCCCCACGAGAGAATCTCCCTGCTATCGTCCTTCTTGTCGCCATTGACGGTGCTTTGCCCGCCGAAATCATAGCCTAGACTGGCCCCCAGCCACAACCCGGGGCGGAAGGTGTGGATGACGTGCCCCTGCATCGTGACCAGCGGATCCTGCTCAAGCTCCATGCCGCCGAAGAAGTCATCGTTTTCCGTAAAGAACCAGGTCGCGCCGGTGAACTCGAAGGACCACTTGCCGCGCTCATGCACGACCCCCACCTGCGGGCGGATCGAATAGCGGTTCTCGCCGAGGTTGATCAGCTTGTCGCTGAAATACTCGCCGGTGGGCAGGGTGACGATCAGGCCCGCACCGATGATTGTGTCGCTTTTTAGCCCGGCGCGGTATTGCGCGAATTCCGCGCCCTCGAGCGGCGGCGCACCGAAAAGGTTGATAGCGAAGCGCAGCGAGGTGTCCGTGAAACCCGACCGTTGCGCCGCAGCAGGGGCGTCGTTGAGCAAACCCGTCCACTCGCCCTCCTGATAGGCCTGGACCAGGTCGAAACGGGCGGATTTTCCGAACAATCCAAAAGTGCGGATGTATTTCAATGCCGCGGTGTCCAGCTCCACCTCGACATCGGTTAGCCGCAGCACCGGATCCAGCGCGATGTCACCCTCGGTGCGGATGTAGCCGAGTCCCGCGAAGTTGACACCGAGCGGCAGATGCCCCCAGCGGCGCGGTTCGAGTTCCTGGGCGGAAAGCTCCGCAGAGGACGCCAGCATGGCAAAAATGATGATCACACCGCGCCTGGCAAAGGCGGCGAGCGACGGTGGTCCAGGAATGCATGAAGGCGGAAACGTCATTTGTCGGACACCGGAATGAACATCCGCCCGGTATCGGGCAAGCATCTTATGGACGAAGCTCATGGGAACCTGCCTCCGCCATCATTGTCAAGGAGTCCGCCGGGATCGATGCAGCCGAGACATGGTCTTGCCCTTGACGTTGGTTGAAGCTCGCGCACTTCGCGCCGCTGGACTTCAAGTAAAAAAAGAACCGGCTCGCAGGTATGCGAACCGGTTCCGCAACAAAACTACTGGAACTGGAATCAGAAATTGAAGCGAAGCCCCAATCCGGCACCCCAGTCATCGAAGTCACCCAAATCGCCATCGTCGCCGAAATCAGGCTCATCGAACCACATGTATCGGACGCCAAGATATCCTTCGAAAGCAGGAGTGAACTCATACACCAGTCCGGTGAAGGCCTGGGCCATGAAGGTCCACTCATCATCGGAACCGAAGCCTCCGACCTCCACGTCGATGTTGGCAGCCCCGGCCCCGACACCAAGATACCACGCCAGCCTGTCGCCCAATGCCCACTCGTATTTGTAGTTGAGGGTGACTGGGACGATATCGATATCGATATTGGTATCTTCCAAGATGATAACGGGTTCATCATTGATCGAGCCCTCAGTCGCGACCGTGACTTCGTCGTCCGAGCCAATCCAGCCCGCTTCGAGGAATATCGATGAGGAATCACTGAAATTATAGCCAATGTGGCCGTTCCAGTAGATCTCCTCGGAGTCGAACAAGTAGTCGCCTCCTCCGCCAAGGAACCAGCAGTAGGAATCGTAGGTGGTGGGAGGCGTGCTTGGAGCGGGAGCGGGCTCCCCGGCGCAAAGCGGGGAAATCAGCGCAATCGCACAACAGGTACGTAGTGTGTTTTTCATAGCACTTGCCGGAATATCGGAAATTTTCGCCTCCGTCAATACGCCAGCCATGAGACTTTGGGCCTATATCGTGATCACAAGCCGGCAATTCGCTACCGATATACGACTTTTGTCCACCTTCCCCAAGAGATGCTGAAAGTGCTAGGAACTCATCCATCCAATTTACGAACCGAATGATCATCATCCTGCTTGCCCCCTCTTGGACCCATATCGCATGAGCGGGAGCGGCAAGCACTATGTGGCGGTCGTTGACGACGATGAAAGTGTCGGACGCTCCCTCGCCCGCCTGCTCTGCAGCGCCGACTTCGACCCCGTGACCTACCTCTCCGCCGAGGTCTTCCTTGAGGACACCATGCGCCCGCGTTTCGGCTGTATCGTGCTCGATTTCCAGCTTCAGGGCATCTCGGGGCTGGACTTAGCCCGCCGACTTGCCGCCATCAACGACCGCACGCCGATCCTTCTCCTGACCGGCCGCGACGAACCGACCGACCGCGCTGCCGCGCAAGCCGCAGGGTGCGCGGGATATTTCCGCAAAACCGACATCGGCTCCGAAATCCTCGATTGGATCCGGGACGCCGTGCGGTGCCCTGTGATCGATTGAGCGGAGATGGTCTACCTGGTCTTCGCCACCTCGCTTTATCTGCTGCCGCCCAAGGCCCATTGAACATGAACAATGCATTTGCCTGCAACATCATCTCCCCTGGACCGGTTTTCGGGTTTGAATTCCATTTCCAAAAGCCCCAGACACCTGAAGGCAAAAAACGCATCCCCATTTCATCGCAATCACATCCGCATCCCATGTTTCCCTTTCGTTCATTTCTTGACCTGCTGGCCGGGCCTTCCCGTCGCGCTGCGGCTTCGCTGCTCTTCCTACTGCTCGCGCATTGCGCCCAACAGGGCCTGCCGCCAGAGGAGGGCTTCCATCGCGCCGCCGTCGTCTCCCTCAAACAGGCGGCGTCCAAATCACTGACAGCAGAGCAACGCGCCGCACTTTATCTCGATGCCGCCCGCGAAGCGGCAACACTGCTGGACTCACCCAACTCCGGCGAAGCCGCGCAAACCATTTACAATCAGGCCGCCGCCGATCTCACGGTGCTGCTGCGCTCCTCGAACGATGGCCGCATGTGGAACCGTCCGCTCGCCCTCGAATCGGGTGGCAAGACCTTCCGCCTGCGCTTCGCCCCTAAATCCAGCGACGGCAACTATGATCCAAACTGGTTCACCACCTTCACCCCCGCCTCGGAAGTGGACATGGATTCCGTGAAAAACCGCCATCGCCAGGACGGCATCGGCGGCGCACTGGTCGGCGTGCGCAAAACCACTCAGCTGGAACCTTTCGCACCCCGGATCGGCGTCACCGCGCCGGTCACCGCAGTGCTCGACTTCAATGGCCGCGAGGTGACGCTTTCCCTGGTCGATCCCACCTTGAAAACCAAGGCCCGGATCGCCGCGAAAGAGCGCGTGCTCCATGCCGATTTCTCCGCTCCCCTCGCCCACTACCCGCATGATTCCGAGTTATGGAACGGGCTGATGGGGGCGATCCACGCCGACGAGCGCATGGGCACCACCGGCCTCTATCAGCTCCAGCCCTACGATCCGGACCGCATCCCGCTCATCTTCGTCCACGGCCTCATTTCCACGCCCCGCATGTGGCGCAACGTGATCAACGAGATCGAAACCGATCCCATACTGCGCCGCCGCTACCAGTGCTGGGTTTTCAGCTACCCCACCGGCAATCCTCCCGCCTATTCGGCGATGCGCCTGCGCGAGGAATTGCATAAGTTCCGCCAGCGGCATCCGGACTCGAAGGACATGGTGCTCGTCGGCCACAGCATGGGCGGCATCCTCACCCGCATGCAGGTTACAGACATGGATCGCGATGCCTGGAACGTGATCGGCATGGACAAGGCCAGCCGCTTCTTCAAGAACGTCAAACCCGGTGACCTCATCGACCGCTGCGCCATCTACCAGGCCAATCCGCACATCGACCGCGCCGTTTTCATCTGCACTCCCCACCGCGGCAGCAAGATGGCCGTCGGCACCCTCGGTGCGCTCGCCATCCGCCTGATCTCGCTGCCGGTCGATATCGTATCCACCGCCACCACCACGCTTGGCAGCTCCGTCTCCATCATCACCGGCAATTCCGACCGCATGCCCACCAGCATCGACGGCCTGTCTCCGTCCAATCCCGCTTTCATGCTCCTCGATTCCCAGCCCATGGAAGTGCCTTACCACTCGATCATCGGCGACCGCGGCAAGGGCGACACTCCCAACAGCTCCGACGGCGTGGTGGAATACTGGAGTTCCCATGTGAAATCCGCGAAGTCCGAGAAAATCGTCCCCGGCCCCCACGGCGCGTGCGAAATGCCCGAGACCCTCGACGAACTCCGCCGCATCCTCCACCTCCATCTGAAATCCAATTGACATCCATCTCAACACCATGAAATCCGCCAAGCACATGCGCACCATCGCCAACGCATCCGGCCTTGCCGCACTCTCGGCCTGTTCCAGTATGGGCGAGCGGTTCGCAAACAACCCCGCCGGCGCACAGTTCCTCGATGCATGCAGTCGAGAAGCGGATTGAACAACCCGAAGAGCATGAGGCTGGCAATAGTCCTCCTCATGCAAGTTTTGTAAACCTAGCCTGATTTTCAGCCCCTGAAAACAATCTTGCCCCCGAGCCCGAGTCGGGGGATGCTGCGGGCGCAGGCAACGATATGGCAGGCAGGGACAACAAGAAGCGCGGTGAAACCGCCGAACCGTCGCGATGGACCAATGAGATCACGGGCATCCTGTGGATCACGGTGGGCCTGATGCTGTTGCTGTCGCTGGTGAAATACAGCCCGGCGGATCTCCGCGGCCCGGCGAATATTCCGGTCATCGGCGGGTTTCTGGAGCCAATTGCGGACAAATCTGGTGAAACGGGAAAGAACCTGATCGGGCCGGTGGGTGGGATTCTGGGATTCCTGCAGGTGCTGCTATTCGGTGCGGCGAGTTACCTTGTTTCGGTGGGTTTCATTTGGTTCGGAGTGATCAAGGTGGCCTTCGACGGTCGGATCTGGCCTCGCGCGGTGGCGGGTTTCAGCGTCCTGCTGCTGGCGGGGGCCGCCTGGCTCCACGCTGCGGATTTTTTCTTCAAGGACTGGGCCCAGAGCTGCCACCTCAACAGTCCGGGCGGCGTGATCGGCAATGGCGTGGGCGGCTTCATGCTGATGAATCTAATCGGGCGCGCGGGCACCCTCTTGGTCACCGGTGCCGCCTACGTGGTGGCCGTGATTCTGCTTACCGGCCAACAACCGATCCGTTTCACCAAAACCTGCTTCCGGCTGGTGCTGGCCAAATTCGCCGCCTGGCGCGCAAGCCGCAGCGAGGCAGGCAGGGCGGCGGCCCGCGAGGCCGAGCTGCTCGCGGAGCGCGAACGCCAGCGCGAGGAGCGTCGCAAGGAGCGGGAATCCTCCAAGGCCACCGCCCTGCGCAATGAGCTGGAGGCCGATCCCCAGTCCCTGCTGCCCTTGCGTGACACTCCCCCGCCCCAGATCATCGATGCCTCCCAGCGCCGCGCCGCCGAACCGATGATCGCCGGTACCAAGCCCTTCGAACGGAAAAAACCCGGCCACCAGTTTCTTTCCGTCACCGGTTTTGAAAACTACGAACTGCCCGGTTTCGACCTGCTGGACGCGGAGGAAGAAGAGGAAGCTCCCGAAGCAAACCGCGACGAATTGCTCTCCAACCAGCGCGTCATCATCGAGACGCTCAAGGCTTTCGGCATCGAAGTCACCCCCGGCGACATCACCCGCGGCCCCACCATCACCCGCTACGAGATCTATCCGAGCACCGGCTTGCGGGTTTCCCGTATTTCCCAGCTGGAGGCAGACATCGCCCGCGCCACCTGCGCGGAGCGCATCAACATCCTCGCCCCCATCCCCGGCAAGGACACCGTCGGCATCGAAATCGCCAACACCCTCAAAGTCGCCGTCCCGCTGCACGAACTGCTGCACGATCCCGAGTTCCGCTCCGCCAAAAAGAAAATTCCGCTCGCCCTCGGCAAGGACGTTTATGGAAAAACCGTCATCGGCGATCTCGCAGCCATGCCCCACCTGCTGGTCGCAGGGGCCACCGGTTCCGGCAAATCCGTCTGTATCAATTCCATCATCGCCTCGATGCTCTTCAAATTCGGTCCGGACGAGCTGCGCTTCATCATGGTCGATCCCAAGGTGGTCGAAATGCAGATGTACAACAAGCTGCCCCACCTCGTCGTGCCGGTCGTCACCGATCCCAAGAAAACCGTGGCCGCCCTCAAATGGGTCGTCAACGAGATGGAAAAGCGCTACCGCATCTTCGCCAAGGAGGGCGTCCGGAACTTCGACAGCTTCAACAGCCGCCCGAAAAAGGAACGCCCCGCACCGGAACCAGAAGCCGACACGGAAGAAGAGGAAATCGACGAAAGCCCGGTACCCGCGGAAAACGAAGGCTTGGAACAACCGGAGTTTTCACTCGATCCCGACATTCCGGCCAGCCACCAGGCACCGCCCTGGGCGCTCGACGACGTGGCCGACGAGCAGATCGAATCCATCGCCGCCGCCCTCGAATCCGGCGAACTCGCGCCCGAAGCCGATGAGGATGACGAGGATTTCGAACCGGAAGAGGATAAAATTCCTGATCGCTTCCCCTACATCGTCGTGCTCATCGACGAGCTGGCCGACCTCATGCAAACCGCGCCCGCCGATGTGGAAATGTGCATCGCCCGCATCGCGCAGAAAGCCCGCGCCGCAGGCATCCATCTCATCATCGCCACCCAGACGCCGCGCGCCGACGTGGTCACCGGCATCATCAAGGCGAACATCCCCTGCCGAATCGCCTTCCAAGTCTCCTCCGCCCTCGATTCCCGCGTCATCCTCGATACCAAGGGTGCGGACAAACTCGTCGGCAAGGGCGACATGCTCTACCTGCCGCCCGGCTCCGCCAAACTGGAACGCGCCCAGGGCGCTTTCGTCACCGATGCGGAAATCGAGCGCATCATCGACCATTGCGCCAAGCAGGGAAAACCAAGGTTCGAGACCGACATCCACGCCTCCCTCTCCGGCAGCGATGACGACGACGAGGAGGACGTTTCCGAGGCCGATGAGGAACTCATCGTCAAATGCATCGAAGTCGCCCGCCAGGAGCGCAAATGCAGCACCTCGCTGCTCCAGCGCCGACTGCGCCTCGGCTACACCCGTGCCGCCCGCATGGTCGATATCCTCGAACAACGCGGCATCGTCGGCCCCGGCGATGGTGCCAAGCCCCGTGAAGTCTTCCTCAAATGAAGACTGCGGGTTTCCCGTGGAAAATCTCGGAAAACCGCGATTTTCCGATTGTCAAAGTCCGCCCCCCCGCTCTTACTGCCGCCCGCCCGATAGGGCAGCCGTGAGAACGGCCCGATAGCTCAGTTGGTAGAGCAGCGGATTGAAAATCCGCGTGTCGCTGGTTCGAATCCGGCTCGGGCCACCTTCACCTCCATTGCGTTGTGAAGCTAATGACCCGTTCCATTACCGGGATGTGGCGCGGCTTGAAATCGGCGGCATTTGGTGTTTTCTCCCACCGTTCCACCGGCCTGATACCTGAGGTGATCATTCCCTATTTCGCCGACTTCGGTAAAGAGAGATCGCTCGCAGCTTCGGTCCGCCTGCGGTGGAAACCCACGAGCATCGATCATGCCCCTCAGTTCTGAAGCCCTTCATTTGACAATTCTCATTTCAACCAGTTTACCGGTCGTCTTCTTCGTATCGGGTTTCATGAAAATTTTGATGGACTGTTTCCCCCGCACCAGTTCCTCCGGGATATTGTAATGAGCCTCGATCAGACCTGCGGTGACACTGTTGTCCATCGGCATGTTGATTTTCGCGATCACCACGCCATCCACTTCAATGGAGAAGTCCCGCTGTGTTTCGTAAGTCGCGCGCCCCATATAGCGGCAATAGAGCGAGAGCGGGGCTCCCTCGGCAACCTTGAGGGTATATCCAAGTCCGGCAGGCTTGTTGCTATGACGCCATGTCAGATGCCCCAGGTAGGCTCCGTTGTTGTTGCCAATGCCAATGCTGGTGTCAGCAACGGCCGCCGCGTGGGCATTTTCCGAATCACGGTTCCCCACCACGACCCGGTCCATCGTTCGCTGGTCGAGATCTTTGGAAGCTGCGGTTAGCCGTTCGACTTCCGCTGTGTGCGTCTGCCACTGTGCCGGAGTGACACAATCCCAGTAGATGCAGTGGGTCTGCTGACGGAGTTTGTAAAACGGGTGCAGTTCCACCTCGCGCGGACGGCCAACCTGCGTCGTGTATATCAGCGGGGTGGAGGTGGCTTTGAGCCACTGGTCCAGTGGCTTGTCGCCTGCCATGATGACTGGCGCATAGCCCGGTTGTTCCACCAGTGGATCGGCAACGGGGCCAAGCACACCTGCAAGGAGGACCGGCCCGGCGAATATGGCGACCCGGTTCGGATTATCGGGCATGGGCTCCGACCGGATTTTCAGCGGCGTCGTCACCGTCACGGTGTCGTCGTTGCGCCACTCACGACTGATGGGTATGAAACTTCCGGGCGTGGCCGAAACCGGATACGGCTGGCCATTGAGCTGAATCGTCACTCCCGCCGTGGCCCAGTGTGGATAGCGCACGTTCAGGACGAAGCGGGTCGCTTGCGGCAAGTCCACCCGAAACACAGCCGTGTCTTCGTCCGGGAAGCGGGTCTCCTGTTTGAGGACGAGTTTCTTTTCCGGCCAGGTAACTTCCGAGGCAACCGCCAGATTGACGAACAGGTTTTCCGCATCATGGCTGTAGATATAGGTGGCCGTGCGGGCATAACTGTCAAACCCGCTGCACACGCAGCAGGAAAACACCTCTTCCGATTCAACCCGCTTGCGTGTTCCGGTCATCAGCGGAAGGAAGTAGCAGACGCTGCCATTGTCCGGATCCTGCGCGGCCAGGATATGGTTGAACAACACCCGTTCCATGTAATCCGCGTAGGCGGCCGACGGCTGGATGTTGAACAACAATTGCGTCAGGCGCAGCATGTTGTAGGAATTGCAGTTTTCCGCAGTGAAGGGTGTCAAGGTGTCGTTGAGCTTGTCTGCGGCGCAAAAATGCTCGCTCTCGCTGTTGCCGCCGTTCACATAACTGTGATGTTTCACCACGCTTTCCCAGAAAAATTCGGCGGTGGCGCGGTCTGAACTCACGCCGGAAAACGGGTAACGCGCCGCCAGGCCGCTGAATTGCGGAATGCTGGCATTGGCATGTCGCCCGCCAAGCACATCGTGCCCCTGCTCGAGAGGATCCATGATCCCGTGGTTCACCCAGCGCCGCGACAAGGCGAGAAATCGGGCGTCGCCGGAATCGGCATACAAGTCAGCCAACACCCAGTTCATTCCTCCGTATTCGGCGGACATCAATTTCTGCAACTGCGCGTCGGTGACATGCGACAGGTGCTCATCGAGCCAATTCCCGAGCTTGATGGCTATTTGCAGCGCCTTGGGCTGCCGTCCAATGCGGTAGGCATCTCTAAGACCGGAGAAGGTTTTTTCCAACGAATAATATGGCGTAGCCTGGCCAGTCCCGTCCCAGGGACTGAAGCCCTCGAATCGCCCCTCCTTCTCGACGCGCGCGAAGATCGCCCGCCCATTCTTGCACCCCAGAAGATAGCCGCCCGTGGCTTCCTGACAGGCTGCCAACTCATCCAGAATGTAGCCTAGGCGTCGGACAAGTTCTTTGTTCCCGTTCGCCTCCGTCAGGTTGGATATTCCAGACAGGTAGAAGGCGAGGCCCACGCCGGGAAGAGAACCGGTCTCCCACCCCGTGTAGCGCGCGGCTTTTTCCGGAAGCCCGGCCTCGGCACGGTAGGGTGCCAGCAGGCGATCAACGTCAAGACTCAACAGGTGTTTCTCCGCGGCATCCCGTGACTGCTTCAACGGGCCATCCAGCAGATGCACCCGGGCGGGTGGGAAAGAAACCGCCTTCGGGACCACGAGCGGCTGGGCCGGCGTGCTCGATGGATCGGTGTCAGCCAAGCACAATATGGATGTGCCGCCCATCGCCATGATCACCATGGCCGTGTCAAGCGATAGCGCGCGTCCCAGGCTGACCAAGCCGCTGGCCATCGGGAGTGTGGTGCAAACCAGCAGTTTCATTGAATTTAAGGGGTGTTAGTTGGATTCGGGATGTGATTTGGATGCCTGGCGTTCCACGGTGATGTTCGTTTCTATCAGGGAGTAAGTATGAGGCGGACGGGGCTGAGGGATTGGCGCTCGATCCAGACGATCAGGTCGGTGCCCTCAATGGTGGTGTGATGGCCGATGCGGAAGTCTTTGCCGGGCGGGATGGTTTGGCCGTCGAGTGCCAGGCGCGGAGTGGTTTTTCCCCAGTTTTTGACGATGAGGCAGAAGTTTTGGAGCGGGGTTTCCGGGCTGGCTGCGAAGTCGCATTCGAGTGGCGCGGCGGGGGTGATGCGTTCCAGCAAATAGGCACGTTGGGTGGGATCATAGTTTCCGCCATGGTAGGCGGTGCCTTGCAGGTGCAGTGCGGGCGGGCGGAGCCAGGATTTGGCGAGCGGGAGGAGGTCCGGGGCGTGTTGGTCGGTGAGGCCGCAGAGCATGATTTTGGTGAGGGATTTTTCGCTGCGTTCGTAGGCGGCGCTGTATTGGGTGGCGGTGTAGGTTTGGGAAACCTGATCGGCGGCGACAGCGTAGCGGCCGATGATTTGGACTTGGTTGACGGGCCAGTGATTGCGCCAGGGGAAGGTGGAGAAATCGGACCAGGAGCCGCCGTAGCGCAGGATGGCGGGGCCGCGCCCGCCGCGATCATTGATGCCGTCCCGGTCATCGAGGATGAGGAAGGGATTGAAGACGGAGTTGAGGTAGGTGACCTGGATGTTGGCGAGGGGCAGCGCGGGGAGGGTCTGGCTGCGGGGGCCGGGTTCCCAGCCGTAGGTTTGGCTTTGGCCGGCCATGTTGGCGATGGACATGACGCGCTGCGGGTCTAGCAGATCTTCGGGGCGTTGGCCGGGATGGAGGATTTGGAGGGATTGGCACCATTCGTGCCATTCGTCGAGTTTGCCGCTCCAGAGTGTGACTTTGCGGGCGGCGACGCCATCGGGATAGACGGTGTAGGTTTCCTCCGACCAATCGCCCCAGCCGGTTTCCGGGTCTTCGAAGGGGATTTGGTAGTTCACGCCGACGGGTGAGTTGCGCCAGAAGATGACGGTGCGGGCGGCGTTGTTTTCGAGGATTTTGACGTGGGAGAAGCGGGCCTGTTTGTCGGACATGGATTCGCAGCAGCCCATGCCGGTGACGTGGGCGCGCTCGACGAATTCGTTGCTCATCCAGTGGCCTTTTTCGGTGACAAAGCAGGGGGCGTAGGAAATGCCGCGCCAGCAGACGAGGCGGAAGGGTGCCTTGTCGAAGGCGACGACGACGTCCGGGCCGTCCCCGCGCCATTGCTCGTCCCATTCCTCGCAGTATTTCAAGGGGGTGTAAAACGCGCCGAATTGATCGAGTTTCGCCGGGCCGGAGGGAAGTCTGCGCGGGATGAGATCGGGCGGGGCGGAGGGCTTGGTGGCGGTGAAGGTGCTGGAGATTTCCGCAGGGCTGAGGCAGCTATCGTGAAATGTGAGTTCGTCGAGGATGCCATCGAGCGAGCAATGGACGGGGATGTTTTTTGCCTCGAAGGCGCAGGGTTCTTTCTTGCGGTTGCGGGCGATCCAGAGGTCGGTCTCGGCGGGAGTGAACGTGCCGGTGAGGGCGAGTTGGCCGACGTTTTTCCCATCGAGGTAGAGGGTGATGCCGGTGGCGGGATCGAAGGTGGCGGCGAGGTGGGACCACTGCATGAGCGGCAGTTTGGCGGTGGATGTGGCCTCGTGCCATTTGCCATCCACGGCGAGCAGGAGGCCGAAGTGGCCCTCGGCATCGATGCGGAATGAGTAGCCCGCCGTTGCGTCGGATTGTCGGGCGGCGATGGCGCACCATGTCCAGGGATAGGCCTGCGGGGCAAACCACGCCTGGATGCTCAACGGGCCGGAAATTCGGGGTGCCTGCTCCGCCGGGATGACGAGGCGGGTGGAGAAACCATCGCACTTGAGGCCGGTGCCGACGGCTCCGGCGCGGCGGCGGAAATTGCCGGTGATCGGGCTTTCACGGCTGCTTTCGGTCTCTCGGGCGAGCTTGCCCTCCGGTTCCTCGAAGCTCCAGCGGGCGATGGGGTTCACGGGCGCCGCATCGTCCGGGAACTGGAACGGCGGCCGACCGGTGAGGGAGGTGCTGGTGATCGTGGGGCACCAGTAACGCTCGGTGTGCTCGATGATGAGATCCGTGCCGCGGAAGTGGTTGAAACCGGGTGTTTTGGGTTCAAAGAACGAATCCGTCAGGTCGCGGCACAATACCACGTCCATCCCGAGATAGGTCATCTGCCGGATGCCGAACGGCCGGCCGAGCATGCAAATGTTCGCATGAACGCCCATGACGATGACATGCCGGATGCCGCGCTGGCGGAAGAGATTGTATAACTCCTGGCCCTGATCGGTGATGGCATCCTGCGGGGCGATTTCGAGGGTGTCGATCTGCCGGGTCCAATTGCGGAAACGCCTGGGGCACGGCGGCTCGCACCCGGTGCAACTGCCGACGCCCTCGATCTGCCCGTCGCGCGTGAGTTCGTCCGGGTAGGTGAGTTCGATCTTCGGATCGCGGTCATGCCACTTGAAAACGACCGGGGCCTTTTCCATCGGGGCGCTTTGGGCGAGCTTGCGCTGGGGAGCTTCCTGATAGAAATCCATGCAGTCGGCGGGCGAGTGAACAATCAGCACGCCCTTCTCCCGCGCCGCCTTGAGGGTTCCGTTGATTGCCGGAGCCAGTTGGCCGACCCGCCGTGCGGCGGCCTTGCAGTGGTGGTTGTCCCACATATCGATGACCACGATGGCGGTCTGTGCGGGATCCCACGAAATGCGCTTGGTGGTGACGGCGAAGCGGGAGCTGCCGGGCGGCGTCTCAGCGCGGGCGCGGGTTTCAAGCTGGAGGACGGATTCCCCTTCCCCATCCGCCCGCGCCGCGCCACAGGCCAAACCGACGGCGCAGATGGCCAGCAGGATCCATAGCGGCGAAGGTGAAGTGGTTTTCCGGAGTGAGGTTGGATTTTTGACGGAATTCATGAAGGGGCGGAGCTATGGATCTTCTGATGGAATGGCGGAGTAATCAAAATGCTGTTCTTCCTATGGAAGAAAAGCCCATAGGGGGCAACGAAAATTCCAGAATCCTTCCATTTCCGCCGATCCTTCCATTGGGGGAAGCGGATTTGAATCCCGGCGGCTCGGGGCCTTGGCGACGATGCGATTCGCCGGACAAGTGCGGCCACATCCGTGTTAGAGCGCCGTTTCCACTACGAAAGGGTGATTTTTTGTCCTTTTCGGAAGCGGGAATTGTCCGCATGCTGGATGCGTGCCGAGGCCGCCCGCAAATCCCCACCCCTCCCCCAATCCGCTTCCGGTTGCGCACAGCAGGCCGAACTTGAAACAACTGGCCGCCTCGCTGGGGATTTCAATATCCACCGTTTCACGAGTCATGAGCGGGCGGGCGGAACAATGCCGCATCGCTCCCGCCACCCGGCAATTGATTCTGGCAGAAGCCGGAAGACTCGGCGTGGTTGTGGATCAATACGCACGCGGGCTGCGCCTGCGGCAAACCCTAACCATCGGGTTGCTGATTCCCGACATCGCGAACCCCTTCTTCGCGAACCTCGCCTGCGCGGTGGAAAAGGCCGCCCGCGCCCATGGTTATGCCGTTTTGCTTTGCGACAGCCAGGAATCCACCGCGCTGGAAATGGAATCCGTCAATCTGCTGCATGGGCGGCGGGTGGATGGCATGATCCTGGCCCCGGTGGGGGAGGAGCACCTGCATTTGCTTTCCCTGCAACAGACCGGCATGCCGATCGTGCTGGTGGACCGGGTATTCCCCGAATGGGAAGTGCCGAGCGTGGTATCGGATAATTTGAGTGGAGCGCGGATGGCGGTGAATCATCTGCTGGCATGTGGCCACCGTCGCATCGGCTGTGTGCAGGGCCTGCCCACGAGCTACTCGAATATGGAGCGTCTGCGCGGATATAAGTCCGCGCTGGAGGATGCCGGCATCCGCTTTGATGCCAAGCTGGTGAGCGGCAGCGATTTCACGGCGGAGAGCGGCTATCGCGGCACGCTGGAATTGTGCGAAAATCCGGAGAAGCGTCCGTCCGCGTTGTTCGCCTTGGGGAGCCTGCTGGCGTTTGGAGCCATCCGGGCGATTCACGAGTGCGGTCTCAAGGTCGCGGCGGATATTTCCGTGGTTTCCTTCGATGAACAACCATGGGCCCAGTTTCTCGCGCCATCGCTCACAACCGTGGCCCAGCCGGTGGAGCAACTCGCCACGCAAGCCGTCTCGATGCTGCTCGGAGCGATGAAGCCCGGCACCGGCGGCAAACCCACAGCGGGTGTCCGGGCCCTGCCGGTGGAGCTGATTTTCCGCGAATCGGTGCGGACTTTGTGAAATCCACGGGATTTTCCCGGTTCCAAGCAAGACCGGGAACCACAGGGCAGGTTTTTCGGAAATTCAAGATTGACGTTGCCCGAAGAGCTCACAATCGTTTGCGCAACTTCTCAACCCATGACCATCGTCGAATCCTACCCGCTTGCCGTGGCACTCTGTGTCCTCACCATGTTATGTTGGGGTTCCTGGGCCAATACCCAGAAACTCGCCAGCAAGGAATGGCGCTTCCAACTGTTCTACTGGGACTACGCCATCGGCGTGTTCCTGCTCGCGCTGTTGCTGGCTTTCACGCTCGGCAGCACCGGTGAGGGCGGGCGCGGGTTTCTCACCGACCTGCGGCAGGCCGATTCCAAATGGCTCGGCGCGGCCCTGCTCGGCGGCGTGATCTTCAATCTTTCCAACATCCTGCTGGTCGCCGCGATCGACATCGCAGGGATGGCCGTGGCGTTTCCGGTGGGAGTCGGCCTCGCGCTGGCGCTAGGCGTGGTCACCACCTACATCGCCAAGCCGGAGGGCAATGTCCCGATGCTGGCGACCGGGGTGGCGGCGATTGTCGTCGCCATCATTCTCGATGCCCTGGCGTATCGCAAACTGGCATCCAACAGCAGCCGGACACCCACCAAGGGAATCGTGATCGCGGTGGCGGCGGGTTTGCTCATGGGATGGTTCTATAGCTTCGTGGCGCAATCCATGGGACAACTCGACCCTCTAACGAAAACATTGGAGGCCGGAAAACTCAGCCCCTACACGGCGATCGTCGTGTTTTCATTCGGTTTGTTGATTTCCAACTTCCTCTGGAACAGCATCATGATGGTAAAGCCTCTCTCCGGCGGACCCGTGCCCTTCGGGGATTACTTTTCCAAGGGCAACTTTCGTTTGCACGCCATCGGCATCCTCGGCGGAGTGATCTGGAATCTGGGCATGTCCATGAGCATCATCGCCAGCACCAAGGCCGGCGCGGCGCTCTCCTACGGGCTGGGACAGGGCGCGACGATGATCGGCGCGTTCTGGGGCGTGTTCGTCTGGAAGGAGTTCAAAGGCGCGCCGCAGGGAACCAATAAGCTGCTCGCGGCCATGTTCGTGTTCTATCTGATCGGACTCGCGGTTCTGGTGAGTTCTAAGTTTTGACAAACCCCCACCTGCTTTCCCGATCCTGCGATTCCAAAATCACCATATTAAAAAATGAATTCACTTTTCCTGATCGCCATCACCTCGGTGCCGCTCCTTTCCCTGGCCGCCCAAGGGCAAACACAATATCGCAAGATCTCGTTGGAAGATTATCGCGACAAGATGAAGGCCGGCTGGATCGGCCAAATCGCAGGGGTCTCCCTGGGCGGCCCCACCGAGTTCAAATCCAACGACAGGATCATCCCGGAAAGCGAAATGCCGAAGTGGCAGCCGGACCTCATCAACCGGGCCTTCAATCAGGACGATGTCTATGTGGAGATGACATTCCTGCGCACGATGGAACTCCATGGACTCGATTGCTCCATCCGCCAGGCCGGTATCGACTTCGCAAACACCAGCTACCCGCTTTGGTGCGCCAACCGCGAAGGGCGGATCAACCTGCGCAAGGGCATCGCGCCGCCTGATTCCAGCCATCCCCGGTTCAATGGCAGCGCGACCATCATCGACTATCAGATCGAGAGCGACTACTCCGGGTTGATCGCCCCCGGCATGCCGAACGTCGCCATCGCCATGGGTGACAAGTTCGGACGGCTGGTCAACTACGGCGACGGAGTCTATGCCGGACAATTCATCGGTGCCATGTATGCCGCGGCATTTTTCGAGAAGGACATCCGCAAAGTGGTGGAACTCGGCCTGCAGGCAATCCCCGCCGACAGCCAATATGCCGCCTTCGTCCGCGACATGTTGCAATGGTCCAAGGAGATCCCCGAGTGGGAAAAAACCTGGGAATTGCTCAACGAGAAATATTATAAAAACCCGGAGTACGTGAAAAAATACGGCGGAAATTCCCAGGTCGATGCCCGGATCAATGGAGCCTACGTCCTGATGGGCCTGCTCTATGGCAAGGGCGATCCGGATCAGACCATGATCATCGCCACCCGCTGCGGCAAGGACTCGGATTGCAATCCATCCACCGCCGCCGGCGTTCTTTTCACCACGCTCGGTTTCAAGAATCTTCCCGAACGGTTCACCAGGAATCTCGACGAGAAACAAATCTTCACCAGCACGGTGTACAATGTCCCCACTTTGATCGATGTCTGCGAACAACTCGCGAGAAAAGCGGTCGTCAAGGAAGGTGGCCGCATCGTGAAAGACGCGAACGGCGCGGAGGTTTTCCAGATCCCGGCAAGAGCGGCAAAACCAGGCCCGCTGGAATCGAGTTTCGCGCCCGGTCCCATCGCGAACAGCACCTACACCCCGGAGGAAATGGCACGGATCACCGCGCCCGTCCCGTCGCCGGCCTTGAAAAAAGCCTTCGCGGCGTTCGCGCCTGAATGGTCGCTGACCTACTGCAATACCGCCACGAATCTTGGACTCATTGCCGAGGAGCGCGGACGCAGCAACGTCTTCGCCACGCTACCTTTTGATAACTGCACACCATGCGTTTTGAGCCGTAATGTCGATATTCGCCCCGGCAAGAAAACCGTGTTGAAACTCGCGGTGGCCGATCACGTTCAAAATGGCGAATGGTTGCTGGAGGTGCAGGTCGATGGGCGGAAAATCTACCGCCAGTTCATCGGCAAGGATGTCGAGGCCGATCTCGCCCGGAAAATCATCACCCCGGCCAAAGCGGAACAGGACCGGAAGCTGCCCGGCAAGGCACCGGGCGCTGATGGCTGGACGGAATTGGAAATCGACCTTTCGGAATACGCCGGTAATAGAATCCTTCTCGGCCTCGGCAATGGGCCGACGGACGGTTATCATAACGAAACGGCTTACTGGTCGAAAATCGCCGTCGAGGAAGTCGGCGAAGCGGATTTGAGCGAACGCGTTTCTCCGGGCGCGACCACCAATGAAACGTTGAAACAGGACGTGGAGAAATTCGCTCCCGGCTGGGCGCTTTCCTATTGCGGGGATTTCAGCAAACCCGGCCTGCGCGATACGGTCCTGAGCCGACGGAATGTGCTGGTCACTCATCCCTTTGATAGGGATACCGCCTGCGTTCTCGCCAAAAAGCTGACCGTGCCGGCGGGAAAAAAGACCACGCTCGGTTTTTCCGCCGGACATGATCCAGCGGGAGACTGGTTGCTCGAAGTGCAGGTGAACCGCAAAGTTCTTGTTAGCAAGGTCGTGACCAAGGATACCACGACTGACGGCTGGATGAACGTGGTTGTGGACCTCACTCCCTATGCGGGGCAGTCGGTGTTTGTTGAACTTCTCAATCAACCGAATGGCTGGTCCTATGAAACGGGATACTGGGCAAACCTCATCGTCGAGACCAAGGATCGCTGATCGTCTGACATTCACATATTCCCGTTTATGAAACACTTGCACCGTCTGTTATTTGCAATTTTCATTTCATCTCTGGCGACTGCCGCCGTGGAACCCTTGCCATTCGTGATTCCGTCCGCAGTGCGCGATGCGCAGGATTTCCAGGCACCTGATCGCGTCCACCTTGATGGTTGGATCGGCCTTCGCATTGCCGGAAACGAAGCGAACCGGCTGGTGAAGATCGAGCCGGACCGGCTGCTGGAAGGGTATCGCAAGCGTCCCGGACGCCAGACATGGGATGGCGAACATGTTGGGAAATGGCTGCACGCGGCGACTTTGGCATGGGCGAATACCCGTGATCCGGCGTTGCGGGCGAAACTGGATGAAACGGTGGCGGAGCTCTCCAAATGCCAGCTTGCCGACGGCTATCTCGGCACCTATTTGGAAAAGGATCGTTGGACCGAATGGGATGTCTGGGCGCACAAATACAATTTGCTCGGACTGTTGACTTACATGCAATACACCGGCAACCGTGAGCCGCTCGGTGTATGCCGGAAAATGGCCGACCTGTTATGTGGTACTTTTGGCGAAGCTCCCGGGCAACGCGATATTCTCACCGCCGGACAACACGCGGGAATGGCGCCCACCAGCGTTCTGGAGCCGATGGTTTTGCTATACCGGGTGACCGGAGAAAAACGCTACCTGGATTTCTGCCGCTACATTCTGCGGGCCTGGGAGCATGACAACGGGCCTCACATCGTATCGCGCCTGTTGGAGCAAAAACGCGTGGACAAGGTCGGCAATGCCAAAGCCTATGAAATGCTCTCGTGCCTGAACGGCGCGTTGGAATATTACCGTCTCGCCGGAGACCGGAAAATCCTGGATGCCTGTTTGAACGCGTGGCAGGACATCGTGGATTATCGCCTCTATGTCACCGGCACCGCCAGTTATCTCGAATATTTCCATGATAACTTCGATCTCCCCAACAACGACAACGTCGGTGAGACCTGCGTCACGGTCACCTGGCTCCAGTTCAACGCCCAACTGCTGCGGCTCACGGGTGAATCGCGTTTTGCGGAGCAACTGGAGAAAGTCGTGCTGAATCATTTGTTCGGGGCGCAGCGCCCGGATTGCGCGGCTTGGGGATATTATGTGCAAATGGAGGGCAGGAAGCCTTACAGTGACTCCTTTGACGGGCACTGCTGTCTTTCAAGCGGCCCGCGCGGCGTCTCGCTGATCCCGACCTTTGCCATCTCGACCGATGCGGATGGCGTGGTGGTCAATTTTCACGAGACGGGGAAAGCCTCCGTCAAACTGCGTGACGGCAGCGAAGTGGACCTAATCACAAAGACCACCTATCCCTCTGCCGGGGAAATCCGGATTCAGGTCAATCCGAAGGCCGCGAAGGAATTCACCGTGAAATTGCGCATCCCCGCGTGGTGCGGGAGCGCTGCCTTGAAGGTGGCGGGAAAGACGGTGGACCTCGCCACCGGAACCGACGGTTATGCGGCGGTCAAACGGATCTGGGAGCCGGGCGATGTCATGGAATTGACCTTGCCCATGGAGCCACGGATCATCGCCGGAGATCATGGAAACGATGGCAAGGCGGCGGTAACTGTCGGCCCTCTGGTTCTGGCTGCGGACGATTCGTTGATGGAAGACACCGGGCTGAATGTGAATTCAATCCTCTTGTCATCGGATGATCTATCAACATTGAAAGTGACCTCCGAACCGACGCCTGAAGCATTCAAGACCTGGCCGGGCGCACGCGCCTTCCGGGTGTCCGGCATCGCCCGCAAAACCACTTCCCGGGTGAAAGCCGGTGATTCGATTTCCATCCGCCTGGTGCCGTTCGCCGACGTGGGAGCCACAGGTGCCCGCTACAAGGTGTGGCTGCCGTTGCCGCGCTGCAACGATTTCAATCTGCTCTCCGGCGGCAGTGAAAGCCGCTCGCGCGAGGGCAATCTGAAAGGCTCGATTTGCGATGATGACAAGAAAACCGCGGTCGTGACCTTTGATGGGAAAAAGTCAGGAGAAGATTGGTTTGCCGTGAGCCTGGAGGAAATTACGAAGATCGGACGTGTTACTTTCGCGCATGGCGTCGGGTTTCACAATGGCGGTTGGTTCGATACCGTTTCCGGCAAGCCAAAGGTCCAGGTACGGCGCGAAAAGGACGGCGCGTGGGAAACCGTCGGCGAACTAACCGATTACCCCGCCGCATCCGCCACCGACCGCGCCGGGATCCGCAACGGCCAGACGTTCACGCTGAAACTCCGCGAGCCGCTCGCAGTCCTCGCGGTTCGTGTCACCGGCATGCCCGCCAGCGGCGATGATGCGAATCAGGCGTTCTCCTCCTGCGGGGAACTCCAGGCATTTGCCGAATAATTTCACCATGAGCAAGCCATCCATTGTAGTCGTCGGTAGTTCGAACACGGACATGATCATTCGCCTGGAGCGCATTCCGCAGCCGGGTGAAACCATCCTGGGCGGACAGTTTCTATCCGCAGCGGGCGGCAAGGGAGCCAACCAGGCCGTCGGAGCCGCGAGGGCGGGCGGGCGTGTGACGTTTGTCGCCAGGGTAGGCCGGGATTCGTTGGCGGATCAAGCGATTCGCGGTTGGCGCGAGGACGGGATCATCGTGAAACATGTCGTCCGCGATGCCACGGCCCCCTCCGGGGTAGCCCTGATTTTTGTCGCCAAAGATGGCGAGAACAGCATCGCGGTGGCCTCGGGGGCGAACGGAAAGTTTTCCGTGGCTGATGTGAAGGCCGCGCATGCCGCCTTCGCCGCCGCCGATGTCTGCGTGATGCAGTTGGAGACTCCGCTTGCGAGTGTGGAAGCCGCGGCCAATCTCGCCTTCAAGCTGGGCGTGACGGTCATCCTCAACCCGGCACCTGCCCGCGCTCTGCCGGCCCGCTTGTTGAAAAAAATCTCCATCCTGACGCCGAACGAGACCGAGGCTGCATTGCTAACGGGTATCGCCGTCGTGGATGTGGCATCCGCGAAAAAGGCGGCGGAGAAACTGCGGGCGGATGGCGTGGGGATCGTGGTGCTGACTCTGGGTGCCCGTGGTGCTTTGGTGGCTGATGAGCGGGGAACGCGCATGGTGCCGGGCTTCAAGGTGAAGGCCGTCGATACCACTGCCGCCGGCGATGTGTTCAATGGTGCGCTGGCCGTGGCTCTGGCGGAGGGCAAGGATCTGGATGACGCCGTGCGTTTCGCGAATGCGGCGGCGGCGCTTTCCGTGACCAAACCGGGAGCCCAGCCTTCCGCGCCCAGGCGTTTGGAAATCGACCGTCTGGCACGCTCCGCCCGGTGATCGGCCCGGATCTTTTTCTCGCGTTTGGAAAAATCCGGGGATTGAATCCGCCCACTGATGAAAACGAAAATTTCGTGGATCGTTGCGCTGTCACTGGTCGTGATCGTTTCGCAGGCCCGGTCCGGATCGGAAACTGGCGGTGAGGCGGGAGCGGCCTTGGAGCGGGCGCTGCTCAATGAAGATGCCGCCGCCATTGGCGCGGCGGTGGAGTCTTTGAAAATGACACTGGGAGAAAAGGCAGGCATTCCCGAGGTGGCGGATGTTTACCAACTTGTGCCCGCCGATGCCACGCCGCTCACACGGCAGGAGGCGCGGCGTGGTCTGGCGCTTTACTTCGCCGCGCTGGATCGCAAGCGCTTTTGGAAAATCGGCGTGAATCCCACCGGGCTCACAGATCCGTTGCGTGTCCCCGCGTCGGTGATCGGCTGTATGACCGCCGCCGCACGGGCGAAACTTGACGACTCCGCGCGCGGTCTCGGATACGCCAGGGATGCGGCGGATTTCCTGATCTGGGCGCAGCAACAGGCCAGTGCCGGATGCTACCCGTTTCCCGCCGCCAGGGGGACTTCCTCCGCGCGTGCCATGCAGGCGGGAACCGGATTGCTGGAAAAGGCCGAAAAGACTGGAAACCTCGCCGACACTGTCCGCAATGGCTGGGTCTTCGAGGATCACGGCAACGGCGGCCTGCAATTCGACAATGGCGAATGCGGCGTGGCGATGTTCGAACTCTATCAACTAACCAAGGACTCCCGCCATCTCGATTCCGCGAGCAAGGCCGCGGACTGGGCCGGTTCCCGCCCGCTTTGCAAAAACTGGAACTACAATGCCTTCAGCGTGCATCTGCTGGCGGAGGCCGCCGCCGTGACGGGAAAGCAGAATTATCTGGCGGCGGCAGCGCGCAAGGCCTTGCTCGGCGTGATTCCCGGCCAGTTGACGGACGGTCCGCTCGCCGGGCGCTGGATGGATGCCCACAATTCCCGCCCCGCCTACCATTACATCATGCTCGCTGCGCTCGCCCGGCTTGCCTCGGTCATGCCGGCCGATCACCCGGATCGGGTGCTGGTGATGAAATCGCTCGCGCTCGGCCTCAAGGCGCGCAACTCCGAGATCGTCACGAAGGGAGTCATGAACAAGGACAAGGCCATTGAAACACTATTGCTCGTGCAATCCCATTTCGCGAAGGATCCCGCCTTTTTGACCGATACAAAAACCACCGAAGCTCTGGAAATCCTCTGCCGTTTCGCCTCCGGCATTGCCCGCCAGGGGAAACATCCGCTCGACCCTCGCGGATGGGGAATGATGCTGGCTCACCTTCGCGGTTCGCTCGCTGAGTAAGGGGTGGGCGATCAACCGATTCCCAAGACACCATGGTTTCATGGGATTTGTCGGCTCCCAGTCAATCCGGGGCATGGGTATGCCCGGCGCGCTTTTTCGAAAAAACCAAAATTTTCCTTGAAGCCACCGCAACCAAATCATAGTCAAGACGCGCTATCGATTGCGCCTGGATCCACGTCCACGCCGTCAAATAACCGGCCCCGGCCACGGTAAAATCCCAAAAAACGTCAAAAAATCGCTCAACCCAGTCAATTGGCAGGACGACAAGCAGCCAATTCCAAACTATCTTCCTACTCCTAAGATCCTTGATTGAACCCAACAACCCACGTTTTTCCAAACCAATCCAATCCCCGCAAATCCCATGAAACCTACGTTCAACCGCCTGTCCCGCCTCAGCCAGCTCGCGCTCGCAGTGGCTACCGTCACCTCGGCACAAGCCATCACCCGTACCTGGACCGCCGCCACCGGTGGAGACTGGAGCGATGCCGCCAAGTGGGATGCCAACGGCGTGCCGAATGTCAGCACGGATGACGTGGTTTTCAATCATGCCGCGGCTGCCAACATCAATGCGAAAGTCGATAGCGCATGGGGCACCGCCGGCAACGGCAGCATCAACAGCCTGCTCTTCTCAGGCGGACAAACCACCCTCACCGGTGTCGTCGGCGGCACACTGACCCTCGGTGCCGGCGGTCTCACCAACTCCTCCAGCAAAACCGCCACCTTCGACTCCACCGTGAGCGTCGAACTCGGCGCGACGCAGACATGGACGACCACCAACCATGTGAACTTCAACGGCAACCTCACGCTGGCGGATGGCGTCACGGCGAACTTCGCCACGGTCGTGAGCGGCCAAGGTTTATCCATCCAGCAGAATAGCATCCTCACCTTGAATACCGGCTCGTTAGCCTACATGACCGGCCCGGGAACCCTTGCCTTCAACGGCGGCACCACCAGCACCGTCGGCACCGGTGCCGTCACCTTCAATCAAGGCATCATCAACTTGGGATTCATCAATCAGTATGGCCGTCTCGGCACCAACGCCCTGTCGGTTCTCAACACCAACAACACCCGGATCGACTTCAGCGGTGCCGCCAGCGGCACCTTCGCCACGCCCGTCACTTTCCCGGACGGACTGACCAAGGCATTCACCATCCAATACGGCCCAGGCAGCAATGCCTTCGACATCACCGGCGCACAAACCGCCGTGGCCCTCACCGGCCAGTGGACCGGAGCCGTCAACGGCGGCAACGTCGCAGGCAGCGTGGGCATTGTGATCCACCAGGGCAACGTCTGGGACGACCGCAAACGCTTCGTGTTCCAAGCCAATAACTCGGGCCTGACCTCCTCCGCCGATCCATCCGTCAATAGCAACGCCGCCATCCAGCTCCGCACCGGCTACATCGTGGCGGACCACGCCAACGCCTGGGGCGCCGGCAACTCCCTCGCCATCTCCGCCGGGGTGAACAACAGCGATACCGGCAACGTGCAGTCCGGCGTGCTGGCCACCAGCGGCAATCATGTCGCCAGCAAGATCTTCGTGCGCATCAACCCCAGCAATGGTGCTGGCAACGACCGGCGGGAAGTCGTCGCCCTTGGCCTGACCGGCAGCGGCAGCGTGAACTTCACCGGCAATCTCTATTTGCAACACAGCGCCACTGAGCGGCAGGTGCAGGTGCTGAAACTCACCGCACCCACCGGCGGCACCGCCAACTTCTCAGGCGTCATTGCCAATAACAACAGCCCTGGCGCAAACACCGTCGTCCCCATCGTGGTTCTCGGTGGCGGCACGGTTTCCCTATCCGGAAACAACACCTACACCGGCACCACCAGCGTCCGTGGCGGCACCCTCCTGCTCGGCCACGACAGTGCTTTGGGCGGTGGCTCATCCCCCGTCTCCCTTGGTGATACCGTGAGCGCCCCTTCCGGCGGCGATGTCGTGGTGGCCACCAATGCGACTTTTTCCAACGCCACCGGCGGCAACCTACCGGCCGGCGTCAACGCAACTTGGGCCGCCGGGGTGTACACCTTCTCCGGAGCCGGAGTGACCACCTTCGACGGTGTGACCCTGAACGATGGCGACCGCATCCTTGTCAAGGACGCCGTGTTCGGTGCCGAACAAACCGGCGTCTATGTCCGCACCAATGCCAATACCTGGACGCGTGCCACGGATCTGGACAGCGCGGCGGAATTGATCACCGGGCTGCGCGTGCATGTCACCGGCGGCAGCAACGCGGGCAATAACTTCTATCTGCCCATCGGCCTGATCCCCACGGCCGTGATCAACAACAATGGTGCGGTCGTTTTGGAGAAAGCCAAGTTCGGCTTCAACGACGACGCCTCTTCCACTGCGGATGTCGCCATCCTCACCAACGGCCCCCACACCATCAGCCGCGACATTACCGTCACCAACAATCTCAGTAGCGGCAAGAGCATCCTCGGAGGAAACACGGCTGACAGCTCCACCTTCACCGGCGCCATCACCCTCGCCCGCGACCTCACCGTCACCGCCGCTTCCGGTGGCACGGTGGAATTCTTCGGCGCGCTCACCGGCACCGGCTTCGGCGTTACCAAGGAAGGCCCTGGCAAGGTCATTTTCACCGACCCAAAAGCCTACACCGGCGCGACCGCCATCAACGAAGGCACTCTTGAGATCATCGATAGCCTCAGCACCAGCGCGGTGACCGTGGCGGCCCCGGGCACCCTGCTGGGAACCGGCACCGTGTCCGCTCCCATCACCGCCGCAGGCACCATCGCCCCAGGCAATAGCGGGAGTCCCATCGGCACCCTCACCGCCGACGGTGGTGCGGTCCTCACCGGCACTCTGGCGGTGGATATCGACGGCCTCAATTCCGACCTGCTGACAGCGGCTACCGGCACTCTGGACATCTCCGGCGCCACCCTCACCGTCACGGAGATCGGCGCGTTTTCACAACCCTCCTACGTGATTGCCGAAGGCTCCACGCTCACCGGCACCTTCGCCAGCGTGCCTCCCGGCTACAGCGTGGCTTACAACGGCAGCCAGGCCATCCTCACCAAGGTCGCGGGCAGCGACTACGACACCTGGAAAGCCGGCTTCACCTTCGCCGCTCCTGCCGACAGCCTCCCCACCGCCGATCCCGATGGCGACGGCCTGACCAACCAGCAGGAATACGCTTTCGGCCTGAATCCAACCCTCGGCACGTCGGTCAATCCGATCACCGTGCCGCTCAATAAAACCACCGGCACCTTCACCTACACCCGCCGCAAGTTGTCTCTCGTGACTCCCCTCGCCTACACGGTGAAAACCTCCACCGATCTGGCAACTTGGACTCCCGCCTCCATCAGCGGTGAATCCATCACCGCCGCCGGAGACATTGAAACCGTGGTCGTCACCCTCAGTGGCGCACCGCTGAGCGCACCGAAACTCTTCGTCCGCGTCTCCGCTGAATAAGTTCCAACCAGGAGTGTGGGCACACCGCCCACACTCCTTCTCCCCTTTCCCCTATAAGCCCCCAAACCCAGAAACAGAATATCATGAAGCCGTCGTTCAACCGCCTGTCCCGCCTGAGCCAGATCACGCTCGCCGCCGCCACCATCACCTCCGCGCAGGCCACCCTCTACACATGGACCGGTGCCGCTGGCGGCAACTGGAGCGATTCCGCCAAGTGGGATACCAATGGCATCCCGGTCAACGACGGGACTGCGGATGTCGCCTTCAATCCCACCGGTGCCCCTAACATCACCGAGACGATCAACTCCGCATGGGGAGCCTCGGGCAGCGGCAGCATCAACAGCCTGCGGTTCTTGGGCGGCACCAACAACCTCTCGGGAACCACCGGCCAAACCCTCACCCTTGGAGCCGGCGGCCTCATCAACACCTCCACCAAGACCGTCACCTTCAACAACAATCTGAGCCTCGATCTCGGTGCCACTCAAACCTGGACGCTCACCAACCATGTGAACTTCAACGGCCAGCTCAAGTTGAAGGACAACGTCCAGACCACCTTCGCCACTGCCGTGGCCAGCCAAGGTTTGTCTTTGGGGAGCGGTGGCAGCCTCACCCTGAACAATGGCTCCGTGGCCATCATGGACGGTATCGGAACCCTCGCCTTCAATGGTGGCACCACCACCACCGTCGGTACCGGTGCCTTCAAGTTCAACCGGGGCGTCATCAACCTCAACGCGCAGGACCAGTATGGCCGCCTGGGCACCAATGCCCTGACGGTTCTCAACAACTTCACCACCCGGATTGACTTCACCGGTGCCAAAAGCGGCACCTTCGCCACGCCCGTAACATTTTCTGGCAACCAGACCAACGAGTTCACCATCCAATTCGGCCCGAGCAGCAATGCCTTTGACATCACCGGCGCACAAACCGCCGTGGCTGTCACCGGCCAGTGGACCGGAGCCGTCAACGGCGGCAGTGTCTCGAATTCAAGTGGCATCAACATTCACTTGGGCAACGTCTGGGATGACCGCCAACGCTTCGTATTCCAAGGAAACAACTCCGGTCTGACCTCCACGGCGAATGCCGCGTCCGCCACCGCCGCCATCAAGCTGCGCACCGGCTACCTAGTGGTGGACCATGCCAACGCCTTGGGCAGCGGTAATAGTTTGAGCATCGGCCTCGGTGTTTTCAACAGCGACACCAGCCATGTGCAATCCGGCGTGCTGGCCACCAACGGAAACCATGTCTCCGGCGGCATCTACGCCCGCACCAATCAAAACGCCACCCCGCGCACGGAAGTCTCGGTGCTCGGCCTGTCCGGCACCGGCAGTGTCAACTTCACCGGCAATATCTATCTGCAGCTAGAGGGCACCGCCACCAGGGTGCAGACCTTGAAACTCACCGCTCCCACCAGCGGCACCGCCAACTTCTCCGGCATCATCGCCAACGTGGCTAGCGGTGCCAATGCCGTGCCCGTCGTGGTTCTCGGTGGCGGCACGGTTTCCCTGTCCGGTAACAACACCTACACCGGCACCACCAGCGTCCGTGGCGGCTCCCTCCTGCTCGGCCACGCCAACGCTTTGGGCGGAGGCTCGTCCACCGTCTCCCTGGGTGACACCGTGGTCGCCCCTGCCGGCGGCGATGTCGTGGTCGCCACCAAGGCCGATTTTTCCAACGCCACTGGCGGCAACCTGCCTGCCGGAGTCACCGCAAGCTGGGCAGGCGGAGTTTTCACCTTCTCTGGAGCGGTGAATACGTTTGATGGCGTCACCCTGAACAATGGCGACCGCATCCTCGTCAAGGACCGTGTGAGCGCCGCCCAACAAACCGGCGTCTATGTCCGCACCAGCGCCACCACCTGGACCCGTGCCACGGATCTCGATAATGTTTCGGAATATGTCCAAGGTCTGCGCATCCATGTCACCGGCGGCTCCAATGCGGGCAACAACTACTACATGCCCACCGCGCTCGTCGCTGGCACAACGCTGGATGGCACTGGTACCAATGCAAAGTTCGGCTTCAACGAAGACGCCGCCTCCAACACCGACGTCGCGATCCTCACCGATGCCGCCCTCACCATCAACCGCAACATCGCCGTCACCGACAATCTCAGCAGCGGCAAGAGCATCCTCGGCGGCAATAGCGCCCACGCCTCCGTCTTCTCCGGCAACATCACCCTCGCCCGCGGCCTCACCGTCACCGCCGCCTCCGGTGGCAGCGTTGATTTCTCCGGCACTCTCACCGGTGCGTCCGGCGTCACCAAGGAAGGTCTCGGCACGGTGGCCTTCTCCAGCGCCAAGGGCTACACCGGCCCCACCACCATCAAGGCCGGAACCTTGAAACTCACGGGCGGCGGCAGCCTCGCCAGCAACAGCATCGTCATCGGTGACACCGGTTCATCAGGAGCCATCCTGGATGCCACCACCGTGACGGGCAGCGACTTCACGGTCGGCTCCACCCAGACGGTAATCGGCATCGGCACGCTCGATGCCACCGGTAAAAACGTCAGCGTCGCGGGCTCCATCGCCCCCGGCAACAGCGCGGGCCTGCTCTCCGTATCCACCACCAGCCTGCAGTTTGGTGCCACCAGTGCCTTGAGCCTCGAACTCACCAAAGGCGTCACCCCAGCGGCTGGCAGCAATTACGACCAACTCGGACTCACCGGCGGAATCACCATCAACACCAGCGCGGCGCTCAATCTCACCGCACTGGGAAGCGGCTCGTGGACCCTGAATGACATCTTCTTCCTCATCAACAATGACGGGGCCGATGCCATTTCCGGCACCTTCAGCGGCTATGCCGAAGGCGGCACATTCACCTTCGATTCCCAGAAATTCAAGATCACCTATCTGGCGGATTACGACACCACATCCTTCACCGGCGGCAACGATCTGGCCTTGCAGGTCATCCCGGAGCCCGCCGCCGCCGGCTTGCTCGGCAGCCTCGGAATGCTCGCCCTGCTGCGCCGCCGCCGTGGATGAAGCAACCGCCGGTGCGTCATCTTTCCATTCGCCATGCATTCGCGCGGAAGACCATGCCGGTCTGCGACAATCCCAATTTTCTGGAAGTTATTGGGTTTTCTTCCGGAATCCAGGGGTCGCCGATCGGAGGGTCGGTGGCCCCACCATTCCCGATGGCCCGCCCTCCCGTCGGCATCACGCGCTCGCAGAAACCGACGGTTTTCTGAAAAAAATCTTGCCCCCCCCCGGAAATCACACCAGCTTCGCCATGGCAGTTTGCTCATGCCCGATTGAAGGCATGTTTCCATCACTATATCCCCGGCCAGCATGAAACCCAAAACCACCCCCGCCCGCCGTAATGTTCTCGCTCTTGCCGGAACGATTACCGTCCTCTTCTCCCTCCCCACCGCCCAGGCTGCGGATCGGAACAAGGCGAACAACACCACCAATCTCAACCTCGCCGGAAGCTGGGACACATTGCCGGGCATCTATGACGTCGCCACCTGGACCAGCGTCGTCACCGGGGCGAACACCTCGCTGCTGGGGGCCGACTTGAACTGGCTGGGCATCAAGATCACCAATCCCGGCGGACTGGTCACCATCGGCTCCGGCAACACACTCACCCTTGGTGCCCAAGGCATCAATATGAGTGCCGCCACGCAGGATCTCACCATCCAGTCCGGCCTCGCCCTGCAGAAACACACCGGACAAATCTGGAACATCAACACCGGGAGAGTTCTCACGCTGAATACCGGCACCTTCACCCGCAATCGCTACTCCACCCTCAACGTGCAGGGGCTCGGCACGGTGACCACCTCCAACATTTTCAACAACGCCACCGGCATCATCGGACCTTGGGCCACTTTTGGCACCGGAACCTCCGCGAAATTTGCCACGGTCAACGGCAGCAACAACATCGTCGGTTACTCCGGCACCGCCGCCGCCACTGCCGCTGCGGTCACAGATACCACCGGCTTGGTGAACTATGACGTGGCCGCCGTCGGTGCGTTTGGTGCGGGTGCCTCCTTCAACACCCTGCGCTACACCGGAGCCGCCGGAACGATCACCGGCAATTATTCCGCCAATGGCATCCTCACCGCCGGGACCGGTGCGCCCACCCTGAGCGGCAATCTCACCATCGGCAACACCCGCGAGCTGGTGCTGACCAATGGCGACAACAACGCAGCCCGTGCCCTCACGCTTTCCGGCATCATCAGTGACAATGCCAGCGGCCCGTCCGGCATCACCAAGACCGGCGAGGGCATCGTCAAACTTTCCGGAAACAACACCTACACCGGCATCACCACCGTCAATCGCGGGCGCGTGGAACTGGGCAGCAACAACGGCCTAGGCTCCCCTGACGCCGGCACGCGCTTGTCATCCATCGGCGTGAACAACTCGGACGGCGGAAACCTGAATATCCTCAACGGCGTCAACACGCCCGAGCCGATTTTCCTCGATTCCTCCACAGCGGACCGGCTGTTCTACGGCGTGGGCACCAACGAGGTGAGCGGCCCGTTCCGTTTCAACGTCAGCGTCCGGATGTTCGCCGGGACGAACACCACCTTCAGCGGCGGCTTCAGCACCACCGGCGGCGCGAACGGCTCGCAAATCATTGTCAACGCGCCCATCACCATCACCAACAAGCCCTTCATCAATGGCAGCGGCTCCAATGGCTCGTTCTACATGGACTCGGCTGCGGGACAGTATCGGAACATCAACGTAGCGGGCAGCATCTGGGGAACCACGGTTCTCGGCAATGGCATCCTGCGCACCGGCG
>JAUYNL010000023.1 GCA_030696085.1 Luteolibacter sp.
TCCGCTCCGCGTCGGCTCCACCGTCCCGTCCCAGCACGGGAGAACCTTCGGAGCTTGCAAGTGAGATCGGATTCTCCTATCGAATGTCCATCAGCCAGACCGCTGAAATTCTAACGATTTAACGGAAAGAAAAATTTCCCCCGGGCAAGGCGTTGGGGTGTTCAGTTTGATGTAGGCGGTCTTTTCCCGTATAACGACAACTTGAGAAATCCAGGCAAACGAAACGGGACAAGCGCCTGCGGAATGTTCGGGCGCTTCGGTTTTCATGAGTCCAAGGGAGTTCAATCGTCGAGAAGCCGTTCCTGCTTCATTTTTTGCGGGCACCCTTACGGATTCGAATACGGGATTTCGCGTTCCTCAAGCAGCGCTTGGGAGAACGGATCGCCGTCGGCGGCGAATTCGTGCAGGTACTTCAGCGCCATTTCCCGGACATCCGGATTGGGATTTTGGAGCGCTGCCTCGCAGGTGCGCCAATCCACAAACCGATCCAGCAGGCTGCGAGCTGTCGCCGAATCGGCGGTGGGAAGCTGCTTGAGCCATCGCTCGCGCACGAGCGATTCCAGAAAGTGGATGTCCATCGCGTCCTTTTCCCGATTGGTGAGATCCTTGCTGATGGCAAGATCAAGCGGGTCTGGAAGCCAGGTGCCATCGGAATTGCGGGTGGACCGTGAGCGGACCTCGTCGAAGGCATCAGCCGGAAATTCATTGGGCCGCCGGAAGATGTCGAGCGGGCAATCGAGTCCGTGGATGCGGACCATGCCCACCTCATCGGCAGCCATGGCGATTTCAAATCCCGAGACCTGCCGCCAGCCGGGAAGGGTATGGATGGTCAATCCGGGAAAGCTGAGACAGAGTCGTTCCAAGACTTGGGCCCATGCCTGCGGCGAGTCCATGGGATGCAACCAGACATCGGCGTCCTTGGTGGGCCGGTTGAAACCATGGGCGATCACCGCAAGACCACCGATGACGATCACCTCATGATCAGCGGTCAGCGCTGTGATGAATTGTCCTGTCGAGGTGCCCATTTGGCGACGGTTTCATTGATTTTACAGGCGATTTCCCAGAATTCGGCGACCGATGAAGGGTTGCGGATCCATGGCTCGCTGTTGTCGGTGATTTTCGACGGAGTAACGGTAGGTCGACGACGTCGCATGTGCTTCCATGCGATTTGACGAGCCCAGTCCTCCTTGAGGCGCGCGATCGGGATACGGTATTGGGGAAATGCCACGGCGGGAAATTAGTCGATGTCTGGCCCAGGAGAAAGGAGATTCATGGCGGGGAAAACGGCGCACGCCAAACTGGGGCTTGGCGTTCCCGGGAGGCTCAATCCCGCAGCTTGTGGCCCACCTCGTTGTCGAGCATCTGCTTGAGGTCGTCGAGGCCCTCGCCGGTATCTGCGGAGATCGGGATGACCTCCACTTTCGGGAAGCGGAGTTTGAAGGCGGCGAGGTGTTCCGCCGCGCCTTCCAGGTCCATCTTGTTGGCGATGACCTTCCATGGGAAGCGGGCGAGGTCCTCGTCGTATTCCTTGATCTCGCGGCGCAGGATTTCCAGATCCGAGAGCGGATCGCGGCCCTCGCTGCCGGCCATGTCGAGCACGAAGAGCAGTACCCGGCAGCGCGTGATGTGGCGCAGGAACTCATGGCCGAGCCCGCGGTTTTCATGCGCCCCTTCGATCAGGCCGGGAATGTCCGCGATGGTGCAGCGGCGGAATCCGGGAAACTCGACGACTCCGACGACGGGTTGCAGCGTGGTGAACGGATAGGACGCCACTTTCGGCTTCGCGGCGGAGAGTTGTCCTAACAGCGTTGATTTCCCCGCGTTCGGGAAACCGACGAGACCGGCATCGGCGATGCGGCGCAGTTCGAAGTAGAAGACGCCGAGTTCGCCGGGCGTGCCCAGCGTGTGCTCCACCGGCGTGCGGTTGGTGGCGGTTTTGAAGTTCCAGTTTCCCTGGCCCGGCTCGCCGCCCTTGCAAAGCACGAACTCCTGGCCGGTCTCGGTGAGATCGGCGATCGGATCCATCTCAATGCCCTCCTCGGAGCGTTCGAACTCGACGGCCTCCTGCACGGTGGCGGCGTTGGCACGATAAACGACGGTGCCAGGGGGCACGCGGCCGATGACACGCTTGCCGCTTTTGCCGGTCTTGCGGCCGCCAGCGCCGTTTTTGCCGTCATCGGCGATGAGTTTCGGATCGAAGTGATATTGGCGGAGATTGTCGGTGGAGGGATCGACGACGAGCACGACATCGCCGCCCGCGCCGCCATCGCCGCCATCCGGGCCGCCGCGGGGCACGTATTTCTCCCGCCGCCATGAAACGACGCCGTCGCCGCCGTCGCCCGCCTTGGCGAAGATCCGAATGTGATCGATGAACATGCGCGGAGCCTCGCCGCCCGTTTAGCCGCGGTCAACGGCAATGGTGAAACGGCGGGTTTTCGGAACCGCATGCGGTATGCATCCGAATGGTTCGCACTTCCAAAGAAATTCTTGTGGCGGCGGCCTTGTTGGCTAAGATCCGCGCAACTTGGAGATATGGATATGAAACATCTGAATTTTTCCCTGCGCTGGATTCTGTTGCTGATGGCCTCCGTGATCCTTTGCGATGCGGGCAAGGTCATGGCCGTGCGGGACACCAAGGGCCGAGCCCTGGACATCGAGCTGCTCTCCGTTACCGGAGAATCGATCCGTTTCAAGCGGCTGGACACCTCCAAGGAATTTTCCGTGGCCATTGATGTGTTTGACGAGGACAGTCAGGAAAAAATCCGCAAGGAGGCCGACAGCCTGCCGGCGCTTCTGCCGCCGCTCGATGTGGAAGTGGTCATCGGCAAACGGCGCCAAAAGAAGGCCAGCTACTACATGGAAGAACAGGAGATCTCCTGCACGGTGAAGCTGAAAAACCTCAGCCATGAGATACCGCTGCCAAATCTGACGGGCAGGGTGCTGTTTGTCGGGCGCAATCAGAGGACGCCGGATGCCTATACGATCTTGTCGGTGCAGGATTTCCCGGTGGAACTCAAGCCGGGTGAAAGCTCGGCGTCCGGGTTGAAATCGTTCATCACCAAATACGACAGCGACAACAAGGGCTACGGAAACGTTGGAGGTTACCAATATTCCGGCTATCTGCTCGTCCTGCTCAATGACAAGCAGGAAGTGGTCTTCAATCAGACCACCGATGGCGGAATCCGCAAGGTGCTTACCGAGCGCCCTGGTTTGCTTGAGAAAATGGCCGCATATCCGCGCGACGCGTATTTCAACGGGAAATTGGAACTCCAGGACCAGAACCTGCGCCCGCCGAATATCATCGGCAGGTGAGTGCGCGCGTCGCCCGGACCTTTTTGCTTTTGGAATCGGGATCGTCTGATTGACTCCGCCCATGCAGCCACGCTTCGCCGCCGTCCTGATCATGCTGGCCCTTGCCCTGGTCCCGGCGGTTCTTGCCGGAGGCAGCGCGGCCAACGATGTCTCGGTCTCGTTTCACATGGAGACGGAATCCACGGACAATCCGAAGATGATCTTTCCGCAAGAAACCAACGGCCAGACCCGCTATTTCCGCAGGGTGTCGGAAGTCGGTGCCAAGGACGTGCTATCCTTCAGTCCCTTTCCCGCAGACGCCGGTGGCGAATTCGGCGTCGTGTTCAGACTCAAGGAGAACGCAGCGCGCCGTCTGGCCGCCGTCACCAGCGCCAATCAGGGCCGCTATCTGATCGCCAAACTCAATGGTCGCGTGGTGGACGGCGTGCTCATCGACAAACAGGTGGATGACGGGCTGGTGGTGATCTGGAAGGGGGTCACGCTCGCCGATATCGCCATCCTTGACGACGGCCTGCCGCGCATCGGCCAGGAAGGTGCCAAAAAGAAGAAGAAGAAATAGCAACGTCCGCCCCATGCTCCGCAATTTGCTCCTTGCCCTATCCGCCACCGGCATCCTCCAGGCCGGAATCAACCTGCGTCTGCCCACCGAAAACCACCACCTTTTCACCGGGGAACCGGAGCGTTTTTACATGCATGTGGACCGGACCTTTGAGGGCGAGGCGAGCAAGCCATGGGAGGGCGGCGCATTCGGCTTGGTCCGCAATGCGATGCGCATCAATGGCGAGGTGCTGCTCACCAAGTTCCACGAGGGCATCGACATCGCTCCCATCCACCGCGACCGCGCCGGCAACCCGCTGGACCTCGTTTCCAGCATTGCAGACGGCCGCGTCGTCCATGTCAGCCCGATTTCCGGCCGCAGCAACTACGGCAAGTATGTGGTCGTCGAACACGCGTGGGAAAACTCGCTGATCTATTCGCTCTACGCTCACCTGGCGGAAATCACCTGCAATCCTGGAGATGCCGTGAAAGCCGGATCCGCCCTCGGCCGCATGGGCTACACCGGCGCGGGGCTCTACCGCACCCGCGCCCATGTGCATCTGGAACTGGCCATGCTGATGAGCCGGCGCTTTGACGATTGGCAGAAGGCTTTCGGCGGGGGCATCAACCATCACGGCCTGTTCAACGGAATGAACCTGACCGGATCGGATGTCGCGCGTTTCTTCATCGAACAACGCGCCAACCCCGAGCTGCAATTCAGCGCACTGGTGGCCTCCACCCCGGTATATTTCAAGGTCACCGTGCCATCCAGGGGCACGCCGGATTTCGTCATCCGCCACCCGTGGATGCGCCGCGGCGATTCCGAAAACTCCGTTTCCTGGGAGATCAGCTTCAGCGCCACCGGCCAGCCCGTGGCGTTCA
The DNA here is from genome assembly GCA_030696085.1 of Luteolibacter sp. Classification (GTDB taxonomy): domain Bacteria; phylum Verrucomicrobiota; class Verrucomicrobiia; order Verrucomicrobiales; family Akkermansiaceae; genus Luteolibacter. The sequence continues at coordinate 4,732 of JAUYNL010000023.1, forward strand.
CACACAGCCAGCGGCAAGTGGACGGCCCCACCATCACCGCCATCCGCCCGTCCCAGATTCCCCACCGCTACCTCACGCGCAATCTCGTCAGCGGCCAGGAAAACCGCGCCTCGCTCACCCAGTCCGGCAAGCAGCTCGTCGCCCTGCTCACCGATGACTTCCCCATCCTGCGGGAACAGGCCATGGACCGGAAAAAAACCAATCCCGAAGGATAAGATAACGCCCCACTCCTCACATCCACAGCATCTCCCATGACCGACATCATTCTCGAAAAACTCAACACCCTGGGCTACTCACTGCCCGCCGTGCCGGCTCCGGTGGCCGCTTATGTGAACTGCGTGCGCAGCGGCAACCTGCTCTTCCTCTCCGGCGGCCTGCCGATCGATGATGAGCGGAAAATCATCGGCAAGGTGCCGACTAAAGTTTCCATCGAAAAAGCGCGGGAAGGAGCGCGCATGATCGTGCTCAACCGCCTGGCGGTCATCCGCGCGGAGATCGGCTCGCTCGACAAGGTAAGGCAAATCGTCGCCCTCAATGGCTTCGTGAACTCCGCAACGGATTTTTATGGCCACCCGCAAGTCATCAACGGTGCCTCCGAGTTGCTCGTCGAAATCTTCGGCGACAAGGGCAAACACTCGCGCACAGCCCTCGGGGCGGCCGCCCTCCCGCTCAACGTCGCGGTGGAGATCAATCTAATCGTCGAAATCGAAGATGCGCCCAAAGCGCCCTGACCCAGCCGCCTCACGGTGGGCGCCATGCCGCCAAGCCCGGTAGCTTTGCTCCATGCCGTGCGAGGCACGGCTCCTTTTCGTGCTTTGCCTGCCGCTCGGAATTGTTTCATCGCGGGAAATTCCACTGGCGGAATGCCCGTTCTTCTGGAAGTTTTCCGCATCTCCGGTGATCCGCGCCGGGGCTTTGGCCCATGACCTCACCGATCCGCGCACCTCAGATTGAAATCCCCGAGTCGCTGCGGCGGCAGTTGGCGGATTTCCGTCGGCATTTGTGGCGGGTGAAGATCCTGGAAGCGCTGGCAGCCGGCCTGATCGGCTTGCTGGTTTCGTTCCTGCTGGTTTATGGATTGGATCGGTTTTGGCAAACACCGGGCTGGGCGCGTCTGCTGATTCTGGCAGGCGGTGTCTCGCTTTTCGCGGGTTTCGCACCGTATTGGCTGCACCGCTGGGTTTGGCGGCAGCGGCGGGAAACCCAGCTCGCCCGGCTGATCGCCAAACGATATCCCGGACTGGGCGACCGCCTGCTGGGAGTGATCGAGCTTCAGAATCAGGAAGGCAGCGCGGATTCGCTATCGCCGCGGCTGCGCGAGGCGGCGATGGCCGCAGTGGCCGCGGAAACCGGCCGCCGCAAGCTCGATGAGGCCCTGCCTCCGCAGCAACACCGGCGCTGGGCGCTGGCGGCCATGGCTCTCGCAGCGATCTCTGCCGCAGCCTTCACTCTCACGCCCCGCGCGGGACTCAATGCCCTCCAGCGCTGGTTGATGCCGTTTTCCGATACCGAACGCTACACCTTCACCAAACTCGAAAACCCGCCGCTCTATCGGGCGGTCGCATTCGGCGAGGCCTTCGAGGTGGATCTCCGCCTTGCCGCGGATTCCGAGCAGCGGCCGTCGGAAGGCAGCGGCCGCTATGGCATGCAACCCGCCGTCGCCACCGTGCTGGATGGTCGCAGCTATCGCTTCACGTTTCCCGGCCAGCAGGATCCGGGCACGATCGTTTTCCGCATCGGCGATCTGCGCCATGAAATGCGTGTGGAGCCGGTGCAGCGTCCGGGCATCACGGCCGTGCGCGCGGTCCTCACGCCGCCCGCCTATCTGGGCATCGCGGAGCGCACGGTGGATTTGAACGCCGGCGTGCTCAGCGCGGTGGAGGGCAGCCGCTTGCGGGTGCTCTTGGAATTGAATCGCACGCTGGAAAGCGGATCGTTCGGACCCAGCCGAGGGCTCGCCTCCCTGGAAGGTGAGAAAGCCGCCTCGCACACGCCAATCGAGGGCGTTTTGGGCATTTCCGGCGTGGTGGCGGCCACCCCGCGCATCGATGTGGCTGGGGATTCGTTTGAAATCCCGTTTTCATGGCGGGACCGCTACGGTCTGGATGGTGAGTCCGGGTTTCGCCTGCGGGTGGATGCCCTGAAGGATGCGGCACCGACTTGTTATCTTCAGGGCGTCGATCGCCAGAAGGTCATGTTGCCGGAGGAAACCATCGATTTCGAGGTGCTCGCGGAAGATGATTTCGGCGTGAAAGCCGCAGGCATCGAGTGGAGCGGGCAATTCACCCGGCCAACCGATGAGACAGCGGCAAAGGGCGAGCTGCCGCTCGGTGTGGGTGGTCCGGAAGAGCGCCGGTTACTCAGGCCTGCGGCGTTTTCGCCGGCGGCCTTCGGCATCACGCCGCAGAAAATCACCCTGCGTGGCTACACCGAGGATTATTTCCCGGAACGCGGCCGGGTTTATTCGGAGCCCGTGATACTCTACGTCCTCACCCGCGACGAGCATGCGCAGATGCTCAAAAACATCTTCGACCGCCAGATCACCGAACTCGAAGACCTCGCACGGCGCGAACTCGAACTGCTGGAGGAAAACGAGAGGCTGGAGCGCCTTGATGGCGGTGATCTCCAGAACGAGGAAAACCGCAAGCGTCTCGAAGAGCAGGAGAGCGAGGAATCCGAGACCGGGCGCCGAATGGAGAATCTCAAGCAGCGCATGGAGCAGCTCATGAAGGACGCCGCGCGCAACGGCGACATCGACAAGAAAACCCTCCGCAAAATGGCGGAGTCCCTCAAGTCGATGCAGGAACTCGCCGAAAAGGACATTCCCAAGGTGAGCGGGAAACTCGCCGACTCCCAGGAACAATCCAACACCCCGGAAAAATCCAAACAGGATGTCACGGAGGCCGTCGAACAACAGAAAAAGGTCGTCGAGAAAATGCGCGATGCCATCGACAAGGCGAACGACGCGAACCGCCGCTTCGAGGCGGGCACCTTCATCAACCGCCTCAAGAAAGCCGCCGGCGAGCAGAACGGCATCGTCAGCTCGCTCAAGGAGGCCTTCGAGCGCTTGTTAGGATTGAAAGGCCCGGCGCTCGATCCCTCCGATGTCCGCCGACTGGCCGAAAACGCCCGCCAGCAGGCGGAAACCGCCTCGGACGTGCGCTGGATCCAGGAGGATCTCGGCCATTTTTACGCCCGCACCCAGACGGAATCCTTCAAGGCCATTCTCGATGAAATGAACGGCTCCGGCATCGATATCGGACTCGAGAACGTGCGCGCCCAACTTGGCGACAACCATTCCTTCGAGGCCGCCGAGGCCGCCAAGATGTGGGCGGAAAAACTCAGCGCCTGGGCCGCGAAACTCGAAGGCGAGAAGGACGCCGGCGGTGGCGGCGGCGGCGGCGGCGCGCCGGATGCCGAGGACGAGGATTTCGAGTTCATGCTGCGCGTCATGAAAATGATCCAAAAAGAGCAGGACCTGCGCGGCCGCACCCGCGCGCTCGAACAACTCCGGCGCGATCAGAATGAAGATGCGGATCTCAACAACCCATAACGCATGAAACCGGCGCTTTCACTCATCTGCTTCCTGCTGCTGCTGCCGGCCTCCGCCGAGGAGGCCGAAAAGCAGCGCCTCGACATGCACCGCGATGGTTCCGAAAAACTCGCCGACGAGCAGGACGAGCTCTCCGCCGATGTCCAGCAGCTCGTCATCGAACAAACCGTGCCGCAGGTCATCGAGTTGCTAGGCCAGGTGGAGGAAATCATGGACGAAGCCACCGACCGCCTCGCCGACGCCGATACCGGCGGCGAGACGATGGCCGCGCAAACCGAGATCATCGAAAAAATCCACGCCGCCGCCAAGGAGCGCCAGAGCCAGAGCGGCGAAGGCCAGTCCGGCAGCGCGATGATGGACATGATGGAGCGCATGATGGGCAGGAAACCCGAAGGCGAGGGCAAAGGCGAAGGCAAGGAGAAGGGCGACCAACCCGGCGATAAGGCGGGCGAAGGCTCCACCGGACTGTCCGACTCCGCGAACGAAGCCACCGCCGGTGCCGCCGGTGATGGCAAGGACGAGACCCGCCGCGTGCCGAAAGCCGGTGGTGCCGCCGGACGGGAAATCCCCAGTGAATTCAGAAAAGCGTTCGACGCCTACAACCGTGGCGCGGAACAAAAAGCCAAATGATTTTCCTCTCATGAGAACCCTTCGTTTCACCCGCATCGCGATGCTCCAGGCCGTTCTGATGGCCGGTGCGCATGCGCAGGATCTGCCCGGCCGCAAGGATGATGCGATTCCGGCGCAGGCCGAGCTGGTTTATGACAAGGGCCTGCGGTTTCTCGCCCGCACCCAGAACGAAAAGGGCGCGTGGAATGACAGCGTCGGCACCGAGCCCGGCGTCGTCGGCCTCTGTGTCGCGGCCTTCCTCGCCCACGGCGAGGATCCGGTGAACGGCCACTATGCCACGAACATCCGCAACGGCATCGACTTCATACTTTCCCAACAGAATGATAAGAACGGTTATATCGGATCGAGCATGTACAACCATGCCTTCGCCACCAAGGCGCTGGCGGAATCCTACGGCGTGGTGGACAACCCGAAAATCGCGCCCGCGCTGATGAAGGCGGTGGAGCTGATCCTCAGCTCGCAGAAGCGCAACCGCTTCGGCGCATGGCGCTACACGCCGGACAGCCGCGATGCGGACACCACCGTCACCGGCTGCCAGATGGTCACGCTCTTCGCCGCGCGCAACGCCGGCATCGCCGTGCCCGACGAGGCGATCCGCAAGGGCCTGGCCTATCTGAACAACAACCGCGGCAGCGAGGGATCCTACGGCTACACCTCGGCCTCCGGCGGCAAGCCCACGCTCACCGCGGTGGGCGTGCTGTGCCTGGATCTCGCCAAGCAGCGCGATTCGAAAGGCTATCAGGCGAGTCTGGAGTATCTGAAGAAGAACCTCGATTACCGCGACCGCTATTATCCCTATTATTTCGAGTACTACATGTCGCAGGCGCTGTTTCATGCGGACGATGCGACATGGCGCGAGTGGAATGTCCGAAACATCCGCTACCTCTCCACCATCCAGGCGGCGGATGGATCGTTTCCCGGAAATCAGGGGTCGTCCTTCAACACCGCCGGCGCCCTGCTCTCGCTCGCGCTCAACTACCGCTATCTGCCGATCTACGAAAAATGATCCGCCACACGGTCATGCCCTGGCTTCTCCTGACGATCGCCGCCGCGGCCGCGCCGGAAGACTTGCTGCGTTTCACCAATGGCGACCAGCTCCGCGGCCAGTTCCTCGGCCTCAAGAAAGGACCGCAGGCGATCTGGCGGCATGACGACGTGTCCGCGCCGGTGGAGTTCAAAACCACGCGCATCCGCCATATCGTGCTGCACGGCGGGCGCGCCCTCAAACCCATCGGCACCTTGTCCCACCTGGTGCTGGTCAATGGCGACCGCGTGCCCGGCACCGTCACCGCGCTGGATGCGGACTCCATCACGCTGGACACGGGTTATGCAGGCGTCCTGCAGGTCCCGCGCAAACAGGTTTCCATGCTCGCTCCGAATCCATTGGGCGGGCGGATTTATTATCACGGCCCCTTCGATGAGGATGACTGGAAAATGGCGCACCCGTCATTTCCGGATGGCCTGCCGCCGTCCGTCCCGGCAGGCGGGGAGAAAGAGGAGGAGGTGGAATCTCCGGGGCGCTGGGTTTTCTCCGGCTCCGCCTGGTATTGGCGGCAGAAACATCCCGGCACCGCGCTGATCCACAAGTCCGGCATGCCCGACCGCTCGGTGCTGCGTTTCGAAATCGCCTGGAAAAACCGGCTCAATCTGGCGGTGGGATTCCACGCGGATTTCGCGCGCCCGGCCGCCGATGACGAACCCGGGGAAAAAGACAAACCCCGCGCGCTCGCCCACATGGATTCCTCCGACCTGCCGCGCCTGTTCGGAAACAGTTATGTGCTCCAGCTTTATAGCAACTATCTCACCCTGCTGCGCACCAGGGTGGATGACGACGGGAAATTTTCCATCCAGCGCGACCACCGCAGTAACAATTCCCTGCGCCTCGGTGATACCGGCCAGGCCAGGATCGAGCTGCGCAGCAACCGCGTCTCCGGTGCGGTCTCTCTCTTCGTGAACGATGAGTTCGCCGCGCAATGGAGCGATCTGGATCTGGCGGAATCCAATGCCGCCATTGATGCCGATGAAACGCGGTTCGCGCGCAAGGGCCAGGGTTTCGGCTTCGTCGTGCAGGGCGACGACTCACCCGTTAGAGTCTCCGACATCATCGTTTCGGAATGGAACGGCATGCCGGATTCCGCACGCAGCCTGCAAGGGGATGAAAACGACACCGTCCTCATGGCCAACGGCACCGACCGCTACGCAGGCCGCGTTGGCGGGCTCGATCCGCAGGGCCGAATCCTTTTCGAGGGGAAACACGGGAGCTTCAGGTTTCCGCTCGATGAAGTGGCCGAGATCCGCTTCGCCCGCAAGCAACAGGCCGCCGCGCCGGAGCACGCGGCCGATAACATCGTGATCCGCCTGGGGCCCATCGGTCGAATCTCCGGCCAGCCGGTCTCCGGCGATGGCGCGGCGCTCGAAATCCTCAGCTCCGCCCTCGGCAAGCTGAACCTCTCCATGGATCCGGTCGTCATGATCGATTTCAATGCCTCCAACCAAATCATCAATGACTGGGATGCGGACTTCTAACACATGGCTCCGGATCGGAGTGATCTGCGGCCTCGCCCTCGCCGGGCTGGCCGTCGCGGACGATCTCACCCTCACGGGCGGCGATACCCGCCTCACCGGCAGCGTGCGCTCGATCAACGAGGCGGGTGAGGTCGAGCTCGCCAGCGAGCTCTCCCCGGAGCCCTTGTTCCTGAAGAGCGATGCGGTGGAAAAGGTCGTCTTCAGCGCCAGCCCGCAGGCCGGGGAACCGCCATCCACTCTCGTGGAGCTGGCCAATGGCGACATTCTGCCCGCACGCATCGAAACCCTCGACGAGCGCCACCTCGTCGTTTCCTCGCCGGATGCGGGACGGCTGGAAATCCCGCGCGAGTCGATCCAATCCGTGCAGTTGGGCATCCAGCGGCGCAAGGTGATCTATGAGGGGTCGAACAATCTGGAGGAGTGGACCGATGCCGCCGGGGAAATGAAAAACTGGGGCTTCGAGAATGGCCGGCTGATCTCCACCGGCCCGGCCTCCGCATACAAGAAACTGCCTCTCTCCCGCCAGTTCATCCTGCGCTTCACCCTGGTCTGGCAGGCCAAACAGGTGGCTCCGAATTTCCAGGTTTATTTTGCCGATCCAGGCGTCAAGAAAGCCGAGCCATGCGATCGTTATTACCTCCAGTTCGGCGGTGCAGGTCTCGAAATCAAACGCGAGGCCGCCAAGGGCAAGCGCTTTCACACCATCGCCATCCTCAACCGCCCTTTCGATCAGTATCCCGACAACCGCCTGCAAGTGGAACTCCGCGTCAATCGGGATGCCGCCCGCATGCAGCTCCTCCTCAACGGCGAGCCCGAGGGCGATTTCCCCGATCCGATCGACAACGTGCCGACCGGGGCCGGAATCACGCTCGTTTGCAACACTCCCGCCGGACGCTCGCAGGAAATCCGCGATATCGAGGTGCTGGAGTTTGATGATTCGCGCCGCCGCCATCGTTCCGAGGATCGCGGCGATCCGGATCATGACAGCCTGATCAGCCGTGAGGACGACCGCTGGAGCGGCCGCCTGGTGGAAGTCCGGAACACTCCGAAAGGTGCGGTTTTCCTTTTCAAAACCGCATTCCAGGAACAGCCCATGGAGATCCCCGAAGCGGAGGTTTCCACCGTGTTCTTCGCCACCGGGAAAGCCAAGGCGGAGGATAAGACACCGCATCCCTTCGTGCTCCGCCTTGCTGGTGAGGGCTCTCTGCGGGTCGCTTCCTGCCAGTTTGATGGCGATTCCGCCTCCGCCGTCCACCCCTTGCTGGGTCCGTTGAAATTCCGCCGCGAGGGCATCGTCGCCATGGAGCGCAACTCCCCCACCCCGCCGAAGCCATGAAACCCCTGCATTCGTTCATTCTCGGACTCGGCCTGGCGCTCACCATTCATGCGGCCGAGGCCCCCAAATCCGTGGCGCGTTTCTCCAACAACGACGTGCTCACAGGGGCACCGGAGTCCATCACCCCGGAGCGGCTGGTGTGGAACTCCCCGCTGCTCGGCCGGCCGGCATCGTTTTTCCTGCGTGAGGTGCTGGATATCACCTTGCCCGCCCGCGAGCCGGAGCACCCGGCCGATCACGAGGCCACGCTCACGCTCACCAATGGCGATACCATCCGCGGCCAGCTCGCCTCGGTCACGGGCGATGCCGTCTCGCTGGACACCTGGTTTGCCGGGCGCATGAACTTCAACCGCCTGATGGTCGCCGGCGTGAAAATCGAGCAGAGCGCGGGCTTCGTCTTTCGCGGCCCCACCGGGCTGGATGGCTGGCGGCAGTCCGGCGAAAAGCCGGCCTGGACCTTCCACCGCGCCGCCTTCCGCTCCACCGCCGTCGGCAGCATCGCCCGCACCGACGTGCTGCCCGAGGAATGTTCCGTCAGCTTCGATGCCGCATGGCGTGGCGACTCGGTGCGCCTCAAGGTGATCGTTTTTTCGGACGATGTTTCCACGGAAAACCCGTCCTCGGGATATGAAGTGTCCTTCCAGCGCGGCAGCATCCACCTGCGGAATTGCAAAACCCAGAGCTTCCTCGGCAGCGCCCAGTCGCAGGTGCTCATGGAAAACGACAAGGTCCACATCGAGATCCGCGCCAGCTCCAAGTCCAATCGCGTCGCCCTCTTCATCAACAAGCAAATCGTCGAGGTCTGGAACGATCCCGATGTCGGAAAAGGCAAGTTCGGGCGCGGCCTGCATTTCATTTCCGGCAGCACCCTGCCGCTGCGCATCTCCGGCATCGGCGTCGCGCCGTGGAATGGCGTGCTCGACCGCATGCCGGATCCCCAGTTCGGCATGGGCTTCCGGCGCGGCATCCCCGGCATGGGTGGCGAGGACGCCGCCCCTGCGGATGGGGAAAACCCCAGTCCCGAAGGGCGTATGGAACTCGCCAATGGCGACTCGCTCACCGGCGAGGTGCTTTCGATCCAGGATGGTCTTATTGCCATGAAAACCCCTCTGGGCGATATCAAATTACCCGTCGCCAGACTCCGGACTGTGGCCCTCAAGCCCGTCGAAGCCGAGCGCTGCAAACGCTTCGAAGGTGATGTGCGCGCCTCCTTCCCGGATGGCTCCTCCCTCGTCTTCCGCCTCGATGCCACCACTGCGGACACCCTCACGGGCTCCAGCCAGAATTTCGGCTCCGCCACCTTCCAACTCGCCTCCTTCAGCCGCATCGAGTTCAACATCTACTCTCCCCGCCTTGCCGACCTGCGCCAGACCGAAGATTGGTGAGAAGGCAGCAATGCCGGACTGGCGCTATGTGACAAACGACCGCAGCCACGAGAAAATCATCCGCTAGCGTGTCGTGCGCGTGTTGGCCACCGAGTTGCCCGCCCGCATGACGAGCGGCGGGTGGCTTATCCCTTCAACTGTGCGAGCAGCGCTTCGAGCGAGAGACTGACGACCGCCGAGGCCTTGTCGCTCATGGCATAGGGCAGGACGAGCCGTTCTCCGTGGATGAGCGCGCCGCAACTGTAAACGACATTGGGCACGTAGCCCTCGCGTTCGTTTCCCTCCGGGGCGAGCAGCGGCTGGCGCAGGCGACCGATCACTCGGCTCGGGTCGTTGAGGTCGAGCAGTGCCGCGCCGATGCAGTACTTGCGCATCGGCCCCACGCCATGGGTGAGGACGATCCAGCCGGCCTCGGTCTCGATGGGTGAGCCGCAGTTGCCGATTTTGACCGATTCCCAATTTTCCGCCGGGCGCATGAGCAACTGCGGGTTTTCCCAATGATGGGGGTTGTGGGAACGCATGAGGAAGAGGTTCTCATCATCCTGGCGGGAGAGCATGAGGTATTGGCCGTTCACCTTGCGGGGAAACAGGGCCATGCCCTTGTTCTGCACGGCCGCACCATTGAGGGTGAGGATCCTGAAGTCGAGGAAGTCATGGGTTTCGATCATCTGCGGCAGGATCGAGCGGCCGTTGTAGGCGGTGTAGGTGGCGTAGTACATGTGGGAGCCATCCTCTTCGGTGAAGCGCACGAAGCGGGCGTCCTCGATGCCGTTGCTTTCATTGGCGGAGACCGGGAAAATGATGCGTTCGCTCATGGCGAGGTGGGGCGGGAAGCGCAGCTCGTAGTTCGAGTCCGCCAGCCACTGGATGCGCTCGAGCGTGCGGGTCAGCTCGCGGGTGATGGGCTGGGTTTCCTCGCGCACGGCCACGATTGATTTTTTCAGATCGCTGAGGGTGAACCAATCGGCAAGGGGGGCCATCACCGCGTCATGGCAGGATCCGTCAGGACACATTTCGTTGAGTTTGGAGAGGAAGCTTTTTTTCCGATATCCGGGATTGGGCAGCACCTCGGGCACGGTGAGGTAACGCGAGATCGGATCCATGCTGATGAAACCATCCGCGGCGATGATGCCGGAGCGGAACTCGATGGAGGAGATGTGTCCCTCGCCAGTGGCGCGCAGGCTCATGACGAACCGCAGGGCCCCCTCCGGAAGGTCCGCTTGATCCGGGTGCGGGACGATGGATGGATTGAACAGCGCGGCGGATTCCAAGGCATATTCGCCGGAAAACAAGGCGCCGATGAGCAGGCGGCGGTTGCGGGAAAGCCGGCGCTCGGTGAATACGTGCGGCAGCACTTTATCGTAGTGATGAAGCAGGACGCGCTCGATATCGAAGTGGCGGGTGTCGAATTCCGATCGCAGGTTCCGCAGCTCGTGGGTGACCTCGGTCTCGGTGAGAGCGAGCGAGCGGCCGATGATGGTGATGATGCGCTTGGTTTCCGCCGGAATGAACGGGCGGATGATGACGCGCGAGCTTTCCGGGGAAAGCTCCAGATCATGGCGGCAAAGATGAAGGGTTCTCATGCCGGGGTGTGGGTGGGTGAGTGCTGCGCGGCGGTCATTTCCGCGAGGGAAATCTGGAATGCCAGGGTGGACTCGGCCCCCTGGTTCTCGTTCACGCGATCATGGTGCAATCCGTCGCGGCAGCCGCCGGATGAGGGGTCGTGAAGCGGCAGGCCGAGATCGTTGCGACCAAGAAACCACTCGAAGGCGCGTTTCGCCTCGCGCCACCAGAATGGATCGCGGGTGGCGCGGAAGGCCTCCAGGCTGGCGGCCACCATCGCCTGGGCCTCGACCGGTTGCTGGTCGAAATCGGCCCGCTCGCCATCTTGTTCGTGAAAGCCGTTGCTGCCGATTGGGCGGAAGTGGCCGGCGGGGGCGCGTTGTTGGGAGGCGAGCCATAGCAGGCTTTTGAGCCCCACTTCGAGGGCTTCCGGATGGGGGATGGACTGCCCGCTGAGGATGAGTGCCTGGCTGAGTCGCGCATTGTCATAGGTGGCGTTGGTTTCAAACCACAGCCAGTCATCGCTGGAGCAGTCACGCCAGCAGGCCAACAGTTTCTTGACGAGCAGATCGCGGATGCGCCGGGTTTCCGGATGGCTCGGATTGGCGTGTTCATACTCATGGATGCCGATGAGCGTGAAAGCCCACGCGCGCGGTGAGGTGAAGCCGCCGGTCACTGGCAGACCCCGCTCGAACAAGTGGGCGGACAGGCGGCGGTAGCCCTCGTTGTGCGGGTGGGACGCGCCGGAGCCCACCGCCCACAGCGCGCGGCCATGGCTGTCCTCGCTGCCATACTCCTCCAGCCAGCGGTGGTCATGGCTCATGAAATTCCGGAAGCGTCCGCTCGATTCATGGAAGGCTGCCGCCAGGAAGGCGAGGTAGCGGCTGGAAAGCATGGAGGGTTCCTCCTTCAGCGTGGCGATGGCGGATACATCCAACACATTGCAGAGGATGAAGGCGCGGGCGTTGTCATCGGTGCAATAGCCCTCGTGATAGTTCGGCACGTTGAACACCGCGTGTTGAAAGATGCCGGTGCCATCGGTCATGCGCGAGACGTGATCAAGTCGCACGGGCGGCAGCTTGCCGGGCCGCGTGGCGTGCTCCCATTTTGCCAGCACGTTTTCCGCCGCCGTCTGATGGGTGATCTTGGCGCGATCAAAACACTCCAGATAGCGCCGCGCCACGGCCGGCCAGATGGTGGAGCGGCTCGTCTCATACGCCTGCTGGCGGATTTTTTCCAGGCCTGCGGGATCGGCCAGCAGGCCGCACACGGAGTCGGCGATCGCGCCGCTGTCGCGGAAGGGCACCAGCATGCCGCGCCCGTTGGCGAGTAGTTCCCGCGCGTGCCAATAGGGCGTGGAGACCACCACCCTGCCCGCGCCGAAGACGTAGGCCAGTGCGCCGGAGGTGATCTGGTTCTCATTCAGATAGGGAGTGAGATAGATGTCCGCCGCGCCGATGAAGTTCTTGAGGTCGTCGTTGGAAACGAAGCGGTTGTAGAACACCACCTGATCACCCACACCGAGGTCCTCGGCGAGATGCTCCAGCGATGTGCGGTATTTCTCGCCTTCGCGGGAGAGCAGATGCGGGTGGGTGGCTCCCAGGATCAGATAGACGGTCTCCGGGTGGCGGCGGATGATTTCCGGCATGGCGCGGATGGCGTGTTCGATCCCCTTGCCGGGCCCCAGCAGACCAAAGGTGAGCAGCACGGATTTCCCTTCCACGCCGAATTGTGCCTTGAAAGGCGCCGTGCCGGAAAAAGGGACATCCGGGATGCCATGGGGGATGACGTCCACCTTGGAATCCGGTGCGCCATAGGTCTGGCTGAGGATTTCCGCACCCTTGCGGGCCATCACCACGATGCGGTCGCTGTGCCTGATGAGTTCATCCATCACATGGCGCTGCGCCGCATCCGGTTCCTGCAGGATGGTGTGCAGCGTGCTCACCACAGGCATCCTCGCCGCCTTGAGCAGGTCTATCAGGTAGCTGCCGGCCGGCCCGCCGTAGATGCCGAACTCATGCTGCACGCAGAGCACCTCCGCGCGGCTTTCATTGAGCTCATCGGCCGCAGTCAGGTAGGAATCCAGATCTTTCTGCCCGATTTCAAAGCGCACCCGTGGCGGGTAGTCATAGCCATCCGGGCGGTCATTGACGGCCACCACGATGCATTTCGCATCCGGTTCCTGGGCGGCCACCGCTTCGCAAAGGTGGTGGGTGAAGGTTGCGATGCCGCAACGACGGGGCACATAGTCCCCGAGGAAGGCGATTCGCCGCGATTGGGGGAATAAACTCACTTTGTGCAAGCTCGCAGAAAGCTTCCGCCATGCAAATGAAAAGAATTTCCAGCACCGCGATGGGCGCGCCGGTTGACCTCCGCCGTGCTCTCATGCACCTTCGACCGATGAACGACGCCTGCCATGCGTGAACTTCTCGATGCCGCCGTCGCGCGACGGGCCTCCCTGCTCGCGCGGGAAACCAATTGCGTACGCCTGATTGACGGCGCTGGCGACGGTCTGGCCGGTCTGGTGATCGAATCCTTCGCCGGACGCTGGTTGGTCTCGACCACTACCGGCGGCATTCCACCAGCAGTGTGCGAGTGGCTCCGCGATCAAGCGGTTTCCTGTTACTGGAAGCGCCTGGACCGGCACCAGAAGGAATCTCCGGCGCATCTATCCGGGCCGGAAGTGGTGGAGCCGTTCCTGATCCGCGAAAACGGCATCTCCCATGAGATTTCATTTCAGTCCGGCTATTCGCAGGGGATCTTCCTTGATCAGCGTGACAACCGCGCCGAAGTCCGCAGGAGGATGCGGCCCGGGCTGCGCCTGCTCAATACCTTCGCCTACACCGGTGCTTTTTCCGTGGCTGCCGCCATGGCCGGGGCGGAAACCACCACCCTCGATCTCTCGCAGCCATATCTCGATTGGACGAGGCGCAACTTATGCCATAACTCGCTGGATCCCGCCGCGCACCATTTCTGCAAGGGCGACACCTTCCACTGGTTGCGCCGCTTTGCGAAACAAGGACGCCGCTTTGATGCCATCGTGCTCGATCCCCCCACATTCTCGCGTGATGAAAAAGGCAGGATCTTCCGGGTGGAATATGATTTCGGCGGACTCGCGGAACTCGCTGTGGCGGTGCTCGCGCCCGGTGGCTGGCTGCTCTGCTGCACCAACTTCCGCGGCATGTCGCCCGGGGACTTCGAGCGCCACCTATGCGCCCACCTGTCCCGCCCGACGAAAGTCCGCCACGCACCGATGCCGCCGGATTTCACCGACCATGCGTATCTCAAATCGCTGTGGCTGGACTGAGAACGCCGCCGTCTCAGTTTTTAGGCTGTTTCCAGCGCTCTCCCCGTGACATAGAATCCCGCCATGCCGAGGGAACGCGATCCTGACGAACCGAAAATCTATTTTCTGCCGAACCTGATGACGGCCTGCAACCTTGCTTGCGGCTTCTTCGCGGTGCTTATGATTTTCCGCGGCCTTTTGGAGGTGGGAAACACCAAAATCCCGCCCAAGGAATACTACGAACACGTCAAACCCTATTACGAATACGCCATCCTGCTGATTTTCGGCTCCTGCCTGTTTGATCTGCTGGATGGCCGCCTTGCCCGGCTGGGCGGCCAGGAGTCGCCATTCGGTCAGGAGTTTGATTCGCTGGCGGATATCATTTCCTTCGGCATGGCTCCGGCGATGCTGCTCTCAAAGGCGGTGTTGTTTCCGCTTGGGAACATCGGCTGGGCGATCGCGCTGGTCTATCTCGTTTGCGGAGCCCTGCGTCTGGCACGCTTCAACTGCCTGGCCTCCATGCCGAAGAAACCCGGCGCATCGACCGATTTCCGCGGTCTGCCCATCCCTATGGCCGCCGGTTTCATCGCCTCGCTGACCTTCCTGCTCATTGATCTTCACAAGAACGACCACGAGCTGCGCTATTGGAAATACGTGCTGGCTGGTGCGATGCTGGGACTTTCGCTGCTGATGATCAGCGACATCCGCTATCCGAGTTTCAAACGGGTCGGCTGGCGCACCCGCGGCACGCTGCCGGCCATCGTCATCACCGTGCTGCTGATGTTTGTGACCGTGCAGTTCCGCTACATCATGCCGGTGGTGTTGTTCAGTCTCTATCTGATCTACGGCATGGTCCGGCCATGGATTTCCCAGCGGATGCGCAGGGAAATCGAGGTCGAAACGGAAGAAGAGCCTGGCACGGGGGAGGAATGAGCGTGACGCCTCCATCCAAACGCCCCCGCCGGGTGGGCGTGTTGCTGGTGATCCTGCCGCTCTGGCTGCTCGCTTCCGGCGGCGTGGCCGTTTGGTATTTTTTCAAACGCGAGAAAACCCACGCGGCAGGGCAGCAACAGCGCTTCGTGCGCTCCGTTTCGGTGGCTGGGCTGGCGGATGATCTGGGAAAATTCGTCGGTATCATCGGCGAACGCCATGCCTCATCGGACAGCGCCGCCAAAAACCTGGCCCGCGCCGCCGCCATGATCGAGGGGGCGCTGGGCCCCGCCAATACAGGCTACACCGTGCGCCGCCAGCGTGGACCGGGGGACTGGCCCTTGTTGCACGCCACCCTTGGCGGGAAAAACCCCGGCGCGCCCGCCGTGTGGGTGCTTTCCTCCTACGACAGCCGGCCGGGCAGTCCCGGGGCCGAAGCGAATGCCTCGGGTCTGGCCGCCACCCTCGCCACCGCCCAAGCCCTCGCCGGCGATCAACTGGCCACCGACGTTCATTTTGTATTTCTCCCCCACGTCAATGATCCCGATTCTCCGGTGCTCGAAACGGCTTTGAAATTTCATGAAATCCTCGCGCAGGCCGCTCCGCCCAAGGCACTGCTTTGTGTGGAGGCCATGGGCGCCGGCGATCTGCTCTGGCTCACCTCAAGGGATGTGGAGGCCGCGCCTCTCGCTTTGGCTCAAGGACTTGGCACGGTGCGCGGAGCGGAAGTCGTCTGCCTCGGCGACGATGTTGATCTCGCCAGCGTGTTGTTTGAAATGGGACTGCCAGCCGTGCGCGTTGCCACCCGCCCAATGCTCACTCCCGCGGAACCGGATTCCAAAGTCCCGGCCGCGCCCATCGTCGCCGCCTCCACGGGTCGGCTCATCGAGTTGATCCGTCGTTGCGCGATCACCCGTTAATTTCCCGGTTGCGGTTTCCAGAAGCTAACCGAAGATTTCACTCCTTTCACGAGATTCATGCGCCCCTCCGACTTCGATACCGCCTTCATCTCCCACGCTCCGGGCTACTGGCCGGAGGATTCAATGAGCCGCTGGAGCGACTTCAAATGGCAGCTCCGCAACCGTGTGGACTCGCTGACCGACCTCGAGGCCAGACTCCGCCTCACCGATGTGGAGCGCGCCGGCGTGCTGCTCGCCGGGCACAAGTTGGCGATGTCCATCACCCCCCACTTTTTCAACCTCATGGATCGCGACGATCCTGAATGCCCGATCCGCAGGCAGGTGATTCCTCGCATCGAGGAAGGCTGGAACGCCCCGGAGGAACTCTCTGATCCCTGTGGCGAGGATTCCCACATGCCGGTCCCGGGGCTGGTCCACCGCTACCCGGACCGCGTCTTGTTTCTGGTGACCGACCGCTGCGCCTCGTATTGCCGGTATTGCACCCGCTCGCGCGTCGTTTCCGGAGTGGGCGAGCAGCATCTGGAAACCCAGTGGGAGGCGGCATTCCGGTATTTGGAGAAAACCCCGCAAATCCGCGACGTGCTGCTATCAGGTGGCGATCCGCTGCTTTTCAGCGATGAACGGCTCGACAAAATTCTCACCCGGCTGCGGGCGATTCCGCACATCCAGTTCATCCGCATCGGCTCGCGAATCCCGATCTTCCTGCCCCAGCGAATCACCCCGGAACTCTGCGCGATGCTCAAAAAACACCACCCGCTTTTCATTTCCATCCACACCAACCACCCGCGCGAACTCACTTCCGAAGTGCGCGATGCGCTCGGCCGCCTCGCAGATGCCGGCATACCTCTCGGCAATCAAAGCGTCCTGCTGCGCGGCGTGAACGACTCGGTGGAAATCCAGAAAACCCTCGTCCACAAGCTGCTCATGTGCCGCGTGCGGCCGTATTATCTCTATCAGTGCGATCTGATCAACGGCTCGTCCCATCTGCGCACGCCGGTGGCGCAGGGCGTGGCCATCATCGAAGGCCTGCGCGGCCACACCACCGGCTATGCCATCCCGCAGTTTGTCATCGATGGCCCCGGCGGCGGAGGAAAAATTCCGATCAACCCGAACTACATCGTCGAGGCCGGAACCGGTCACCTCACCCTGCGCAATTTCGAAGGCGAAATTTTCGACTACCCGGATCCCAGCCCCATGCCGCGGGCGGAAATGGTGCGTCTGCAACAGCAGGCCATGCCTCACGCCGGGTGTTGATGGAGCGTAAGTCCGTCTCAGGAATTCGACCAGTTCAGGCCTTTTTCCTGCCGCCAGCGGCGGTAGGCGGCGAATTGTTCCGCTTTCGGCAGCGAGCGGCGCGATGCATCCTCGCTGAGGAAGCTCTCGAAAGCTCCGCCAGGCGAAGTTTCCGAAACCGTGGGAGCGGACGATTCTCCATCCATGCGGACGGAAAGATCCGCGAGCTTGAGATCAATCCGCGCGAGTCGCCGCGCGATTCCCCATGAAACGAGCAGCAGCAGGACCAGCAATCCCACGGCGGTGGAGAGCAGGATCAAATTCGTCGGCGGAGCACCCTCGGGCATGCGTGCAGCTTTGCGGGGCGATGTGGATTTGAGAAGCATCAAGTGGCGGAGCCTGCCAGACCGGCGGAGGCGTGGGATAGCAGGCGGGTGTCGTCCCTGATTCATCGCGTCGGACCGTTTGCAGGGCGAAATCCGCGTTTGTTCGTGCTCTTCACCACGCTTTACAACGCCCGGGCCTACGATCCGGCGCCGGCGGTGTGGTTCACGGACCTCGGGCTGAAGCTGGAGCAATACTTCCTACTCCACACCAATCTTCCCGGCCGACAGCCACCGCGAGGCGCACGACCCACTGGCCCGCCACGCCATCGACCCATACCTCAACTCGCAGGTCAGCCGCGCCGGCTTGGAACGCGACTTCTTCGAACCCGCGGCCATCGACCTGTTAGCCGAAGCCAGCCAAGGCAACCCCCGCACGCTCAACCTCCTGGCCCAATCCGCCTGGCTTGCTGCCGCCCGCGGCACCGCCACCACCATTCATCCTGACCACATCCACAGCGCACTGCCACAAGTCCCCGCCGCCAACGCGAAAAACACCAACCCCTGAGAATCACGGGCACCGCATGTGGCCCTCCGGGCCCACGCGGTGCCCGTCTTTTTGCTAACACCTCCCGCGACCAAATCGAAAACCTCCGTTGCGACCACGCAAATCAACCAATCATCCCCACAAATCATCTCGGTCAAATCCCCCGCGATTAGCGCGACTCGCTACAGAAGTGTTCTCGTGAACGTCCACTGAAAACTGCAAGTTTCGTTATACCGGATCATCTCCAGTCCTTGACTCTTCAAGGAACCCAAGCGGTCGTATCAGAAACTTTTGGACCTCCGGATGTTTACCGCCTCCTAACCAAGTCCATGGCGGAAATGTTCACCGAAAAGTCACGGAATCCATTGACTTCCAACAGATCCGGCGCTTTCATCCTCCCGAAAGAAATATTGGCATATCGGCAACCCACGATATGCAGGTTGGCTAATAAAAACTGTTATGGCAAGAAATCGATGATCGACCGCGCAGCCAGAGACGAGGTGATTACTGCATTCGAGGCTTACCTCGACGACCAGATCACAGCATTCGAGTTTGATGACCGTTTACAGGATATCTCGAGCGAGGATCGAACCGTCAACGAAGTCGTTCACGCCGCATGGTTTCATTACGATGACTGCACGGATCACAAGGTTCACCTCTCGAAGCCAGAGTGGGACTATTTTCAGCGGCTACTCCTCATTCTCCGCTCTGACGCTGAACTCTCGTCATCGGAGGAAAAGCGATGGTCGTGGGATCACGCTCTCGCATGGTTCGCGCTGGTTGGATTCATCGGGATCGCGATGATTGCTGGCTGGGGCTGGCATCTTCTTCTTTGGGCGATACCGTTCGGAATCATCTCCGTTTTGATCAGCGTCTATCGCAGGCGCCAGGAGCCAGACCCTCGGCCGGATGAGATCGCTTGCGTGCCATTCGATTCCTTCGCACAGATCCGACAGTTTCGGCAGGTTATCCCCGAATTCGTGAAGCGGCGATATCGGCGTGAGATCGGACAGAGGACTATCCGAGGCAAAGCGGAGGAATCCTTCAATTGGGCATTCTCCCATTGCTATTGGATTCTGTGCGGGCCGATCGTTCTCTTGTTTCAGGGATTTCCGTCCTCCGTGGATCACACGTGGAAACTAACCAAGCCATAATCGGGTCCCCGTGACTGACTCGGAGAGCCAGCCACGGGTCCCACACCACCGTGCGTACGGGTCCGTACACGGCGGTTCCGTTCAGACGCGGGACAAGCCCGCGTGAGGAGCGGGCCGAAGCCCGTCCTGAGTATCCACATGCTTCCCATCGAACCAGCTCTCGTCCATGCCTCGCCGTCTGGCGTTGTCGGCTGGGGCGTCTGGCCCGCGGTTAGGACACTCCTATTCGGTTCAGCCCTTCGCTGGGTGAGTCCTCCGGCAATTTTGCTGTGCTCATCCGCACTCCGGCTCGTTTCTCCAACTACTATGGCCTCTGCTGACTTCTGGCCGGATCGCTCCCGCCAGATTTGAGGGCGGATTGGAAAGATAGCCAGGCCCTCCATGTCCGCTTCGCTCCCATTCCCCAGGTAAGGGCACGATGCTTCCCTGCACAACCACCGCATTTACCTCCACGGGTAAACCAGACGACTTCGCTGTGTTGTGCCAGCTCGTCGTGCCGTATCGGCCTTCTATGCGGTTCTTGTCCATTAGCTCGCAGGTTTGACTCCGCTGCGCTCCGTCCGTGCGGGATCGCTTCGCATTTGTTGGATTGCCGCTATCGCGGCCCTTCGGGCACTCTCCTAGCCTTCCTTCCCCGGGTCGGTCACCCTTCCCGAGTTGGCTTCAGATGGTAGTTTCTTCATTTTCATGTCTGGTTTTCCTACAGGGGACTTGCACCCCATTTACATCGTGCCCATGCTGGGCACACATCGGGTCCCCGGGAGTAGTTAACTCCCGGGTCCCACACCACCCTGCGTACGGCTCCGTACAAGGCGGTTCCAATCAGACACGGGCATCAGGCCCGTAGTGAAGCACGATCCAGATGGCTCGCAGATCGGGAACTCCTTGTTCTTCTAACCAACGATTGTTCAGCGCGAATGTAAGCGGGGTCCGAAGCGCCGTGCGTAGGTATTTGCAACGGTGGATTCATGGGTCTCATAGTTTGCAGATCTAT
>JAUYNL010000028.1 GCA_030696085.1 Luteolibacter sp.
GAGAACGTGATGCGCAATTCGCGCGGGATGATCGGCAAGGTTTGCCGATGGAACCCAAAGACCGACCAGTTGACCCGGTGGATGGGAGTGGCGCTGCTGCGGGCCCAGGAGGGCTTCCGGCGGGTCAGGGGACACAAGGAACTGGGGCAACTGGCCACCGCGCTGGGACGGGAGAACCTTCGGAGCTTGCAAGTGAGATCGGATTCTCCTATCGAATGTCCATCAGCCAGACCGCTGAGATTCTAACGATTTAACGGAAAGAAAAATTTCCCCATAGTCGTAAGTATCGCACTTTGTGTGAATAGCATGTAGCCAAACGCCGGAATCGGACCTTGTTTGAGCCAGCTCCGGCTACCTTGGATCGGGCTCCGGCTACCTTGGACCGGGCTCGGCCTCCCCCACCTCCGCCCTTGCGCGGGGGGCGGCCGGCGGCTAAAGCCTGCGCCGCCATGGCAGCCATCAATTCCAATTTCCTCAAACTCAAGGCCGGTTACCTGTTTCCTGAAATCGCCCGCCGGGTGCGCGTTTACACCGAACAAAAGCCGGACAAGGCCGCGCGCATCATCCGCTGCGGCATCGGCGATGTGACCGAGCCGCTGCCGCCCGCCGTGGTGAAGGCGATGCACGAGGGGGTGGATGAAATGGCCGACCGCGCCACCTTTAAGGGCTACGGCCCGGAGCAGGGATACGAGTTCCTGCGCCAGGCTATCGTGGACCACCAGTTCGCCGGGCTCGGCATCGCCGCCGACGAGGTTTTCATTTCCGACGGCTCGAAGTGCGACACCGGCAACATCCTCGACATCTTCGGCAAGGGAAACGTCATCGCCATCACCGATCCGGTCTATCCGGTCTATGTCGATACCAACGTCATGGCCGGCAACACCGGCGATGCGGATGAAAAGGGAGCCTACTCCGGCCTGCTCTATCTGCCCTGCAACGCGGATAACAAGTTCGTCGCCGATGTTCCTGACGAAAAGGCCGATCTCATCTATCTCTGCTTTCCGAACAACCCGACGGGAGCCGTGGCCACCCGCCCGCAGCTCGAAGCGTGGGTGAGATATGCGAAGGAAAACGATGCCATCATCCTCTTCGACGCCGCCTATGAGGCCTTCATCCAGGACCCGGAAATCCCGCGCTCGATCTTTGAAATCGAAGGTGCTCGTGATTGCGCCATCGAGTTCCGCTCGTTCTCGAAAAACGGCGGCTTCACCGGCGTGCGCTGCGCCTATGTGATCATTCCGAAAACCGTGACCGGCAAGGCCGCGGACGGCAGCCGCATCCCTCTCCATCAACTTTGGAGCCGCCGCCACAGCACCAAGTTCAACGGTACCAGCTATCCGGTCCAGAAGGCCGCCGCCGCCGTGTTTTCCGCAGAGGGGAAATCACAGGTCGCCGCGCTCATCGGGCATTACATGGGCAACGCCAAGCTCCTGCGTGAGGCCGCCAAGGCCGCCGGACTCCCCGTTTTCGGAGGCGAGAACGCGCCCTATGTCTGGGTCGGCTGCCCGGCCGGGCTCAGCTCGTGGGACATGTTCGACAAAATGCTGGGCGAGGCCCAGGTGGTGATCACTCCCGGCTCCGGTTTCGGCTCCGCCGGCGAAGGCTACTTCCGCATCTCCGCCTTCAACTCGCGCGCCAACGTCGAGGAAGTCTGCCGCAGGCTGAAAGCGCTGGTGGCTTGATGCATATTCCGCATGAAATGACTTTGCCATGTGGACGATGGGTGTTTATGGCTTTGTCGTGAGAACGTCATCTTTCCTGGCCGCAATGGGTGCGGCAGCCTGGCTGCATGGTCCGGTTCTATCCGCCGAACCCGAGACCGGGGCTGAGGCCACGGCCCCTGTGACAGGCTCCAAGGAGCTCATCAACAAACATTTCGACAGCGTCGCCATCATCACCGGAGATGGCGG
This sequence comes from Luteolibacter sp., assembly GCA_030696085.1. GTDB lineage: Bacteria > Verrucomicrobiota > Verrucomicrobiia > Verrucomicrobiales > Akkermansiaceae > Luteolibacter. The sequence continues at coordinate 1,911 of JAUYNL010000028.1, forward strand.
GAGCGGCACGGGATTCATCACCAAGGATGGCGGACGCGCCTTCCTCTACACCGCGGCGCATGTGATCTCCGGAAACAAGCGTCTCACCGTGAAAAACGCAAACGGCCGCGAGTTCCGGAAATTCGGTGCCTTCGAGGTGGCGTCCGAGTCAGATCTCGCGAGGCTGGAATTGCTCGAAGAATTCGAAGGCGGCCTGCAAGTGGCGAAGCCGGCATCCATCAAGGTGAACGATCCGGTGCTCGCCATCGGAAACAGCGGCGGCGCGGGAGCGCTCGCCATTCTTGAGGGCAGCGCGATGTCGCTCGGCCCGGATGTGGTGGAGGTTTCCAGCAATGTCATCCAGGGCAACAGCGGCGGCCCTTTGTTCTCCGGAAACACCGGCGAGGTCGTCGGCGTGGTGACCCATCTCATCGCCGCGCGCGACGATCTATGGGCGAAGGACACCAAGTTCGCCGAAGTCCGCCGTTTCGCCACCCGGCTGGACCGGGTGATCACCTGGGAGCGCGTGCCCATCGGCCGCTTCCTCGCGGAGCACCAGAAGATCGAGGAGTTCAACCGCAACTCGCGCATCCTTTTCGCCATCTCGAGCCTCAATCCCACCCAGGACGGTCTGCGCCTCGATTCCAAAATCGGCGGAAACGGTCCGACGTTGCTGAGCGTTTTCGATGAAAACAAAAATGTCCCGATCGTGGCGGAGTTGATCGAAATGAACTCGAAACTCGGCGACAAACGCCTGCGCACCTCCGAGGCGGAGTTGAGGAAACGCTTCGCCAGTTACTATCAGACCAGCCTCACGAGACTCGATCAGGGTGGCGACAAATTCGTGGCCAAGGATTTCTCCGGCCAGAACCGCGAGCGCGCCAAGCAGGCCCGCGAATGGCGCGACGAGGCGGTCACGGAATTAAAAAACGCCGCGAACCGGATGCGCTGAAAACAAGCGCTTTTTCATGTTCACCATGGCGGGCTGATGTCATGGGTTGTGTGTGAATTTCGACATCCAGGATGTTCTGGCAGATGGCCTTGGTTCGGTGTTCGTGAGGTTCCTGTTGTTTATCGTGGCGGCATGGCTGGGCTGCACGTTGGGTGCCGCAGCGATCCTCGCAGGACAGTTTGAACAAACGCGGGTGTGCGGAATCGGGTTTTCCGGTTTCTGGATCTGGGCGAGCCCGCTGCTGCTGCTCAGCTCATGGGCCTTGTTGAATGTTCCATTCCTGCTGTTTTTCCTGGCCCGCTTCATCCGCGAGGATGGCGATGATTTCCTGACCATCGGCCTCGTGATCGGCGTGCAATCGCTGGCCGTCATGGCGGGCTGGGCCCATGACTTCGTGCAAGGGTGGGCGCCGCGCGCCATCGCCTGGAGCGCATGGCTGATCATCGTGGCCATGCTCGGCACGGGCCTTTGGTTCGCCCGTCAAGCCGTCACGCGCGCCCAGCTCAGGAACATGGCGCGGCTGCATGAAGAGAACGACCGCCTGCGGAAGCTCAAGATAGATGAGGAGCGCGCGCAAATGAGTCTGGAGGACGAGCGCTGAGCTGCCGCAACACGGTTCACCTGCCGAACGCCGCCGCCAGCGAGGCCAGATCCGCCGGCGCCGCCTTGTCGGCGGTGAGGATGGCCGCTTTCTGCAGGGAGATGATTTCGGAAACCCCCTTGCGCGAGAGTTCGAGCATCGCCGTCATTTCTTCCGATGAAAACACCGCCTCCTCGCCGCTGCCCTGGACTTCCACGAATTCGAGAGTCTCGGTCATTACGACGTTGAAATCCACCGATGCATCCTTGTCCTCCGGGTAGTTCAGATCCAGCACCGGCACTCCCTGATAGACTCCGGCGGACACCGCGGCGACGAGTTTTTTGATCGGAAAATCCTTCAGCTTTCCTGCGGCGAAAAGTTTGTTGAATGCGATGGCCATCGCCACGCAGCCGCCGGTGATCGAGGCGGTGCGCGTCCCGCCGTCGGCCTGTAGCACGTCGCAATCGATCCACACCGTGCGCTGGCCGATTTTCTTCAGATCCACCACCGCGCGCAGCGCGCGGCCGATCAGGCGCTGGATTTCCGACGAGCGGCCGTCGAGTTTTCCGCGCGAAATGTCGCGCGGTTTGCGGTCGAGCGTCGAGTAGGGCAGCATCGAATACTCGGCGGTGAGCCAGCCGCCCTCCACCCGCTGCGCGCGCATCCAGCGCGGCACGTCCTCCTCGATCGTCGCGGTGCAGATCACCCGCGTATTGCCGAAGGAAACGAGCACCGAGCCGTTGGCATGGGGAGCGACGTTTGGAATGAAGGAAATCGGGCGGAGTTGATCGTGCTGGCGGCCGTCTGGGCGGGTCATGCGCGGAGTGAAAACCAGCGGCGGACACACGGCAAGCTCCGAGGGCCGGGGCCGGAACATCAAAAAAAATGCTTCCACCGAAACGTGGCGTGGAGGACGCGGAGGAAGATGGATGATATTCTTCACCTGAAGCCATCCGGTTTCATGCTTTGGCACCTCCGCGCGGAACTCTTTCATGGAGGCGCTTTGACAAGCCGCCGTGCAATCGCTACCGAAGTTCATGCGATCACTGATCAAGCACGTTCTCCGTCGCGAGGAGCCCGCCGATGACCTCCATGTGGCCGGCTGGGTGCGCACACGCCGAGACTCCAAGGGCTTCTCGTTTCTCGAGCTCAACGATGGTACCTGCCTCGGCAATCTCCAGATTGTGGCCGATGCCGGGATTTCCGGTTACGACGACATCGCGAAGATGGCCACCGGGGCCTCCATCGAGATTTGCGGGAAACTCATCCCCTCGCCCGCCGCCGGGCAGAAGTGGGAAATGCAGGCTTCCTCTTTAAGATTGTTAGGCGGGGCACCGGACGACTATCCGTTGCAGAAAAAAGGCCACAGCAGCGAGTTCCTGCGCGGCATCGCCCATCTGCGGCCGCGCACCAATCTCTACGGCGCGGTCTTCCGCACCCGCAGCCGCATGGCCTACGCCGTGCACCGGTTTTTCCAGGAACGCGATTTCATCTACGTCCACACGCCCATCATCACCGCCAGCGATTGCGAGGGAGCCGGCGAAATGTTCCGCGTCACCACCCTGCCCGACGACAAAATCTCGCAGGAAACCGAGGACTTTTTCGGCAAACGCGCCTATCTCACCGTCAGTGGCCAGCTTGAAGGCGAGACCTTCGCCTGCGCGCTCTCCAACATCTACACCTTCGGCCCCACCTTCCGCGCGGAAAACTCCAACACCTCGCGCCACGCCGCAGAGTTCTGGATGATCGAGCCGGAAGTCGCCTTCTGCGATCTCGCCGGCGACATGGACCTCGCCGAAGCGCTCGTGATATTCCTCGTTCAGGAAATGTTGGACCACCACGAGGGCGATCTCACCATCTTCGAGAAGTTCGTGGACAAGGGTCTGCGCGAGCGGCTCGAATTCGTCGCCAGCCGGCCCTTTGAACGCATCTCCTACACCGAGGCCGTCGAGTTGCTCAAAAACAGCGGGGTCAACTTCGCCTATCCCGTCGAATACGGCCTCAATCTCCAGTCCGAGCACGAACGCTGGCTCACCGAAGAGCACTTCAAAAAGCCCGTCACCGTTTTCAACTACCCGAAGGAAATCAAACCCTTCTACATGCGCCTCAATGACGACAACCAAACCGTCACCGCCATGGATGTGCTGGTCCCCGGCATCGGTGAAATCATCGGTGGCAGCCAGCGCGAGGAGCGCCTCGGCGTGCTCATGGAAAACTTCAAAAAGCACGACCTCGATCCCGAAGCCTACGGCTGGTATGCCGACCTGAGGAAATACGGCAGCGTCCCCCACGCCGGTTTCGGTCTCGGTTTCGAGCGCATGCTCATGTTTGTCACTGGCATGACCAACATCCGCGACGTGATCCCGTTTGCGAGAACGCCGGGACATTGTGAGTTTTGAGCATGGCGGGAACGGCGATCCGGCCACAGCACGGAAATGGCCGGAAGGAAACTCACTCGGTATCAGCGGCGCTCACGGCGGGTGCGGCGGCTCCTTCGGGAGGGAGGATTTCGGTGACGAGGCGTTTGACGCCGTCCTCGGCGAGTTTGCTCTGGGGATGGATGCCCCGGGCCTTGAGATACCATGAAAGGGCGGAGCCGGTTTGTTTGGGGCTACGGTTTTCGAACTGCCGGGCCTTGTCGAGGGCTTTGGTGAAATCCGCGACTTTGGGGGCGAGCAGTTCGAGTTCGCGGCCGAGTTTGGGATCGTCGGGGAATTGTTCGCGCAGCTCGGCGAGTTGCTCCCATGCGGCGTAGTTCTGGCCGACCTTGCTGAACTCCGCGGCCTTGCCGAGGGCGGCTTCGATTTTCAAGAGGTTGGTCATGATTTGCTTGAAAGCGTCCTCGCGGGTGGCGTCTCCCTGGATGACGGGGGCGATTTCGTATTGGCGGCGGGCGATCTCGCGGAAGTTGCTCTCGCCGAGCAGGCGGTCGAAGTCGTTGCGGACGGTGACGAGGCCGCTGGAATTGGTGATGAGGTTGCGGAATTCATCGAGCTTCGGGTTGGTGGGCCAGATCTCGGTGGCGGCGCGGATTTTTTCGGCGGCTTTGTCGGACTCGCGGGCGAGCAGGTGGGCCTTGGCTTCCTCGATGGCGAGATCGGAGGCGAGGGTGTAGGCGGCGATGGCGCTGTCCACCTTGGAGGAGGGGAAATCGCGGGCGGCGGATTTGAGGCGCTCGGCGAGGAGTTTGGTCTTGGTGTAATCGCGGGCCTGGAGGGTGCCGTAGAGTTCGTGGAGATCGCGCACGTAGTTGGCGACGCGGCGTTTTTTCTCGATCGGGAGGGTGGCGAGGGGAGCGAGGTATTCGCCGAGGGCGAAGGCTTCCATCAGGCGCTGCGAGGCGGAGTGAAGTTCATCGCGTGAGAGCATGAGATCGAAGGCTTCGACGTATTTGCCGACTTCGCGGATGGCTTCGTTGGAGAGCGAGTCGAGCGAGGCGACGGTGGGACTGACGCCGACGGACTCGGAGAAGAGCTTGGAGACATCCGAGTTTTTGTTGATGCGCAGGGTGGCATCGCCGTCTTTCCAGATCTGGTTGTAGAAGCGGGCGGCCATGAGCACATGTTCGTAGCGGCGCTGGACGAACCACTGGACCATGGAGACCTGGTATTGGGCCTTGGTGCGCAGGGTCTGGGCTTCGGTGCGGGCGATATTGGCTTTTTTGAGGCCTTCGATTTCAGCGATGCGGCGCAGTGTTTCGGCGTATTTGAGGGAATTGGTGCCGCTGCCGGGAGCCTGGGCGGTCTGGTTGTTGCCCTTTTTGGATTGCGCATCGGTGGTGCGCGTGTCGTTGAGCTTTTGATCCCGTTCATGGCGCGCCTTCCAATCGCCATCGGAGATGATGGAGCGTTTTTCCTCCTCGATGGTTTGGTTGAGCCGGGTGAGGCCGGTGACGTCCTTTTTGGCGAGCATGGCCATGTAGATCGACTCGGCGAGGGAGCCGCAGAGATTTGCATCGCCGGGATAGGATGAGGCGCTGGGGAGTAGTTTGAAGGCGGCGTAGAGGTCCGGCCCCTGCGGGCGGAACGGAGAGATGGTGGCGAGGATTTCCGCGATGGTCTCGCGGTAGCGGGTGGCGTCCTCGTCCTTTTCGGGTGGCTGGCTGAGAAATTTCTCGAAGCGTGCCTTGAGCAGGCGGTTGTCCCCGAGGGGTATGGCGACTCCGCCGACGGTGATGGTTTCCGCGGAGGGATCGAGCAGCGGGATTTCCTGGCCGAGCGGGCTGGCGGCAGGTGCCTTGGCAGCCCCGGCGGCGGTGTCCTGCGGCGGGGCCTGGGCCGGTGGGGCGGCGGCGGGCGGCGGCGAGTACACCTGGGCCCGGGCGAGACCGGCGAGAAGAAGCAGTGGCAGGAGCCGGAATTTCATGATGCGGCGTGAGCGGAGTGGTTCAGAGGCGGTTGACGTCGGTGGCGACGGCGATGCCGCCTTGGCGGAATTTCACGCGGAAGGCGTATTTCTGCTGGGTGTCGATATTGAGGCGGCTGAATTTGGGCGGGATTTCGATGCCGATGAATTCATCGCCACCGGGAGTTTCGACGCGCAGGCTGACCAACTGGCCGCGATCAGTGGTCCACTGGAGTTTTTCATCGATGAGGCCCTGCACGACGTATTCGTTGCCGCGCAGGCTGTTGCCGTTTTCGAGCAGGTCCTCGATGTGGAGGGCGGAGCCTTCGCCGAAGGAGGCTGACTTCTTGCCGAGCAGGGATTTTCCGGCGAACACGGCCACCGTGATGGCCGCGGCGACACCGAGGATGATGCCTGGATTGGGACGGGAACTTGCGCGGCGGGCCATGGGTCTGGAATTGGATTGGGTTTCCAATGCGAGACTAGAAGCAGAATCCTTTCAAATCGAGGGAAAAAAGCCCGTGTTGGGATTTCCGCCAGCACCCTGGTCATCGTTTCCGGTCAGCTTCATGGACCGCCTGGGAAGCCTGTGGTTTTTCCAGCCGTCATCCGCCGCACTCATCGAGGTCCGCCGCGCCGGTGCGGATCACAAGCTCTTCACAGCGGTTGCCGTGGAGAAAGGATAGGCGCTTATTCGCGGTCCGCGACAAACAAGGTGTGGGTGAGGCGTTTCGCCTTCGGATAGGCCTTGGCTCCGATGCACTCCACGTTTTTGAAAACTCTCCCCAGCGCACGCGCGAAGTCCTTGTCCGGATTCGCGGACCAGAAAACCACGCGTCCGCCGGGATGCAGCGCGGCGTGCGTCCGGGTGATGCCGCCGCGGTCATAGAGCCGCGCGTTTCCTTTCCGCACCAGCGGATCGGGGCTGTTGTCCACATCCATCAGGATCGCGTGGTAGCGGTCCTTGCCGGCGCGTTCGATCAATTCCCCGACATCGCGCGTGTGGATCCTCACCCGCGGATCATCGACTAACAGTCCATTGACGGAAGTTAGGAATGCGCGGTTCCAATCGATCACCTCCTGGAGCAGTTCCGCCACGTCCACGATGGCGTCCGGCGGGCAGAGTTCCAGCACGCGCCGCAGCGTGAAGCCGAAACCAAGGCCGCCGATGAGGATGCGCGGCCTGGCGGGCATGTGGGCGCAGGCGAGCTCCGCCATCTGCTGCTCGGACGAGGAGGCGGTGGTGCTCATCAACTGCATGCCGCTGACTTTCAGGTAATGCTGGCCGTCATGCTCCTGGAGCACCAGCGATGCGCCGTCGGGCGTGCGGCAGGAGGCGAGGGTGGTGGTGATTTTCATGATAACTGGTGTCGGGAAAGTTGTAATGTTTTCCGCACGTTTCGTCACTTCAGCATCTCGAATCCGCAGAAGAGCTTGGATCCCTCGGGCGGCAGCGCGGGCAGGGGAGCGTCGTGATCGAGATGGCGGCGGCAGATCCGGGAAAAATCATCCGGCGTGATGGCGCGGCGCATCTCGTATTCGAACGGCCCTTCCAGCCCGTGGCTGATGTAGGCCAGGGTTTTTTTCATGCGCTGGACATGGGCCTTGGGCAGGAACCTGCGGGTCTCGCGGGCGAGTTCGTCGTAGAGCTCACCCACATATTCCAGCAGGTCCCGATGCGTCGGCGCGGGCGGCGGGGTGTTTTCAAGGGCCGCCTGGAGTTGGGAGAAAATCCATGGATTGCGGATCGCGCCGCGCCCGATCATCAGGCCGGCGGCCAGCGATTGGCGCAGCAACGAGAGGCCGGTGGAGACATCCACCACGTTGCCATTGGCGATGACGGGGCATGCCATCGCCTCCACCGCGAGTTTCACGCAATCCGGGTGGATCGGCGTCTGATAACGCTCGCTCACCGTGCGGCCATGGATCGTGAGCCCGTCGATTCCGTGGCTGCGGAAAATTTCGAGCAGGCGAGGAAACTCTCGCTCATCCGCGTAGCCGATGCGGGTTTTCACTGTGAAACGCCCGGGAATCGCCTCGCGCAGGGCACCCAGCAGCCGGTCGAGCGCCTCAGGCTCACGCAACAACCCGCCGCCGGCATTCTTGCGGCAGACGATGGGCGCGGGGCAGCCGAGATTCAGGTCGATGCCCGCCACGGGCAGCGCGGCGAGTTGTTTTGCGGTGCGGATGAGATTCGGCAGGTCGTGGCCGATCATCTGGGCGAAGATCGGTTTCCCGGTCCGGTTTTCGTTGATCGAACGCAGGATATAGACGTGCGGCACCGAATCCGGATGGACGCGGAAATACTCGGTGACGAACCAATCCGGGGCTCCGCGCCGGGAGAGGACGCGCATGAAGGGCAGGTCCGTCACATCCTGCATCGGGGCCAGCACCAGCGCGGGGCGGCCGCTTGGAAGAAGATCACGCATCAAGAAATTCCGTTGACATCAAGAATCCTCAAGTGAGGCTTTCGAGCACGTTAAACAACACCGAAGACTGAAGTGGAAAGCGATTTGTTACACACCGAAAAAATTCTGGCGGATCGGAAGGTATTTTTTCTCGATCTGAAGAGGAACAACCGTGGCATGGTCGTCAAAATCACTGAAGACGTGGGCGGCAACCGTGACACGATCATGGTGCCTGCGGAGATCCTCGGCGACTTCATCGCCGCGCTCAGCGACATCAAGGCCACGGCCGACGATCAGGATTGATCCGGATCATCGCAGTGGACCGGGTGGGAAATTCCGTGAATGCTCGGCGCATGGGGAAACGCGCGTTGTGGCTGAGACTCGCGGCGGCCGTGGCGAGCGGGCTGCTGGTCGCGGGATTGTTTCCGCCCTTCAACTTCGCGGCCATGGCATGGGTGGCGATGGTGCCGCTGCTGGCGGCGGCCTGGTCGGTGGAGGAAAAACACGCGCGCCGGAACGGATTTTTGTTAGGCTGGCTGGCGGGCACGGTGAGTTGTGCGGTCCAGTTTTCGTGGTTGGGAATCGTTTCACTGCTGGGCGCGGTCATCCTGCCGCTCTATTTGGGTTTGTTCTGGGGGGCTTTCGGCGCTTTCGCGGCCAGCATCGGCAATCCCTGGCGGGCCGAGAAGGACGGCTGGCCGGAATGCGCGCGCAGCCTGCGGCTGGCATTTTGCCAAGGTGCGGTGTGGGCGGGCCTCGAATGGCTGCGCGGCTGGTTGTTCACCGGCTTCGGCTGGAACGGGCTCGGCGTGGCCTTTCATGAAACGGCGGCCATCGCCCAGGCGGCGGATTTGTTAGGCGTCACCGGCCTTTCGATGCTGCTGGTGTTTTTCCAGGCCGTGCTGGTCCAGGCAGGGTGGCGGGTGATCCGCAGCGCGCGAGACGGCGTGCGGCGCTTGCGGCTCGATTTCGCGGCGGCGGCCGCGCTCGTCGGCCTCTTGTTATGTTATGGCATCGTGCGCATGGCCATGGAGGGGCGCGGAGCATCGGTGCGGCTCAAAACCCTGCTGGTGCAGATCAACATCCCGCAGGATGCCGCGCGTGTCTTGTGGGAGGCCATCGATGTGCACATGGCCTATGAGGGGGAAACGCTGAAAGCCCTGGAAAACCTGGCCGAAAAGGATGCGGCGCGCCTCAGGGAGATCGTGGGCGAGGCCGATGAGGGCGCGATTTCCCTGAGCTGGCCGGACTGGGTGATGTGGCCGGAGTCCGCCCTAACTGGAAGAATCCTGCGCACGGACGACGGTGCCTGGGGGACCTGGCGGGAAAACACCGATACCATCGCGCAAGTGCGCACGGCCGGGCCGTTTCATCTGATCCACGGCACCAACGAGCTGGAGGCGGAAATGTCTGGCGAGCACGAGCTGACCATGAAGGACAAGGGCCGAGCATGGAATTCGCTGGCCGTGATGAGCCCGGAGAATGAGTTGCAGACCTATCGGAAACACCACCTCGTGATTTTCGGCGAAACCATTCCTTTCGTGGACACCATTCCACTGTTGAAAAAAATCTACGAACAACAATCCGGCATCGAGTATGGCGGATCGTTCACACCCGGCGTATCGGTGGATCCGCTGCCAATTCCCACCGCGGGCGGCACGGTGATTGGTGCGATCCCCACGATTTGTTTCGAGGACACCCTCGGACGCCTCACCCGCCTGTTTGTCCGGCCGGGGCCGCAGGTGATTGTGAACGTCACCAACGACGGCTGGTTCAAGGAATCCGCCGCAGCCGCCCAGCATTTCGCCAATGCCCGCTTCCGCGCGATCGAAATGCGCCGCCCGATGCTGCGCTGCGCGAACAACGGCGTTAGCGCCGCGATCGACAGCACCGGCTCCACCGCCCACCCGGACACCGGGAAACCCCAGATCATCACCGACGCCGAGGGCAGCCACTTCACCCGCGGCGCACTGCTGGTGGAACTCGACGTGCCGCTGAAGCCGTCGTTTTCGCTCTATGCCATCATCGGCGACTGGGGCGTGATCGGTCTCGCGCTGGCAGGGCTGGCGCTGGCGTGGGCCGGCAGTCAGCGGAGTCATCTCCAAGGGCCCCGTTCATTCAATTCATAGCGCAGCCAGCCTTGAGAAGTGTCTTTCGCGCCCGCTTCCGCGACGGGCTTGCGGACCTGACCAAAGAGCACCCGCTGCCCGGCATCGATCCCTCCGTTTGGCACAATGCCAAAAGCAGAGGGTCTTTGCATCAGGAAAATGAATCCATCCCCGCGGCACAATCACCTTGCCAACCACCCCCACAACCCAGCAGAAAACACCCATCCGAAGTGGTGCGCTTTGAAGTGATTAGAGGTGGTGCATTTTGAGGTGCAGGAGATCTCGCTGCATTTCCTCGCCGACGTGCTTGACGGGATGCAACAGGCTTTCGTCGCTGCGTGCGATCCGGGCAAGCATCTCGGCGTCCTTGCGGTCGGACTTGCGGTCGTTCTGGTAGATGGCGCGCACCTTGCGCGGGTTGGCCACCAGCACGCGGCGGCCCAGGCCTTCGAGAAAACGGCACGTCCACGGGCTGTGCATGCCGACCTCCATGACCATCAGCGCAGCGGGATACCTGCGGCTTAGCGCGGTGAGGCTCGCGCGGGTGTTGGTGATGGATTCCTGTTTGAGAACCTCGC
>JAUYNL010000034.1 GCA_030696085.1 Luteolibacter sp.
CGCTCCTCGTCGGCTCCACCGTCCCGTCCCAGCACGGGAGAACCTTCGGAGCTTGCAAGTGAGATCGGATTCTCCTATCGAATGTCCATCAGCCAGACCGCTGAAATTCTAACGATTTAACGGAAAGAAAAATTTCCCCGATGCCCCGCGTCCGGTCAGCGATTGAAACCGACGCACCGATTTGCGCCGCTATACGCGTCCGATCTAGGAGTATTGTCGCCAAAATTTTCCATGGCTGCGACTGGCGATCAAATCCCGCAAGCGCTGCGGAAAGTGCCGCCACACCGTGTAGTCCGTCGCCGCTCAACTGCACTATTTGCTCCTTATTGCTAAGCCACTCCCCAGGAACTCCGTCGTTCTCGTGCAAATGCGCTAGCACAGCAGCAACATCCGCCATCGGCATCTTAAATTCAGGCCAGCAGGCGACGCGAACCAGCCCCATCGCACGGGGATCGGTAAGAATGGTCAGCAGAGCGAATAGGTCCTTTACTTCTGAACGCTCAAATAGACTTCCGAGAAACAGAACCGGAATCCCAACACGCTCTAGCTCCTGTGCTATCGTCGAAAGTTTTTCGTTTCCGGTGCAGATTACTGCCTGATCTCGATAGCAATAACCAATCTTTCGCATCTCCTCTATGGAATCCGCGATCGCGCCAGTTTGTTGGTCGCCTTCTGGCATGAAGCGAAGTTCGGGCCTGTTTCCGGAGTTGCCTCGGTCAGACTCCAATCCGCTCTTTTCGTCGCCGACCTTCATGTCGGCAGCAAATGACGAGAACGCATTCACGATCTCACCCACAGACCGGTAGTTGATCTTTAAACGACCACGCACTCCACCTACAAAGTCCGCCACTCCGAAACGAGGCAGGTTGAAGGACGACGCTCCCCGGAATCGGTAAATCGATTGCTTTACGTCTCCGACAGCCCACAGATTCTCTCCATTTCTCCGTAATGTAGAGAGCAAGCGAATACTGCTTCGATTTACGTCTTGATATTCATCAACCAGAACATGCTCATATAGGTTGCGAAAGTGCTCCCGAATCGAAGGCACTGATTCCAAAAGGCGCACTGGCAGACTGACAAGATCGCCGAAATCGATACAGCCAGCTTTGCGCTTTAATTTTTCGTACGCTGCGTAAACCCGACTAACTTCAAGGGCCTTTTCCGCGGCCTCAACTTCGTCTGCCGTATTTGCTTTTCGGCGCATTTCTGTCGCCAATGCCAGGTATTGGGTTTCATCGACAACCTCATCTTTTGCCCGAGAGATCGCGGCAAGCATGTTGGAAATGGTCTGGGTAGGATCGTAAATATTGCGATAGTGAACCAAGCCAAGTCGCGGAAATTCTTCCTCCAGAAGTTCAACCGCTTCCGTCCTGTCCATCATCCGCGGATCCTTCGGCAGTCCGAGCTCCGAATAGAAGCGCCTTACAATATCCAGACCGAAAGCGTGAAAAGTACCTATCCACATCGCCGCCGCAGCATCTTTGTAGTTCCGTCCAATTCGCTCAGCCATTTCACCGGCGGCCTTGTTGGAGAACGTAAGTACGAGAATCCGGCCCGGATCAACTCCGTCCGCCAGCAAGCTTTGGACCCGCAGGGTTAGCGTCTGCGTCTTACCAGTTCCGGGGCCAGCTTCGAGGAGGTAGGCCTTGCCACGATGATCTGCGGCAACCCGCTGTAAACAGTTTGGCGGGTGATCCTTTTTCGGAGGGTTCTCAATCTCAGACAGGTCGGGCAAAAGCAACGCATCGAGCAGTTGTTGGGCCACGACCTCAAAAGGAGCCCCAAGTCGCGTTGCAATATCCGAGGCCGTCAGCCCGTCTTCGATGTGAAGTTTCCGAACCACGGGTCTCGGCAAAAGGAACTCGCGAGCGAACAGATCCATCTGCACTTCACGCCGCTGCTTCCGACCATAATCAACTACTCGATCAATCCCAACCAGAGAGGGCTCCGAAACCCGAGCAGGATCGATTTCAACGACACCTTCATCATTATCTGAATCATCGCCCAATTCTACATGCCCAATTTCGTGTGCGATAAGGAACGCTTGGTCGAAAGAACTGCCAACATTCTCGTGAAGAATTAGTCGATCTCTCGGAATGAAGACCGCCCGTGCACCATCGAGTTGAACCGCGTCTGGTGCGGTAGATTCGACACCGATTTCACGTCGGTCCGCTTCGGCGCATGCGAATCTGTATGACTCCCAGGGATCATGACCGCGCGCGACTGCCTCCACATGCAGCTGTGCCCCTCTTTGTCGTGCGATTTCATTTGCATCCATCTCAGTCGTTTGACGTGAGTTTCTTCCGGTCTTCGGCAGGCACTCCTGCGTCCGTCAAGACCTGATCGAAAGTTTTACAGACTGCGATTTTTGGTTTGGTGTCGGACTTGCGGCTGCGGGCGACGCTTAAAGTTGGAGGAGTATCCAGATACGCCATTAGGCTCTCAACATCGCTGTGAATTTCCGCGGCCAGTCGCTCTGCAAAGCGCTTCGGGATCGATGCCGTGACAATTGTGCGGTCTCGAAATGCGGTCAATACTTGCCTGGGTACCTCGAGGAGTTTCGCAACATTGGCCAATTGCACATGTGTCAGAACCACGAATGGATCCACGACTGCTTTGGGAGCCGCTTCAACGTGCTTCCTCCACCCAATCTCGATCATATTAAGTTCGCGTTCCGACAGAGGCTCTTTCCTGGGCGCAACCTCCCATGAGATCTCCGCTGCGAAATCAACAAGCGCTTCTGCGTATTCCGGGAAATCACGTAAATATTTTTCCAGCGTCGCTCTTCCGGTATTCGATTCGCATGCAAATGCTTCCAACACATCATCAAGTGAATTTCGTATCTCGCGTTTCATTGCTTGTCTCCTTTCTCGAGAAATTTTTTCAGAGCGGCCAATGCTTGTTTTCGTTTTGTTCTAACTGTCTTCTCAGACAGATTTAGAGCTTTTGAGATGGTAACGACATTGGGGTCGATGGAGTCGATGGGAAATCCCTCTTGGCACATTTTGATGATTCTCCTCTTGTCTGGGGCTAAGCTACCAATCGCGGCAGGAAGCTGTTCCCGGTAATCTTTTCTAAATAATTCTTCAGCGCCGAATGGATCGGACGTGCCTGCCGCCTCCACGACATGGGCCAAAATCTCGCCGGTCTCGGCGTGTTCCAACGGCTTGGAACGATTCGTGTCCCGCCAGACTTTGTCCTGAATCGTGACGGTGAGCTTCTTCAAAGCCCTTCCGAAGGCGACTTCCCAAAAGTCGAGACGTTCATCGTACATAGAGCGATCCAAAGCAAGGATCTCTTGAAAACTGTCGATTACCCCCTCCTGAATTCGACTCTCTTTGAGGTAAAGCCTCTTTCGATCCTTGCTTTCGGCTGGTGGCAGCCGCAAGAGGATACGCTTCATCAAAGCACCGTAGAGGCGTTCAAAATATGAAGTGGGCCGCTCGTTTCGACAAATACGAACGAGATGCACGAGGCATTCACTCGGCACAAAATTCACGTTGCTCTCATCATCTATCTCACATTTTTGAACAACAGCTTCTCGGGGCAAAGCGAGAAGCTGCTTTAGAACGGATTCAACGCTTTCAAAGCGGCGATAAAGCTCGCCTGTTTTGGCGTTCTTCTTACGCAATGGCGATAACACCGTTACGGGATGGGCATGTCGTGAGGAGTTCACACAAGTTTTGTTTGGATATTGTTCTTCGACGTCATTTTGTGCTCAGGGCTAAGGAACCTACCCTGCCGCCGCGGCATTCATTCGAATGGATCGGATGACCTGGACGATCTTCGCCGCATCATCCTCGCTGAAAAGGGATGTCGGGCCGCCGGGGCTGAGATTGGTGAACGGGTGTTCGAAGAGCATCCGTGGATCCATCACGCCGTTCTGGGTCAGGTAGTCGATCACCTGGTTGATGAACTCGATCTGCTTCGCATCGAAGGTGGTCGTGTCAAGATAGCTGTCGAACGCCTTCTTGGCTGCCTCTCGATCAAGGCCGACAAGCCCGCGAATGAAGAGTCCAAGGCTCTCTTGCGAGCCGTAGCATGCCACAAATTCTTCCCGGTTCCCAGGACCGCCGGATTCGAAGAGCATGCGCTCCAGCTCTTCCAGATCCAATTTCGTCAGGGGTTCGTTGTATTTGACCTTCTTGAGGGCGAGCTGATTCTCGTGTTGCTTCAGGAACTCCTGAAACTTCTTCTTGTATTGGGCGCGGTCGACAGCGGCGCTAATGTTCGCTAGTTGAACCTCCGTGCCCTCGCCGATTTCGTCCTCGAAGTCGGTTGTGACGATTTTCCGCCTTCCGCGCTCAATATGCTTAACCAGATCGCGTATTCGGCGGCGGACGATGTCGAGCATCGGGAGCGTGACGTGCTCCCAATAATCGTCCGTTTGTAAAGCATGGATCAGCGCGATCTGCTTCTTCACCGTCGGGATCCGTTCTAACTCCTCAAGCTGGGAAGCGATTTCCCGGACTTTTTGGATGAGTCCGGGCGTTGCCGGGTCAGGCTGGAGGGTCCCCAACTGAATGCGCAGAATGAGGAGATCGAAATACTTGGCGGTCGGGTGCTCCGGTTCCTGCTGGGTAGGCAGCAGTGCCAGTTCGTTGTGTAGCGTGGCAAAGTCTTCTACGGATAAATCTTTCCAACGATCCCGCTTCTGGAAGACTTCCACATGACGACGCTTTGGTCGCACGATGAAGTTCTCGACGTTCATCGAGAGGATTTCCCCGTGAAGGAGATCAACAACGTCCTCCTCAAACTCTTCGTTGCGCGAGCGAACTTCTTCGGCCACGCGTAGGGTCTCTTCATCAGGTGCAGACTGTCGCAGTGCCGCAATCAGATCGAGACGGGTGCGGAAGATTTTGGTTCCGATTGACTCCTGCACATTGCCTTCGACACCTTCGGGATTCTCGTTGAAGAACTCGAAATTGCCACAGTAGTCAAAAACGTAGAAGCACTCTTTGGGCAGTCCGGGACCATGCAGGTCCGGCTTGTTGGGGCAGAGTCTCGTCCCGCGACCGATCATCTGCCAGAACTTGGTTTTTGAGCGGACGATCTTGAAAAAGACGAGGTTCACGACGTCCGGGACATCGATCCCAGTATCAAGCATGTCCACCGAAATTGCTATCTGAGGCGCATCTTTTGGCGCATTCTTTTGGGCAGAAAACTTATCGATCAGGTCCTGGGCGTAGGACTCTTTGTTGTCGATGACTCTGGCAAACTTGCCCTTGAGATGCGGATAGTTCGCATCGAACCGCTCTTGGATGAACATCGCGTGCTGGTGATTCTTCGCGAAGATGATCGTCTTACCGATCTTCTGCCCGGCCTCAACGCGGAGTCCGTTTTTCATCACGTGCTCCAGAACTTTATCGACGGTATCCTTATTAAAGAGCCATTTGTTCACTGCGGTGGCATCGACCTGGTCGGGCACATTTCCCTCTTCGTCCCAGTCCAGCATGTCCCACTGCTCCTTTTCCTCTTCAGGCAGATCATCGTAACGAATGCCTTCACGAGGAAAGCGAATTGGCACCGAAACGAGCTTCGGGGGGACGAGGTAGCCGTCCGCCACGGCTTGCTCCAATTCATACGCGTATGTGGGAACCCCGCGAGCCAACTCAAAGAGTGAATAAGTGTCGCGATCAACTTCGTCGCGGGGCGTTGCGGTTAATCCCACAAGGATAGAATCGAAATAATCAAAGATTGCGCGGTATTTTCGATAGACCGATCGATGCGCTTCGTCGATCACGATGAGATCGAAATGCCCGACGCCGAACCTCTTCTGACCGTTACTGGCTTCATCGATCAGGCTCATCATCGTCGGGTAGGTGGACAGATAGACGCGTGAGGTCGCATCCTCCTTTTGTGTAACGAGATTGACGGGATTGCTGTGCGGGAGATGCGCCTTGAAGGCGTTGGTCGCCTGGCTCACAAGCGCCACTCGGTCCGCAAGGAAGAGCATGCGCTTCACCCAGTTGCAGCGTTGGAGCAAATCGCAGAGGGCAATGACCGTCCGGGTCTTGCCCGAGCCAGTCGCCATCACGATGAGAACCTTGCGTTGGCCAAGCATCAACGCTTCCGTTGTGTGGCGGTTTCCCTGCTCCTGATAATAGCGCCCGGCAATTTCCTTGTCGATGAGGGCTTTGGCGAGATCCTTCGCGGTCTCCCGCCGTTGGATCAACAACTCCAGCTCATCCTCTTTCAAAAACCCTTGAATCTGGCGGGGAGGGTAGCGCTGATCGTCCCAGATCCAGTGGTCGTATCCGTTAGTGTAAAAAATGATCGGTCGCACGCCATAGATTGTTTCAAGACAGTCCGCATAGAGCTTGGCCTGGTTCCGACCAATCCGTGCGTCTTTCCTCGTGCGCTTAGACTCCACGACAGCGAGTGGAATTCTGGATTCCTTGCCCCAGAGGACATTGTCCACGTAGCCGATTCCGCTCTCGTTCGGCATCCCCGATACCGGGAACTCACGAGATTTGTGCGTGCCGTCATCGAAGTCCGGGTCCCATCCCGCCTCCCGAAGCAGCACATCAATGTAGCGATCCCGGGTCTCGGCCTCGTTGTAGTCATGGTCGATCGGAATCGCCTCATTCCTTTTCTTGGCCTTGGCAATCTCAGCCCTGAGCTTTTTGATCTCGTCGTCGTAGTCTTCGACCGCCTTACGTTGCTGCTCAAGCTCCTTGTCCTTTTGTTCAAGCTCCTCTTCAAGTTTCTTCAGCCGTTCGATGGTGAGTTTCTCCAGCCCACCCGGAGACTGGGTGACGATCGCTTCGTCGAACACGACTCCTTCCAGCACCTTCGGGCTAAACCGGGTGTATTGGCTGACGAGCCAGAAGCAGCAATGAAAGACCTCTTTGACCGCTTGGAGTGAATCATACTGACGGATCGGCTTGCGGCTATGCACCGCCTGGTTGCCCAGCGCCCGCACGAAGGACAGTTTCGCCCTGATCTCCGGAGCTACGACCTTGGCAAAGGTCGGTTCCTCCAACAGAGCAGCGAGCTTCGACGAGTAGGGGGGGCGCAACTTGGCGTCATGCTCGTAGAGCCATTTGACCACTTGCTCGATGGTTCTGCGGGCATAGAAGCAGCCAGCCCGGGCATCAGCCATGGCTTGCTTCTCCATGCGAACGGCGGATTCCCAGATCGGCTTGAACTCGCCCTCCAGAAACGAGAAGTTGGAAATCGTTGGTTTCATGCCGGATAAAAACAGGATTTCAGCGATTTCAGCAATCGTCTTTGCTTGCCGCTCCCGCATGAACCCGGCGTGGCTTCCAGATTTCTTCGGCAGTCGGATGCCGCACCTGCTTCGGCAGCGTGAAATCCGCAAGCTGGCCTTGCTCGAAAGAAAGACCATAGGCCACCGTCAGACGATCAAGCCATCGGGTGCTTCCGTTGGGCAGCTCCAGATCTTTCGGAGCGGGCATCCCTACGTCGAACGGGTCACTTACACGCCTCCTGTTTTCGATTTTCTGGGAATCAAAAAAGCCGTTACCAAACTGCTCCATGACTGCATCCCGGTATGGGACGCGGCAATGCCCGCCTCCACCGAAGATCACCTTGAGTTCATTGATCTGCTGCGGGCTTATCAATTTTAATTTGGCTTGTCCTACAGTGGCGTTGGAATCGGCGCTCAACTCTTTCTTTAATTCATCCCGCACGGCCGTCAGGATTGAGTTTGTGCGGCCCGATTCTTTCGCTTCGCGCCACTTCTCCAACTCCTGCCAGTTTGACTTGCCGGACCTATCTGCGGCACGCAGTTCAATGCGGCTGGAGCCGAGAGGTAGCACACGTGCGGCAAGATAGGTGAGACGCTCCTTGTTGCCCGCCCGTGAAAACAGGAACACGCTTTGGTCGACCGTGCCTGCCCCAGTATCGGAAAAGAGATACATTCCTTCCCGCGATACCCTGGAACGCACGAAGGCTTGGACATTCGCGCTCACCTCTGGGTAGAGGAAGCAGGCCTCACGAACCTTGCTGCCATTGGCTTTCGAGGAGGCTTTGCGAATCATTTCCATGAGTTCGGCAACATTGGTCTTTGGGAATCCGGCTAACTCCTTCGACAAAACCCATGCTCTCCTCAACGCACGGTCGAACGCTACGCTTACCTTGGGGTGGTCAATGTCAGCCACTGGCACGGCCATGTTGACGAAGATTTGGCCGTTGGTGGAAACGCCCTTGAAGCGCGTCTTTAGCTCCTTCAGGACTCCCCCCAGTGCGCCGGCGATAAAGTAAACCGCACATGTTTCGACAAACTCAGAAAGCTCGATTCCGAGCTTTGTGGCGACCTTCTGATACGCAATCAGCTCGGGCGCGTCCCAATCATCTTTTCCTACTTTCTCCAGGGCCATCTTTACATGATAGAGGCCTCCCGCCTCGTATGCACCGCCTGCACTTTCAGGATGGCTCAGCGTGCCATTGTGATGATGCAGCACACTTGGCAAGAGGAATGGCATCTCCGATTCCTTGGTAGATGGAGGAAGATGGACCCAGGCCTTGTCCAATAGGATGTCCCGATAGACGCATTTCGAAAAGGCAGTCCCAAAGTCGAAGCCGATCTGAATGAAATGCTCAGAGCCACTAGTTTCCTCTGTCGCTGCCGGTGGGGCAGTCTTTCGTACAGTTTTCGACGGGGAAGTATTCACTGGCTCCGGGGCTTCCACGGCTTTCGGTTGCCCACTCTTGCCAAAAATCCGCTCCCGGATCCGCTTGAACACGTTTTTCTCCTTCATGCTTTTGATTGTTTTTGATCCGCCCGGACCACCCGGAAAATACCTGCCGCGACTTCCTCCGTCTCGATGTCCACATGCTCCCCGCCTTGAAGCTCCCGGAGCCTTTGCTCCTTGTTATCCCGCTCGTTTTTCAGCCGGGTTTCCCGTCCACGGATCATGCTTTCTTTCCTTCCGGCGATCTTCATCGTTTGAACGGCCTTCTCGCTCTGTTGGATCAACCGGTCCCAGTGGTTCGCCGCCCGTTGAATCCGGATCTGAACGGTGGTGGCGTTCTCTGCCTCGTAGGTTTCCAGCGCGGACTCGAACCGGTCCATCAGCTCATCCCCCAATTCGATGTATCGCGAGGCGAGTTGCTCCCGGTCGCAGCTGACATAGTCCCAGTCCTTGCCGTCACGAAGCAGTTGTTGTAACACCCTTTCGGAGCGATCGGCATCAAGCAGCGCGGCGCCTTCTAGGGGCATGACGACTGCCGCCATCGATTCCCGTGACGAAAGACCTCGGAACGTCCACCGCTCCACCTTGAAGCAGTAGTCGCCGGGATCCAGATCGCCACTTGGAACGATGACCGCCGAGACGTTGTAGAACGAGTGGACGCCATCCCGGTTTCTTTGGGTGATCCAGCGGATCAGCGGAGAAAGGTGGTTCACGAACTGCACCGTCCGTCGCTGCGATGAGGGTAGTCGCTCCAATGCCTCGCGTCGGAAGGAGATCGCAAACTCCCTCTGCCTTAGCGACCTGGCGCTCAATGAGCGGTCATTGCGCACGAAGGTCGCCAGTGAAGCCTGTCCCTCCGGCGTCAGACGGACACGGATGCAGCCTTCGTAAGGCGTGTTGTAATTGATTTCGGTGCCAGGGAATTCGCGCTCGAAGAAGTCCGAAACGTAGTCCTCCAGCTCCTCCGCTTGGATGTAGCGGCCCTTGTCCCGGTTTTCCCGGATCTTCTTTTGGACGTAATCGGAAAGGGCCACCAGCGAATCGCCCGACTCCTCCAGTTTCTGGATCGCCAGCAACTGGTTCTCAACGGCCCTTTCCGCATCGTCCATCCGGGCCAGTTCCTCCTCAGGAGTGAGTTCTTGGCTAAGCAGGGCCATCGTCAGCTTTTGGACTTCTTCGCCAATCACCGCCTCCAAGTCTCCAAGGCTGTTAGCAAAGCGCAGGAGCTTTTTGTGTAAACGGTCGTAGAGGCGCTCCTCGACCGTGTCTTTGACCTTGAAGTTCACGATCGAAAGCACCTTGGCCTTCTGTCCGACCCGGTCGATACGGCCGATTCGCTGTTCGACGCGCATCGGGTTCCATGGCAGGTCGTAGTTCACCACTCTCCGGCAGAACTGGAGGTCGATGCCCTCACTGCCCACCTCGGAAGAAATCAGGACCCGTGGGCCAAGGGGATCCCTGAACCGGTCGAGTTCCTCCCATCGGGCCTCATGGTCGACGCCGCCGTGGATAACCGCCACATTGATCCCCATCTGGATCAATCGCCGCCTGAGGTAGCTGATGGTGCCTCGATAGTAGGCGAAAATCACCACCTTCTCGTTCAAATCTTTTGTTTTGACCAGAAGGTCCTTGAGTCGCTTGAACTTGCTGTCGTTCTTCTCGAAGTCGTAGTCCATCAGTGCCTTGAAATCGGTGCTGCTAAAATCTTCGTCAACCTCGTCCTCGCCCCAGAAATCCTCGAATACCTCCTCGCCGAAACTCTCAGCCAGCAGGTCGGCCAAGTCGTCGAGGCCGCCGAGTCCCTTCAGCCGCCCCTCCCTGATGTCATTCGCAATCGCCGGGAGACAACTAGCAGCCCGCAGCTGGAGACCGAGTACCCGGAATACATGAAAGGCCTCCTTCTCGCGGCGGCACTTCTTGCGCACCAGCTTCAGAATCATGTTGTAGAGGGTCATTTCCTCATCAGTGTATTTCACCGACAATACGTTCGCCCTTCGCCTCGGTCGGCCTTCCTCGACCTGCACCCGGCGGGTCCGGTTCACATAGGCACCCAAGAGGTTCAGCTTCTCCGCCACATCCTGAGCCTTGGCGATCAGGGGTTTGTCGCCCGGTTTCGCCTCCAGTCCCTCCAGCAACTTCAGGAACTGCTCGAACAGGGGGGAGTTGTTGATGAATTCGCTTTCCGCCATCCCTTCGACGGCTTCCGTAAGCGTCTCAAGGTTGAGCGGTGTCCGGGAAAGGGCGTTCAACGCCTGAATGGCCGGGCGGTTCGCCTCTAGCAGTTCGTCGAACATCCCCTGCGTCTCGAAGAAATCCCGGTCGATCAAGCGCAGTAGGCTGTGAAGGTCCGTGTTGCTGTTGTTGACCGGGGTTGCGGAAACGCAGAGCACTCCGGTGTCATTGTGGCCCGAAAGGCTTTCCCCCAGGTGGAAGGTTGAGGTGCCGGCGTTCCGCATGTAGTGCGCCTCGTCGAAAACCACCAAGTCGAAGGGTGGATACGCGTAGCTCCAATGCCGGATTTCCCGGAGAAAGCGGGCTTTTGGGCCTCCCTCTTCATCGTCTTCCGGCGGCTTGTCGAGCAGCTTGAGGTCCTTTTTGGGCGGTCGGAGGCCCGAGTAGGAGGCGATCAGGATGAAGGGATGTGCCGGCCCGACACTTTTCAGCTCCGCAAGCTCCTGTTGCAGGTCCCGGAAGTCCACGATACGGGCATCCAGGAGGAACTTGTTCCGCAGCTCGTCCCGCCACTTGTCGGTCAGGATCTTGGGACAAACCACGAGCATGCGCTGTGCCTGACGCCGGGCCTGCAACTCGGTCCACACCAGTGCCGACTCGATGGTTTTCCCGAGGCCGACCTCGTCCGCGATGATCAGACGCTCGGTCGGCGAATTGATGAACTTCAGGACCGGCTTGAACTGGTAGGGGTAAAAGTCGATTTGGGCCGCCTCCATCGAATAGACCACCTCGTGAAGGGTGCCCTTGAGCTTTTCGTAGGTGATCAGGCGCTGGAGGTCCCGGACTTTCCCGAACGGCCCGGACTTGAGCCGGTCGCGGATCGAAACCCCTCCCTCCTTGGGGACTGCCTGAAGAGCCGAGAGCGGCCGCCACTTGGGGCTGCCGTCCGGGTAGCGCAGCTCCACCATGACGTGCGAGCCGGCCTTGCGGGAGCGGCCGGTATACTGGCCCCGCTGCCCCGCGTTGTGCTGGTCAATCACCCAGTCGTCGAGCTGGAAAGGAATCTGTGCTTCAAGGTCGGACATGGGCGATGATAATTGCGGCGGATGATGGCTTGGAGTCTCTGAAAAACGGGGCGGATTGTCCACCCGCGTCTTCGGAAAGGAAATTAGGCCCTAGCTGGTCAAAATGGAAACATCCTGACGTCCTCTGACATCTCGGACGTAGACTGGAGTCCAGCCAAGCCGCCGGCTGTCCGCCCAAATCGGCCCCCCCCAATTCCAACGAATTACGCAAAATCGACACCTCCCGTCGATCACCTCCTACGATTATGGCTGCCATGCTTACGTCGGAGGCTTGTCGCAAATTCTTACATCGATGATTGAGCGACCGGCAGCACCGGGTTCAGTTCTCAGAACATCGTGGAAAGCATGAGTGATCTTGAGGTCGATCACCGCAGGAAGTTCCGCGGTTTCGATTAGGAAGGTCTCTCCACCCTCCTCAACTTTGGCCTCTTGGAATCGATTGAAGTTTCTCGGATCAATCATCGCACCTTCCTTGTCCTCACCGATCACGTTGGACATGGGCAGCAGTGCCACCTTTACAAAGAAGGTTTTGCCGTCGCCGCGCATCTCATGCTCACTTTTCCACGCGCTGCAATTTCTGTCAGCGGGAACGAGAAGAAACAGGGAAATTCGCCAGATCTGGCTTTTGCCCTGTGCCGCGTGAATTTCGGAGAGGATGTCGAGCAGCGCTCTCGAACCATGACCGCCCTCAGCCCCGTCCACGCAAGCAATGCGTAGCTCTTCTTCAAACTGAAAAGGCAGCAGTCCTCTCAGGATTGTTTCCCTAGTTTCGTCGCTACGCTTCTGGTTGCCAGTGAAAGGGAATACACAACCAGCGGTAATCGGCATGTCGCAGTATATTTGCAGGTGTCGCCACGGCCTCTCTGCCCCACGCAGCGGCACAAGCATGACGTGTGGATGCAACTGCTTGAGCTTGTCACCCACCCTCTGGAGAGCTTCTGCATACTCGATGAAATGCTCTTCCTTGTATACGTCTTTCTCGATGGACATATCGAGCTGCAAAGAAGACTGACAGAACGCCGGCGTCTTCACGACGAAAGGATTGTAGAAGTCCACAGAGGGATCACTGTACTCGGATCTTCTCCAAATGCCCGAAAGGCCCAAGTAATTGGAATCCACTAAACCATGATTATTGATATTCATAAATGTATTTAGTGTTGGTTACACGTAATTCTCGAAATTTGCCGAAAAAACTTTTCTCACCTTCTCGCGGCCCGAATATTACCGGAAAATGCACAGTGCCAGACTACCTCTCTCAATCTGCAGCCAATAAAGATCCATTTGTAATGTAGATCTTTTATGAACACCAAACCATAAGAGGACAACCAGCTCGGACTCGCAGGAATGAATCCGCTGATCCGAAGATCGATCTCATTTGCTCGGTCAAGGCACTGAAGGCCACCCCGGGTTGAACCACGTAGACCTCGTTTTTCGTCTTTCGAAATTCCCTGTGCAGGCGCACTAGCTTCCTCAACATGATCGGGCTTCCTCGGTAGAACCTACTTGCCCCTCTCTGATTTCGGTCGTTGTGACGCTGCAGCATCCGTTCAGCCAATTTGTCCACGTGCCAAAGCCAATCGAAATTCTTGACCGCTTGGGAAGTGACTTCCGTGATGTCCTTGACTCTCCCTCCTGGGTCATCACTGGAGGAGTATTTGCAATGCAGCAGACGGATCACCAAGCTGTCTTCTTCCTCGCGAATCGCAACGATGTCGGCGATTTCGTTGGCGCCGTCGTCGTCGAAAATGATGTCGAACCCCTCTTCTTCGCACCAGCGCATCGCTTGAGCTTGAATTGATTCTTCTCGAAACTCGTCCTTCTTCCAGCGCGACTCCATCCGCTGGTTTGTGGTGCCCCAATCACGAACCAAGCACTGCCTATCGATGAACGAGGGAGCCATGAACGCCGGATCCACGAGTAGAGCACCCTCAAGTTCCGACTGGTCCACGTAGGTCAGTATGGGTGGATATTCGTTAAGGTAATCCGGCAAGGAATCCTCACAGGAGCCGACTGTAATATTTAGTTCAGGCCCGTCCAAGTGTGATACTCGAAAGCCGTGATTCCCACCTACGATGCTCAGTCGGTATGCTGCTCGCAGATCCACCCGATCGGAATGGGAAATTGAGAAATCATAAGAGTTGGAAGCAGGATCGTAGTGTTCCAAAGAGATAGCCCAACGGTGGAAGGGATACTTTGACTCCCCCCGAATGATCGAGATTGAGGTCTCTTTGTAGCGCCTTAATCTTTCTGGCCACTCAAAGAACCAGGGGTCCTTTCCATCGGGGAGCCGTTCCACACGCTGGGGAATTAAGACTCTTTCCATAATGGCGGAAGTGTCGAAGCTTGTGTTCAGGAGTCTGGTTCCTATTGAGTCACACCACTCCATCCACTCGTTCAAACTGCCCGCCTCGCGACACCAGATCTTTCCTTTTCGCGAACACCCCAAATCAATCGGTCGACCGTCCCGATACCCGGTGCCGTAGATATTGGATTTTGAAGATTGACTGGTGAGGATTTGCGCAATCGCATCCTTTACACTAGGACCGCTGAACATTGAGTAGCGAAGATTCCTAGCTCCGCCACCTGTCAGTAACCCCACCTGCTGCAGATTCAAATGCTCAACACCCTCGAATGCCCTATAGGGGGCTTCATCAGAAAATCTCACAACTCCTGCGCCGCCCATCGCCTCCGCGAGTCTTTGATGCCCCGTTTGGCTCTTGTGCGACGAACCGATGAAAAGAAGTTCGCGTTCCCGGTCATGGTAGACGACAAACAGATTGAGAATCGAGTCCTCGATGTTCTTGTTTTTGGTCCAATCCGGGCGATCTACCAATCGGGTCACGAAAAAAACCACGCTGTTTTCATGATTCTCCCAAGCGCGGACAAACCTGTGCTTGTTCTCTAGGCCATCCTTGATGCCATACTGATTGAAGCGCTTGGCATTGCTGTAGGCGACGGTGTTGAACTTGAAGACCAGGGTGTTTTTGTTCAGGCGGCCGGCAATGGTATCCTCCGAAATCTCCCCGTCGGAAAGATCCTGTGAGGAATGCAGGAACTCCTCGAATCGTTGGCTCTCAGCCACCTTCTCGAAACTGAGATCACGGAGAATCTCGTTCCAATTCGCGTCTTCGTCATATAGGTCCTGTAGGGATGCTGCGACTTCCTCAAAGCCTGTGTTCGCAACGATCGTAGGCGTTCCGACGCTGTCGTCTCCCACTCTGGGAAATCTACCTGCAAACTGAAGTGTGACAGCAAGGCTCTTGAATACGTCATGCATCGCGGCAACCTTCAGTTCGGGCATGTCAAAGCCCTCTTTGAGCATGTCCACGGTCACTACGATCTTGTGATTCCCGATTCGGAGTTCCTCGATGCGCGTGGCAGGATCTGCTTCCTTACTGTTGACGATGGTTGGATGTAGATCGGGTGCGATCCCTTCGTAGATCGATAGCACTTCCTCAGCACGCTGAATCGACTTGCAGCGGGCCAGCAAGCGGTGGTTCAAGCCGATTGCTAGATCCTGCCGTAGTTGTTCTATCGCCTTCTCCGCAATCGCCCTGTCTGCGGCATTTTTTTCAATCTCAAAAACTCCCAAAAATTTGATCTGTTTGAAGTATCCGTCATTCTGAGCATCCCGCAGAGGATAGTTGTAAATGACCTTTCCACCCAATGGAGACCGGTCCTCACGAAATGGCGTTGCCGTGAACTGCAAGACCTTCTTCTTGGCAAAGGCTTCCTTCAGGCGGTTCCACGATGTTGATGGGACATGATGAGCCTCATCGAAGACTAGGTGGCTGCAGCGATCGGCAACTCTGTCCAAAAATTGCACGGAGGTTCCTCCGGCTACAGAGTTGACGACGGCTATCACGACATTGCATCTATCGAAGATCTCGAGATCGGCCTCTTGCTTGAACTGATTCTCAATCACGCCGACAATAGGCGCTCTGGCGGCAGGATCGGCAATTCCATGATCAAAGAGAATCCCCAACGTAATGAATTTCTTGGCAATCTGGTCCCGCAGGGAGCGCGACGGGACCACGACCAGCACGCATTCGGGACGTGCAGCCAGAAGGAGAGAGAGCATAGTCTCGGTCTTTCCTGTTCCGGTAGGCATGACGATCGTAGCAGGCTCTGCGGAGTTGGACCAGTGTGCAAGCGTCGCATACAGCCCTCCCAGTTGGGGAGGCCGCAAGCCCAGATTATCGGGGCTGGAAGTGGCATCTTTGAACCTGAAACGGTTTACCCAGCTCAGTCTGATTGCATCGCGCAGCGCTGACGGATTCTCTCCCTGGAAGTCCGCCCTGAATGCATCTAGTGCATCGTGAGTCAGCCATCGCTCCTCATCACCTCGTTTGAGGTAGATCCCGTTGAACCCGGGTAAACTATGATCCGCAGGGTTCGATGTTATCAGGTATTGTTCACCACCTATAGCCTCGAAGGCGGTGGCAGGGTTCGTTCGCCTACGAGGAATCGCTGATGCGGCCGAGTAGCGAATACAAGTGGCCTTCTGGAGCTGGCATTTAATTTGCCCGATCCCGTCACACTTTTGAGTATACCAAAGCGCAGGAAGCGAAAGTTCCTGTAACGCGAGTTCGGTCTGTGTGTTTCTTAAAGGCATCGGAATAGAAATCCAAGTCAGAGTTCTCCCCGAAATGCGCGGGATTGTAGGGAGGCGAATAGATGATCCAACTCCTCAAGCTGGTTGCGTTCCAATAACCGACGTTCTTCGATCTGCGCCACAATCTCTCCGAATTTTTTTTGAATGGCGATGGGAGGTAAAAGAACTGGAAGTTCCCGAAGCCGACCGAGCGTGATCTCCTTGAAAGTGGCACCCTTGACTTGGCGTTGAATCCAACGTTGTGCTCCGTGAGATCGTAAGTAATGAAGCAGGAACGGGAGCAATGCATCCGGCCCAGGGGCTATCCGAGCGGTGCCTTGTGTGAGATTGGCACCATCCAAACTCGGAGGGACGACGGCGGTTGTACCAACGGTGGCACGAATACTCATCACGATGTCTCCCGCATCCACCCGCGAGCGTTCAAACTTGCTCGCAATCGCTGGGTTAGTATGACGAAGACCATTTTGCACGATTTCGCCATCCACGATGTCGCCAGTTCGAATGTAAGGGATCCCCCCGGAAAACTCGTCTCCTGCTTGCACGATTCCATAAGTCACTATCGTGCCCGGTCGCACCACTTCTGAAAGTAACTTCTCTTCCCACTCCTTCGGATTGGTGACGGGGTCGCCGAAGAGATCGAGGAAGGTGGACTGGAGGAGAGTGTCGAGCTGGGCGAGGGACTCGCGGCGCTTCGTCCGCAGTTCGGCGGCAGCATCAAGAATCGCTGCGATGCGCTTCTGTTTTTCGAGGGGCGGGAGAGGAATTTGATGCCCCCAGAAAACATTCATCGACACTCGTGGCATTTTTGCACCAGCAACCTCGTTGCTGATCCACCTGACGAATTGCGGAGAACGAAGATAGTGGGTCAAGAAACGTCTATCCAGTCGGGTCGGATCCGGTCTAAGCGGAACGAGTTCTGTAGTAGCGACACCCGAATCGTCCGGGCAAACTACCTTGTTCAGGTAAGGGCGTAGCTTCGAGTAGAGAACATTCTGAGTGTCGAACAACTGGGTTGAAGAACCGGATTTTGAATAAGGTCCAGTGACTTTCTTCAAGATGCGTCCGCTCTCCGACTCGATCTGATCGAGATTGAGCTGCCAAACCAGATCGGTAGACCGTAATGGCAACTTAGCAGCGCAGGCAGGCGCAACCTCCTTTAACGTAGCCATCTTCATCCTAACATTTCCTCCAGTTTTTTTCGTCCTTCGGCGATCTCCGCATCCATCTTGGCAATCCGTTTCAAAATCTCTTTCGGCAAGTCGTGATCGATTTCCTCGTAAACCGTCTCCTTGTAGCGGTTGAGCGATAGGTCGTAGTCGTTCGCCGCAATCTCCTCCTTCGGCACAAAGAAGCTCTGGTCCGTCCGCTTCCGTTTCGCCTCGGCTTTCAGGTTCTTCCACCGGGCCAATACATCGGGAAGGTTGTTCTTGGCGTGTTCCTCTTTGTTCAGCGGAGCCTGAACAAGCGGCCCCAGCTTCTCCTGCGGTAGCAAGGGGGTGCGCTTGTCATCTAGCGAGATTCCATCGGCCTGGATGTCGTAAAACCAGACCTTGTCGGTGCCGCCCGAGTTTGTCTTGGTGAAGATCAGGATGGCTGTGGCCACGCCAGCGTAGGGACGGAAGACGCCGGAGGGCAGTTTGATCACGGCATCAAGTTTCTGGTCCTCGACCAGCATCTGCCTCAGCCCTTGGTGTGCCCGGCTGGAACCGAACAGCACGCCATCGGGCACGATGACCGCGGCGCGGCCGCCCGGTTTCATCAGGCGCAGGAACAGCGCGAGGAATAGCAGCTCGGTTTTCCGGGTCTTGACGATCTGGAGCAGGTCCTTGGCACAGGACTCATAGTCAAGACTGCCGGCAAAGGGCGGGTTGGCGAGGATGATGGAGTATTTTTCCTCTTCCCCCGCGTGGTCTTCGGAGAGCGAGTCTCGGTTTACGATTCCGGGGTTCTGCACGCCGTGGAGCAGCATGTTCATCGAGCCGATCCGCAACATTGTCGAATCGAAGTCGAAGCCATGGAACATCCCGTTGTGGAAGTGCTGGCGGAATTTCGCGTTGTTGAAGAGTTTCAGGTTTTCCGGACGGTTGAAGTATTCCGAAACCGCCACCAGGAAACCGGCGGTGCCGCAGGCTGGGTCGCAGATGATGTCAGTGGGCTGCGGCTCGACGATTTCGACCATCATCTGGATGAGGTGGCGCGGGGTGCGGAACTGGCCGCTGTCGCCGGCCTGACTGAGCTTGCCGAGCATGTATTCGTAGAGGTCGCCTTTGGTGTCGCGGTCCTCCATCGGGATCTCATCGAGCAGGTCCACCACCCGGGCCAGCAACCCGGCCTTCTCCGGCGGGATCATGAAGATGGCATCCTTCATGTGGATGGCGAAGGCGGAGTCCTTGGCTCCCATGGTCTTGATAAACGGGAAGACGTCCTGGGCGATGCGGCTGTGCATGGCACGCGGCTCAAGGTTCTTGAACCGCGACCAACGGAGGTCGCGGTAAGGAATCTTCTCCTTGGTCACCGGATTGGAGAACTTGCCCTCCGGGAAGATCGGATCCTCCACCTGGCCGCCAAGCAACTGGGCCTGCTTCTCCTTCCTGGCCTGGGCCTCATCCAGCCCCTTGATGAAGAGCAGGTAGGTCATCTGCTCGATGACGGCGATGGGGCTGGCGATGCCGCCAGACCAGAAGGTGTCCCAGATCTGATCGATCTTGTTGCGTATTTCTCCGGTAATCATGTGGTCAGTTGTCGATGGTCGTTGGGAAGGAGTAATCGGGTCGTGCCGGGTTTGACAGGCTTGATCCTTGGGAATCGTTGATTTCCTGTTGCTCAGAGGTGAATCTCTTCATGCGGCGGACTCCCCGGCGTCGTCTTCATTTTCCAGTTCATCATCGTCGGAGTCCTCCAGATTGAGGAGCGCGGCTGAACCCGAAAGCGCCTGCACATCGCCGACCATCCCGGCCATGCTCTCGATGACGAGGTTGATCTGCTTTTCCCGCTTGTTCCACTTGGTGGTCAAGTAGGTCCGCTCCTTGTCGAGCTCGGTCTTCATGGAACGGAAGGCCTCGATCACGAGCTGCACCCGATGGCGGAACTCGTTTCCAGTGAGGTATTCGTAGAGCAGTTCCATCTTCTCCTTGGCTCCTTCACGGTGGCCCTTGGCGATCGTGACCTCTTGCAGGGTCACGCGGAGGGAATGGACAAGCGGAAGCGCCGAGGCGTAGTCCGTGATCCAGACGCCATCCTTCATCCCGAAACGGTCAATATCCTTCGGCAAGGTTTCAGTCACGATCAGGCCGATGTCTGCCCGGGCCGTGCGCATGTCACCGCGCAACTTGGAGGTCCAGGCGTCCTGCCACGCCTTGGTGCGCTTGGTTTCAATGAGAATAATTCCACAGCGCTGGCCGGTCCGACTGACGACCTCTTGGGCGATGTCCGCACCCCGTGTACCGGTCGAAACGGGCTCAATCTGGTCGATGGGGAACGCCTGACGAAGGCGCTGTTCGAAATCCTGCTCCAGCACTTCACCCTGAGTCTGCATCGAGCCTTGGGCGGCTTTGCGCTGGGCCTCCTGCAGCCTGGTGTTGAGATCGGAGATGACCTTTTCCTTCTCGGCAATCTTGAGGCGACTGGTATCGTCGGCTTGCTTCTGCAGGTCTTCGCGGAGCTTCTCCCGCTCCTCGTCGAGCTTCTTCTGGTTGTCGATGACAAGCTGATCTTTGTCTTCCAGCAGCTTACGCTTCTCCGCGAGGAGATCGAGTTGATCCTGCTGGGCCTTCTTGAGGGCGATGGTCTTCTCGTCGCGTTCCTGCTCAAGTGCCTTGAGGGTGAGCGCTTGATCTTCGTTCGCCTTTTTAAGCGCTGCTTCCCGCTCCGCCATCTTGGCTCGGCCTGCCTCTTCTACCTGCTGCTGTAGCTCCTGACGGATTTTTTCACGCTCCGCCTCAAGCGCCTTCTGGCTATCAATGGCGAGCTGATCCTTGTCTTCCTGCAGCTTGCGTTTCTCCGCGAGGAGATCGAGTTGCTCCTCCTGGGATTTCTTGAGGGCCACAATCTTTTCATCGCGTTCCTGTTCAAGTGCCTTGAGGGTGAGCGCTTGATCATCGTTTGCTTTTTTAAGCGCTGCCTCCCGCTCCGCCATCTTGACTCGGGATGCCTCTTCTACCTGCTGCTGTAGTTCCTGACGGATTTTTTCGCGCTCCGCCTCAAGCGCCTTCTGGCCATCAATGACGAGCTGGTCCTTCGCTTCCTGAAGTTTTCGTTTCTCGGCCAACAGGGAGAGCTGGTCATCTTGGGCCTTTTTGAGGGCGGCGGTCTTCTCGTCGCGCTCCTGTTCAAGGGCCTTCATCGTGAGCGCCTGG
The DNA here is from genome assembly GCA_030696085.1 of Luteolibacter sp. Classification (GTDB taxonomy): domain Bacteria; phylum Verrucomicrobiota; class Verrucomicrobiia; order Verrucomicrobiales; family Akkermansiaceae; genus Luteolibacter. The sequence goes on from JAUYNL010000034.1 coordinate 20,888, forward strand.
TCTTCAGTGACTTTCTTGAAGGCCTTCTCCTCGGCCTTGGCACGGATCTCGGCCTCCTTCTTGCCGAGTTGCTCCTCGACGATGGCATCCACTTTCTCCTGGAGTTCATCTTTCTGCCGCTTCAGGCTGGCGAGTTCATCGCGGTAGGCTTTCTGGCGCTCTTCGAGCTGATTCTCACGTTGCGCGATGTCACCCTGAAGTTCGCGGGAAAGCCCCTCGCGGACGCTGGAAAGAACTCCCTCGTTGAGGGGGAAGATGTGGGAGCAGGACGGGCATTTGACGGTGATGGCTTCGCTCATAATTGGGAGGTTCTGTTTTTTGTTGGGGCGACCTTATGCGATTTCGGCAGGCCCGGGTGATTTCTGACTGTCTGCGGACGTCAGGGAAACCGTCCGCCACAGCCGGACACGCTTACGCCTACCCGTCGATCTGGATCTTCTCCGGCGGTAAGTCGATGGCGAGATGGCCGCCCCGAGGGACGAGGCGATCGATCTGGAAGGAGTCGAATTCTGTGCGCTTCAGCTTGGCCCGGATGTTCGAGGCCCACTTGCGCAGATCCTCCCCGGCATCGAACTGGCTCCCCAGAGCCTGGTGACTCCAATGCCCGAAGTTATCCGGGGCCAAATGCTCGGCCTTGAGGTCCTTCAGATCCTCACCGAGGGTGCCATAGGACTCAACAGGCGGTTTCCCGTCCTTGGCCCGGATGGCAAAAAACAAGTAGAGAAGAAACTCGTTGGCCGAGAGGCTGATGTCACGCCCCGTCACAGAAAGGCCGCCCCGGCTGGTGTCCAGTTGAACGATGAGGTCATCATCGACATTGATGGTCCGGGTGCGAAGCTGGTTCATCAGTTCCACAAAGCTTCCGGCCGAACGCTCCAGGTCCCGCTTGAACAAGTAGCGGAGCGGCACGAAGGGAACTTCCACGAGTTCCAACCTGGCGTCGGAGCTTGAGAGGCGCAGTCCGGTCTCCCGATCGACAAACTCACCCGTGCAGCCCGGATAGAGGAAGTCCTTCTGATAGATCCACTCGTCATTGATCAGGATGTGATTGATCTGATCCTGTGCCCGGCCCAGGAGGGTCATGACGGAGTGCAATAGGGCGCTGGTGGTCTTGCGTCCTCCGGCGATGGATACGATGAGGCGGACGTTATCGTTTTCCGTGAAGCCCCGAATCAGCTCCATGAAAAACTCCGCGATCGCCTCGTTGTCTTCGAGGCTGCGGATGTCATCCAGCTCCCGAGCGCGGGTCAGGTCAGGGAATACCCGGATGGAGTCGGCGATGGGGCCAAACTTCAGCTTTCCGTCGAGCGGGACTCCCTTTTTCCTCAGCTCAGCAAGCATCCGCTCCCAGTGACCATCCTTGAACAGCTTATCCTTGAGCTGTAGGGCACCAGGAGCGGTGGTCAGCGCGATGATCCGGTCTGGGATCACTGGATCCGATTTGGTCGCGAGGCTCCACACTGTCTCCGCCAGGACAGCCGGGGTGGCCCCCACTAGGCTGATTAGGACTGTCTGGGTGATTTCGTTTTCCATACGGGCCAATAGAAGCGGATGGGCGTCCATTTGGGAAGTCCGCTGACGTCATCGGACCCTCCGATCCGGGCTTTTTGGTCTGGCCACGGCGTTCTCGGAGCTCCATCGTTCGATCGATAACAATCGAGATGATCCCGGCTACCTACACTGTTGGTAATTTCAAGGCGATAGGCGCCCCTCAAACCATCTTGCTCCGGCCAGTAACCCTGGTCTTCGGCCAAAACAGCGCCGGCAAGTCGAGCATCATCCAATCCCTGTTGCTCTCCCGGTTCGCCATGGAGAAAGGCAGCTTCGATTTCACTTCGGCAAAGCGCTGGGGGCAAACGGTCGATCTGGGTGGCTTCCGGCAGTATGTTCACCGCCATGAGACGGATAGGGATCTGACTTTCCGTTTCGAGTTCCGACGCACCCCGATCGAGATGGGAAGCAGCGCCTTGGATTCACAGGTCAACCGGCAGGCGTCCGTCCGGGCAAAGGACCAACTCCCTCCGGACTGGTCGTTCTCCTTTTTGAACGATCTGGAGAGGATTTCGGTGAATTTCCTCGTCGGTCTTGCTCCTCCGGAGTGGCGGGACAAGCTCGGACAGGAACGGCCGGTCGTGAAAGAATTGGAGCTTGGAGGAGATGGCAAACCGCTCCTGAATTTTTCCCTCGATCGAAATGGAGGACTCCAACTGGCAAAGCTGTTCAACGACAGCCAAGCTCTGATCATTGCGATCGCTCAGCTGGTTCTCGACTACCGGAAGAAACTCACTGCTGATGGAGCCGAAGATGAGCAGGATCTGGAAGAACTGGCAAAATCCCTGGGTTCCGTTCCGGTGGAAGAAAACGCGTTTCGAGAGGTCATGAGCCATGTGGCCGACGCTTACGAAGCTGCATGTGCAGTTGACGAGCCATCGCCCGAGCTTCTCGACTTGCTCGGAGCCAGCGAAGCAATGGGCCGCTTTGTTTGGATCGTCACAGCCCAGCTTGCTAATGAACTGAAAACACCCGGACGTGCTTTGCTGCTCGAAGGAAGCGGACTCGATTACCGAATCAAACAAAGCGGCCGCCTCGATGCCACCAGACTTCAGGTCATTCCTTCACCAGGAGAAAAAGAGGCTTACGATACGGGGACGTCCTTGGGAAAAGCGGCAACCCTTGAGGCCATTGATGATCCTTTGTCCTTTTTCTGTGACGACCCGGGAGAGACCGATGTGACCTCGGCACTCGCCAAGGCCTTGCGGTTCGACTTGCAAATGATGATCGATGCCACCTTCGATTCCCTGCGCTGGTGGCTGCTGGGCACCGAATACATCGGTCCCTACCGTTCGATTCCGGACCGGTATTTCCAAATCGCCAAGCCGGACACCTCGCAAGAGGTCGATCAGGGGTATCAGGCGCTCAGAAGGATCGCGGAGAACCCGAAACTCCTGCGCCGGATCTCCAATGCATTCCAGGAGATCATGGGTAGCCCCTACCGGCTGGAAGTCAGGAAGATCGCCCCATCGGTGGACTTCGCCCAACTCGAAGAAAATGTGCAGCGCTATCTCGAAGTCGAGGCAGTGAAAAAGGACGCAGACGTCAAAGACGGCGTCCGCGAAGTCATGGCTTCCGCCACAGAGGGCCGGATCGTGAAGGGCGTCTATCTCGTGGACACCAGGAACGGCACCGACGTGGACTTCTGCGATGTTGGTTTCGGGATTGGGCAGGTGCTCCCCTTGCTTGCCGAGGTTGCTTCCGAGCGAAGCGGCCTGGTCTGCATCGAGCAACCGGAAGCGCATCTGCACCCGAAGATGCAGAGCGATCTTGCCGACGTCTTCCTTCAGGATTGGTCGAAAGATGAAGGATCCGCCGACAGCCCATTGGCAGGGGGGATTTTCATTCTTGAAACTCACAGTGAGCACCTGATTCTGCGCCTGCTTCGACGGATCAGGGAAACCACACGGAAAAAGTTGCCTAATGGAATGCGCCAGGTGAGTCCCGACGAAATTTCCGTGATGTGGGTGGAAGCTGGGAAAGAGGGTTCTTTGGTAACTCCTCTTGCGATCAGTAAACAGGGGCAGTTCGTTGACGAGTGGCCGGCTGGCTTCTTCGAGGAGCGTCTTGACGAAATGTTTGACTAAAACCGTGTTCAAGTACGTTTTCATCGACCCGGAGACGATTGCGGCGGTGGCGCAGGATGAAGCCGGCCTCGGAAGACTCGTGGATGTCCTCCGAAGCATGGATCGAGGTTGTTTGATGGCTGAGACGGATCTCTGGCGTCTGGGACGCGAACTGAAAGCCAAGGTGAAGACAATTCCGATAGAGAACGGGCGTTCGGTCGTGAGTGAACTGATCATCCAATTAGGCAAAAAGGGACCAAGGGTTGTCATGGATGGAGACGACGAAGAAATTTCCTTGATCGATTTCGGGGTCGCCAATGCCGAACGTGATTCTATCGACCTTTTCCTGACTCCATCCGAAATCAATCCCCCAAAAAATGCTTCATGGGAAGTTTGCTCTCTAATATCTCTTCACGCTTCGTCGTTCTCCAGCGATCGGCATAACGTCGGCCATGGACGAGCGTTCAAAAAAGGGGCAGCAACTGGTGACGCAATCTTTTGCCAATGCTTCGAGAAGCTAATTAAACACGCCTGCGAGATTGTGATCGTCGACTATGCTCTTGGCGAGTATTATGGCAATGATCACCCAATCAACCTTCGCCGCTGGGTTTTGTGGATCGACTCCCATCTTAAAAATCCGTCTGAGACGACGCTGACAATCCGGACTTGTGGCGATTTTTCAAATCCAGCCTTTCGTAGTCTGCAGCGCGACGTAAGCAGCCTCCAGCAGGAGGTTGATCTGACACTAAGACTGGATACAGGCCTATCGAAGGAGCAGCTGCCACACCGTCGATTTCTCATTGCAGACGGAAGTTGCCTTGACATCGACCGGGGCATCGACATCTGCGACTCTGGAGGTAACTGTAGGGAGGTAAGTATCACCTACGCCAATAAGCCTCGATAGTGCTCTCAAAAGGGGATGCTTTTAAAGGTGTCCATAAATCCCTGGAATTCGAATGGTCGCGTGTCGCCGGTCGAAGGGTTGCATTGTGGCGATGGGACAAATGTGGGGGTGGCCTCCGATTTTTGAATCCTCTCTCCTCGAGTCAGCTGCCCAATGCCCGACGGCCTATGTTCATGGTCCACCACTGAAAAGCTTCGTGTGGATGCGGATCTGGAAGATCGGGACAACGGCACAGGCGGACTTCCGGAAGGGCATTCCGGGCAGTGGGACGAGCGCTGATGTCGGCTTGATCACCAGAGAGGGCTGCGGGAGCCGCTTAAAATCAGCCTGGCTTTGAGCCGGGCAGCAAATTAGAACCGCCGCGTGTCTCCGCCCGTTTCAGGAGCCAGTCGAAAAGTTCTGTAAATGGGTTCGTTGCATCGCCGCCGGGATTTTGACAAAAGTTCGTGAGTTCTGATCGCACCATTTCCGTCAGATGATCGACCATTTGGGCCATGGACGGATTAAGGGGAGGACTTTCACCTTCAAGGGATACTGACTCCGAAACCTGTGCTGCGTCCCCCTGAACTTCAGATTGCCTGCGGAGGAGCTTCTTGGGATCCAGCTTTTCCGAACTAATTAACGGATTGACTGTGAAGCGAAGAGAACTCGTGTGCCTGAGTTCACCGCCCTCTGATGTGGGGATCGGCCCGGGAGTGACCGGATATTGAAGAAGCCAGTCTTCATCAACTCCCAGTAGGTAGCTAATGTGCTTGGCAAGCTTCCGACTGATGGGAGTGCGGTTTTTCTCGATCGCTCTGATCATAGTTTCCGATCTGCCGACCAATTTTGCGAAGCCGGCCTGGGTGGATGCCGAGCGGCAGGTGGGATCCTGCTGAAGGAACATTCTGAGCAGTTGCAGTGGACTCATGTCGTAAATCTGCGCAATATCCCGACATTCGCAACAAAAAAATTGGAGGAAAGAGACTTCAATCCAAGCCAATTTAGAAAACTTTCAAAACTTTCTTGACGATTGCCGGTTTATTGCGCAGTAAACCGGCATGCGCAAGCCCAACAACAACCCTGACCAAGACGGGAACTCGGAGCCATCGGCCAACGAGTTCGTCACTCGCTCTTTCCTGACCCGGCGGTGGATTACTTCGATTTCCACCCTGAAGAGAATGGAAAAGGACCCGGACCCGAGGCAACGACTGGAGGCCCACCGCCTGACAAAGCGTGCCGTTCGGTATTTGATGGCGGACGTTTTGCGTCTGGAGAGGCTCGGGGGCAGTTCGGAGTAATGAGGGTCCCCCGCATACATGAGCCGGGGTTGTTACCGTTCTTGGCATCTTCAAACCTTTGATCGTTTCGAGAGCGCGGACCCAAGCCCAGATGTGACTTTCTTCCGGTCGTCGGTGTAAATTGCAGCGGTCATCGCAATGCTCGCATGCCTCAATAGGCGCGATGCCACATAAACTCCCGCTTTTTCACAAATAATTGAGCCGAACTCCTTTCGAAGCGAGTGAATCGGATTCCGGGCTTTGATGCCTTTCGATTTCAACCAAGTGAGCAACTCGACTTCTGCCCGATTCGCACGGTAGTGGGCCCTCTGGCTGTCAACTCGGGGTTCAACACCGGCAATCACGAAGCGAGATTCGGAGGACTCCTTCCACTGTCTGTATAATTCAAGTATTTCCGGATCAACCAGGATACTGCCTTCCGAATCTGCCTTGGGTTGATGAACATCGGTGGTCTCAACATTGATTTGGCCGTTCTCAAAATCAATCTGGGTCCACAAGAGGTGATCAATCTCACCGCGTCTCAAGCCTGCGGTCAAACCAATGATCAGCACTTTGAATGCCTCGCGTTTGCGCTCTGCACTCAATACCGCACGGACCGATTCGGAGGGGGTTGGAACGGGAGCTTTCCCGGTGCCTCCATCTGCCTCCCAGAACCTCTGGAGTTCGGACTCGGTCGTTGCGTCCGCGAGCTCCATGGCACCGCAAAGAAGCAGGGACTCAGGATCACGAATTTCAGAACGATAGCGGGTTATTTCTTCCCTCGCGGTTTTAATGCCTTCAAATGGACAAGGATCAGGAAGTATCAGGTGGGGGAGCAGCTTCTTGACTTCACCACTAAAAATCGCCTTGCCAGCCCTGATGCAGGAATTGGTTGTCTTCGTTGCCGATTTGTATTTGGCGGGATTATTATGAAAATTTTTGAGGTGGTTGGTTTGCCACTCTCGAATGCAAACAGGTGCGAGTTTTTGCAAAGGCACTTTGTCGACAAGGTTCTGCCACGCTTCTGCTCCACCGTTGACGTGATCAAATTTTTTCACTTTGCCCGCTAGACGAACCTTGCCCACATCTGCCGCGATCCTGCGTACTTTTGTTTTGTAGATTCGGAGTGTTCTCGGCTGGAAATATCCTATCGCTTCAATTTCGGCGAAATACTCGCCGAGTGTAAGAAGGTTTCGGGGTTTCGGCGTTTCTCCGCGAAACTCCAACAATCCACAATCCCATCCTTTCGCCTCAATGAGCTTCTCGAGCAGCATCGCCGATTTTGCCGCGTTCCGCTTGGTTGTGTCACGCAGGCTCACGCCCCTTCGTTCGCCATGCGCCTGGATCCGCACCGCAAAAGAGCCGGCTTCTTTTCCGAATTGATCACCGCGGCCGTAGCGAGGTCTATAAACCCGCTCTTCCCAATAGCGAAGGTCATTTCGTGAGAAATTAGTTGAGGATTTCTTTGCCATTTCTTTGCCACTTTTAGCAGGGTCCGGAACGGATCACAAGAAAATATTTTCCAGATATTGCGCCATATACGACTTATATTAAGTCATTTATGAACCATTGTGGACCGTTATGATTTCTCTTGAATCTATCGTATGGAAAGGACTCATAAGCCTTTGGTCGGCGGTTCAAATCCGCCCTCTGCTACCAGTTCGCGTTCAATGGCTTACGAAGCCAATGGAGCGTTCTGGTGGATGCCATTTTTCGTGAACTGTGCCACTTCTGTGCCACTTTTCGGTTGGTCCACACGGGTCCAGGTGAATCCACAAGGGTGGAATTTCCATGTTGGCTGCCATCCGTTGGAGCATTCAAGGGTAGATTGTCGGTCAAAAATATGCCTTGGACGCGCAAAAGCGGCAGTATTTTCGTGTGCTCTGGGAGCAGGTTGGAAGTGGGTTTTCACAGCACCGGCGGTCAGCTTCAGCTTCCGGGCCATGGCGCTCACCGGTTGACCGTCTTCCAGGACCATCAGGACAATGGCGGCGTTGGAGGTCGAGATGCGACCACGCTGGGTGGCTTGGTGGATGGCTTGAATAGCCATGTGGATTGCGTGCGGCCTCCCGCTCATCGGCTTGGTATCGGGGTTCGGGAGAACCAGACTGATGGGCGTGGCTTCCTCATCCAACTGGACGTGCGCGGGGTGCTTGGAGAGCCGACGGGCGTATCTCAGTTTGATAAAACGAAGGGCGTGGGCAATGGAGGCAGCAGGAACCCATTCTTCCTTATTGGCGCATTTTCCGAACCATCGCAGTGCGAGTAGAATCGCATCCCTAACACACAAAATCAACAATAACCAGCCGCTTGAAATCAGCCTCCAAATCCATCCTGAAAACTTTTACAGATAAAAAAGTTGCGCGGCCCATCGAGAAACCAGTCACGCGGATAAACCTCGGCCCCGAAGTCCCTCGCGCGGGTCTCCGGGGACGTTGGGCTACGGCAACCTGCCCAGAGAATACGACACATTGTCATTCCCTTTTGCTGAAACTCTCGGTGAGTCTACTGGCTCGGTAGTGCCGCCTGTCGCTGTCGCCATGAAGTCAAGAATCCAATCAAGAAAGGCAGCCAAATCACAGCTCGCTCCCACCATGCGAATGTCCAAGCGCCGCCTGGTTGTTCAAGGGTATAATGCACGAGAAAATACGCGATCCCGCTTGCGGCGAGGGCGATGAAACCGGCGTTCCTCGATTTCACGGCGAAGGGCAAGGCCCAGACGAAATACCAGGCGTGCAGCATGGGAGATAGAAGGTAGGTGGCCAGAAATCCCCACTGCGCGGCTTCGAGGAGGGTGCGGCTTTTCAGGCCCACCCAAAGCCATGAGATCAGCATGGCCAGCATGAACCAGTGGTTTGCGATGCGCCCGTTTTGGAACATGACATCGGTTATGGCGGGGATGAACTCTGCGCTGCGGGCGGCACGGGAAAAATCCGGAGGCATCAGTTGCAAGGTCCATTCACCGGTCCACAGACTCAGCGCGGTCCATGTGATAAACGCAGGCAGCGCCACGAGGATTCCCGTTAGGAAGGCCCGTTTGAATCCTTGGGTTTTCCATTGATGGATGACGAGCCAGAGTCCCAGCGGCGCGGCCATCCATTTCAAGGCGATGGATGCGCCGATCCAGAGCGCGGATTTCACGTAAAAAGATTCTTCTGGTTTGAATGAAAGCCATGCCAGCACCATGGCGAGCATGAATAGGCTGTCGTAATGGCCGCCACCGGCGAAGCTCACAGCGGCCAGCGGATTCCATGCGTAGATTAGTGCGGGCTTTGCGCCGAAGCGTCTGCACAACAGGCCGCAAAGGGCCATGTCAGCGAGGGTGAACAGAACCTTGAAGCCAAAAGGGCCTAAGCCAAATGAAGCCATGGCGGCGAACACCCATTGCGTGAGTGGCGGATAAATCGCGGTGGCTCCCGGATGACCCACGGATTTCCAGATTTCATCCCGGAAAGGGGTGAGCAGTGGATCGTCAGGCGGATGGACATACGGGTTGAACCCTTCCAACAATATCCTTCCTTCCCAGACGTAGCGATACACATCGTAGCCGGTTGGCATGACCAGGAAGGCGATGCGGATGGCAAGAGCGGTGCCGAGCAGAAGGGCGGGCGAGATGGTTTTCGTGCGCAACGAAAGCAGCCAGACCAGAGTCAGCGCCGCGAGCGTGCCGAGCCATGGAAAGATGTGATCGCCTCCCGCCTCGCCGCCGATGGCAGTGAGGATGCATGATCCGAAGATCAATGCGGCCGCGCAGATGCGCGCGTATTGAGTCGAGGGAGTTGGCGCGGCTTCAGACATGGGGCGTTTTCCTCAGCCAGAGTTTTGCCAGAGTCCCGAGGATCACCGAGCCAGCCTTGATGGTGCCGGATAGGGTGCCGGAAATCTTTGATTTTCCGCCGCGACGCGGGAAGTAGGAAACCGGGATTTCCCGAGTCTTGAGTTTCAGTGCCGCGGCCTTGGCCTGCATTTCGACAGTCCACCCGAAGCCACGGTCTTCCATTTGCAACTCTTCCATGCTGGTTCGGCGGACCAGGCGCAGCGGACCAAGGTCGCCGAATCTTGTGCCCCAGCGGAGCCAGATCAACCAACCTGCGAGGGCGTTGCCAAAACGCTGCGGCCAAGTGAGCGAGGCGCGGCTTTGCGGGAGCAAGTTGCGGTTGCCGAGTATGAGATCATTGCCCTCGGCTGCCGCAGAGAAGAAGGACGCGAGGCCCCATAGGTCGTCGCATCCATCCGCGTCGCAAAATAGAATCCATTCGATGCTTTCCGGCAGGTGTTGCATGCCGGTCCAGCAGGCGGAACCGTAACCGCGAATGGATTCCCTGATGACTTCCGCTCCTTTGTCTTCGGCGATGGCGATGGTCTTGTCATTGCTTCCATTGTCCACCACCCGCACACCCGCAAGCGGCCAGGCGCGGAGCGTGGACAGCACACCTGATATGGACGCCTCCTCATTGAGCGCGGGTATGATCACCATGGTGCGACGGCACACATGGTCAGCAGCGCTCCCGGCAATCTTGCACAGTTGCTCCATGTGCGCGACCAAGCGGCTCCTGACATCGCCATCCGTTGGATGGCATGTGCGAGTAGTCACCGCATGTGACGGGCAGGCCGATTCAGCCATGGTCCGGAGTTTTACAGAGCAGTTTCGCGGCCGGATTGTCCAGTGACACTCGTCCCGGACCGAAGGCGAGGATGATCAGGGAAACCAACAGGAATGCGAACGGGCTTTCCCCGGTGAACTCACGGATTCCCTTGAATGCCTCTTCCCGATGGGCGGTAAGGTATGCGACAGCCATGGCAATGGCGAGTGGCACGGCCGCCACGCGCGAAAGCAGCCCGAAGACCAATAACAACCCACCGGTCATTTCCACACCACCAACGAATGCGGCATGAAAACCCGGCGCGGGAATGCCCAGTGATTCGAAAAAGCCGGTGGTCCTTTCGAGATTGGCGAGCTTGCCTTTGCCAGTCAGGAAAAAGCTCCACCCAATGGTGATGCGGGCGAACAAGAGGACGATGTCGCGGGCGGCAGGCTGGATTTTCGAGAAAATCGAGGAGACAAGGCAAATGACTTCATTTGGTTTCATAGTGTGATTGGAGTTGAGTTGAATGCGGTTGGTGCGACAAACCACTCCCTATCCCGCCAAGTGGAAAACCATTCGGTGAGTGTGGCGGGCTCGGGCACGTCGCTTGCGCAGACGGACAGCCATTCGTGGAGTGACATCGGATGCTCACGGATCTGGCTGAGCATGCGAAAGGCACCGTGTGGAACCACCGTGTGCCGCAAGTTGTGGGTGGGAGTTCGCCAGACGGCGCCGTGGAAATGCACCCCGGCATCGTCCAGCCACGAGGTGCTTTCGTCATGAAGCCAGTCCGAGGCGTTGGCTTGGTGCGCGAGTAGGATCACTGCGGGATGCAGGGTGATGGGAGTGCCGCCTGCAATGTGTTCAGGGGGAACAGGCACAGCATCCGGTGCCTCGAAGACCGCCATCATGGCACATTCGATTTCCGCCACAGCCACGGCGCGGCGTTGCATGACGGGATCGGCGAGGTGTTTTTTCAGGTATTCCGGCAGGCGGGTGCCCAGATGCCGGAGGGTGAAACCGCGCGAGGGATTTTCCAACAGGTAGTTCTCCGCGATTTCCCAGAAGGTTTCCTTGCCGATGAGGCGGATGAGGCCGGGGAAGTCCTCCTCCAGCGAATCGAGAATGCGGAACCAGTATTGGCGGTGGTAAAGTTCAAGGCATTCGGCGGGCAGCAATGAAGGCGAGTGACGCAGGAGACTGTCCGCAGTGGCCAAGAACACTGGATCGTGAGGTTCATCGCAGGCAGGGAGTTCGGTGGACCTCCGGCTGCGCCCTCGCAAGGGCTTGAGCAGCGCCCCGAAAAACTCGCGCTGGGTTTCAGCAAGCGGCGGCGCGTTCATGACTTACGGGGGTGGGTTGTTCGTTATCAGACCAGTATTTTTTTGCCTTGAGAGCTTCGGCATGGACCTCCTCGAAGGATGGGATGTGCGCGTCCCATTCGAGCAGCGTGGGCGTGAGGCCGCAGCGTTCGATGGCACGGGCATAAAGTTTCCAGACCGGATCGATCACCGGATGGTCGTGGGTGTCGATGATGAAGCGCTCGTATTTCGAGTGGCCGGCGATGTGCATCTGCATCACGCGCTCCGGTTGGATGAAATTGACGTAATCGAGCGGATCGAATCCGTGGTTCACGGAGGAGACGTAGATGTTGTTGACGTCGAGCAGGATGCCGACGTCCGCCATTTCGACGACCTCGGCGAGGAATTCCCACTCGGTCATCTCATCGGCATTGAATGCGGCGTAGGAGCTGACGTTTTCAACGGCGAGCGGGAGTTCGAGATAGTCCTGTGCGATTCGCAGATTGCCCGCGATCTTGCGCGCAGCCTCCATGGTGTAGGGCATGGGAAGCAGGTCGTGGCTGTATGTGCCATCGATGCTGCCCCAGCAAAGGTGATCGGAAATCCAAGGGGTTTTTGTGCGTTTTGTGAGATTCTTGAGCCGTTCGAGATGTGAAAAATCCAAGCCTTGGTCGTTGCCCGGATAGAGCCCCACGCCGTGTTGCACCACCTGGTATTGCTCCAGAATGCGGTCAAGCACGGCGAGGGGCCGTCCGCCATCTACCATGAAGTTTTCGGAAATGATTTCGAACCACGCGACATCGGGTTTTTCACTCAGGATGTGATCGTAGTGCGGCACGCGCAGCCCGATGCCGATGCCGAGGGACTTGTCGGTGGAAGGGATCATGATAAATGGAAGATAGTCGGGTTTTTGGCGGCCCGCCCGGACACGCGGGAAGCGCGTGCCCGGGTGGTTGCCGGGTGGATCAAAGGATCGCGCCTTCCTTCTTCTTGTCCTTGCCTTCGCAACCTTCCTTGCCGGAGCACTTCTCCTTCTCCTTGTCCTTGTCTTTGCTGTTGCACTTGTCCTTGCCGGAGCATTTGGCTTTTTCCTCGGCGGTGACGGAAATGGTGTCTTCTTTCTTCTTCTCCTTGCCATCGCAGCCGTCCTTACCGGAGCACTTTTCCTTTTCTCCAGTGATGGAGGATGGGGTGGCGGAAGAGTCTTGCGCGGCGTTCGCGGCGGTGCCCACGGCGAAGAGTCCTGCAAGTGCGGCGGCGGCGAGTGTGGATTGATTCAGTTTCATTTTCGTTTTTGTTGGATTGTTTGTTCTTTAATTGCGCCGCTCGCCGCCATCGTGACAGCTTGCGGACATTGGGTGAGTCGTTGCGCGCTGGAATAGATTAACGATTATTTTGAATCGACCGTCATTGCCTTTCCTCAAGCAGCAAGACGTTGATCGCCTTTCCGAAGGATCCGGAGTGAAACCATCCCTGGCGCAGCGCGACACGGCCGTCGCGACCGATCAGATATGCGGCGTTCGGTGCGCGGCCGTATGCCTCCCAGTTATGGTTGTCCATTGTGTCCGGTAACATCGGAATTCGCAGGCCGAGGGCGTCCCGGCAAGCTCCTGCGAGCACCAGTCGTTCGGCGGTGGAAGCGGGCTGGGGCAGTCGGATGCCCTCGCGGATATTGAAAGAGGTCAGCCATTCCGCGTCCCGATAAGGGCTGGCGCTGCCGGCTGGATGGGCCTCGACGGTGTAGAGGATGAGGAATTGCACCTCGTCCCGATGGTTTTCCGCGAGCTCCTGAAGGGATGCAGACCAGCCGCGGAATGCGGGGCATGAGTAGCTGCCGAGGATCAGCGCGACGGGTTTGTCGTGCAGGCTTTCGGATAGTTTCCAGCGGGTGCCATCCAGCGCGCGGAGTTCGAAGTCCGGAGCGGTCTCCCCGGCGTGAGGCCCGCCCGCCCGATCCGGCGGCTGGATGCCCATCCGCGAAGCGATGGCGCAGCCGTTGGAAAGGAAAATGATCGCCAGATGGGCGCAAGCGATGGCGACTCTCATTGTTTCAGGAGGCCGGCGTCGCATGTCCCGGATCGGTTTGACTCATTTCACCGGCGAGAAATCGGTGGGCTTGAGATAGACGGACTTCACGCCGTCCGGCATGGTAAGCGGCGAGAGTGGTGGCGATGGTTTTGGTCATGTTGATTCGGTTGTTCTGTCCTGTGATGGGATCAGGCCTATCTCTGCCATGCGATGAGCTTTTTCATGATGCCTGCGACGCGAGGGGTGAGACGGGTTTTGTTGTAGAGGTCGCCTACCTTGCGGATGGCTTCGCCTTGCGTGGGATAGGGGTGGATGCAGTTGGCGATGGAGCCGAGGCCGATTTTTTGAGTCATGGCGATGGAGATCGCGCCGATCATGTCGCCCGCGTTGGTGGCGACGATGGTGGCACCGACGATTTCATCGGTGCCTTTTTTCACATGCACCCGGACGAATCCGTCGGTTTCGCCTTCGAGAATGGCGCGGTCCACGCCGGACATCGGCTGGGTGAAGGTATTGATTTCGATGCCGCGCTTCTCTGCTTCGGCTGGGTTGAGACCGACGTGGGCAAGTTCGGGCGAGGTATAGGTGGCCCAGGGGATGACTAGTGAGCTGTGTTTCGCGCGACCGAAAAACAAGGTGTTGCGGATCACGGCGCGGGCCATAAAATCGGCGGCGTGGGTGAACTGATAGGGCGAGCAGATGTCGCCAGCGGCGTAGATGCGCTTGTTGGTGGTGCGGAAGTTGTCGTCGATGACCACACCGCGCTTGGAGAATTCGACTCCGACTTTTTCAAGTCCGAGGTCTTCCACGTTCGGCGCGCGGCCGACGGCGACGAGGATCTGATCGACGGTGAGATCGTAGCCTTTTCCCTCCGATTCGACATTCATGCGCACGCCGCCATCGGCGGGTGAGAGTTTCAGATCCTTGCCGCAGCAGAGGATGTTCACCCCATCGCGCAGGAGTTGTTCGCGCACCACCGCGGCGGCTTCCGGATCTTCCTTGACGAGGATTCCTGGAGCGGATTCGACGAGAAATACCTCCGATCCAAATCGGGCGAAGGATTGGGCCATTTCGCAGCCGATGGGTCCCGCACCAATGATGCCGATGCGCTTGGGCAGATCAGTCAGTGAAAACAAGGTCTCGTTGGAGAGATAGGGAACGCTGTCGAGCCCCTCGATGGGTGGGGCGGAGGCGCGGGCACCGGTGCAGATCACGGCTTTGGCGAAGTTGAGTAATTTGCCGTCCACGGAAATGGTGGATGAGTCGATGAATTCGCCTTGGCCGAGGAAAACGTCGATGCCGAGCGAGGCGAAGCGTTTCACCGAATCATGCGGGGAAATGTTGCTGCGGAGTTTGCGCATGCGCTCCATGACTTTGCCGAAATCCACCTCGGTACCGGGTGGCACGTTCACGCCGAATTCCCCCGCATCGCGAACGGCGGCTGCGGCGCGGGCGGCGCTGATGATGGCTTTGGAGGGAACGCAACCGACGTTGAGACAATCCCCTCCCATGAAGTGACGCTCGATCAACGCGACCTTCGCGCCGAGTCCGGCTGCCGCTGCGGCTGTAACGAGGCCGGCGGTGCCCGCGCCGATGACGACGAGGTTGTATTTGCCGGAGGGCTTGGGATTGACCCAATCGGCGGGATGGACGTGGGAGACGAGCTTTTGGTTGTGCGCGTCTTCGGGGAGCATGGTGGGCGGATGATTTGGCATAGCGTGATGTCAGTGAGTCGGTCATCGGCCGGGATTCTTAACGCGGATTCTCCTCGGGGCCTGCCAATCCTCCGGTAATTTTGCAACCCGGACCCCTCACATTCACGGACATGGTATTCGTTTGAGCCGGTTGATGAAGATGTTGAATAGTGTCATCAAACGTGCGGGCCAATGCGTGGCATCGGACGACGTGGAGCGCATGCGTCCCCGCGTGCCGGCTCCACGCTTTCTCACGCCAACTCAAGACAGCGCTCCGTCTCAATCGGTTCCGTCAATGGTTCGGCGAATGATGACCCGCCGGGTGCGAGTGCCTTACCTCCGCCGCCGGCGGAGAGCGATGCCGGCCACGGTCACGGCGAGCAGCGCGGTCGATGGTTCGGGCACGGCGGTGGCTTGCACGTTGTCGAGAAATACGTGGTTGTAGTTACCGCCGCCGAACTCGAAGTCGTATCGGATTTCAATGGCCAGCGCACCTGCCGGAAGGGCTACGGTGTTGGCGGTGAGGGTGCCTTGCTGGTCGTCTTCGGTTAGAATTTCGATGTAGCCCGCATCATCGCCGCCGGGGACAAAGATCCTCATGGAAAGCAGTCCGAAGCCGCCGACGGAGCTAAGATAGCTGCTATTATCCGCGAAGGTGCCTGACTGCCAGTCGAAGCTGAAATCATAGGACCCTGCTGCTGCGAGCGTGAAGGTCTGAACAAGGGTGGAGCTGGTTTCGCCATCACTGAAGTTGCCAAGGACGACGAACTGGGAGCTGTCGAAGCGGCTGCTGGATCCCCAAAAGCCGGAGCTGGCCCCTCCGGAGGCGAGGTAACCGGCCACGCCGGAGAAAGCCCAAGAGGGTGTTTCCAGCGAGGTTTCCTTTGACTCATAGTCGGCGCGTGTGATGGGGATGTTCGCGGCAGCGGCGAGGGCAAAGGCCTCGAAATCCGTGTTGTTCAGGATGCTGGCGGCGTGGGTGGTGGTGTTTGTTAGAGCGAGGGCTGCGGCGAGGCAGAACTTTGGTATGGATGGGTGCATGGTGTGTGTCGGAGTTGAAGCGGTTTAAAGGGAGTTTCAAACAGGAGCGCGGCGGCGGCGGAGGAGGAGGAGGAGGAGAGCGGGTGGCCGAGCGCAGGATAGTTATTCCCGATACCTACGGAGCGATTTCCACGCTAAGGCGGGCGAATTTTTTGGAGTCGGGCGCCATGGGCAAAGTGAGGCTTACGGTATCAAGCCCGGCACCCGGGTCGTTTTTACTCACGGTGACTCCGGCGGTGGAACCGGCGGTGTCCGTGCCCACGGTGTAACTGCCGGCCCAGGCGGCCAGAGTGGTGCCGATCTCGATCTTCACCCCCGTAACGCCATCCGCGGAAATCTGGTCGCGCACAAACGTGAAGACAAGGTTGCCGCCGCTGACGTTGGCGACGGGGAGTTTGCTGGCGTCGGCGGTGTTCTTGGTGCCGCCGAGCACAAACTCGAGGGCATTGCTCACGCCGTCGGCGTCAAAGTCGTCGCCGGGGCCGCCAGTGGGCGCGTTGATTGCGGCCCACGCGGCGAAAGCGGAGACGCTGGCGCTTTGAACCAGGCGCAGTTCGTTGCCGCCGAAAACCTCTAGCTGATAGCCGGGCACCGGGCTGGTCAGCACCGGGGTGCCGGTGATCGAGTTCGCGATGAGCAAGGTGTGGCTCGCGAGCGCGGGGGTGCCGGTAATTAAAACCGAGCCTGCGCCTAGGTTTACGTTCGCACTGGCGGCAGTGACCGGCGCGGAAACATCCAAGCCCAACACGCCGCCGGCTTGCACGGTGAGGGCGCTGGTGGACTGGGTGGCACCGCGCAGAACCAATGTGCCGCCTTGGATGGTGGTTGCGCCGGTGTAGGTGTTGGCGGCGGAGAGCGTCTGGGTGCCGGGGCCGGATTTGGTGAGGGCGAAGTTGGTGAAGCTGCTGCCGAGCGAGCCCGAGAAGGTGCGGGATTGGCCGGTGGGGACGGCGAGTTCCAGGCTGCCGGAGGCTCCGCCGAAACTGTAAACGGTGCCGGCGCCGGCGAGGCCCGCGATGGTTTGGGTGCGGTTGGAAATATCGAGGACAGCGCCCGAGGCCAGGGTGACGAGGGCGGAGGCGGAGAGGCCGTTATCCACGGTGCTTGGGAGCACGAGGATGCCGGCGTTGATCTGGGTGGGGCCGGTATAGGTCTGGGCTTGGGTCAGGCGCAGGATGCCGTTGTTCAGGGTCAGTCCGCCCGTGCCGCTGATGACGCCGCCGAAGACGAAGTCGTCGTTGCGGTTAAAGGCGAGGGTGCCCTGGTTGGAGACGTTGCCGGAGAGCGAGCCGGTCGAGCCGCCGTTGCCGAGCTGGAGGGTGCCACCGGAGATGGTGGTGCCGCCGGAGTAGGTGTTGGCGGCGGAGAGCGTGAGGGTGCCGGCGCCAGACTTGGTGAGGCCACCGGAGCCGGAGAGAGCGGAGGAAAAGGCGATATTGTTGCCGTTGGTGTCGAAGATACCGCCGGAGGGGCCGAGGACGCGGTTGAATTGAACCTGGCCGGTGATGTCGAGGGTGTTGTTGCCGGTGGCCCACTGGAGGCCGCCGCCGTCGAGGGTGACGGTGCCGGTGCCGACGTTGGCGAGGCTGGAGAAATTAATCAGGCCACCGGTGACCGTGGTGGGGCCGGTGTAGGTGTTGGCGGCGGAGAGCGTGAGGGTGCCTGTGCCGGTTTTGGTGAGGCTGCCGGTGCCGGAGAGGACGCTGGAGAGGACGCTGGAGAGGGTGGCGTTGAAGCCGTTGGTATCGACGGTGGCGGTGTCGGTCAGCGTGATGGTGACGAAGTTGGTGGTCGTGAGGTCGGAGCCCGTGACCTGGAGGGTGCCGCCGGAGAGGTGGAGGGTGCCATCGCCAACGGATACAATGCCATTACTGCCCCCGACCTGAAGGGTGGCGCTGTCGGCGATGGAAAGCAAAGCGTTAATGACGAGCTGGAGGCTCCCGCCGACGTGGAGAATGGAGCCCGCGCCAGTGACCGTGAAGGTGGGGGTGGCGGTGTCGGCGTTTATCATGAGGTTGCCGCTGGTGGAGACGGTGCCGCCGTTGGTGATGGTGAAGGAGGAGGAGTTTAGACCGATACCTAGAGTGGTGAGGCTGGAGCCGGCGCCGTCCACGGAGACGGTGGATTGGGGGGTGAGACTATCGGACAAGTTAAGATGACCGCCGGTGGTGACGGCGATGGGGCCGGTGTTGAGCGCATTGCTAGCGCGGGAGTCGACGACTAGCGTGCCTTCGGCTACGGTGGTGCCGCCAGAGTAGGTGTTGGTGCCGCGGAGGGTAAAGGTGCCGGTGCCGGTCTTGAGGACGGAGCCGGTGCCGGTGATGTTGTTTTCAAAGGTGCCGGGGTTGTTCCGGTCGAAAATGATGGTCCCGTTGTTGATGGGATTGTAGACGACGAAGCCGGTTGCGTCGGTAAAACGAATAGCGCCTGAGGCGATAGTTAAGGAGCTCTGGGCACCGACGGGGTTGTAGAGATCGCCGGTGAGCGTGGTGGTGCCAGTGCCGGACTTGGTGATGGGGCCGGAGCCTCTGATCCAGCCAGAGAAGGTGGAGTCGGCGCTGCCGCCGAAGACGAGCGCGGAGTTATTGATGATGTCGCCCGAGATGGAGTCGCCGCCGCCAAATTGGAGGGTGCCGGCGGAGATGGTGGTGGTGCCGGAGTAGGTGCTGCCCGCGCCAAGGGTGAGGGAGCCGGTGCCGACTTTGTTGATGCCGCCGGTTCCGGAGAGGGCGGAGGCGAAGGTGACGTTGTTGCCGTTGGTATCGAAGGTGCCGCCGGCCGAACCGAGGGGCGTAAATTTGAAGGAGGGGTCGGCCGTGCTGCCGGTGGCCCATTGGAGGCCGCCGCCGTCGAGGGTGATGGTATTGGCGTTACCAAAATCCCAAGCATTGCTGAAATTGATCAGGCCGCCAGTGATTCGGGTATTGCCGTTGTAACCGTTTCTGGTGCCGGGATTAAAGGAAGAGGTGCCAGGAATAGAGAAAGAGAGCGTGCCGGTGCCGGTTTTGACCAAGGAGCCGGTGCCGTCGAGGGCACCGCTGAAGGTAGTGGAGGTGTTGTCGCCGCCGATGGTGAGGGAGCCGGAACCGAGGGTGACCAAGCCTGCGCCCGCGAGGGAGCCGATGGTGTCGGTGAAGTTGGCGAGATCGAAGATGGTGCCGGTCTGGACGGTGACGGCGGTGGCATCGGGCAGGACGTCGCTCGCACCGAGCGTGAGGATGCCGACAATGGGTGTGTCGCCGGAGAAGGCGTGGCCGATCGTGGTGGGGCCGGAGTAGGTGTTGGTCCCCGACAGGGTGACGGCGCGAAAGGTTACGGAGCCGGAGCCGGAGATCACGCCGCTGTAGTTATCGGCAGCTACGAGGGTCAGTGAGGCGTTATTTACGATGTCGCCGATGGGGGAGTTTAAGACGAGAGTGCCGGCGGAGACCGTTGTGGTGCCGGTGTAGGTGTTCCTGAATAGGAGGGTGAGGGAGCCGGAGCCTGTTTTGGTAATGCCGCCGGTGCCGGAGACGAGGCCGGTGAAGATAGTGGAGGTGTTGTCACCGCCGGTAGTGAGGGTGCCGGAGCCGAGAGTGACCGAGCCGGCGCCAGCGAGGGAGCCGACGGTTTCGGAGAAGTTGGCGAAATCTAGCGTGGCACCGGAGCCGACGGTGAGGGCGGCGGTGTCGGAGAGGACGTTGGCCGCGCCAAGGGCGAGGGTGCCGTTAGAAATGGTGGTCGCGCCGGTGTAGGTGTTGGCGCCGGAGAGGGTGACGGTGCCTGATCCGGACTTGGTGAGGGAGCCGGTGCCGGAGATGGTGCCGGAGACGGTGGCGGTGCCGGTCGCGATCGTGAACGTGGTCGGAGAAGCGGGCGCGGTGGTGTCGTAGGCGTTTGTGTCGATCTGGCCGTCGGTCAACGTGATCGTAGTCTGGGCAAACGCCCACGGCGCGGCGTCGAGGAGGAGCATGGCCGCGAGGAGGGCGGCGGCGGGCCGACGATAATTACGGGCAAAGCGGGACTGAGGACGGATTGATTTCATGTAGGTGGAGAGGTGGTCGAGAGTTGGGAGAAGAAAGGGAAAGATAGGCGGCGGCGGTGCGGTGCGATTGAGGCTATGTGTCCGGTTGCGGTTGAGGTGGCTCACTTGCTGAAGTTTATAAGCGACGTCCTGAGCTTATTGCGGAGAGAAGGTCCCGGTTGGCGGGAGACCAGCGCGCCGGCGGCGGAGGAGGAGAGCGGCTGGGCCTATCAGGGCAAGGAGGGCGGAAGAGGGTTCCGGGATGGTGGTGGTTCGGAGAAAGGTGAAGTGGCGGCGTGGGAGTGTGGTTAGGGCGAAGGCGTGGGCGTCACGCTGAGGCGCAGGAAGCGGCGAGTGCCGGTGGCGGGATCGGTGATGATGACGGCGCGGGTGTTTCCAGTGCCGCTTTCATCAATGCCGGCGCCGCTCTCAATGAGTGCGAAGGGCTGGCCGGCGGTGCTACGGGCGAGATCGGTCCATGCGGTGAGGTTAGGGCTGGCCTGAACGGTTAGATCGATGTCGTTGCGGTCCAGCAGGCGGTTGAAATGGAGTTGCAACTGGCTTCCCGGGCGTGATCCGGTGGGCAGGATGCCTTGGCCGGTGCTGTTGTCGGCGGGGTTTCCTCCGAGGGCGTATTCAAGGAGGTTGGGGATGCCGTTCTTGTTCGGGTCGGCATCGTCGGCCGCGTCGCCGGTGTTGGAGGTGATGCTGAAGTATTGGTCGCGCCAGCTTTGCTGCGGAGTGAGCGGGCCGTAGAGTTCGAGTTCGTCGATGCCGATCGGGAAGATGTCGCCGAGGGTTTTGAGGCGGATGCCGGTGGCGTTGACGGTGGCAAAGGCGAAGAGATTGCGAAGTATGGGATTGGTGACATCATTCGGATAGAGGAGGGTGGCGATGGTTTGCCAGGCACCGTCAGGCGTGGTGGCATCGGGATTCGGCGTGGTGGTGAATTGCAACGTGTAGGTGCCGGTGGCGCGGGAGCTTTGAAGGCCGTTGTTGTCGCGACCAAAAGCGATGCGGTTGATTGGCCGCGGTGTGGCTCCGAGGTTGATGCCCACGTAGCTGTCGAGGCTGTTTGCGATCCAGCTGTTGGGATTGCCGTAGATACCATCGTTCACTTTGGCGATAGTGTGCGGGGCGACTCCGACGACATCTTTGGCAAAGGCGGTTTTGCCGAGGGCAAGATTGTTTGGAACGGAGCCGCCGGTGGGAACATCCGGGGGCAAGGTGGTGGAGGTGACGGTAATGGTGAAGGTGGCGGTGTCCGTATTTCCCGCCGCGTCCGTGGCAGTGGTCGTGACGAGGGTGCTTCCCAGCGGGAAGAGGCTGCCGCTTGCGTGCGAGTAGCTCAGCGTCACGGGGAGGGCTAAATTGTCCGTGGCGGTGGCGGCTGGGAAAATGACGCGCACTCCCGAGGCACTGCTGGCAAGAACGCTGAAGTCAAGGGGTGCCGAGGTGATGACAGGTGGTTCAGTGTCCACACCGCTGCCGTTCAGGCTGATGGCGTAATTCGGGGTGGTTGGATCATTGCTGGCGAGGTTCAGCGAGGTGCTGCGGATCCCAATGTTGGCAGGGGTAAAGGTGACGCTCAGGGTGGTGCTGGCATTGATCGCGAGGGGGCTGGCGGTGCCGGTGGTGTTCAGGCTGAACTCGGCTGCCTGACCACCGACGACATTGATACTGTTGAGATTGAGCGGGACGAGACCGGTGTTTTTGAGAGTGAAGGTCCGTGATTCACTGCCGGGGAGAGTCACGCTGCCGAAAAAAACACTGGGGGGAGAGCCGGACAATGGGCTGCCGATGGGTTGCTCGACGATGAGGCGCGCGGCTGCATTGACGATGACCGAGAAGGTGGCGGTGGTGACCTGGCCTAACCCATCCGCGGCGGTGGCGGTCACGGTGGTGGAACCGAGCGGGAAATGGCTTCCGCTGGCGGGCGAATAGCTGATGAGGACCGTGCCGGAGTTGTCCGAGATGGAGCTACTTTTGTCAAAGTTGACGACGGTGCCTGCGGCATCTGCGGAGTAGGCAATGACATCGTCAAGAGGCTCGATCACGGGCGGCAGGGTATCGGTGCCTGTGCCGGTGAGAGTGATGGTGAAGTCCGGGGTGGCAGCATCGTTGCTGACGATGCGCAAGGTGGTGCTGCGTGGACCCAGTCCGGTGGGGCGGAAAAGGACGCTGAAGGTGGTGTTACCGCTGGTATGCGGCACGGCCGTATTCGTGCCACTGGTATTGACAATGAAGTCGCCCGCCTCGCCGCCCGTGGTGGTGAGGCTGCTGATCGTGAGCGGGATGTTGCCGGTGTTGTTGATCGTGAAGGCTTTCTCGCTGCTGTCGGTGCCTAGGTTTTGACTGGGGAAATGGATGCTGGCTGCTCCTGCGGTGAGAGGCGCGCCCACAGGCTGCTCGACGGTGATCTGGGCAGCCAGATTCTCGTAGAGTTCGAGTTCATCGATGCCGATTTCGATGCTGTTGCTGGAGAGTTTCAAGCGCACACCGGTGGCTTCGATGGACGGAATGGAATAGACGTGCCTCCGCCCCGGACTGGGGATGGAGCCGGGATATTCGAGCGGAGGGAAACTGGCCCAACTGGAGTCAGGAGTGGCGGCGCCGGGGTTGGGCACGGTGGTGAATTCCAGGGTGTAGGTGCCTGCGACGCGGGTCGTTTGGATGCCATCGTTATCCCGACCGAAGGCCACGTAGCGGACGGTCACGGGGGTGCTGCCGAGGTTGATGCCGATGAAGCTGTTCGCGCTGCCGGCGATCCAACTGTTGGCATTGCCGTAGAGGCCGTCGTTCACCTTGGCGATCGTGTGAGGTGCCACGCCGATAACGTCTTTGGCTAAGGCGGTCTTGCCGATGGCGAGGTTGTCTGCGGCCATTTGACCGCCTGTCTCTACCAGCACAAGTGCGGGGAGGCTGACGGTGACGATGAAGCTGGCGGTAGCGGTGTTTCCCGAGCTGTCCGTGGCGGTGATGGTGACGGTGGTTTCACCGATGGCGAAGTCGCTACCGCTGGGGATGGAGTAGGTGATATGGGTCGGCGCGCCTGAATCATCCACCGCGGCGACCGGTGGATAGTTGATCTGAGTCCCGGCGGGGTTGGTCGTGTTGGCGAACAGGTTTTGCGGAGCGGGGAGGAAAATCGGCGCGCGCGTGTCGGCCAGGTTGCCCTTCAGGACGATGTCAAAGATCGGCTGTTCCACCGAATCGCTGGTGATGTGCAGGGTGGTCGTGCGGGGGGCGGTGCTGGCCGGCCCGTAGGAAACGGTAAAGGTGGTGCTGGCTCCCGGGGCGAGGGAGGAGGACATGCCGGCGGTATTGACGACGAAATCGGAGGCTTGCCCTCCTGCGGTGTGGACGCTGGCAATGTTCAACTGGCTTCCGCCAGGGTTGGTCACGGTGAAGGTTTTAGTCGTCGTCGTCGCGAGTCCGGGATAGTTGAAAGCAACGACCGGGGCGTCTGCTCCGCGCTGGATGACTGCGCTTGAGTTGAGGCCGCCAGCGATGGCCTCGACTCCGGTCAGGGTGCTGAAGGCCGCGGCCTGGCCATCGTCTTCTCCCCAGAAGACGACGGTGCCGTCATTCTTCAGTGCGATGGTTTGGCGAACTCCAGCCGCGATGCTTCTGACGTCACTCAACCCAACGGGCACGTTGGTCTGGCCATAATCATTGAATCCCCAGGCGACGACGGTTCCGTCGCTCTTCAATGCCACAGCGTGGCCTCCTCCGGCTGCGATGGCAGTGACATTGGCCAAGCCAACTGGCACGCTTTTTAATACAGCACTAAAGCCGTCCGCTCCCCAGACGGCGACCGTGCCATCGTTCTTGAGCGTCATTGTGAAGGTTTGACCTGCAGCGACTGCCGTGACGCCGGTCAAGCCTGCTGGAACATTGAGTTGACCCCAGGAATTGTCGCCCCAGGCGACAACCGTACCGTCACTCTTGAGCGCTACCGAATGCCGGTCATAAGACGAGATCGCACGCACGCCGGCCAAGCCTGCGGGAACATTAAGCTCGTCAAATGTATTTCTGCCGCCCCAGGCAGTAATGGTCCCATTGCTTCGAAGCGCCAAGGTGTGTTCGTCGCCCGCCGCGATGGCTTGCACCTCCGTCAAGCCTGCCGGCGCATTGAGCTGTCCAAAGGAATTGCTCCCCCATGACACCACCGTGCGGTCGCTTTTCAACGCAACGACGTGGCGAATACCCATGGTGACGCTTACCACTCCTGCTAGGTCGGCGGGCACATTCCCTTCGCCATCACTGTTAGATCCCGCCACGAGGACCGAGTGCTCGCCGCTCCAGGTGACGCCGGGGGGATGTTCCACGCGGATGGCCGGAGGGGCGTAGATCTCCAGTTCATCGATGCCGATGAAGTCGGATGAGGTCACCGTTTTCAAACGGATGCCGGTGGCCATCACCGGGGTGAATGAGAATACGTGGCGCAGATGTGGATTGGCGAAGTTCGCGCCACCGGCGGATTGGTAATGGAGCGTGCCGATGGTGGTCCAGCTCTCGTCCGGAGTCGCCGCGTCCGGATCGGCCACGGTGGTGAATTGCAGCGTGTAGGTGCCGAGCGCTCGGTCCGGGGCCAGGCCGAGATTGTCCCGCCCGAACGCGATCTTGTGGATGGAGGTAGGAATGCTCCCGAGACTGATGCCGACGAAACCATTCCCGCTGGCCGCGATCCAACTGCTGCTGTTTCCATAGTTTCCATCGTTCACTGCGGCAATCGAGTGCGGCGGACCGATCACATCGTTGGCAAAGGCCGTTTTGCCTGCCGCCAGATTGTAGGGGAAGGCCGTGCCGCCCTCCGACTCCAAGGTCAGGCCGCCACCGAAAAGGACGAGCCCCGCTTTGACAGGGGCCAGGAAGGCAAAAGCCAGCAGGCCGATACGGATGGACGCCTTCAAGGCGGGACAAGAGGCAATTTGACGCAAGGGTGTGAACAGGACCATGGTTTTGCAGGGAAAGCCGCAAACCCTACTCTTAATCGTTCCTGATAATAAACCCCCACGCGTGGGGGTTTTGGATTCACTGCTTTTCCAGGCTCCGCAGCGCGAAAACCGTGGCCGCGTGGCGGTTTTCCTGCCCGAGCTTCGTGAGGATGTTCGCCACGTGTTCCTGCACCGTGCTTAGGCTGCGGCCCAGAATGGTGGCGATTTCGCGGTTCTGTTTTCCCTCCGTCATCCAGAACAGCACGTCGGCCTCGCGAATGGTCAGGCCGAGTTTTTGAAATTTTTCCCGCGCTGGCAGCACGGGTTCGTCCACCGATTTCCAAGGGTTCGGGTGGCGATTCCACGCCAGCAGGAAGTGCGGCGCGAAGGCATTGAGAAGCTCGCAGTGGTGCTTGGTAAAATCCGCGCCGGAGCGGTCCAAACTGAGTGCTCCCACCGTCTCGGCATCGATCCTCAATGGCAGTGCCAAGGTGTGGATGAAGCCCAACCGCTTCTGGCAATGGATGAAATGGGGCGTCTTGAGGTAGTCCCGAAGCCGCATCACATCCGAGCGGCGAACGGCCTTCGTGCAACCCGTCCGATCAAAATGACTGACCAAGGGGTCCCCTCCGGGATTGGCGGCGTAATATGCCATTTCCTCCTCGGTGTAGGGGTTTTCGGGAGAGGTCTTCACCACCATCCTCTGGTCTCTCCGATTGAGCACATGCACCACGCAGAGCTCCGCGGAGATCAGGCGACTCATTCCCGTGGCCACCGCCGACAGGAAATCGGCATGATCCTTCGCTGTGTTCATTTCATAGACCGAATCGAATAACGGCCGCCAGTGGTCGGGAGGGATCAAACTCATTTGGAAAAGTTTCCGTGGCGCGCGAGCAGGTTCTTGATCATCTGCCGACGGAGGAGGGCTAATTGCTCCCGGATACATGGGCTGGATCCGTATCCAACAACAAGCCGAGAAGTTGACGGATGAACTCCGGCTGGGCCGGCATGGTCATGTGGGAGGCGTTGATGGTATGAATGCTGGTCCAAGGGATGGGGCCAGGCTGATCATCTGGCGTACGCGACAGGGCGGATCGGACGGTGACCGTGTTGTCGCCGGGCAGGTGGGCGATGGGAACCAGCGAGCCGTCCGGAGAAATGCGCACCTGGCTGACGGTCGGCGATGCGTTGGCGACGAAGGCGTGCATAGTCACTCCGGGTGGCAGAGTGCAGCGGCAATCGAGCGCGGCATGGAAGGTCTTGGCGGAAGCCAGCGATTTGCGCTGATGATCGAGGGCGATTTCCAGACGCTCTGTTTGGTCCGGGATGTCTGGCAGGAGTTGTTGGAGAAATTTGTCTTGGTCAGGATCGGCGAGGCCCCAGCGGTAGCGCTGCCAGACGGCGGGATCGAAGGGGTCGAGCGGCTTGCCTGTGGCATCGAGAAGCGGATGGTCGGCGGCGCGTGGCAGCAGTTCGTATGCGGAAGGCATGGTGCTGATCACTGCGGGTTGAAATCGGGGGACGAATGATGAGAGGCCCATGCCATTCTTGAGTTGGAGCAGTGCCTGTGTGGACCCGGCGTTGGGCGTGCCGACCTGGATGAAGCGGCGCACATTTCTGGCACCGGCCCAAGTGACTTGCGGGTGGCGGCCATTCGTCGGAGGTGCGGCGGAACCATACATGAGATAGTATCGGGCCACGAGACCGCCCATCGAGTGGGCAACAATGTCGAATTTGATTTCGCGCGGCGGCAAGCCACGGCGTTTGCGTTCCGCGACAATGAACCGCCGTTTTTCCCCGATGAAGCGGCCGAGTTCGGCGGCGCTTTCGGCGTTGGAGCGTCGCCAATCGTAGCCGAATTCGAAGCAGGATGTGTGTTCGTTTTCTCCAGGTGGGCGGCGGTTTTCATCCCGGTAGCCACCGATGACGAGTGCTTGCAGGAGGTTGTGATAGGCCTTGATTCCCACTCCTCCGCCAAGTGTGAGACGGTCGAGAGTGCCATCCGGACGGACATCGTCAGTTAGGGAGACGAGATCCGCATTCATCCTCATCGGCAAAGCAAGCGAGCGCCGTCCATCGGCGGAGCCATGATGAACGGCTCCCGGACCGTAGGCTCCCCATGCCACCCGTTCTGTGGAATGATCGATCAAGCGGGTCCCGAGGATGCCGGGGATGACAATCACCGGGTTCGGTTCGCGACCGGCCCGGTAGGCGGCGTCGGTGTAGGATTCCAGGCCGCTGGTATCCGCGCAGCCCGCGATGAGCAGTGCGAGCGCCAAGAGCGGCAGTGGTTTCCGCAGGATGTCATGCTTCGTTGACATCGGAAACAGTGGGGCTGGCCGGCTCCGGTGCCTCCAATTTTCCGGAGAGTGCTTTTTTGGCGATTTTGGTGATCCAGACGGTGACCACCAGGGTGGCGAGGAGTCCGACGCCATAGAGGATTTTCTGGGCGGTGGTGGTGCCACCGGCCGCAACCTGTGCGATGGAGCCGAGATAGACGTAAAGGATGGTGCCAGGCAGCATGCCGATCCATGAGGCGAGCACAGCGGGCCAGAAGCCGATGCGAGTGAGGCCGAGGCCGTAGTTGAGCAGGGTGAACGGGAACACCGGCGAAAGACGCAGCAACAGCACCATTTTCCAGCCCTCGCGGGCGACGGCTTCGTCGATGGCTTTGAAGGCGGGTTTGTGGGCGAGTTTCTTTTCGATCCACCCGCGAAGGGCGAAGCGCCCGAGCAGGAAGCTGATCGCGGCTGCGAGTGTCGAACCGAGTGAAACCAACGCCGCTCCCTTTACCACTCCGAACAGGGCTCCGGCGGACAGGGTGAGAATGCTGCCGGGTATGAATGCGACTGCGGCCCCCGCATAGACGAAGATAAACAAGATGGGGGCCCAGATTCCCTGTGCGGCGACCCAATCGAGAACTTGCTGTAGTGTTTCCTGCATGCGTGTGAGTCGTCGGGGCACGCAAAGTCTTAACAGCATGGTTTTTGAAGCTGCTCCAAACATCGGCAAGCCAATCATCCCCATTTTATGAAGGCGTGCGTGATGCCGTGTCGAAAAGGGCCGCCGAAAAGGGCTTGTGTCCCGATCACTTTGTTGGAAGCATGTGCGCACCGAGTCCATGATTCTCCTTACAAACAACGCCACTGGCGCATATCGAACGCCAACCGATCCCCCCTGAGTGGAGATCGCCAGCTTTGTTTCGCCTGCTTATGCAGCGCGTCGAATCTCAAGCCTCAGACAAGAATCCGGATTAGGTGCGTTCCTGCGCCGCCGTGAATCGGGTCATTCTCTTTCGTAAATCTTTTCATTTTTTCATGCCTTACTCCAATCTCTCCAAATCCTGGTTTTCCAACATTCGCGGCGACCTGCTCGCCGGGATCGTCGTAGCCCTAGCCCTCATTCCTGAAGCCATCGCCTTCTCCATCATCGCGGGTGTTGATCCCAAGGTCGGGCTGTATGCCTCGTTTTGTATCGCCGTGGTCATCGCCTTCACCGGCGGAAGGCCCGGCATGATTTCCGCAGCCACCGGCGCGATGGCGCTGCTGATGGTGACCCTGGTAAAGCAGCACGGGTTGCAATACCTGCTGGCGGCAACCATATTGACCGGAGTGATTCAAATCATCTTCGGCCTGCTCAAGGTGGGCAACATCATGCGCTTTGTATCGAAGGCGGTGATGACCGGGTTCGTCAACGCGCTGGCGATCCTGATTTTTCTCGCGCAGTTGCCGGAACTCAACCTCAAGCTCGATGGTGTGAGCTGGATCACCTACGCGATGGTCGCTGGGGGCCTGGGTATCATCTATCTGTTGCCGCGCATTACGAAAGCGATCCCCTCTCCGCTCGTCTGTATCATCGTGCTTACCGTTCTCGCCATCGTCTTGAAAATCGATGTCCGCCGCGTCGGCGACCTCGGACAGCTTCCCGACACGCTGCCGATTTTCCTTTGGCCGCAGGTGCCGCTGAATTTCGAAACCCTCGCCATTATTTTCCCAATCTCCATGAGCATGGCGGTGGTGGGCCTGTTGGAGTCGCTCATGACGGCGCAAATCGTCGATGAACTCACCGACACCACCAGCGACGGCAACCGCGAAGCGCGCGGCCAGGGCATCGCCAACATTGTTTCCGGTCTTTTTGGTGGAATGGCGGGCTGTGCGATGATCGGCCAATCGGTCATCAACGTGAAATCCGGCGGACGCACGAGGCTATCCACACTCACGGCGGGCGTCGTGCTCTTGATCCTGCTGCTTGTGCTCGGTCCCTGGGTGAAGCAAATCCCCATGGCCGCGCTGGTGGCGGTGATGATCATGGTCTCCATCGGCACGTTCTCCTGGGCATCGTTCAAGAACCTCGCCGTGCATCCATCGACCACCAGCATGGTAATGATCGTCACGGTGGTAACGGTGGTGTGGACGCACAACCTCGCGCTGGGAGTGGGGGCGGGTGTGTTGCTGGCCTCCTTGTTCTTCGCACGCAAGGTCGCGCAGGTCATCCGTATCACCAGCGAACTCGACGGCGATACGCGCACCTACACCGTGCGCGGCCAGGTCTTCTTCGTCTCTGCTGACACCTTCACCTCCGCCTTCGACTTCAAGGAGGCCATCGACAAGGTGATCATCGATGTTTCGCACGCCCATTTCTGGGATCTCACCGCCGTCGGCGCACTCGACAAGATGGTGCTCAAGTTCCGCCGCGAAGGCACCGAGGTGGAAATCCTTGGCATGAACGAGGCAAGTGCCACCATCGTCAACAAGCTCGCCATTCACGACAAACCGGATGCGCTCGAACGCATGCTGGAACACTGAACCCCAAACCCACATAAACATGTCCGCCATCCTTGCCTGCACCGACGGTTCCCTTTACGCGCCCAGCATCTATCAGCACGCCGCCTGGGCCGCATCGCGCGGCGGCGCATCCATCAATGTGCTGCATGTGATCGAACGCGACGAGTCACTCGATAAACAGGATCTGAGCGGAAGCATAGGCTTCGATGCCAACGCCGAACTGCTGGAAGAACTCGCCAAGCACGACGAATCGCACGCCCGTGTCGCCCGGCTTCGCGGCAAGGCGATCCTGGAAGACGCCACCAAACAACTCGCCGGATACGAAGTAAAAACCACCCAACGCCACGGCTCGGTGGTGGAGACGCTCGACGAATTCGAAGAGGGTGCTGAATTGGTGATTGTTGGGAAACGCGGCGAACACGCCGACTTCGCCAAAGGTCATCTTGGCAGCAATCTGGAACGAGTGGTGCGCAGCGCGAAAATCCCGGTGATGGTCGCAGCGCGCGAGTTCAAGCCGATTGAGCGTTTCCTCGTTGCCTTCGACGGCGGGTCGAGTTCGCTGAAAGCGGTGCATCACGTCGCCACCCAGCCATGGCTCAGAGGTCTGGAATGCCACCTTGTCATGTGCGGCAAGCAAGACCATGAACACGAACTTTCCCTCGAACACGCCGCCACCGGATTGCGTGGCGCGGGCTTCACCGTGACTGCCGACCTGCTCGCCGGAGACCCGGACGAAGTGATCGCCCGTGAAGTCACCCAACGGAACATCGACCTTCTTGCCATGGGAGCCTACGGCCACTCACGGGTGCGGAGCCTTATCCTCGGCAGCACCACGACCCATTTGATCCGCACCTGCCAGATTCCGATCATCCTTTTCCGTTAGGCCGATGGACACCGAACTGGAGATCGAGTTGGAAATCCGGATGCGCGATGAAATCGAGCATCTCCTTGCCGGCATCGAGGCCGGGAAAGAAGGAGCCGCGCCGCCGGAATCGCTGGACGGCACGATTGGCCGGCTTTCCCGCCAAGACTCGCTGATGCAGCAGGAAATGGCCCAGGACGCACAGCGCCGGAGAATGCTGCGTATCCAGCGGAGGGGACCGGCGTGAGGAGTGGCCGCCCGAGGTCCTCGAATTCCTCAAAAGCTTCCTGCCCGTGCAAAGTCCGCCCAACTATCAACTCGTCGCAGACGAAATGGAGCGGCTGTGCGACTTCAAGCGAGCCCGCGCAACCGTCGAATCCTACGTCAAAACCAACCTCTCCCACCTGGTTCCCTCGCCCGCCCCCAAGAAGCGCACCTACCGGCGCTTCCGCCGCGCCCATGTCGGCGAACTCTGGCAACACGACAGTTCGATCCACCAGTGGTGGCCGGCCCCTAACAAACAAACCCTGCTGCTTACCGTCGATGACTGCTCTGGCCTGTTTGTCGCAGGCCGTTTCGTCGAGCGGGACACTACTTGGAATCACTTCCAGCACTTCCGCGAGGCCTTCGAACGCCACGGCCTTCCCGAGGCGATCTATACCGACGCCCTGAGCCTCTTCGGGCCGAGTTCCAGCAACCACCACGCCGATCCGCGCAGCGAGTTCCAGCGTGCCTTGCGGGCGCTCCACGTCGCGCACCTCGTGGCACCAACGCCACAAGCCAAAGGCAAGATCGAGCGTGCTTTTCAAACCTTTCAAAACCGCCTCGTCACCCTGCTGGCCCACGCCGGCGTCAGCGACTGGGAAAAGGCCGATTCCATTCTCCAGATGGAAATCCAACGCCAAGGCGGAAAAACCCAGCGGACCACCGGCAAGATCCCGTCCGAAGTTTGGGAAGAACAGTTGCTCAAACGTAGCGCCCGGCTAAGTCCCGTGCCCGCGCCAACACTGTTGGATCTGCACTTCTCACTGCGCTCCACGCGCAAGGTTCACACAGGCCCCTACATCGAGTTCGACGGCCAGGACTATGAAATCGCACCCACTTCCCGGAAGGTGGTTACCGTGCTTTTTCACCCGTTCCGCAAGCTCTGGGTTCTCGAACATTCACCAAAGTTAACATGGCCGCCGATTCTCGGCCATTTCACGCTGAAATCTGTCTAGTTTTGATCCGGCAAAAAATCCAGTTTTGAACCAGCGCCGACAAGAAACAAATTTCCGGTTGCATCCTTTCAATTTCGGTGCATCTTCCCTCCTCACAGCAAATTGGGGGCGTTCTGGTTTCGACGGAATGTCCGATGCGCTGGTTGCACGTGGAGGTTGATCGGTTGGCCTCCTAAAAAAGCCGCTCAAAACAAATAAATGCAGACTCTAACGAGCTCGCACTGGCTGCTTAATTGACAGTCACGTCAGAACCCCGACGCCTTCTGAGGGGGATGGCGAAACCTAGAAGGCTGGGCATGGAATCGGGTGGCCGGGTTTCAAGCCGAGAAAAAACAGGTTCCTAGGAGAGGCAACGCCGCAAGCGGGCCCAGCCCTTCCGAAATTTCAGACCGCATGCTAAACGTGTAGATACCATCGTTGACGGCGTCCCGGACAGGGGTTCGACTCCCCTCGCCTCCACCAATTTGATTTCCAATGAGTTAAGTATGAAAATCGGCATTCTCATACTTCTGCTCATAGCAGCCGTGGGGGAAGGGGGTATTTTCCCCCCAACCCCTTCGGAATACCTCGCTTGAATTCCCGCGCGTCCTACTGGATTCCATCGCTAGCCTGCCGGCTCGCCGCACTGGAGCGTTGCAGGGGCGCGAGCCGAAATGGATCGAAAGGGCGGTGCCGCGACTTCCATCGTCCTCTCTCGGCGAGTGGTTGGGAGTTGGTCCGCCCCATCCAAGATCTCAGTGTCCGACCGAGCCGACGGGTGTGATCAGGAACGACCACCTGTAGATCTTTCCGGGCTGTATGAGGTATCGCGGCAGGGCGAGGGGAAATTTTTCTTTCCGTTAAATCGTTAGAATTTCAGCGGTCTGGCTGATGGACATTCGATAGGAGAATCCGATCTCACTTGCAAGCTCCGAAGGTTCTCCCGTGCTGGGACGGGACGGTGGAGCCGACGAGGAGCGG
>JAUYNL010000035.1 GCA_030696085.1 Luteolibacter sp.
TCCGCCGAAACCGTGTCCGGCGACCAAATCCTGATAGATGCGCTGCGCGCTCAATCCGAGTTCGAGCATCGGCGCAATGACCTCCCGCAACCCGCCGCACAAGCTGCGCGAGCCGCTGATCACCTGGGTGGTGCACTTTGGGTGATCGCCGACAGGTGCCTGGAGCAGGACACAACGATCTGTTTGAAATCGCAGACGAGCACATCATCCACCAAGTGGCAGACTTCGCCAAACGCGTGAGCCGGTAGGATGAAGACACCGACAAAAAAACGACGGAATCGTATGTCTCAAAATTAGTGCAGACACCATTTATTGATATTTTCCTTGACCTTGGAAATGACGGCGAGCACACACAGGCATGGCCAGACCACGATGGATCGTCCCATGGGCGGAGTCCGGGGAGAAACCGGCGATCTACCACTGCATCTCACGCGCGGTGGACAAGCGATTTGCCTTCGAGGGCAAGGACAAGGAGCAATTCCGCACCTACATGCGGATGTATGAGAATTTCTCGGGCTGCCGGGTGCTCTCCTATTGCCTGATGTCCAATCACATCCACCTGCTACTGGAGGTCCCGCCAATGCCCCGAAGCGGGTTCTCGGACGAGCAGCTAGTCGCCCGCATACGCGCGATTTACAACGACGCCCAAGTGGCGGAGGTAGCCAAAGAACTGATAGAAGCCCGCAAGGTGGTGGCTGAAGGCCGCGTGCGCGATGGGGAGGCTTATGTACTCGAAATCCACGAGCGCTTCACCTATCGGATGCACGATTTGAGTGAATTCATGAAGGGGCTGATGCAGCGCTTCACCCAATGGTATAACCGCAGCCATGAGCGCCGCGGCAACCTTTGGGAGGAAACTTTCAAGAGCGTGGTGGTTGAGGATGGTGTCGCATCACGGACGGTTGCCGCATATATCGACCTGAATCCGGTGCGCGCGGGCATTGTGGAAGATCCGGCGGATTACCGCTGGAGCAGCTACGGTGAGGCGACCGGGGGCGGGGGCATGGGCAAGGGCAAAAAAGCACGCGCCGGCCTGGTGCGCGCGATCATGGCTGACAAGGGCTGGGAAGCGCACGAGTGCCATTGGGCCGGGCGTGTATCCCGGGAATACCGAATGCTCTTTCTCCAGCAAGCCGAGGAGCGTGCTGAGGAAACCATCAACCCACAGGGCGAATTGGAAACCAAAATGCTCAGAAAGGGCATGAACCCCGTGCAAGCGACGGCGCAATTGGAGCGACTGGAGAGCAGGCGCGATGTCGCACTGGCGCAGGTGCTGCGCTGGCGCGTGAGATACTTCACGGACGGCGCGGTGATCGGCAGCCGTGGCTTTGTGGATGATCTGTTCAGCCGCTGCCGAGAGCGCTTCGGTATCAAGCGCATGAGCGGAGCACGCAAGTTGAGAGGTACAGCCGCTGCGGCAAGCGGACTGCTCTGGAGCATGCGGGATCTGCGAAAGGAGATATAGAATTTTCTAACACAATTTCCAAAGGTATGAATTGATTGAGATAGTGCGATATCAAACCGATGATCCAGACATCTTCGCGCGGCGCAAATGCGTGATCGCCCGCAGAACGGCATCGAGTGTGGAATCGAGGTGTTTTGATAGATCTTCGGCCAGGGAACGCATTACATAATAAGCGTTTTCCTGAAGCAGTGCATCCTTGCGGCGGTCACATCGATAGGCCGCTGGATCGGAGAGGTGCTGAGGACCGTCGATTTCTATGACGAGCTTGAGATCCGCACAGAAAAGATCGACCTCCATCTCGCTCCATTGATCAAATGGAATCGGCAGTTTCACATTGAGGCGGAACAAGCCGGCTGTCTCCGGCAGGGACTCAAGGCGTTGGAAAAGGAAGGCTTCGGACGCGCTGCGGGCCCGCTGATCATCGGAAGCAGGGCTGGCGGCGGCGACAAACAGATTTGCGAGCGGCTTGTCCACACCATCGCGTATGAGACGGCGCACGCTGGCGGAGTAGTCCTTTTTCCAGACCGGATCGATAGGCAAGGGGACGTCATCAGGCCAACCGGGCAGGGCACTGGCCGGCAGCAAAATGGTATAACCCACAGCCTCGTAGCCGGCACAACGCTTGTCGAACATGCGCGCGAACATCGGCACATCGAGATCGGCATAGTCGTGGATGCGAACCTCGCGTTTGCCATCGTGCAGGCGGTGGAGACGTCCGGCGTATTGGGCGATGATGCCACGCCATGAAACGGGCATGGTGAGAAACAATGTATCGAGCCGGGAATCATCAAAGCCCTCGCCGACAAACTTGCCGGTGGCGATCACGACACGCGCTTCGCTTTCCGGAACGGCGGCGAGTTTTTCCATGGCTTCGCGCAACGATTTGCGACCCATGCCGCCTTGTAGGATGATCAGGTGCGGCACATGTGGACTCAGCATGGATGACAATGAGCTGACGTGCTCGGTTCTTTCCGTTAGAACCAAGGGCGAGCGTCCGCCGAGCACGGCGGCCAAGACCTCGTCCCGGATCATGTTGTTGCGGCGCTCGCAGCGCATGATCTCGGCGCAAAGATTTTGATACTCGATGCGGCGGTCGGGATCCGGTTCCGCCAGCGAACGAAAGCCAGTTGGTCGGACGATGACATGATGGGAAAAAGGCCGGGCTTCCGCTTGTTGCTTCGCATCGACACTGTGGCGAATGGGACCGCACTGCATGAAGATGATGGGATGATGACCATCCTTGCGCGTGACGGTCGCGGACAGCCCCAGCACGTATCGTGCCTTGGCCCGGCGGGCGACCAATTCAAAACTATGAGCTGACAGATGATGACATTCATCGACGACGAGATGGCCGTAATCCGCCACGCGGTCATCGACCACACCCTTGCGAACAAGACTCTGGATCAGAGCGACATCGAGGTTTCCGGTGAGTTTCTTATGTCCACCGCCGAGTTTTCCGACTGACATTGCCGGCAGATCAAGAAATGAGGAAAGCCGCTCCACCCACTGCTCCATCAGTTGTTGACGATGCACCAATATGAGCGTGTTGACGCCACGGGCGGCGATGAGATGGGCGGCAAGAACGGTTTTGCCGAAGGCAGTGGTGGCGGCGAGCACGCCTGTCTCATGTGCGAACATGGCGGCGGCGGCGATTTGCTGTTCCGGGCGGAGCGTGCCGGTGAAACACACATCGAGCGGATGGCCAGCCACACGCTCATCGCGGATGCGGGCCTTGATTCGGAGGCTTCCGAGAAGTTGCAGCAACTCATCGAGCAACCCGCGCGGCAAGCCGATGTGCGCGGACAGATCCTCCGCGCAGCCGATGATACGAGGTTTACCATAGGTCGATAAGCGCATCGCCTGGGCACGGTAGAACTCGGGATTCTGGAATGCGGCGAGGCGGAGCAGGCGGTTGCGCAATGCGGCCGGCAGGAGATCCTTGGCGAGATAGATCTGATCACCGAGAATCACTTCGATCTCTTTTGGCAAAGGCCCGGTGATCGGTTCATCGCGATACCGCCGCGATGGCGGCGAGTTCCATGGTTCGGCATCATCTTGCGCCGCAAGAGTGAAGCGCACGCCCGTCACGCGGCCGCTGGTTTCGGCATCCCGAGCCATGGCCTCCACCTGCGTGCGCGACAAGCGATGGATGGCTGATAGGAACGCCCATTGATCCGGCCATGGGACCAATGCCTCGTCCAAAAACAGGCTGTGGCCGCTGTCACGAGGAACCTTCTGCAGGGGTAGAGCGATGAGATTGCCGAAGCCGCCTTTTGGCAGGGTGTCCTGGTTGGGAATGAGCCTGTCATAGGATGCGAGACCGAGTTCCGGTCGACGCTCCATCGTTTCCGTTAGAACGAACGATCCCAACCTGCGTGCGAGCGTTGCGGGAACCGCCTCCGTGAAGAACAACCAGATATGGCCTCCATTCCCGGAGCGTGATCTTTCCAGCGCGGCGGGAATTTGCAGAAGACGGCACGTTTCCATCACCGCCAACACATCATCCCTCCATGATTCCTTGTCGAAATCCATAGCGAGGAAATAACAGGTCTCGTCGGCGAGCATCGGATAGACACCGGCAACGAAGTCCTGTCCGGTCTTGTTCTTACCTGATAGATGCCATTGGATGACTTCATCGGTCACCGGCAGAAAAGCGCGGTGCGGGCAATCGCCGCATTTGATCCGGGATTTCTCGCAAACGCCACGCACCCATTCGTTGCCACAGGCCGGAGCATAACCTGCGCGGCCGCTCCTGAGATTTTCAAAACGCCTCGGATACAAATCCCCGCGCCCGCGAAACAAGCGGCGGAAAAGCGCGATTTTCGCTGCCACCGGGCTGCGGGCATGAACCTTGGCACTGCCAAAGTCCGCGTAGTCGCTGTAGCCGTGTCCGGGCATGCCCCAGCGTGGCCCATCCGTCCCCTGTTGTCGATCCACCCGTGCCCACCGGCATCGAGAATCAAAATCCTTGCCTCCCGGCCTCTGCTCCGCAACGGTTCCGCCTCGCCGATTTGCCATCGCAGCATCCACAACCCGCGGAATTTTCAACGCCCCGCCATGACCACCGCCAACCTCTCACCCCTCGATTTCGCCAACTCGCCGATCAATCAAACGCTCACGCCCGAGCGGAAAATCGAGCTGTTCACCCAAATGGTCCGCATCCGGCGCTTCGAGCAGGCCGGCTTGAAATACTACCAGGGCGGAAAAATCGGCGGATTCCTCCATCTTTACATCGGCCAGGAAGCCGTGGCCGTCGGCACCATTTCGCTGGGAGGCCCTGATGATCACTTCATCACCGCTTACCGCGACCATGGCCATGCGCTGGCCGTCGGCATGGGCATGAACGAATGCATGGCGGAAATGTTCGGCAAGCAAACCGGCTGCTCGAAGGGCAAGGGCGGATCGATGCACTTTTTCGCGCCCGATAAGAATTTCTGGGGCGGCCACGGCATTGTCGCCGGCCAAACCCCGCTCGGTCTCGGGCTGGCATACGGGCTCAAATATCTCGGACGGGAAGGATGCTGCCTCTGCTATCTCGGCGATGGCGCGGTGAACCAGGGCGCTTTCCACGAATCGCTCAACCTCGCCGCGCTTTTCGACATCCCGGTGGTGTTCGTGATTGAAAACAACGGCTACTCGATGGGCACCTCGCAGGAGCGCTCATCCGCATACGGCGGCTGCCTCGCCCAACGCGGCGAAGCCTACGGCATGGAGTGGGACGTCATCGATGGCTCGGACATCTACGAAGTGCGCGCCAAGACCCACATCGCCATGGAGCGCGCCCGCAAGGAATTCAAACCCACCTTGCTGGAAATCGACACCTACCGCTACTACGGGCACAGTATTGCCGATGCGAATCACAAGAAATACCGCACACCGGAGGAAATCGAGAACTACAAGCAGAACCATGATCCGATCAACGTGTTCCGCCGCAAGTTGATCGCCGAGGGACTGCTCACCGAAGACAGCGCCACCACCATCAACAAGACCGCGCAGGATGAAGCCGCCGCCGCTGTGAAATTCGCCGATGAATCGCCCTCTCCCACCATCTCCGATATCAGCACCGACGTCTATTGGGAGACCGACAACCAATCGCCGGCATCCAAGATCGGGCGCCACTTTTTCGACAGCTGAACCACTCCTGCCATGTCACGCACACTCACCTACCG
Source organism: Luteolibacter sp. (assembly GCA_030696085.1). GTDB lineage: Bacteria > Verrucomicrobiota > Verrucomicrobiia > Verrucomicrobiales > Akkermansiaceae > Luteolibacter. Next base: position 5,635 of record JAUYNL010000035.1, read on the forward strand.
TGAAGCTCTCCGCGAAGGCCTCGATGAGGAACTCGCCCGCGATCCCAACGTCGTCATCATGGGCGAGGAAGTCGCCCAATACAACGGCGCCTACAAGGTCACCGAAGGCCTCTGGAAAAAATGGGGCGACAAGCGCATTGTCGATACTCCGATCTCCGAGGCCGGCTTCATCGGCATGGGCATCGGCGCCTCCATGCTCGGCGTGCGCCCGGTCATGGAACTGATGTTCTGGTCCTTCCACTCCGTCGCCTTCGACCAGCTCGTTTCCAACGCCGCCTGCGTGCGCTACATGTCCGGCGGGCTTTGCAATTGTCCCATCGTCGTTCGCGGCCCGGCCAATGGCGGCACCGGCGTCGGTGCCACCCACTCGCACATCCCGGAAGGCCTCTTCGCCGCGTTTCCAGGCCTCAAAGTCTGCGCTCCCGCCACCCCGGCGGACGCCAAAGGTCTGATCAAAGCCGCCATTCGCGACAACGATCCGGTCTATTTCATGGAAAACACCCTGCTTTATGGCAATTCCGGCGAAGTCCCCGACCCCGCCGACGGTGATTTCGTCATTCCTCTGGGAGTCGCCGACCTCAAGCGTGAAGGCACCGACATCTCGCTCATCGCCCACGGGCGCTCCGTCATTCATTGCCTTGCCGCTGCGGAGACCCTCCAAGCCGAGCATGGTATCAACGCCGAAGTGCTCGACCTGCGTTCGATCCGTCCGCTCGATGTGGATGCCATCCTCAAGACGGTTCAAAAAACCAACCGCGTGCTCCTGGTGGACGAATCGAAACCTTTCGGTGGCGTTTCCGCCATGGTTTCCACCATCATCATGGAAAACGCCTTCGATTACTTGGACGCCCCGGTCCAGCGCGTCTGTTCCATCGATGCCCCGGCCATCTACTCCCCGCACATCGAAAACGAGCAGCTTCCCAACCCGCGCCGGATCATCGAGAAGGTGCTGAAGATGGGTTGAGGCCCTATCGAGTTTCCAACACATTCAGCCTGAAAAAGCGGCTCGCATCGAGTGGCGGTGTCAGGCGCAGCCGCAGGGTCGCCGGGTTTTCCGGATCATTTTCGAGAGTGCCATCGGCCTCCATCCAGGAAATTTCCGGACTGCCGGAGGATTCCAGACTGTAGCGGATGGCACCGAGGCCGGGCACGTGGTGAAAGCGAACCCACATGCCACCCTCGCCATCCGGCAGAATTTCGCATGGTGCAGGATCCGCGCCGGACTCCGGGTTTCCGCCAGTCGCGTATTCGAGGAAATTCGAGCGACCGTCATGATCCGCATCCGCGCCGGGAAGTCGCATCGCAGGATCGGTGATCGCGGAAAACCCAGCCAACCAGGTGGTGAAACTACCGACCGACGGAGCGGCGGAGGTGGCGAGTCTGGCGCTGCCGAAGCGGCTTCCCACAAGCACTTTGGCATCCGCGAGATGGAGCGAGAGCAGCGGCTCCAGTCCGGTTTCGGTTTCCGCCTCGAACACCATGCCTTCGAAACGCGCGACCAGAAACTCGTCGTCAGCCGCCTGGATCAGCAGCGAAACCGTTTCCCCCACCCATGCCGCGGGTGCCTTGTCCTTCACCGCGATTTCAAAACCACCCGCAGCGCCATCCACGCCCTGGCCGATCGCACAGGCATCGCCAAACTGAACGAACGCGGCCGTCACCTGCGCGAGACCACCCAGCGCGGCGGCGTCCAGGATCTCGCCGTCATCCAGCCCGGGAAAGGCCCCGACCAGCACCTGCGTTCCCTCGGCGAGCGGAACGCCCGCCAGCGAGGTCAGCGGTTCTAGCCCGTGCACCTCGTCCGGCACCGAGGTGATGAGCACGGTCCCGGCCATCATGGGCAGCGAGGTGACCAAGATCGGGATGATAGTGCGGAGTGCGTGTGACATGGGAGGAAGTTGGTTAGAAATCAACACTGATTTTCAGTCGATAGAACGAACGGCCTTGGCCTGATGGCAGGTCGAAGGTCATGCGACCGTCAGGGTGGCGCACTGGTGGTGAGGATGGGTTTAACGCCTCCCACGTCTGGAGATCCGTAGAGGTTTCGTTTGTTGGAAAATTGTTACGGCTGGCACACGGTCAACCGGGCGCTCTCAAATGTCCGCAACGAGCTTGAACAGCCCCCACTGCCCAAAGTATTTTCACTTGCCGTGTTTTTTCACTTGCCGTGTTTTTTCGGAGCCCCATGCTCTCTTTCATGAAAATCACCGCTGCTTTTGGGATCATCTTTCTCACGAGCGCGGTTTCCATCGCGAACCCCGCGGTATCCGAAATCAATGGCAAGTTCGGAGCCATGCACGGAAGCATGGACTCGGAAAGCATGACCAGTTTGGAAGGCAGCATCACCTGGCCGATTCAGGAATGCTTCGGGATGCAACTGGATGGCCTATATTCAACCATCGGGCAAAGGGCATACGGTTATGCCCGCGTTGATGATATCGATTTCGGCGGATTGGGGGCGCATTTTTTCTGGAGGGACAGCGAGACGGCTATGGTCGGATTGGAGGCAGGGTATGTTTTCAGCGATCCGGTGGATTCCTGGGAACTTGGGATCGAAGCCGAACGCTATTTCGAATGGCTCACTCTCGGTGCCAAGGCGGGCGTCGCCTCGATCCGCTTCGAGTCATCTTCCACGCTCATCGAAACCGACAAGGACGCATTCTTCTGTCAGTTCTATCTTGGCGCATATCCCATGGATGATCTGTGGATTTCCCTGATTGCCGAGAACCGCTTCGACAACACGTTTTTCGGGTTGGAAGTGGAGTATGAACTGCCAGTGGCGGGCTTGAGTATTTTCGCCAACGCGATGAAAGGCGACCACGGCTATGACCACGCCCTGATCGGGATGAAATACTATTTCGGCGAGGATAAGCCGCTCAAGAATCGGCACCGCGAAAGCGATCCAAAGAACCATCTCCACGGAATTCGGTATGGCATCGGCACTTATCAGGCGGAAATCCACGAGCAGGTCGTAAAGTCCGTCTCTCACGTCGATAGCGGAACCGGGGCTTCCATCGGAGGTTCGGGTTCCATCGGAGGGCAGCCCGGAGGCGGAACCGTGGTCATCGGCCCGGGGAACAGCCCGGGAGGCGGAACACTGACCATCGGTCCCGGCAACAGCCCCGGAGGCGGAACACTGACCATCGGTCCCGGCAGCAGCCCGGGAGGCGGAACCCTGACCATCGGTCCCGGCAGCGGCTTCAGTTTCGATATTCCATGAGGAAACACAGGCTGGCCTCCTGCGAGGATTTCTCCGTCTTTTTCATTGCCAAGCGGAGCGGTGATTCTAGCATTCCGCCATGATTACCCGCTTGCTGTTTGCCGGAGCATCCGCTGTGCTTGCCTTGTCCATGGCCTCCTGCTGCTGCCTGTTCTGATCATTCCTCATCAAAACCATCCACAAATCATGAAAAACCTCACCCTGCTCCTGTCCTTGGCCGCCCTTTCGCTCGGCTTCTCCTCGTGCTGCTCGATGTTTGGAAACCCCAGCCAGGCTGGACACTACCGCACCGAAACCCGCCAGGTCAAAACCTGCGGATATGACATCATCACCGAGGAAATTGTAACTCCCGGCGACGCTAAAAGCGGCAAGGGCGGCATGGTCCAGACCATCGAAAAGAAAGTGCCGCGTTACAAGACCGTCACCAAGAAGGTGCGTGTTTCCGGACGTTCCTGCGCACATTTCTTCTGCCCGAAAAAGGATCATTGCGGCACCACTTCCGACTCGACCCGCAATCTGGCCACCGCCCAAGGTGGCGTGGGAAGCCCGCACATCGGCTTGATTCCGACGATGAAACCACTCGCTCCCTGATCGCAATTCCACTTTGATTTCAAGCGCGGCGGAGGAAACCAACTCCCCGCGCTTTTTCGTTTTCCGCCCACCCGCTTAAAAAGACTGGAATTCACTGCACATTTTCCCATCCTCACCGCACTTCCCCACAGCCCATGTCCGTCAATATCGAAATGCCCAAGCTCTCGGATACCATGACCGAGGGCACCCTTGTAAAATGGCACAAACAAGTCGGCGATTCAGTCGAAATCGGCGACGTGCTCGCCGATGTGGAAACCGACAAAGCCACGATGGAGATGGAAGCTTTTGATGATGGCGTGCTCACGGAAATCCGCATTCAAGCCGGTGAGAAAGCGCCCATCGGTTCCATCCTCGCGGTGCTCAATGGGGATTCCAGCCACACTTCCGACGTAACACAAACAGATGCGGCACCGATCCCAGCCACCGCGCCGCCGCCACAAGTTTCAGCCGTTTCCGCACCTGTTTCCACCACGGTCGCCATCGAGACCTCCGGTGACCGTATCCTCGCGTCCCCCCTGGCACGCAAGGTCGCGACAGAACTCGGCATCGATCTAGCAACAATCCCCGGATCGGGCCCGGCGGGCCGAATCACCCGCAGCGATGTCGAAGCAGCGGCTAGTTCTCCCGCGAAACCCGCCCCCTCCGCCGAAGCCACCGCTGCGGCAGCGCTTGCCGAGTCGATCAAAAACAAAGTCGCCGCACCTCTACCCCCAGCCACCGCGCCGGCACCAGCCGCACAAGCCATCCTTCCGATTGTCAAAGCAGGCGATGAGACCATCGAACTCAGCACGATGCGCAAGGTAATCGCCTCACGCCTGCTCACCTCCAAGACCACCATCCCGCATTTCTACCTGCATGTGGAAGTAAATGCCGCGCCACTCATGACTCTGCGCAAACAGGTGAACGACCAAGCCGAAAAAACCCACGGCAACAAATACTCGGTCAACGATTTCATCCTTAAAGCCGTGATCAACGCCACCCTGGCCGTACCTGCGATCAACGCCTCCTTCGCCGGCGATCACATCGTCAAATACAACCACATCGGCCTTTCGGTGGCAGTCGCAGTCGATGACGGCCTCGTCACACCCGTCATCAAGGAAGCGGAAAGCAAATCCCTGCTCGCCATTTCCCGCGCCGTAAAGGACTTCGCTGTCCGCGCCAGGGACAAGAAGCTCCGCCCCGATGAATTTGACGGCGGGACCATCACCGTTTCCAACCTCGGCGCATGGGGCATCGAATCCTTCGACGCCATCATCAATCCACCCCAAGCCGCCATTCTGTCGGTGGGAGCCGCCATCGAGAAACCGGTTGTCCAAAACGGCCAGATTATTCCCGGTTTGCGGATGAACCTGGGTCTTTCCTGCGACCACCGGGTCGTCGATGGCGCAGTGGCCGCCCAATTCCTCTCGGAGGTCAGGAAACTCATCGAGCAACCCGCATTGATGCTTCTATGATCTGACGGGAGCCTCCTCGTTCATGAATCGGTCCCATGAGTTGCATGCTCATGGGATCGATCCATTTTGGGATCTTTCTGATGAATATGTGATTTTTTGACCTCATAAGATCTTCTTCTTCATAGTGTGAACAAGGTCCGAAAACCCGCGTTCCCCGGCTTCATTCCGTGTGTTCCACGGCAACAACAACCTGGGCATGAGACTTGCCGGCATCCTGATAAGCCGATTTTCGAGCCATCCTGATTCCTGCTGTCCCCGGCTACCCCCGGGTTATTCCCAAGCCTTTCCCATGTTTTTGGAAAATCCCGCAAGCACCCTTGTCGGAAGCCATCAAATCATTCCATCCTCCGCCTGCGATGCAGACTGAAACGCAGCATGCGGTGATCACCGGCGGCACTGGTTCCTTGGGCCGTGCCCTGGTAGCGACCTTGCAGAATGACTGCTGCCTTGTTGCGGCTCCCGGCAGCAGCGAGCTTGATGTCCGGGATTCTGAGGCCATCGCCGGGTATTTCGCGCAGCGCCGAGTCGATCTTCTAGTCTGTGCGGCAGGAATTATCCGCGATGGACCGCTAGTCCGACTTTCTGAAAACACATGGGACGAAACCTGGGCCGTGAATTTCGCGGGAGCAGCCGCCTGTGCCAACGCCGTGCTTCCGCAAATGAAGCGACGTAAAAGCGGACACGTTATTTTCATATCAAGCAATTCGGCCCTTCACCCACCGGCGGGACAAGCCGCCTATGCCGCTGCGAAAGCCGCTTTGTTAGGTCTGGTGGGCGATCTGGCCGGGCCCTGTGGCGACTTCAACATCCGCGTGAATGCGGTTCTTCCCGGATTTCTCGCAACCCGGATGACCGAATCTGTTAGCAACACCCGCCGGGCGGAAGTGCTCGCCGCGCACGCGCTGGGCCGGTTCAACACATGCGAGCGCACGGCGGCCTTCATCCGCTTTCTTCATTTCGAGCTGCCGCACACATCCGGCCAGGTTTTCCAGTTGGACAGCCGTTGAGCCTTGCGAGAGACATTCCACCGGGAATTCCGGGCTTCAGCCCGGTGTGAGTTGATATGCAATTATTGTTCGTAAAATCGTGTGCCGCGCTTATCCCGATGGTACCCTCACTCGAACAGCTCGCGGCAGAGCAGACAGGATTTTCCATCGCAGTTGCGGGCGCTGCAATGTTCGCGGCCGTAGAAGATGATTTGGAGATGAAGCTTGTTCCATGACTCGCGGGGGAAGAGTTGTTTCAGGTCGCGCTCGGTTTGGACGACGTTTTTGCCGGAGGTAAGTTTCCAGCGGGTGGCGAGGCGGTGGATGTGGGTGTCCACAGGAAAGGCGGGTACGCCGAAGGCCTGTGCCATCACGACGGATGCGGTTTTGTGGCCCACACCAGGCAGGGCTTCGAGCGCCGCGAAGTCGGCGGGCACCTTGCCGCCGTATTGCTCGATGAGAATTGCGGAGAGTTTTGATATGGCGGCGGACTTGCGCGGTGAAAGGCCGCAGGGCCGGATGATGGCGCGGATTTCCTCCACTGGAATCTTCATCATATCACGCGGGTTGTCGGCCAGGGCGAACAAGGCGGGAGTGACCTGATTGACGCGCACATCGGTACATTGGGCGGAAAGCAGTACGGCGATGAGCAGGGTGTAGGCGTCCTTGTGATCGAGCGGAACCGGTGTCTCCGGATAGAGTTCTCCGAGGCGGCGCAGGAGATGGCTGGCGCGTTCGTGCTTGAGCATGGCGGCAGTGTTTCGCGAGGCGGCGCGGGATGCAAGACCAGGGGGGGGGGCTTGAAGCGGCGGGGCAGGGGGTTTATGCTCCGCGCATGAAAGGATGGCGATGGCTGCTGATCCTGCCGCCGATTCTGGCCTGCGGCGGGTTGTGGTGGTTCCGCGCACCGCTGGCCGCATGGGTGCGCAGCACCACGAGCAGTGTGGAAATGGGCGTGCGGATGGTTCCCAAGCCGGATCCGAAAACTTATGCGGTATTGGTTTCCGAGCTGCAAGTCTGGCGCAAGGACCTTGCAACACGCCATCAGCGGGCGCGCGGTGAGGAGGAACGCGCTGCGGTGGAGCGGGACGCGAGGCTGATTCTGGAGCTGGCCTTGCCGGAAATGATGCGTTGCTGGCTGGGCACGCCCTATGATTTCAACGGCACCGCGGCGGTGCCCGGCGGCGGGCGGATCGCCTGCGGATATTATGTGGCCACGGTGCTGATGGACGCGGGCTTTCAGGTGGATCGCTATCAACTCGCCCAGCAGCCATCGGAAAACATCCTGCGCTCGTTTCTCGAAAAGGACGCCTGCCGCCTGAGCGTGGGACAACCCTACGCCGCCTTTGCCACGGATCTCGGCCACGCGGAGCCCGGCATCTATCTGGTGGGGCTCGACACCCATGTGGCCTTCGCCATCACGGGTGCGGGCGGTGGTTTCCGATTCATCCACGCATCGGGATCGCGGCCATGGTGCGTGGTGGACGAGGGCCGGGACGAGGCGCTGGTGCTGCAACGCTCGAACTGGCGGATGCTCGGCAATCTGACAGCCGATCCCACGGTGATCCGCCGCTGGTTGAAGGCGGAGAAGATTTTCGTCCGCGGCGCGTGATGACCCGCCATCACTTCCCGCCGTCCTGGGACCACTGGACCTGGATCGGCTTGTCGGTGGTGAGGTGCATGTCGCGCTGCGGGTATGGCACGCCGATTCCGGCTTCGGAAAGCCGTTTCTCGATCATGAGACGCAGATCGCTGGTGACGATCATGGGGTTTGTCGCGCCGCCGAGCCTGACCCAGAAGTAGAGGCTGAAGATCAGGGCGTTGTCGCCGAAGTCCTCAAAGACGGCGAAGGGGGCGGGCTCCTTGATGATGAGTCCGTGGCGGCCCGCGGAATCGGTTAGGATTTCCATCACCTGTTGCGGATCGCTGCCATAGGCGACTCCCAGGCGCAGGCTGCGGCGCATCCTGGAGCTGCTCAGCGTCCAGTTGGTCACCCGGTTTTCGAGAAAGACCGAGTTGGGGATCATGGTCTCCACGTCATCGGCGCCGCGGATGATCGAGGAGCGGGTGTTCACTTCGGTGACGGTGCCGATGATGCCATCCACATCGAGTACATCGCCGACGCGGATCTTGCGCTCAGCGAGCACGATGATGCCGCTGATGAAATTCTTGATGAGCGTTTGCATGCCAAAGCCCAGGCCGATGGCGAGCGCGCCGCCGAAGAATGCGAATACCGTGAGCGGGATCCTGAGGAAGGAAAGCGTGCCGATGGCGAGAAACACGCCAACGACGATCATGACCCAGTTGCGCAAGGTTCTGGCATTTGTTTCCACGATGTGTCCGCGCGAGACGAGGGTGGACTGGATGCGGTTGGCCATGAGAGATGCGATCCAATAGCCGATGACGAAAAACAGCAGGGCGCGCAGCAACATGCCGAGGGTGACGGGCACCTTGCCGGTCAATGTCTCGCCATCGACCTCCACCTTGTTTTCATAACTCGTGACTTCGAAGGCCCAGATTTTTTTGAGGGTCTCCCAGGCGGTGGCTCCGAGTTTGGAGATGCGATGGAATGGTTTATCTTCGGACGGATCCGGGGTGAACTCGAGCACCCAGCGGCGGAGAAGTTTGCGCTGTGCGGTCACGGTATTGCCGATGCGCTGGGCCAGAGTGATTTTCTCGTTGGTGACGGCGCGCAGGTCGTTGAGCAAGGCGAGGCGCGGGTCATCCGCACTGATGGCGGCGGCGCGCGATTCCAGATTGTCGAGATCGGCGGTGATGCCGGAGATATCATTATCAATGACGTTTTTCCATGAGCTCAGGCGTTCGTTCAGAAGCGTGAGTGATTCCAGGGATCTGGCCCGATCCGCCGGTTTCCCGGCATCGATGAAAGCCCTGCGTTCCTGATAGGCCGTGACGCTGAGGTTATGCAGTTGAATGAGGCTTTCAAGCCCCTCGATGAGCGACTGCATGCCATCCATGCGGCCCTCGGCGACTTCGAGGCGTAGTTTCGCCAGGGTGAGTGCTTCCGGCGGTGCTGCGGTCGCAGCAGTGAGTTTGTCGAGATCCGCTTGTGACTGATTGCGGGCGGTGCTGGCGGACTTGAGGCGCTTGGAAATGACGTCGATTTCCTTCTGGGCGGCGGCTTTTTGTTCCTTGGAGAGTTTTTCAATGGCGGCGAGTTCCTCGTCGCCGAAGCGGGAGTTTGCCTTGGCCGCCTTGATCTTGCGATCGATCAGCGCGAGATCGACGGTGATGGCGGCGATACGGTCCTTGAGGGTTTCAAGGCTGCTGCGCATCAGGCCGGCGCGGGTGGCGAGCAGGCGCGATTTGGCGCGGGCGGCATCCAGACGCCACTTGGCGGCCTCACGCTCGGCCTCATTCGCGGCCTGCATGGCGAGAATCCTGGAATTGACGGATTCTTCGGCGGCTTTGGTTTCACCGACGAGGCTGGTATGCAGATGTTCGAAGGTGGCGTGCGAGGCCTTGGAGGAGGTGAGGTTTGCCTGGATGGCGTCGCGTTGGTTGAGCAGCTCGTCGATGAGCAGGATGGAATAGGGCGGCGGCTCGGTGAATCCGGTCCATGCGGTATCGTCGGCGCGGGATTTTTCGAGTGCCTTGCGCGCCTCGTCGATGGCGTTGAGGGACTTGAGGGAGCGGGAGGTGGTGAGCACCATTTGCTCCAGATTGTTGCGGCGCAGTTCGGCATCTGCGGCGGTGATGCCCACGGGAAGTCCTGCGGTGGGTGCGGACTCATCGAGGCGGCCCAGGGCGTCGCGCGCTTCCTGAAGCCATAGTTCGAGTCGTTTGCGGGCTTCTTCGGGGGTCTCGGGAGCGATGGGTTTCGCGGGTTCCTCTTTGCCAACGGCCTTTTTCAAGGCGTTGATCTGGCCGTGGGCGGGGGAAAGCGCGAACGGCAGGCAGACGGCGAGAATCCGGAAAATGAGGCGGGATTTCACACGGAGGGATTTCATGCGGGTGTGGGGTGCTGAGCGGCTGTGCATCAGACGTCGCCGCGTTCGTCGCGTTCGAGCTGGATGCGGTCGTTGAGATTGCGGGCTTTGACGCGGCGGTTGCGTTTGGCCCAGCGTTCGACGGCCATTTGGCGCTTTTCGGCGCGTTTTTTATGGGCGGCGATTTCGTTTTCGAGATTGAGGAAACTTTCGTGGCGCGCGGGCTCGAGTTCTCCTTTGGCCACGGCCTCGCGGATCGCGCAGCCGGCGTCGTGGCGGTGGCTGCAATCCGAGTATTTGCAATCCGCGGCGATGGATTCGACATCGGAAAAACTTTCGCGCAGCGTGGATTCATCGGTCCACATCTGGATTTCGCGCATGCCGGGATTGTCGATGAGCATGCCGCCGCCGGAGAGCGGGACGAGTTCGCGCGCGGTGGTGGTGTGGCGGCCCTTGCCGGTGGCTTCATTGCACTCGCTGGTCCACTGCCATTCCTCGCCGTAGAGTTGATTGACGAGGGTGGATTTGCCGACTCCGCTGGAGCCGACGATGCACATGGTGATGCCTTTTTTGAGATATTTTTTGAGGGTTTTGAGTCCCTCGCCTTTGAGGGCGCTGGTGATGTGAACGCTGGCTCCCTGCCACAAGGTGGCGATTTCCGCAGCGGCCTTTTCGTTTTGCTCCTTCGGGAAGAGGTCGGACTTGTTGACCAGCACGATGGCTTTTGCACCGCTGCGCTCGATGAGCATGAAGTAGCGTTCCATGCGGCGGAGGTTGAAATCCGGGCCGGCATCGGTGACCACGGCGACGAAATTGATATTGGCCCCGATGACCTGTGCCTGGGAGCTGTTGCCGGGCATTTTCCGCGAGAAACAGGACTGCCGTGGCAAGGTGGCGCGGATCACGTGATCCTGGTTTTCGTTTCCGAGCTCAAGCGCTACCCAATCGCCGACGGCGGGCAGATCCGCATCGCAGGTGGCCTCGTGCCAGACACGGCCGCAGAGCACGACATCGATTTCCTCGCCATCGCCGAGGAAGGCGCCGAAATTGATGGGTGACTCGCGGATCAGGCGCGCGGGCACCCGGCCTTTGGCGCGATGTGGAGCGAAGGCGGCTTCAAAATCAGAATTCCAACCGAGTTCCTTGAGAGTCATCAGCGGGGCGGGATCACCAACTTGCGGCCAAGGAGCACCACGTCGTTTTTCATGCCATTGGCCTTCATGATTTGTCGCGGATCCGCCTGATATTTTCTGGCGATGCGGGTGAGCGTGTCCCCTTTGATGACGGTATGGAAACGGGGCTTTGGAGGCTCGGGCGGAGTGGGAGCCGTGACGGGAGGGGCTGCGGGTGCCACGCTGTGAGCGGGCGTTTTCTCCATTACTGCGGGCTTGTCAGGGATGGCGGTTACAAGTCCGGTATCGGACTCCAAGATTGGCTTTACCGGCATCGGGGGCGGCGGGGTTTCGAGCACTTCCGGTGTGGGTGGTGCGTCCGCGTTTTCCGGCAGTGACGGCGGCTGTTCCACGGACGCGGCAGGGGTGATTTCGACAGGCCGGAATTCTTCTCCCACTGCGACCGGAGGAGGAGGAGGAGGAGGAGGTGGTGGTGGTGGTGGTGGTGCCTGCGGTGGGGGTGTGACCGGGTTTTCCGACTCCAGTCGGATCGCCTGGGAATCCGCGCCGTTGACTGGGGGTGGACTTGACTTTCCGGTCGGGAAAACCAGCAGTACGGTTGCGATGCCGGCGATTGGAATGAGGATCGCCAAAGCCATTTTGATCTTGCCGTCGCGACTTGCGAGCAGGGTCCGTAATGTGCAATTCCCGTTTTCGTCGTCGGAAGTTGTTTGTGTGCGGGCTGCCGCCCTCGTCACAGGCTGCGATTTCGCCGGTGTAGTTACGACGAGTGGTTGCGCTTCGTCAGGGGATTTGGGCAGCCGCAGGGTCTCGTGGCAGGATGGGCAGATCACATCCGTGCCATTGAAATCCCCGGCCACGCGAAAAACAGTCCGGCAGCCCGGACAGACATAACCGTTCCAGGTTCTGGCTTTTACTTGCTCGTCATCCACGGCGCGGAGGCTGTGCGATGAATCCACCCCGGGCAAGTCCGAAGCAGGGGCCTCTCGCCCGTTCCCTTGGCTGCGCATTGATCTGAGTTAGGGCTGCGAGTTGATCTGGTGGTCGAAATGTTTCTTCACGGATGAAGGCAGCGGATGGGTCTGCATCCAGGTGGTCGCGGCCGCAGGGTCGCGTTCCAGCCAGCGGCCCACCGCCCGGGTGTACATTTGATTGCGGGTGTTGGCATCGGCGATGCGGGAGATTTGGCTGATGGCTGCGGCCGGGGAATTTCCGAATGAATGCCAGATGAAATTGCGCACCACATCGTCATCCACATCATCTGCGAAGCGGTCCATGAGCGTCATCGCCTTGGCGGGATCTGTGACGGCCACACTGCTGACCATGCCGCGCAGGGCGTTGCGGCGGGCTGCTCCCTTGGGCAAGGTGGAGAGCGAAGTCATGGCCGCCTGCTCGTCCTTGCGGGCCCAGGCGCTGTAAATGTCATCCATGCGGCGCTGGGTGGCTTCGCCGGGATTGGCGAGCAGCCAGGCGACGGTGCCGGCCGGGTCTTTCGCGGCCAGGCTTTCCGCCGCGCGGGTCATCGCGCCGCTTCTGAGGGCTTCATCGGACAGCCCTTCGATCCATGCGCGGGTGGCTTCGGTGCCCATGGTCAGCAGATGCGGGAGCATGGCATCCAGAGCATCGCCGCGTTCGCGGCTGCGCGGCATGCCGGTGAGGAGTTGGGTGGCCCGTTGCGGATCCTCTGCGGCTAGGCTGCGGAGGATACCGGCGAGGTGCGGATTGGCCCCATCACCGGTGTGGTTTGCCTGGGCCCAGCGGATGGCGGCATCCGGATCCAAGGAGGCCCAGGTGGTGAGAATGGTATCCATCGCGAAACGGTTGTTGGTCTTGTCCTTGGCGTAGGCGAGTGCGCTGAGCGGATCCGCTTTCGCCCAGGCGGAAAGCAGCAGGGTGTATTCGCCGAGGCGGCTATCGGTGATCCCGAGATCGCGGAAACGGGTGACGGCTTCCTCGAAGTCTCCCGGGCGGAGTTGATCGATGAAGGCGAGCAGCGCACGGTTTCGATCAAGCGGATTCTCACCGCGGAGGATGGTTTCCAGGCGCTTCAGACGCTCTGCGGAGGACAATGCGGACAAGCGCGTTGTGCGTGGGGTTCCGGAGTTGGTGGCGTCGTCGGACCAGGCGCCGGAAGCCCGCGCGGAGCGCGTGGCAGCAGGACCGGCATTCGTGGCGGAATGCGAAGCGGGCGAAGTGATGCGTCCGGCGAAGAAACCCATGGTGCCGATGAAAACCAGCGAGGCGAGCAGGGTGAGGGAGGATGTTTTCATAATCGGGGGCGGGCGGACAATACCACCGATCAGGCAGCGGTCGCGCGAAATTGTTCCCAATCCCCGGACTGCGGATGCCCGCCACCCGCGCGGTTTTTGCCCTTGGAAAAGAAGGTTTGGCGGTGGAAACTGCCGCCGATGCCAAATCTCGTCCGGGTAGAACCGATCGCGCTGCTGCCGACACAGGCGGGCTGTGCCGTTTTTTTGGGAGATGGCACGAAGGCGATCGTGTTTTACATCGATCCCGGCGTGGGGGCGTCCATCAACGCCTCCTTGAGCGGCCAGCTCCCGCCGCGACCGCTGACGCATGACCTATATCTGCTGACGCTGGAGGCTTTCGGCGCGAAGGTTTCGCGGGCGGTGATCGTGAGCATGGCGGACGAAGTTTATTTCGCCCGGCTGATCCTGGAGGCGGAAAATGAAATCATGGAGCGCAAGATCATCGAGCTGGATGCGCGCCCGTCGGACTGTCTGGCGGTGGTGGTACGCTGCGGAGCGCCGCTTTATGTGGTGAGGGAGCTCTGGGAATCCCTGGAGGACATGTCTTCCGTGCTCGCTGAAATGCGGGAAAGCGCTGGCGAGGGCGAGGGTGGCAAGGACCATCCTTCGGTCTAACGAAGGAGTTTTTTCGGGATTCGTCGCTTGCGGCGGAAATGATCGGCATTATTCTCGCCGCACCATGAGTGCCACCCCCGCTTCCGGCCTGCCCGCATACTTGCGCGAAGAAATCCTGCTCCATCCCGGGAAGCGCGAGTTTCCATCCTTCGATCTGGTGCGTCTGCTGGGCACCGTTTTCGCTCCCACGCAGGGCTGCCGGGTTTGCGTGCTGGTGGACTTCGATGAACCCGCGGAACTCATCAAGGACTTCGCGTTTCTCGATCATGACGGCTTTCCGGTGCAGAAAAACGCCTATCAATACTTCTATCAGGGACTTCGCGGCAGCGGTCTCGAGGCGCTGGGCATGACGGGCGGCGAAATGTTCGCCTTCCGCTGCACCCACGGATCCAACCTCGATCTCGAGGATGACGTCTGGGACACCGCCGGAAATCATTTGTCGCTGGATCGTGATATCTATCCGAATTACGATCTGATCCTGTGCATCTCCACGTTTTCCGCCACCGCGCCGCTGACGGCGAAGTGCAGGGAATACGGGTTCCGCGGCGCCACGCTGCACGGACTCAACCATGTGATCCTCAACTCCGGCCTCGCGGTGGACTACCATCAGGTCTCGGCGGACGCCGAGCGCCTGCGCCTCGCGCTCACCCGGGCCGATTCGATCGAAATCGACTTCGCGCTTGAAGACGGCCGGGTGCTCACCGCGTGGCTCGGACTCAATGGCCAGGAGGCGCAGAAATCCCACGGCCTCTGTCTCGGCAGGACGCCGGATATCGCGAACCTGCCGGCCGGCGAGGTGTATTTCGTGCCCGGCGATGCGCGCGGCCAGTTCCCGATGAAATACGAGGATGGCACGCTCGGCGTGCTCGATGTGGAAAACCGCTGCATCGTGCGCTCCACCCTCATCGCCGGAAATCCGGCCACCATCGCGGCGCACAACGCCCGCCTGGCAGATGATCCGATGACCGGCACGCTCGGCGAGCTCGGCTTCGGCACGCAGGTGCTGCCGGTTTCCGGCGCGGACATCCAGGACGAGAAAGTGCTCGGCACCTGCCACCTCGCGACCGGCCGCGACGACCACCTCGGCGGCGACATCCTGCCCTCGATGTTCAAGAAACACGAGAACTCGACCCACGACGACATCCTTTTCGCCCCGCACAAGACGCCGAATTTCAACATCAGCCAGGTGCGGATGAAACGCGGCGCGCAGGAGGAAATCCTGATCGAGAACTTCCGCCCGTCCCGCTACCTGATGGACGCGCTGGCTGCCGGCCGCTGAGCTTTCTTTTGATTGCGGATTGCGGCTTGACGTTTAAAAGACGGTCGCCATCCGCAGATCCCCATGACCCCGATCCCCGCTTCCCCATCCACCATCATCGTTGGTGGCACCATCGCCATTGATCACGTCAAGACGCCTGATTCCGAGGCATCCGATCTGCTCGGTGGTTCCGCCGCCTATGCCGCGCTGGCCGCCTCGTTTTTCAGCAGGCCGGTCTCGCTGGTCGGCATCATCGGCCATGATTTCCCGCAGGAACACCTCGACATGCTGGAAACCCGCGGCGTTTCCCTCGACGGCGTGGAGCGCTCGGAAAACGAATCGTTCACATGGTCCGGCGAATACCACGCCAACATGAACGAGCGCACCACCCACCGCGTGGGCCTCAACGTGCTGGAAAACTGGGAGGTCAAGGTGCCTGCCGCTCTGGCCGCCGCGCCGATCGTGGTGCTCGCCAACATGTCTCCCGACAATCAGATCGAGATGCTCACCCAGTGCGGCATCGATGTTTCAACTCCGGGAAACCCGGACTCGCGTTTTGTCATCGCCGATACGATGGACCTGTGGATCGAGATCGCCAACGCGCGGCTTCACGACGTGCTGCCGCATCTCGATTTGTTCGTGCTCAACGAGGGTGAGGCCCGCGAGCTGGCCGGCACCTCCAATCTCGTGCGCGCCGGGCGGATCCTGTTGGAGAAAGGCCCGCGCCATGTGGTGGTGAAACTCGGTGAATTCGGGGCGATGATGTTTTCAAGGGACGGCGGGATTTTCCGCTCCAGCGCCTGGCCGCTCGATGCCGTGGCCGATCCCACGGGTGCCGGCGACACCTTCGTCGGCGCGATGGCCGGCTACCTCGCCGCGCAGGGACCGCCGCCTTACGATGGCGCGCAACTGCGCCAGGCCATCATCCAGGGCTCGATCCTCGCCTCATTCACTTGCGAGGCCTTTTCCACGCGGCGTCTTGAATCGCTCGTTGCGGCGGATCTTGCACAGCGGCTGGAGGATTTCCGCACGAGCACCCACTGGTGAGGCACGGGCCGGGCGCTCAGTCCACCAACTGGATCGCGGCGCGGTTGGTGATCTCGATTTCGGGTCGCTCGCGGCCGAAGTCCTTGCGCACCACCACTTTTCCGGTGAGGCGGACTTTTTTCCCGATGAGCGGGGCGAGCGCGTCCTTGCTGAGGCTGGTGGGTGCGTTTTTCACCACGATCGCCCCGCGCGGTGCGTCACGATCCGTTTTTTCCGTGAAAAACAGATAGAGCGTCTTGCCCGAGGTGGAGGGGCGGATTTCAAGCAGTGTGCCTTTGAGCGAGGCGATCCGGTTCTTGTGCCTCACCAGCAAGGCGGCTTGGTCGGTAGTGAAAACTCCGCCTTGTGATTCGAACAAGGCCTGTTGCGCGGCCAACTCGGCCTCGTCCGCCTGCCTCGCCCCGGCGGCTTGCGCGCTCAAGGTCGCCGCTCGTTCCTCCACCCGGGTTTGTTCGGATGTTTTGCCCGAATCGAGCCCACCGCCGCCTGGCGGTTTCGGGGAATTCGCGTGTTGACTCGTCAGCAGCCAGCCAATCAGTCCAATCACGACGAGGCCCAGTCCGAGAGCCAAAAACCACGGGGTTTTCGCGGTCGCCGGACCGGAGCGGACGGGCGGGGCAAGCTTGGCGGCGTTGACAATCTGCCTGGCGGGTGGTGGAGGGTCCGCCCCCTCGGCGGCGGCAAGGTTTTCCCGGACTTCACGCAAACTGGTGGTGGCCGCCGCGCCACGCAGCCAGTTGAGCCAGCCACCCAGACCCCGGCCGGCCTGATCATTCACCACCCGGCCCTTCCAGTTCATGATGTCCTCGGTCAGGGCGATGATCGATTCCAAGCCGCGCGCCTGTTCGTTTCCGCCCAGCCATTTCAACGGGGAAATCCAGAAGGTGAAGCCGCGGCCGCTTTTCTCGCTGCCCAGCACGATGGTTTGGAGATCCGTCTCCACCCAGACAGCCTCCTCGGCGAGCACGTGTGAGAGCAGTTCGCACACTTCGAGACCCTGGGTGAGGAGTTCCACCGTCTCGCAGGCAGTGAGCGGTCCATGTTCGAGGACGATGTCCAGAACCGTGCCTTCGATCCATTCGGTGGCGATGTAGGGAATGCCATCCACCGGATCGCAGCCGCCGCTAACCACCGAACGCAGCGCCGGATGGCTCAATCCCGCCAGTCGTCCAAGCGCGATGTTGTAGGCGGTCTGCTCATCGGGGTGCAGGCCGCCACCATCGGCGCCGAACGGAAAAAAGCGGCGCAAGGCCACGATGCGCCCGGTCTCCGTGTCCAATGCGCGGAATACCACACCCGACAGGTCCTGAACGATAAGATCTTCAATCTCGAAGCGGCGGATCACTCAGACGCTTCTACCATGAAATATGGAGCAGGCAAAGCATCCTGTGCGACTTGGTCTAAAACGCCGGTCATTTGGCAAGCGCGGCGAATGCGATCTGTGGAAATCGCTCCGGCCGGTGGAAATCCGGTTCACCGGCACCTAGATCCGCCGCCGTGAGGCATCGCTGCTCCGGCGATCCCACGATGAAGGTGACATTGCCCCGTGATCGCGGCCCGAAATCGAGCCGGGCTTTCAACAGATCCACCGGGATCGCCATGGCCGCGAGCCACGCCCCATCCGGAGCCATTTCGGAAAATGTGGCGATGTCCGGCATGGCAATGTCCGTCTCCTCGGCGCGGACGCGGGCTGCCGTGAATTCGCAAGTCCACCAGGCACCGTTGGGCGCGAGATTGAATTCGAAATACCGCCCGCTCGCGGGATCCGCGATGAACAACTCCGCCACATCATGCTGCCATAGGCCGGCCTGGAACACTCCGGGGCGCGCCTGCGGATGCAAATCCGCCGCTTTGCGATGATGCGCGAGAAACCACAAGCAGCGGTCATCCGTCGCCAGCGAAAAACCTGCCGGCGGCTCCACGGGCTGTCCGTGCCAGTCCTTCGTGATCCCTAACAGCGGCAGGTCCAGTTCACCCCACTTCAGAGGAACAGGGCTGGTGAAAATCGTCATGCCGGAATCTGGCTGGCAGCAGCCGCTGCTGTCGAGACGTGAAAATCAAGCCACTTGGGGCCATATCCGGCCATAATGGTAATTCGTTGAATAATTTCAGGAAAAACATCGCTTTTTGCAGAGTGATATGGTTTTTACGCCCCAGCCAAAAACTTTTTTCCATGGCACGTTCCCGTCCCGGATTTTACAACACCATCGAATACATCGGCCCGCGTCCGCAAAAGCCGAAGAAGCGCCATTTTTTCGGCGGCTGGGTGATTCTGGTGATCGCGGTGGGCATCGCATTCTGGTTTGGCCGGCCGCTGGTTCCCTTCCTGAAGGCGACTCAACTGGGAGTCTCGTTGGAACAGGCTTCGTTGCTCATTTCCTCGTTGGAAGCATCCAAGGAACCCGCCGACCGCCTCGCCGCCATCGCCCTCGCCCATTCCGGCGAGGACATCACCTTTGATCCGGCCTATTACAAGATTTCCTATCCGGGAGGTGACATCGCTCCCACCAAAGGAGCCGCCGCCGATGTGATCATCCGCTGCTATCGCAAACTCGGCATCGACCTCCAACAGGAAGTCCACGAGGACATGAGCGCACATTTCCGCCTCTACCCGCAGCTTTGGAACGCGCCCGCTCCCGATCCCAGCATCGACCACCGCCGCATCGAGAATCTCGAACGCTTCTTTGAACGCAAGGGGCAAATCCTCACTCCCACCCGTGAACCGGCCGACTATCGCCCCGGCGACATCGTGATCTGGTCGCTCGCCAATGGCGACAAACACATCGGCATCGTCGTCCCAGGCCCGGCCGAGCGCTCCAACGAGGCATGGGTCGTCCACCACAAGGACACGAACGTGAAATGGGAGGATGTCCTCTTTGATTTCAAAATCGAGGCCCACTTCCGGCATCCCATTGCTGCGGGGAACTGAGCAAGTCCCGGGGCGGTCGTCATTAAAACGCAAACCGCTTGCATTAATCTTTCCGCTGCATCAGGTTTCGCCGCGTGAGAACAAGCATGCTTTCCTGGTTGGTTTCGTGGTGTGGAGTGGCACTTGCCGCTGCCGCTCCGCTGCAAGTCTGCGCATTGCACCCGCTGATGGCGGATCTCGCGCATCAGGTCGGCGGTGACCGCGTGCGGGTCTTCGATCTGGTGGGCGAGGGAGGAAACCCGCACCGCTTCGAGCCTCGGCCCGCGGACCTGAAACAAATGCAATCCTCCGCGCTGGTCCTGGCTGCCGGCAAGAATCTGGAACCCTACCTGGATCGGCTCAGATCCACTTTAGGCGGTGTGACCATCATCGAAGTGGGCCGCACCATCCCCTCGCTCACCGTGGGCAAGGATGCCGTTTACACCTGTTGCCCCTCCCACGGCACGGGCTCGCTCGACCCGCACTGGTGGCATGGCATCGACAACACGCGCCGCGCCGCCCGGGTTGTGGAGCAGGCCTTCGCCGAGAAGGATCCCGCCGGAAAAGACATCTACGCGGCCAATGCCGCAGCCTACGGCCAGCGACTCGACGCCCTGAAAAAATGGACCAGGGCGGAGCTCGGAAAAATCCCGCGCGACCAGCGGAAACTGGTCACCGCGCACAATGCCTTCGCATATTTCGCCAAGGAATTCGGCTTTGATGTCATCGCCGTGGCGGGGCTCAACAAGGAGCAGAACACCACCCCGCAGGAGCAGGCGAAGACCATCGAATCAGTGAAACAATCCGGCGTGCGCGCCGTGTTTCCGGAAAAAGGAGCTGGCACGAAATCCGTGCAAGCCATCGCCTCCGCCGCCAGTGTCCGCCTTGCTTCTCCGTTGATTTCCGATGGTAACGGCAGCGGTCAAAACGCGGGTTTCGAAGCCATGATCCGCCACAATGTGAACACCATCACTGCGGCCCTCGCCACCCCATGAGCGCATTCCGTTGGCTTGCATCACCCCTCACCGGCACCGCCGGCGTACTCGCCGGCCTCTGCTTGATTGCCATTCCCTTGCGCAGGCTCACCTCCGCCGCTCCCGTGGCGGCGGTCCAAGCTCCATCCGCCGTGGTTTCCGCCGCGGAAATCCCAGCCGTCCTGCGCTTGAAGCTGCTCGCTCCCGCGAGGCATCTCACCTTGAAAAGCACCGATGGAATTATTTTGTTAGATAAGCCGTCGCTTCCCGCAGGTGAATCCGGGCACGACGTAGCGCTGCGTCTCATTGATGGCGAACTCGACATCGAACTGCACGCGGACTTCGGCGATCATGCGGCCGAAACGGCGGTCTTTCTCACCGTCATGCCGGATGGCTACGAGGAACAAACGCGCTACGTCACCGGCGGCGGTTTGATGGATGAAACGCTGAGATATGATTGGCATCCCGCCCATTGATTCTGAAACCATGGTCAATCCCGCCCACGAATCCTGCGCCCACTGCGGCCACCACCACGAACTCCAGGTCGAGGGTCTTGCCGTGCGCTACCGCGAGGTGGACGCGCTGCGCGATGTGTCCTTCTCCACATCCTGCGGCGCATGCGTCGCCTTGATCGGCCCGAATGGCGCGGGTAAAAGCACCTTGCTCAAGGCCATCGCCGGCCTGCTGCCCGTCGCCGCCGGCCGCATTCTCTGGCGCGGCACCAAGGTCGCGCGCTGGAGCCGCGAGATCGCCTATCTCCCGCAGCGCGAGAATGTGGACTGGCAGTTTCCCATCACCGTGCGCGGCGTCGTCCGCATGGGCCGCTTCCCCCAGGCCGGATGGTGGCGGCCGTTTTCCAGAACCGACGAATCCGCCATCGACCGCGCCATCGGCATGATGGGCCTCGCCGATCTGGAAAATCGCCAGATCAGCCAACTCAGCGGAGGCCAGCAGCAACGCGTGTTCCTGGCCCGCGCGCTGGCGCAGGAGGCGCATGTGCTGCTGCTGGACGAACCCTTCACCGGCCTCGACCGCACCTCGAAAGCCGCCCTCGCCGGGACCTTGAAACACCTAACGGAAGAAGGGCGGCTTGTCATCGCCTCGCACCACGACATGGACACCGTGAAGGACATCTATGACGAGGTGCTGCTGCTCCACCGCCGGGCGGTGGCCTTCGGTCCGGTGGCGGAGGTTTTCACTGCGGCGAAACTCGATGAAACCTTCGGCCCCCCGGATGGAAAGGAGGCCGCATGATCGACTGGCTGATGGAACCGTTCCAACACCCCTTCAACCAGCGCGCCATCCTTGCCGCCCTGTTGATCGGCTGCACCAACGGATATGCCAGCGCCTTCGTGGTGTTGCGGAAATCCGCGTTGAAAGTCGGCTCGCTGTCGCATGCCTTGCTGCCCGGCATCGCGGTGGCCATCCTGGTCTTCGGCCTGCACGATTGGAGCGCCTTTCTCGGCAGTTTGTTCGCCGCACTGCTCATCGGCCTCGGTTCGCTGGCCGTTTCGCGCGGCTCGCGGCTCGATCAGGATTCGGCTCTGGCCATCCTTTACACCGCAGCCTTCAGCGGCGGCATCATCCTGCTGCGCCGCATCGGCGTGACCCAGGAAATGGAGGAATGGCTTTTCGGAAACATCATGGGCCTGCGAGATGGCGATCTCTGGACCAACTTCTGGATCTCCTTCGGTGCGCTCGGCATTCTCACCGCCCTGCACCGGCCGCTGCTCATGACCCTCTTCGATGCCGAGGTGGCCGCCACCCTCGGCGTGCCGGTGCGCGCGCTCAACTACCTGCTGCTCGCCGTGCTCATCGTGGTGCTCATTTCCTCGCTCCAGGCCGTCGGCTGCATGCTGGCCCTCGGCCTGCTCGTCACCCCGGCGGCGACGATCTACCTGCTGACGGATTCCACCCACGCCATGTTCTGGGGAGGAGCCTTGTTGGGTGGCCTGGCCGCGGCCTTCGCCGTGCTCGCCGGCTGGTGGCTCAATATCGAGCAGGGCCCCTCCATCGTCCTGGTGCTCGGCGCGGTGTTCGCCCTCGCCTTCCTCTTCAGCCCGAAATACGGACTGATCGCCCGCGTCCGGCGGCCGCGGGATCGGCAGGCATGAGGCTTGCCTAGGTGCCCATTCCCTTGCAAGCATTCCGGCCATGAAACGCCTCGTGTTATTCGATCTGGACGGGGTGTTGCTTCACTCGCAGGAAAACATGCGTCAGGCATGGGATGTGGTGTTGAGGAAAACCGACATCAATCAGCCGTTCGAGGCCTACTTTTCCCTGATTGGCCGCCCGTTCAAGGACATCATGGCATGCCTCGGCGTGACATCCGACGTCGAGAAAATCGAAAAAACCTACATGACCGCATCCTTCGATTTTCTGTCCCAGGCGACATTTTTCCCCGGCGTGAGGGAGGCATTGGCCGAGCTCCAGCAAATGGGCGTGAAAATGGGCGTGGTGACCTCGAAGGACCTGCCGCGCACCAAAGCGGTGCTCGCCCAGCTCGACATCAGGTTTTCCTCGGTCCAATGTCCTAACGGAAAATTCCGCGGAAAACCCTCGCCGGACCATGTGCTGGTGGCGATGGCGGAAGCGGGCGAGGATCCCGCCGACACCTTGTTCATGGGCGACATGGAGACCGACTGGCAGGCCGCGCAACGCGCCCGCATCGACTACGTCCACGCCAACTGGGGCTATGGCCGCCCGCTTGAATCCACTCCGGCGCTTGACTCCATTTTGGATCTTCCCAAATTCATCCAATGAAGACCGCAGCCGTCATCCCATGCCGATACCAGTCCTCCCGTTTCGCGGGCAAGCCCCTGGCACTCATCGGCGACAAACCCATGATGTGGCATGTTTACCAGCAGGTGAGCAAAGCCAGCTCCATCGACGTGGCATACATCGCCACGGACAGCGGGGAAATCGCCGCGGCTTGCGAAGAGCTGGGTTTGAAATGGATCATGACCTCCGACCAGCATCTCACGGGAACCGACCGCGTCGCCGAATGCGCCCGCAAGCTGGATGCGGATGTGATCGTGAACGTCCAGGGAGACGAACCCTTCATTCTGCCAGAGTCGATCAATGCGGTCACAAAAGCGCTGCTGGAAAGTTCCATCAGCGGCCTGGCGGCCACGAATGGCTATGGCATCATCGATTCGGAGGAGGAAGTGACCGATCCGGGTGTGGTGAAGGTGATCTTTTCGGCCTCCAGCCTGGCGCTCGCCTATTCCCGGCTGCCGATCCCGCTGGCTTTCAGGAAGGATGCGTCCCACTACCGTCAGCTCGGTCTCTATGCCTTTCACAAGGACGCGCTGGAATTCTTCGCGGCGGCGAAACAAGGGCCCGTGGAAGAGTCGGAATCCGTGGAGATGTACCGTTTCATCGAACATGACAAACCCGTGCTGATGGTCCAGGTCGAGGAATCAGGTGTCGCGGTGGACACTCCCGCTGACCTCTACAAGGCCCGCCAGATCTATGACAAAATGAATGCGCCGAAGGCCTGACACCTTTCCATGTCATGACTCCGCTAGAAATCTATCTGAATTCCAGAATGGGGAAACCCGTGCTCAGGCGGATCGCATGGGAGCATCGCAGCCGGGGCTTTCCCGCTCCTCTGGGGGACTTCATCCGACACAAACTCTGGAAGTGGCCATACCGCCACATGCGCTCCTACCCGTGGTCCGTAGGACTTGAGCCGCACCGGTCGGGATCATGGACGATTTCCCTCGGAGCGAACACCGTCACCACCACGGTTCCCTTGTCGGAGTGGATCGGCCCGATCGACCGCCCCGTGACGATCGTCGCGGGCGGACCATCCGCACGGAACCATCCGGTCGGCGAACTCGCCTCCGGAAAACGCCTCATCATCGCGGTGAATGGAGTGCCCGCGTTTCTAGCAGAGAAGGGAATCCGCCCCGACGCGTGGATTGTTTCCGATCCACGCCTCGCCACCCAGATTGAGACGAATTTCCCCCATGCCGCCGGCACCCCGCTCGCCGTTCCGGCCAACGTCGCCGCATCCATCGCCATCCGCTCTCCGGGTGAACTCGCCCGCCGCCCGCTTTGCCTGATCGAGCGCGTGAATCAATGGCACGGGGTCCGTTCGTTAGAGGACAAGCCGCTTCTCGAACTCAACGAACGCTCGGGATCGCCATTTCTTTTTCCGGCGAAGGGCGTCGTGAAATCGATGGTCGGATGGAGCCGCAGGCCCGAACTGGGATTTTTTTCCGGCTGCACGGTCGTCTTCGCAGCGCTTCAGATTGCCATCGGACTGGGCGCGCGCGACATCGAAATCGTCGGCATGGATCTGAGCGACCAGGGACACGCCTACAGCGAGGGAAAAATCGCCCTGGCCAGTTCACTGGGCATGAATTACGAGGAACGCATCCTGCCATCGTTCGAACTGATGCACGATGCCCTGCATGAAACCGGCGTCGAGGTGCGAAACCTCTCGCCGGTCTGTCCGCTGCCGCAGCGGCTGTTCGCAGCGTCACGAGAACAATGAGCGGGGTAGGGCGCACACGGGTGAGAGGTTGCGCACCTTGATCTCGCTGCCCTTCAGTACTTGGGCCATCATTTCGAACGAGGGCAGGATGACCGGTTCATAATGGTACATGAGCGTATTGCGCACCGCATGTTCCCCATCGTCGTAAACCCTACCCGCACCGCTGAGATCCATGCCGACGATTTCAATATCCCTCGCACCGAGGCGGACCGCGATCTGCAAGGCCACGAATGCCACCGTGCAGCCGGAAAAATAACCCAACTCGGGCGCGGCGCTCCACCCGGTGCGGTAATGGGGATCCCGTGTATTCGCGAAATGGAACGGCGAGTCCGATTTTCCGTTGAGCGCCAGCAGCGCCTCATGCGGGAGCTTGGGCAGCCCATACCACGAGTTGATTTGTTCGATCAGGGAAAACGGCCGGCTCACAAGCTCGTTGCGCGATTCGGTGGCGAGAAACGAGGCCGCACGCAGCACCGTGACCATCGGAACGCCCGCGGCGTTGCGAATATGTTCGATGCCATAGCGGGCGAAACGGCTGTCACTCACCACGAGCAGATCCGGCCGCACACCCACGCTTTTTAGAAACGTGGGCGCTCCGGCCACGGCGATCACGAAGCGCCCGCCATCACGCAGTTCCTCCCAGTCATGATCCTTAGCGGATGGGCCGGTCGCCACAATGGTCACCGGCCGGTCGATTCTCCCGACCAAGTGCCCGAGCGGCCGACTTTGCGCGACAGCCTGCGTGCCGTGCCGCACGGTCCAGCCGCTGTCGTCATTCCTCCGGAACGAGATCCTTGAGGCGATGGACCTCATGTGACGGCGCACCAGGCGTTTTTCGGCAAGACGCGCGATCGGTGCTGGAAGAAATTGGTAAAGCCGCTCCACCAGGGCTGCCGAATCACGCGGATCCCGTTCGTTGAGGAATTTTTCCAGCGGAGTCACGCATGCAGCGTGGGGCGGGAGCACGGGAGATCACAAGGTCAAACGTCCGTCATTCCGGCGACCTTGGGGAAATCCGCAGGAAGACGCCCGTCGCGGATCCATGTGGGAATCGACACTCCGTTGATATCCCCGGCGAAGCAATGGACTCGGGCACCCGTCAAGGCCGCGTAGTAACCCAGCGAGGTGAGCGCGAAGAGCAGCACGTCTTGCTGTGTCAGGTTCTTCTCGACCGGAAAATCCGCTTGCAAAAGACCCATGCGGGGGCCGCCGCCATCGGCCAGGCGCCGGCGGACGGACTCGCACCTAAGGGCGGCATCGGCATCTGCGAAGTGGAATTTGACGAGCAGTTTGCCGGACGGGGCGGCCATGTCGCGCACGGCGGCCACCAGCGCGTTTTCATAATCCTCCCAGAGGATGCCGGCATGAAGATAGGACGCGTCCAGAATTAGATAGGTTTTCCCCGGCGGGCTGCCCGCGGGGAGCGGCGGGACGTAGGCGGACACATCCGTTCTCCCGGGCATTCCGAGGAAGGCCTGCCCGGAGACGGCGTAGGCCGCCCGGAAGTGAGGCAGGGAGTGGACAAACATCGGCAGCTTGAAATTATAGCGCGGTCGAATCCACCAGCTTCTCAAGTAACTCCGGAAAATCTTGGCCGGGGTGAATCTGGCGTTGCGCCGGGTGCTCCAGGCCATCGAGGTGAATCCCTCCTCGATGAAGGAATAGCCCGCGCACAGCGGGTGGCTGATGATTTCCTGATAGAGAATCTTGTTCGCATGGGGGATGTAAGCCTCGAAGGGCCGGCTACCCGTCAGGGATTGCAGCGCCGCATCCAGGCGCGCATACGCATCCTGATAGCCCTTGCGGTCGCACTTCCTGAAACGAAGCTCCAGCTCGTCGGATAAATCGTCGAGGTTCATTCCGATGCCGGAAAACGGCGTGTCGCGCCGCGCGATCCAGCGGACCTCCTCCGCCGGAATGGCGAGCAGGCGCATGGCGGCCTCGAAGATCTGGGTGACGAGCGGCGAGTGGGTCACGCACAGGTGGCAGGGTGCTTGTTGGATCATGCGTCCCATTGGAGGCGGTTGATGAGTTCACGGATGCTGCCCGAGTAATCAATCGCCAGCGGTCCCGCCGGCAGTTCCGGAAGCTCCCCGGCGCGGGCCGGCGCGATTCGTGAGATGAAACCCTGCGTGGCGAGATCCAGCGCGTATTGAAGGTGCGTGTTGGACCGCTCTTCCGTTAGATCCGCAGGGCAGAGCGCGCAGGTGGGCCGCCCGGAGGCAACCGCCTCGGTCAGCATGGTGAGGCTGTCTATCGTCACGAAAACACGGTCCGCCATCCCGAGGAAGGCCTTGGTCACCTTGCGGGGGGCCTGCGAATACCAGACGGCTTCCAGGATGGCGTCCGGCTCGATCTGCCGCCTGAGTTGATCTTCGAGTTCGCGGCCCGTGCGGTAGGAGGTGGTGATCAACCATTGGGTCCCCTCTTTTTTCCAAACCTCGTTCACGAACCGGGCGATTCCGTTCCAGTCTTCGGGTGCGAAGCGGATTTTCGCCGAGGAATTGCCGATGAACAAGGCGTTCACCGGCCCCTCCGCGCGTGCGCGGCCCTCCGCCAGATATGCCGCTTTCGCCTCGTCCGCCACCTTCGGGGTGATCTCGGTGAAAAGCAGCGGGATGAAGATGTAATCTTCGCGCCGGCTGCCTTCGAACGGGCGCATGATGACGGTCACCATTCCCTCCGGCACATGCAGGGTGCCTTGCACGAACACGCTCGGGCAGCCGTAATGCCTCGACAGAAATGACAGCGCCGCCAGCGAATGCGGGCCGCTGGAAACGACCAGGTCTGGTGTCGTTAGCGGTAGCTTCATTGCCGGGTGCAGGCAGCGGAACAGCCACTTTTCCGGAAGCAGGCGCAGCAATCGTTTCACCGTCGAACGGCCCAGGCGGCCGGGAATCACGCATCGAACCGGGACTTCGGAAACATCAAGTGGCAGCGCCTTGGCCAGCTCGCGGATCAGCCCGCGCGATTGGACGAGATGCCCTTGGCTACCCTCATCGAGAATCCAGACGTGCTTGGTGTTCATGACGAAGTGCTGGCTGTCCCTGTCAGGCTCATTCCGGACACGATAATGATTGGGACACGCTTGGCAAGTGGCTGAAAGGCGGCATCCCGGAGTCGCGGATGCCGGAGCTTGTGCTGGACCCGTCCGGGCACTTGCTTTACCAGCTCTTGGCGGAGCCGGTGGCACGCGAAAGCCTCCACACGCGCCCGACCTTTCGCACGACTCGCAGATCATCAGCAATGAGCACGCCCGTTAACAGTTTCATTTCGTTGTTGGAGACGATGCCGAGCTCCCTCGTTCCGTATTCCAAATACCCATTCCTTCGGCAGCTTGACCAGCAGGACATTGTCCGGGAGACCCTCGTCAAGCCCTTGTCTTCCGAAGCGGAATCCGGAGCCGTCGAAATTATCGAGATCCAACGCGAAGGGCAGGTTTGTTATTTCGTCTTGCGATATCTGGATTGGGATACGAAGTACTTTGGCTCCCCGGTTTTCCGGATAGAAATGGTTTTGTCAGAGAATCCAGGTCCCGAAGGAATCAACGGGGCGCTGGGATTGTTTGTTGAGACGATGAAAGAGAGGCCGAACGCCTATTTTTTCCTCGATGTGCCCTCGGAAGACATCCGCTTGATCCAAGCCCTGGGGGCCAGCCGTTTCATGCTGATCGAAACCCGGTTGAACTATTCCCTTTCCAACATCCAGCAGTATGGGAATCCGGCTCGATTCGCGGTTCGCGATGCCACGCCTGAGGATGCGCGGGCGCTGAGGTCAGTTGCCATGAGGATGAGAAACCAATATGACCGGGTCCACGCTGATCCCGCCTTTTCACCATGCCAGGCCGACGAATATCTCGGCACTTTCATCGAGGAAGCGATCAAGGGATTCGCGGACCTCGTCCTCTTACCCAATGTGGAGAACCTCCCACCGTTTGGCTTCCTGGCGGGTAACAAGCCCGTGGATGTTCTCGGGCATCGGGTTTCCAAGCTCGTTCTGGCAGCCATCGACAATTCGATCGAGAAGGGCTGGCTTTATCAACTTCTCTCGGAATTCATTTTCCGAATCAAGGATTGCGAAGCCGGGTATTTGACGACCATTACCCAAGCCTCAAATCGTCCTGCCATACGGACTTGGGAGAAAGCCGGTTTCAACCTTTATTCTGTGACTCATGTCTTTTCGTTCAGTAACCGGGCTTCCGGGCATGAAGCCCATTCTCCGTGACGGAGACCGTTGAATCAAGGGCTTGACTTGCTCGAATAGGCCGGCATGTCCCGTCAAGCCTTGCCCTTGCGGGTTTTTCGCGACCAATGGCGTTCCCGCTTTCCGGAGGAAAGACGAATTGGAAGATCCCCGAAGGCGATCCTCCAGAGATTCCCAGCGGACGGCGAGACCTTCATGAGGCGGGTCGCCGAGCCAAGCCAGAGACGCCATGGAGCTTCCGCCAGTGAGTAACGTCGCAAGCGTTCGCGCTCCCTGTCCATGCGGATCATGTGACGCAGCCGATTCGCCAGCTTTGACGGAAACGAGGAATGCCGAACGGCATGATCGATGTCCCTCGTGAACTGTCGGCCATAACTTTGCCGCATCCGCAGATCCTTCATGATCCTGAGCCGCGCGGCCTTGGTGGACGATCCCCCAAGGTAGTTCGTCATGTTTCCGGAGTGGGTGCGCCACTTCAGCAGTGGTTCCGCGAGATATTGGATTTCCCCAAGCAGGAGCGCACGGACCCAGTAGGACCGGTCTTCGGGCCGATTGCACACGTCCAAGGGTCCGAATGTCCTGAAAATGTCCGCCCGATACCCGGCGGCCGCACCGGGCCCCTTGCCACCCGCATACACGCAGGTCGGTTGGAGGTCGTATGAAAACGTCTTGTCCTCTCGGTGCTTGCATGAACCAGGAAGAACATCACCCGCATCGTCGATCAGAACGTAGTTTGAATAAACCAACATGCAGCGCGGGTTGCCGGCGAAAATCCCTGCGATTCGTGAGACGCGGCTAGGCAGGGAAATATCATCTCCAGCCATGGGAATGATGATGTCTCCGGAACACATCGCCATGCACCGGTTGAAATTGGAGAGAAGGCCGGCATTGGTTTCGGAGTGCGCCCGCACCAGTGTGATGTGCGGCGGGCAATGCCTGAGTTCCTCCTCCAGGATCGCGCGGGTGTCATCCGGGGACGCGTCATCACACACCACCAGTTCAAGGTGGGGGTAATCCTGCGCCATCGCCGAACGGATGGCGCTGGCGACAAATCGCGATTGATTGTATGCAAGGAACAGGATGCTTGCTTTCATGAGTTTCCTATGGAACGGGCTTGGCAATCCCACGCCTTCAGGGCCTGGCATACGTGATCGACGTTTGAGCCCGGAGTGTGGGGGCCGATGGGAAGGCTCAGAATCTGATTGGCGAGCTGTTCGGCGATGGGTAGCGCGCCCCGGCTCAGACCGAGGTGTTGATACGCGCCGGATAGATGGGGTGGAATCGGATAGTGGATGATCGTCTGGATGCCCAGCCCGGTGAGGTGCTCCTGCAAGGCGTCCCGCTCCGGATGGCGGATGACGAACAGATGCCAGACGGGAGCCGCCCAATCGGGCGCGGCAGGCGGGACAAGGCGGTAATCGCAGCCGGACAGCCCTGATTGATATTGAGCGGCGAGCACGCCCCGGCGTGCGTTCCAATCATCGAGGCGGCGGAGTTTGACGCGGAGAAAGGCGGCTTGGAGTTCATCGAGCCGCGAGTTGTATCCCGGCACTTCGTTGTGATAGCGCACACGGGATCCGTAGTTGTGGAGAACCCGGATTTTATCCGCCAGGCCGGCGTCGTGGGTCGTCACTGCGCCTGCCTCGCCATAGGCCCCGAGGTTCTTGCTCGGATAGAAACTATGGCATTCGATGTCCGCGATGCCGCCGACGCGCCGGTTCCTGTAGCGGGCACCATGGGCCTGGGCGTTGTCGATGGCCAGCTTACTGATTAGTCCTTGGCATAGGCTACACTTGGCGCGTGAAAACAGGATTTGACGAGCTTTGGGTTTGATTTGATTGCCGCCAAGTCAGCTATAACTCGTTCCTTTAAAGACACATTTTGCTTCAAAGGCTTTTTGGATACACCATTTGTCTTCGCATGCTGCCAGACAAACTCATCTGGATTGAGATCCGGTGCGTATGGCGGAATGAAGTGAAGCTCTAACATTCCGCGTGTCCCCTGCACATATGATTTTACGAGTTTTGCATGGTGGCTGGGATGACCATCAACCACGAGGAACACGCGCCCCCGACCTCCTTTACGGAAATCCTTCAAGAATTCCACGAATCGTCCGGCATTGAACATTCCCGTATAGACCTTGCTCCAGAATCCTCCTTTGGCGCTCACGGCACTGATGGCGTTGACTTTCTGTCTCTGGCCCGTGGTGGTGACAGTTGGTGTTTCACCCTTCAACCCATAGGTCCTACCCAGGTTCGGTTCGGATGTGAAGCCCGCTTCATCCAGGAAGAAAATTGTAGCGCCAAGGAGTTTGGCGCGGCGGCGTAGCTTTGGATAGGTCTTCTTGGTCCACTCTTCGACCGCCTCAGGATTTCTCTCGTATGCTCTACGCAACGGCTTTTGTGGAGTGATGTTCAGACTGGCCAAAAGACGTCCCACGGCTGTCAGCTGCATCGCAATACCGAATTTTTCCAAAATCATCTCTGCCACGATCTTCCGTGTCCATAGTCCGAAGTCGAAACCATACTGCCGGGGATCTTTTCCAATAATCCAACCGCGCACTTTCTGTTTCTGCTTGTCATTGAGCTTTGAAGTCGGTCCCTTGGCCTTGCTTGCCTTCAAGGCATCAAGCCCTCCCTTGTCATACTTTCTCAACCACGGATAGATGGTGGTCCGGCATAACCCCAGAGAATCCATGACCTCAGACGGACTTTCTCCATCCTCTCTCACACGACGAACAGCCAAAATCCTAATGTGTTCGCTTGTCCCATGATCCAGTTTTCTCCCATCAATCTTCGGCATGCGGAAGACAATGACAGAGTATTGACTTGTAGTCTATCCTAAAGACTTGTCAGTACTGTAGCATTTACGTAGTTTCGAAACAGTGAAATCCACAGCTTTGAATTCAGCAGACCGATGACATCATCTGGCGATTTAACCTCCAAGAAAAGTGTAGATCCCGCCATATCAAATAGCGCGCTTCCACTCTCGCGAAATGTCGGCGAATACATGCCGGTGTGCGAGAACGTGATGCCTCGTCTGAAGTAGAAGTCTTGATTCCTTAAAGCAGACGCCAAGGTTCTATTGTAGTTTGATTTCCCTTGTGGAACCGCTTTTTTTTGACGTCGGTAGACATCGGCAATCGTGTCGGAGCGCAATGACCTTACGGCAGAATCACTCCAGTCAATAAAGTATTCAGTCGGCAATAGATATTTAGGCAACCAACCCCCTTGGGCGTCACCCTCGCCACCCTTATCATATGGAACAATGTATTTCCCCCCGAAGTAGCGTAGCGACTTCTTATCGCTTGTTGAAATCCCTCGCTCAATAATCTCATTGCGGAGTTCATCGTTAGACCTAATTAGTTCAAGATCTTGGTGAGAGAGCAAGAAGGAACTATATTCCTCAATTGAACGATAGGAGCCACGGGCATCTGGATTTTGAAAAAGATAGCTGTCGTTAGGGGAAATTTTTCTTTCCGTTAAATCGTTAGAATTTCAGCGGTCTGGCTGATGGACATTCGATAGGAGAATCCGATCTCACTTGCAAGCTCCGAAGGTTCTCCCGTGCTGGGACGGGACGGTGGAGCCGACGAGGAGCGG